>CAIUWK010000058.1 GCA_903902855.1 uncultured Geobacter sp. | reverse complement strand
CGGGGAGAGCCGCTCCTCATCCAGGGGGTCAGGGAGTTGGTCGTCGTCCAGTTCCCTTGGGTCGGGTACGCACTGCTGCCAGATGGGATCGCCCGGCTCTTGAATAAGAGAGAGGTAGTGTGGAGAAATCCGCACCGGATACCTAGCCGCCACCGTTTCCAGAGGAGCGGGGTCGAGTCCAACATACTTCCCGCCGCGAATCTGGTCGAAGAATCCCGTATAATCGAACACCTGCTCCCGTTTCATCTTCCCGGCATACTCCAGCCGGTACTCCTTCCCAATCTCTACACTCTGCGCCCCGCCGGGAAACAGCTTTCCCCGCCAATGAGGCGGTATAGCTTCGCCGGCTTGCAAGAGGCGGATAAGTTCGGTTCGGTCTTGTTCGGTTAGTTGAGGCATTAGGCATCCTTCGCCATTAAAGTTATCTTTGTAAAACAAGTTCTCTAGTTCTGCCTGTCATCCTGAGCAAAGCGAAAGATCTGGTTATAGCCTAAGCAGATTCTTCGCTTCGCTCAGAATGACAGGCTTTATTTGTCGTCCTCTTCTTTTACTTGTCAAAGGCTGTCGGGTTACGCGATGAGGCTGCTAAGCCGACCTACAACTTTGCTATCATTGAATTCAAACACGGGCGTATGCCATACGCCCCTACAAAAATCGACATATTTGTAATTTCCAAGCCCATTAACGCTCTGTTCTTGACATATCCAGCGGCAAACAAAAAGCCGCCGACAGCAAGATGCTGACCAGGACGGCTCTTTTATACCATCAATTCCTACCCTGCCGCTCCCTCAAACATTCCCCCATAAAACATTAAAATTAACAATATCTATAACACCCTTCCGCGACCAGTGTCAACGGTAAAGGATTTGAAGGTTCAGCTCCAGGCATGTTCACCATCCCAGGGTTAATGGTGGTCCCTTTAGCCATGATACGGTTCAGATTTATCATAAAGTGTTTCTGGTGCGATATCGATGTTTCCAGGCCAGACCACCGTTCCGTAATCAATCTTTGCCAAGGCGAAAAGCGACGTCCCCTTCAACCGGACAAAGGGCAGCTTGTCCATATATGGCGCCATATCAAAGATTCGATGTTCGCCATTTTCAAACTCCAAATGAAGACGATAATCAGACAACACTTTCACCTGTGTAACATCAAGCAACGTTTCCATATAAGACCTCCTATCGTAGCGGATCGATCCGAAACGGTTCTTCCCCTTCGACAGCCAACGCCACATCCAGGTAAAAACGTGCTGAAAAACGCCCTTTTTAGCTCATTTTTTTGCGATTTTGTTGAATATATCCGTGTAGTTAAGTCAATAACTTCGGCGCGCCGAAGTTTTCACTTTTAACAGGCTCTGAAACCACTGGAAACGTCATAAATTCCGCGTTTTTTTCTCTCGTTCCCAAGCTCAAGCTTGGGAACGCTGCTGGTTACAAAGCTCCGACTTTGTCCGTTTTAACTAATTTTAAACCATGTCGCCTGACTCTCCCTGAAGCCGGAGCCTCACCGATAGTGGTGTTCCCAAGCCGGAGCTTGGGAACAAGGGCAATCACTCCACGCTCACTGTCCAGCCGATAGTTTTGTCGTACAGGACGAAATACTTATAACTTTCATCGCCGTGGAAACCACCGGTCATGCGGTAACACGGGTCTCTGATTTCGTTGTTCATCATTATCATCAGCGTCACCAACATTTCACATTCTGCACTGCCAAAAAAACGGCGATTGTGCTCTGCTATAGCTTTTTGGATATCCTCGATAACCATATCAGGAAAGCCGTCATAACCTCGGTACACGTAGAAATCATATATCCGCTAATCTGCGGATCCCATCAACCAGCACCTTGAAGCTATGTGAACGGTTACTGTCGGGTGACAGGTGGCGGCCGATGGCGCGCGAACCTGAAACCTTCTGGTAGACCCCCTTGGTCAACCGTTCCAGTTCCGCCGATGGTGTACCCAGTTTATCCGGGGATCGGAATTTTCTAGTATCTTGCAGTTTTGCCAGTCCGGTGAGCGAAAGCCCTTTTTCGACGGCATCCAAATCCCCAAGATAAAAGCTCTCCAGTTCGCGACACGCTACCCGGACAACAGTATTACCCCTGTCGGCTTTACGGCAGAGATCACACAGACGAAGTTTGATGATTTCACAGTCACCGGCATCCTGATCACGCATGACGATGAAAACCGATTCAGGCAGTCGCCATCCCCGCATTTTAGCGACAAGGTTTTTTTCCAGGTCCTGTTTTCCCTGAAAAACCAGGAAACGCGACTGGACCCCATCGGGAAGAATTTTAGGGAGCAAACCGACCAGCATTTCTCTGGCGGACGGTTCTTCGAGAAAGAAAACGATGGTCTTCATCGTGGATCAGCCCCTTCAAAGAACCCTTGATCCCAGAGATAGCCCATCTGATCCCCATCTTTCATATATGCCACCAGTTGCGGATCGTCACTGGCGCGACGTACTTCAGTATAACCATCTTTTTTAACAAGCCAGAACACCTCTTCAACCCTCGTCGCATTGAGCAGGTCAGGTGAATGAGTAGTGACAAAAACCTGCCCACCACGATTTGAATACGTACGGAACTCCTCCGCCAGTTCCCAGAGCAGCTTGGGATAGAGTTGGTTTTCCGGCTCTTCCACGCAGAGCAGCGGGTGGGGCACCGGATCATACAGAAGCGTCAGGTATGCCAACATCTTTATCGTTCCGTCCGAGACATATCGCGCCAGGAATGGATCTTCAAAGGAACCATCCTGAAACTTGAGCAATACTCGTCCCTCTTCCGTTGTTTTGGATTCGACGCGCATCATGCCGGGGACGCGCATCTTCATAAGATTCAAGATGTTATGAAAGAGTTCGTTATGGTGATCATGCAGGTATTGAATGACTAGTGACAGATTTTCTCCTTCGCGGGAGAGATGCTCGGCATATCCGGCCTCCTGCTCGGGCCGGGCCTTACTGATATGGAAATCAGACACATGCCAGTTTTCAATGAGGTTTCCCAATGCGACCACCGCTGGAAATCGTTCAAACTGGGCCAGCCCCTTTATGGCCAGAATATCCGGCGCCTTCAGAATTTGCTCTTCGCGATTCAGCTCCCTGACATCGTTTACCTTTTCAAGTTCATTGGTTACCGCGGTTCCTTTTCCCCTGGAAAAATCAAGAAAATGCCACGGTTGACCGCTACTCCCTCTTCGGTACTTGAGAACCTCGCGAGCGACGTATGGCTTACCTTTTTCTTCATCAATCCGGAGAAAATAAGTGGTCAACGGAGTGTCGGGTTTGTCCCTGAACTTCAGTTCAATTTCGATTGGACCATCCGTTCCACGACTGCGAACTTCCCGAAAACCACGACTGCCTCCCAGTTTTGCCAACGCCACGGTAACGTTGCTGGACATGGCATCTCGTAAAAAGCCGAAAACACTGAAGATCGTACTCTTGCCGCTGCCGTTGGCGCCGACAAAAACGCAGAAATCCGATAACTCCTCGATCTCCATTTCCTTGAAAGTTTTAAAATTTTTCAGCCGTATGGATTCAATCTTCATGGCTCAGCCTCATTGTATGGGGTCACTCATAGTTATCATGCATAATCCCTTCTTACTACGAAAAAAAGGCGGGACAATCGCCCCGCCTTTCCTACCGCAATTTATTTCAATCACACCTTCAGCGCCCCGATCAACTCCCTTACATCGCTTATCCCTTCACTCACCAGATACTCCTCCATCTCTTGAACAATCCTCCCGGCGGTGCCGGGGTCCAGGAAACTGGCGGTCCCCACCTGAACGGCAGTGGCCCCGGCCAGGAGAAATTCCAGGGCGTCGGTGGCAGTCATGATCCCGCCGATGCCGATGACCGGAATCTTCACGGCCCGGCTGACCTGCCAGACCATCCGGAGCGCGATGGGCTTGATAGCCGGGCCGGAGAGTCCGCCAGTGATATTGGCCAAAACCGGCCGCCTGGTTTTCAGGTCGATGGCCATGGCGGTGATGGTATTGATGACGGAGAGGGCATCGGCTCCGGCCTCCTGGCAGGCCAGGGCCATGGCCACGATATCGGTGACATTGGGAGAGAGCTTGACGATGACCGGCTTGGTCGTCCGCTCCCTCACCGCGGTCACCACCGCGGCCGCCGCCGCCGGATCGGTACCGAAGACGATCCCCCCCTGCTTCACATTGGGGCAGGAGATATTCACCTCCATACCGGCCACCTCGGGGATGGCATCAAGCCGTCCCGCCAGTTCCGCGTACTCCTCCACGGTGGTGCCGAAGAAGTTGGCGATCACCCTGGTATCGATGGTCCGGTAATAGGGGACTTTTTTTTCAATAAATTCGTCGATTCCCACGTTCTGAAGGCCGATGGCGTTGAGCATTCCGCCGCAGGTTTCCACGATGCGTGGGGTCGGATTGCCGGCACGGGGTTTCAGCGACAACCCCTTGGTGATGATCCCACCCAGACAGTTCAGATCCAGGTAGTCGGCAAACTCCTGGCCGTACCCAAAAGTGCCGGAGGCGGTCATGACCGGATTTTTCAGCAGGATGCTGCCGATCTCCACAGTAAGATTCGGTTTCATGAGTTCCCCCCCTCCCCTTTCTCCCAGAGAAGGTCGCAGTGGTCGAAGACCGGCCCCTCCTTGCAGACACAGCGGTAATCGGGATGGTCGTCCCGGTGCTCCTTCCCCTTGACCACACACCCCAGACAGGCCCCCATGCCGCAGGCCATGAAGGCCTCCAGTGACACCTGACAGGGGACGTTGTGGCGCCGGGCGATCTCCGCCGTGGCCTGAAGCATGGGCATGGGACCGCAAGCAAAGATGGTGGCGTCTTTGGCCGAGAGGAGATGTTTCTCCAGGACCTGGGTCACGAAACCCCGATCCCCCAGAGATCCGTCATCGGTGGCCACGTAGGTTTCCACCCCCAACCGCTCGAATTCGGTGATGCAGAGAATATCCTCCCGACTCCGCCCGCCGGCGAAAAGCCGGACCCTGGACGTTCCCACCAGCTCCCTGGCCAGGAAATAGAGGGGAGCCAAGCCGATACCGCCACCCACGAGAATTTTCTCCCCTGCCGGATCGCCGGGGGTGAACCCCCGCCCCAGCGGACCCAGAATATCCAGCCGATCCCCGTCGTGCAGGGCGGCCAGCATGGCGGTCCCTTTCCCCACCACCTTGTAGAGAATCTCCAGAAAAGTCTGGGAACCGCAGTCGGTGAACTGGGTGACAAAGGTGCCGGTGTCGAAGATACCGAAGGGGCGCCGCAGAAGGGGATCAGCCCCTTCGGTAACCTTGATCATGAGGAATTGACCCGGCCGGGAACCGGCAAAAGGGGGTGGAGCAGTCATCCGCATCCGCCAGTAACCGGGGGAAAGCTCCACGTTGGAGATAACCAGTGACTTAAATTGCATGTTCTACTCCGTTGATGCTGAAGTCCATGAGGAGGGCATCCTCACCGTTTTCATAATAGCGCTTTCGATAACCGGCTTTTTGGAAGCCAAGGTTCTGGTAGAGGGAGATGGCCGGCTGGTTTGAGACTCGCACCTCCAGAAAAATCCGAAGCACCCCCCGTTCCCGAAAAGATGCCAATGCCGACTCCACCAGGAGCCTGCCGACCCCCTGACCCTGGAATTCCTCAGCCACCGCCACATCGAGAATCTCCCCTTCGTCAAGAACCTGAGAAGGGCAGAGGTAGCCGGCAACGACGCCATCATATGCAACCGCCACCAGGGGGAAAGAGTGGGAAGAACGGAGTTCATCCAGGAACTGCTCCCTTGTCCAGGGAAGTGGAAAAGAGCGCTGCTCGATGGCTACCACCTGATCCAAGTCCCCCTCGGTCATGGGGCGCAGGAAAACCGGAGAATCGGGGACCGGGGACCGGGGACCGGAAAACCGGGGACCGGGGACTGGAGACTGGGAACCTTGAACCTTGAACCTTGAACCTTTCACCTGGGTATAAGTGCTTCCCGGCTGGTCAGCCCGGAGAGGGAGGCGACAATGAGCTTGGCCGCCTGCTCCAGATCGGAAAGGGAGACGACCTCCACCGGAGAGTGCATGTAGCGCAACGGCAGGGTGACCAGGGCCGTGGCCACACCGGAGCGGGAGACCTGCATGACATTGGCGTCGGTGCCGGTGGCCCGGGGAATACTGATGAGCTGGACCGGAATTTCCTCTTTCCCCGCCGTAGCGATGAGCAGATCGAAGAGAAAGTGGTTGATGTTGAGTCCCCGGGGGATCACCGGCCCCTTCCCCAGACAGATCTCACCGTTCAGCTTTTTGTCCACGTCCGGCTGGTCGGAGCTGAAAAACACCTCCACGCAGATCCCCACGTCCGGGTCAACGGAATAGGAACTGGTCTTCCCCCCCCGAAGCCCCACTTCCTCCTGCACCGAAGAGACTCCGTACAGATCCACGGGGAGCTTCTTTCCGGACTCGGCCACCAAACGCATCACCTCGGCCACCACGAAACAACCGGCCTTGTCGTCAAACCCCCGGGAGGTCACCCGATCCCCCTGGAGGGGGGTCAGTTCCGTGGCAAAGGTGATGGGGTCTCCCAGACGAATCAGCTCTTCCGCCTCTTTGCGGGTGGCGGCGCCGATGTCGATATACTGGTTATCCAGCTTGATGACACTGTCCCGATCCTTGGCTTCCAGAAGGTGAATCGGCTTGCGGCCGATGACCCCCGTAACCGCTCCCTTGGCACTATGGATGAGCAGCCGCTGGCCGACGGTGATATGGGGGTCCACCCCCCCCACGGCTCCGAACCAGACATAACCGTTGTCATCGATGTACTTGACCTGAAAGCCGATCTCGTCGCAGTGGGCCACGAGCATCACCTTGAGCCGGTTATCCCCCTGGCCGGGGATAAAACTGATGACGTTCCCCAGAACATCGGTGCTGGTTTCGGCAAACTCCCCCACATATTCGCGGAAAACCCGCTGGGCCGGCTGCTCATAACCGGAGGGACTGGGAGCCGCCACCAGTTTTTTCAGAAATTCAAACGATTCCGTGCGCATAACACCTCATCTTTTCCCCGTGCCCAGTGCCCCGAGCCCAGAGCCAGTTATTTATCACATCGGGTACTTCCCCATCTCCTTGGGGTCGAGCTTTTCCAGGAGATCGTCCATGGAGACCACTCCTCCAGCCGGCGCCCGATCGGAAACCCCGGTGGGGAGGGTGAGCCGTTCCAGGAGGAGAGTGGAGACCATTACCGGCAGGTTATAGCGGAGCGCCATGAGGATTGCCTCGCGGGTGGCCAGCGGCATAATGGTCTCTCCGCCGCTCCCCGCCAAGTGCAGGGTCGTACGGTAGCCGCCGTCATCCTGCTCGTCCAGATAGAGCCGGTCAGGGGTCAAGGCTAGATTGCTCAGGATCGCCTGTACCAGATCCACCGACTCCCTGCCGCCGGACAATTCCCTGCCGATGAGGTCCGTGGCGATGGGAACCAGATCCCCGGCGTTGAGCCAGAGGGGAACCTTCCGGCCGGTGGCATCGTGCAGAATGATCACCGGCAGTCGCGTTGTCGCATCGAGGCCGAACCCGTTGATGGTCATTTCAAGATACATTGATCATCCTTCCCGGCTAAGTTCGCCCAAGAGCGAGTTGGGGTGGGACTGACAGATGGTAACATCCACCAGTTGGCCGATGAGGGACGCATCTCCGGGAACATTGACGATCCGGTTGGCGTCACTTCGCCCGGTGAGCTGATCGCCCCGTCTGCTGACCCCCTCGATAAGGACCCGTTGCACCGTCCCCACCAGAGCCTCGCAGATTTCCCCGGTAATCTCATGTTGCCGCCGCTGGAGCCGTTCCAGCCGCTGCTGTTTGACTCCGCGGCTGAGCTGACCGGAATAGCCGGCTGCAGCGGTCTCGGGACGCTCCGAGTAGACAAAGGAGAAGAGGTCGGCATATCGCACCTCTTCCAGAAGCGACAGGGTTGCCTCAAAATCGGCCTCGGACTCGCCGGGAAAACCGATGATGATGTCCCCGGTCACGGCAAGGCCGGGTCGCGCCTTCCGGAGGGACGTCACCGTTGCCAGGTACTCTTCCCTGCCGTACCCCCGGTTCATCCGTTCCAGGATGGCGTCGGAACCGGATTGAGCCGGCAGATGAATATGTCCGCAGAGCTTGGGGAGTTCGGCAAAACAGGCAATCAGTTCCGGTGAGATATCCCTGGGGTGCGATGTGGTGAAGCGGAGCCGCTGGATATCGTCCATGGCGGCGATTTCCCGGAGGAGGTCGGCAAAATGGAGTTCGTCAGGACTCTTCAGACCGTAGGAGTTGACGTTCTGGCCGAGAAGTGTGATCTCCCGTGCCCCCCGGCCGGCCATCTCCCGGATCTCGCCGAGAATCTCGGCGGAACGCCGGCTGATCTCCCGCCCCCGCACGTAAGGGACAACGCAGTAGGAGCAGAAGTTGTCGCACCCCTGCATGATAGTAACGAACCGGGTAATCCCGCCTGTATCAGCCGCCTGGGGGAAGAGGTTCAACCTGGTTTCGGTATCGATGAACTCGGTGGCGGAACGCCGCTCGCCACGCTCGGCCCCCCTGACCAGTTCCGGCAGCAGGTGGAGGCTGTGGGTGCCGAAGACAAGATCCAGATAGGGAACTCTCTTCAGGAGTCGCTCCCCTTCCTGCTGGGCCACGCAGCCGCCGACCCCAATGATGAGCCGGCTATTCTTCAGCTTTCTGAGGCGGTGCCGTCCCAGATAGTCATAGACCTTACTCTCGGCCTTGGCGCGCACACTACATGTATTAAGGAGAATGAGATCCGCCAGCGCCGGGTCGGTGACGGGGCGATACCCCAGATCACTCAGCAGGGAGACAATCTTCTCCGAATCACTCACATTCATCTGGCAGCCGAACGTCTCCAGATAGAGTCCCTTGGGTGCTGCAATTGCTGTCTCGCTCATGGATTGGGATAGTACGGATTTACTTATGGCAAGTCAACACGCTTTTGAATAAAAACTGTTGACATGAAAAACGGGATGCGGTATAAGGGTTGAGTTGTCGCGGGGTGGAGCAGTCTGGTAGCTCGTCGGGCTCATAACCCGAAGGTCGCAGGTTCAAATCCTGCCCCCGCAACCAATAAATACCAAGGGATTCAGCTGACGCTGGGTCCCTTTTTTTTATCTTTTTTACTTTTGCGGCACCAAAGGAGTCTTAAATGTTTCGAGTATTTCTCATCGTCATTTTGACGGTACTGTTCACCGGCAACGCCGCCCCGGCAACCACGCCCAATACTCCGATTGTTACGGTGGCTGAGGGGATTACCTATCAGTATATCGGGTCGTATGATCCGGCGCGATTGAACAAGATCGGGACCACGGAGATGAATGCGTTCAAGAGCTTCAAAAGCGATGTCACCCTTCCCCTTGCCGGAAACGGGGTGAAGCTCTATCGGGTGGTGTATCGCACGGTCATTCCCGAACGGGGTAATCGTCCCGTTGAGGCGACGGGGTTGATCGCCGTGCCGGAGAGCACGGCGGATCTCTATCCGCTCCTCTCCTATCAGCACGGCACGGTCTTCTCCCGAACCGAGGTTCCCTCCTTCCCCGAGGAGTCCACGGAAACCCGCCTGATGATTGCCCAGTTCGCCGGTCACGGCTATATCGTCATCGCCGCGGATTATATCGGCAAGGGAACTTCCACGGAACCTGACAGCTATATGGTCAAGGAGAGCACCGCCCAGGCCTGCTACGACATGCTGGTCGCCTCCAGTGCGGTGCTGTCGGCGCTGAAACTGAAAACGGGGGAGCTGTTTCTCAGCGGCTGGTCACAGGGAGCCTGGAACACCATGGCTTTTCGCAACCGGCTGGAGCAGTTGGGGGTTCCGGTCAAGGCCGCGGCAACCGCCAGCACCCCCAATGATATTTATCTCCTCATGAACCGGTGGCTCAACAACCGTTCCCCCCTGGACACCGACTGGCTGGTGGGGGTCGCGGCAATCCAGATTAATTCATACGAGCGGTATTACTCCCTTCCCGGCCTGAGCGTGGCGGCCATCAGACCCCAGTATTGGGAAACCGCACGCAATTTCTATGAGAACAGGATCGGCTGGAAAGAAGCGTCAAAGCTTTTCCCCAAATCCGTCGGTGAATTTTTCCAGCCTGAATTCAGCGAGGCCAGTTCATTGATGGCGAACCGGTTCTTTCGGCAGTTATCCGAGAATCAGGTGTACCAGTGGCGCTACCGTACCCCCAGCCGTTATTATTACGGAAAAATCGATGAGGTGGTCCCCCCCTTCGTGGCCACGCTCCCGGTGGCGTATCAGGAGATGGCGGGAGGAGCAACAGCCCAAGCCGTTTATGCCGGAGATATTGCCGACCACCGGGGAACCTTCATCTTCGGCATGCTGGATCAGAAGAAATGGTTTGATACGATGAAGTAGCGACGCAACCATTGAAATTGGTTGCACTTATATCTTGATAAAAGTTAATGAGTATAAGGGTGGACGGATCCCTGCTGTAAATTTCCTGACGATTCCTGACAATTCATTACATAACTTGATGCATATTTACACGATATCCGGCTATTATGTCCCCTCGTTGAACAGGTTGTCCAATTACACCGAGTGAGGCCCCCTTGCACGAATTATCCATAACCCAGAGTATGGTGGAACTCTGCGAACAAAACGCCGGCGGACGGAAGGTTCTCGCCGTTACCATGGAGATCGGCGAACTCTCCGGCGTCGTTCCCGATTCCGTGGAGTTCTGCTTTGAAGCCTGCAGCCGTGACACTCTCCTGGAGGGGGCCACGCTCATCATCCAGGTCATTCCCGGACGCGGACGCTGCGGTTGCGGCGCCGAATCCCCCCTCTCTACCTACTTTGATCCCTGTCCCGTCTGCGGCGGCTTCGGCCTCTCCGTCGTTGCCGGCGAGGAATTGCGGGTCCGCGAACTGGAGGTCGAATAAATGTGCACTACCTGCGGCTGTAGCCCGACCGATACTCATCAGCAGAGCTACGCCCATGACCGGCAACACCACCATACCCATGAGCTGAACCTCCCCCGCCAACTCCATGAGCATAATCACCAGGATCGGATCATCGCTATCGAGAGCGACATCCTCAGCAAGAACAACCTGCTGGCAAGCGGCAACCGCGCGCTCTTCCGGGAGAAGGGGATCTTCACCCTCAACCTAGTCAGCTCCCCCGGTTCAGGCAAGACCACCCTCCTGGAGAGAACCCTCACAGATTTGCGGAACTCAACCCGCTGCGCCGTCATCGAGGGGGATCAGCAGACCAGCAACGACGCCGACCGGATCGCCGCCACCGGGGTCCCGGTGCGGCAGATCAATACCGGCGCCGGCTGCCATCTGGACGCCCACATGGTGAGTCATGCCCTGGAGGAGTTCGACCTGGAGAACCTCAATCTCCTCTTCGTGGAGAACGTGGGGAACCTGGTCTGTCCGGCGGCCTTCGATCTGGGGGAAGATCACAAGGTGGTGGTCCTCTCCGTCACCGAGGGGGAGGACAAGCCGCTCAAGTACCCCCAGATGTTCCACAACTCCACGGTCATGCTCCTCAACAAGGTCGATCTCCTCCCCTATCTGGAGTTTGATGTGACGAAGTGTCTGGAGATGGCCCGCCGGGTCAATCCGGAGATCATCATCTTCCAACTCTCCGCCAAAACCGGCCAGGGGATGGAGGAGTGGTACGGGTGGCTCAAGGAAAAATCGGGGACCGGGAACTAGGGACTGGGGATCGGGAAACCGGGGAGCGGGGACCGGGGACCGGTAATTCATAACCTCTAACCTCTAACCTCTAACCTCTAACCTCTAACCTCTAACCTCTAACCTCTAACCTATAACCTCTAACCTCTAACCTCTAACCTCTAACCTCTAACCTCTAACCTCTAACCTTTAACCTATTAGCCTCTGACCTCTGACCTATGACCTATACCAGACGCATCAGGTGTGACATCCGCGGTATCGTGCAGGGGGTGGGGTTTCGCCCCTTTATCTATCGTCTTGCCCGGCGCCATGAACTCTCCGGTTGGGTCTGCAACAGCTCCGGCGGGGTGATCCTGGAGGCACAGGGAGAGGATGCCGCTCTCCACCTCTTTGTCTTCGCCATCCGGGCGGAGGCACCGCCGCTGGCGGTCATCACTGCGTTGGAGAGTGAGGAGATTCTCGCGAGCTGCGGGGATGAATTCATCATCCGTGAGAGCAAGGGGGGAGAAGGTGCCCCCGAGATCTCCCCGGACTGGGACGTCTGTCCCGACTGCCTCCGGGAACTGTTCGACCCGGCGGACCGGCGCTTTCTTTACCCCTTCATCACCTGCACCAACTGCGGTCCCCGTTACTCCATTATCACCGGGACCCCCTACGACCGGCCGCTCACCACCATGGCCCCCTTTGTCATGTGCCCCCTCTGTCAGGGGGAATATTACGATCCCGCTGACCGGCGGTTCCATGCCCAGCCCAACGGCTGTCCCCTTTGCGGCCCCCGGCTGACGCTCACCGACTCCGGTGGGGAACAGGTTGCCGGTGACCCGTTGGCCCAGGCCATCCGACTCCTGGCCGCAGGGAAGATCCTGGCGGTGAAGGGGACCGGCGGCTATCATCTGGCCGTGGATGCGACCAATGACGGTGCGGTGCGAGAACTTCGCCGGCGGAAACAGCGGGACGAAAAGCCCTTCGCCCTCATGGCGCCGGGACTTATGGAGATCAGCAGATTCGCCCTCCCCGATCCTCTGGAGGAGCGACTCATCGCCTCGCCGGAGCGCCCCATCGTCCTGGTCCGCCGCCGTGACGACCATAATCTCTCCCCGGCGGTGGCCCCGGCTAACGGCTACTTCGGCGTCATGCTCCCCAGTACGCCGCTGCAGCATCTCCTGCTCCGGGAAAATTTTCCGGCCCTGGTCATGACCAGCGGCAACCTGAGCGACGAACCCATCGCCTTCCGAGACGAGGATGCCCGACAGCGGCTGGGGATCACCGCAGACTTCTTTCTGACCCATGACCGGTCGATTCAGACCCGTCTGGACGACTCGGTGCTCCGGGTGTTTCAGGGAAACCCGCTCTTTCTCCGCCGCTCCCGAGGCTACGCCCCCCGGGCCGTACCGCTCCCTGCCGGACAGCGGAGCGTCCTGGCGGTCGGTGCGGAGCTGAAGGGGGCGATCTGCCTCACCCGAGGGGATCGGGCGTTTCTCAGCCAGCATATCGGCGACCTGAAGAACCCGGAGACCCTGGCCTCCCTGGAAGAGACAACGACGCATCTGAAAAAAATCCTGGCGATCCGGCCGGAACTGGTGGCCCACGACCTTCATCCCGACTACCTCTCCACCCGCTGGGCCCAGGAGATGACCGGAATCCCTCTGGTGGGGGTGCAGCACCACCACGCCCATCTGGCCTCCTGCATGGCGGAGAACGGGGTGGAAGGGGAGGTCATGGGGATCATCTTCGACGGCACCGGTTTTGGTCTTGACGGCACCGTCTGGGGGGGAGAATTTCTCGTGGGGGGGTACGAAAGCTTCCGGCGGGCCGGCCATATCCGGCAGGTTCCCCTTCCAGGAGGTGACGCGGCGGTGCGCGAACCGTTCCGGATGGCCCTTTCCTGGCTCCGTGAGGCCTTCGGCCCGGCCGCCTTTGAACTCCCCCTCCCCTTCATCGCCTCCCTCTCGGAGGAGGAGAAGAAGCTGTTTGACCGGATGATCCAGCGGGGGATCAACTCCCCTCTTACCTCCAGCTGCGGCCGGCTCTTCGACGGGGTGGCGGCACTTCTCGGGGTGAGGAGCGCGGTCAGCTATGAAGGGCAGGCAGCCATAGAATTGGAGGGAATGGCGGAGCAAGGTGGTGAACGTCCCCCCTTCTCCTTTGCTCTGGATGCCACGGAGTCGGGCTGCCTTTGCCTGGACTTCAGCGAAATGATTCGGGAACTGATGGAAGCGCTCCTGGCCGGACACCATCGTGGCACCCTGGCACGGGCCTTTCACGACACCGTGGCTCACGGAGCGGTGGAGCTCTGCGCCGCCATCCGGCAGGAAACCGGGCTGGAGCGGGTGCTCCTCTCCGGCGGAGTCTTTCAAAACAGGCTCCTGGCCGAGAGGACGCATGACCTCCTCGCGGCCAGGAATTTTCAGGTATTCACCCACCGGCTGGTCCCTCCCAATGACGGGGGGGTGGCGCTGGGACAGGCGGTTATCGCCGGAAGGAGCAGGATATGTGCGTAGGGGTTCCCATGGAAGTCATCAGCAGGGAGGGGGATAACATCATCGCGGAGATCGATGGAGTCCGGCGGGAGGCGAGTCTCATGATTTTGGGGGACGAGGTGAACGTGGGGGACTATGTCATTGTCCATGCCGGGTTCGCCATCTCCCTGCTGGACAAAGAGGAGGCGCTGGAGACGCTGGAGCTCATGCGGGGGGTCTTCTCGCCGGCGGATATGGCATGAACTACCAGGACGAATTTCGTGACCGGGAGCTGGTGGCCGGACTGGCGGAGCGGATCAGGCTCCTGACGCTGGGGATGGAGCGCCCCCTGACCTTCATGGAGGTCTGCGGCACCCACACCATGGCCATCTACCAGTACGGCCTCCGGACCCTCCTCCCTCCCCAGGTGCGACTCATCTCCGGCCCCGGCTGCCCGGTCTGCGTCACCCCCAACGACTACCTGGACCGGGCAGTGGCCCTAGCCCGGCTCCCCGATGTCACCATCGCCACCTTCGGCGACATGCTCCGGGTCCCCGGTTCCCGGTCGTCCCTCATGGAAGAGCGGGCCAAGGGTGCCGACATCCGGATCGTCTACTCCCCCTTGGACGCCGTGGCCCTGGCAACAAAAAACCCGGAGCGGCGCGTCGTCTTCCTGGGGGTCGGCTTCGAGACCACGGCCCCCGCCATTGCCGGAAGCATCCTGACAGCCCGGAGTAAAGGGGTGACCAACTACTTCGTCCTGGCCGCCCACAAAACCATCCCCGGCCCCATGGCGCTTCTTTCAGCAGATCCGGAGCTGGCCATCGACGGCTACCTCTGCCCGGCCCATGTGAGCGCCATCATCGGGGCCGACGCCTATCTCCCCCTGGCGGAACGGGGGATTCCCTGCGTGGTCACCGGTTTCGAGCCGGCGGACGTCCTCCAGGGGGTGGAGCTACTGGTCCGGCAGGTGAAGGAGGGGCGGCACCAGGTGGAGAACCAGTACCGGCGGGTGGTGAGCCGGGAGGGAAACCGAAAGGCCCAGGAGATCATCCGGCAGCTCTTCGTGCCGGCGGACGCCGCTTGGCGCGGCATGGGTATCCTGCCGGGGAGCGGTCTGGTCATCGCCCCGGAGTTCCGGGAGTATGATGCGCAGGCCATGATCCCGGTGACCGTGGAGCCCCCGGTGGAGCATCCCGGCTGCCGCTGCGGGGAAATCCTCCGGGGGAAGGTCTCCCCCTTTGACTGCCCCCTCTTCGGCGGACTCTGCACCCCCGAAACCCCGGTGGGGGCCTGCATGGTCTCCTCGGAAGGAACCTGCGCCGCGGCGTACAAATACGGAAGGTAATTCATGGACAACGACTTGATTCTCCTCGGCCACGGCAGTGGCGGAAACCTCTCCCACCAGCTCCTGGAAGAGCTCCTCATCCCCACCCTCTCCGGCCTGGAGATGGCCGACCGCAACGATGCCGCGCTCCTTGACCTGGCCGGAGAGCGGCTCGCCTTTACCACCGACTCCTATGTGGTGGAACCGCTCTTCTTCCCCGGCGGCTGCATCGGTGACCTGGCGGTGAACGGCACGGTGAACGATCTGGCCATGATGGGGGCAACTCCCCTCTGGCTCAGCTGCGCCATGATCATCGAGGAGGGATTCAGCCGCCAAAAACTCGCGGAGGTGGCGACGGCCATGCGGGTGGCGGCGGACCTGGCCGGGGTGAAGATCGTCACCGGCGACACCAAGGTGGTCCCCCGGGGGAAGGCCGACGGTCTTTTCATCAACACCTCGGGGATCGGTGTCATCCGCCACGGCCTGCAGATCGACGGGACCCGGGCCCGCCCCGGTGACCGGATCATCGTCAGCGGGACCATCGGAGACCACGGCATCGCCGTCATGGCAGCTAGGGAGGGATTGGAGCTGGAATCGGGGGTAAAGAGCGACTGCGCTCCGCTCAACGGTCTTGTGGCCGACCTGCTGGCTGCCGGTGGAAATACGGTGCATGTCCTGCGGGACCCCACCCGTGGGGGGGTTGCCACCACGGTGAAAGAGATCGCCCTTCAGTCGGGAGTCGATATCACCCTGGACGAGGCTTCGCTGCCGCTCACCGCCGGGGTCAAGGGGGTCTGTTCCATCCTGGGACTGGACCCGCTCTATGTGGCCAACGAGGGGAAACTCCTGGCCTTCGTTGCCCCGGAACGGGCGGATGAACTGCTGGCTCTGGTGCAAAGCCATCCCCTGGGAAAGAACGCCGCCATCATCGGTGAGGTAACGGAAATCGGCAAAGGGAAAGTCCGGATGCGGACCAGCGTGGGTGGACTCAGGGGGGTGGAGATGCTGGCAGGGGAGCAGTTGCCGCGTATCTGCTGAGTATCCACCTCTGCAACTATTCAGTTCAATGCAGATGCGCGACTATCGTAACCCCTCCTGTCCTCCCCTTACCCCAAGGGGAGGGACGTCTTCGAGTATTCCGGTGGTAGAACGTTCCCCCTCTTGAGACAAGAGAGGGACAGGGGGAGTTATGAACCCTCTCTTTTTCATCAGAATGCCGGCAAGAAACACGATCAGCAGCGTGATCCCACCCCCAACGACCCCCGCCACACCGGTACCGACCGGACTCCTCTTCTCTTTCCCTCCCACCTCCCCAGCGCCGTTGCTCCCGGCCCCGCTCCTGTTCCGTATGGGTACTGAACTGACCCCCACGGTAACGGCGCAGGTGGAGCAGCTTGTTGACGGAGTCCTGCGTGAGCTGGCGGCATGGGGGGTGACAGTTAAAAAGAAAGTAACTTCCGACTTGCAAAAAAAATTCGACCCGGACGCTTTTTTTGCTAAAGAAATTTTCGAGCATGCCGAAGAGATAAATGAGTGGAAATTTTACCCTGCAACCATGGGTTCAAGACGGATATTCAGGGAGAGAACTCTTTATGGCCACCAAAAACTGTCAAAATGATGCTGTGCTCCTCTACATCGCAAAAGAAGTCGGACGCAAGGTCTACTCCATGGGATTGGATATCGACTACAATCGTGACTGGTACAGCCCGGTGGAGCGAGACGCGTTCGAGGTGGGGTGGTTGGAAGCGGCGGATGAATCTTCTTACCGGGGGCATCAGGTCAAATTTTCAAACATGGCTCTCAAGACTCTCTAGCTTAGCCGCAGAGCAGAGTCATCAGGAAGCATCCTGGGTCCGGGGAAGTTTGACCGTAAATGTTGTCCCGAACCCGACCCTGCTTGCCACCAGAAGCTCTCCATGGTGCTTGGCAATAATGTCATGGGAGATGCTCAGTCCCAGTCCGGTCCCCTCCCCCACATCCTTGGTCGTGTAGAACGGTTCGAAGATCCGATCCAGTAGTTCCGGAGGGATTCCCACACCGGTGTCGCTCACCGAGGCATAGACGTAGGCTTCGTCACACCAGCTCCGCAACACGATCTCTCCCATCGGCACAACGGCCTGTCCGGCATTGACCAGCAGATTCAGGAAGACCTGGCTCAACTGCCCCGGATGACAGAGTACCTCCGGCACCGGTTCATACTCTTTCCGAATGACGGCCACATATTTCAATTCATTGGAACAGATGGTGAGAGCACTCTCCATGCAGACGTTCAGTTCCACCGCTTTCTGCTCCAGCGCGTCCATCCGGGAAAAGTTTTTCAGCTCTTGGGCGATCTGCGTGACCCGCTCCACCCCCTCCAGCGATTCCCTGATCAGACTGACGCCATCCTCAAGGATGTGCTCCATCTCTTCCCTCTCATCGCTGGTCTGAGACGCGGGGGGCGACAGTTCACCATCGCTCCCGTGGCGGCCCCGGCGTTCTTCGACTATCTTGTTAAAATAGCGAGCTAAAATTTGTAAATTGGTGAAGACATACCCCATGGGATTATTTATCTCATGGGCTATGCCGACCACCAGTTGCCCGAGGGATGCCATTTTATCGTTCTGCATCCGGTTCTTTACCATGGCGGCTTCCAGTGCCGACTTCTGACGGTGGAGCTGGAGATGGGTGTCGATACGGGCCATGAGAACCATGACACTGGCATCCTTGAGGACGTAATCCCTCCCTCCCGCCTCGAAACCACGAAGAATATCCTGACGCTCATCATGTTTGGTCTGAAAGATAACCGGAATATCCCGGGTGTCGGGATTCCTTTGGAGTCTCCGGCAGACCTCATAGCCATCCATATCCGGCAACCCAACATCGAGGAGGATCAATTCCGGAGCATCGGATATGCTCATGGCCAATGCTTCTTCCCCGGAGGTAGCCACCTGTATGTCGTAGCGGGTTTTCAACACCGTGTTGAGCATCCGGATAATGAGTGGTTCATCATCGACGATGAGTATCCGGGGAAGGGTGGCGGTCAATTCTGCCATGGTGCATTCCTCTTCATCCTGAGTATCGTGCCGATGTATCTCGGCACGAGGGTTGTTACCAGATAAACACTATTCGGATACTTTTGTCCGGAGCCACGTACACCTCTTGTTTATCCAGTCACAATCTCTTTGATACTCAATGGTTGAATAATATCTCTTATCTCTCATCTGTTCCGTTGCGATATCCCAGAGCATGATCATATCACGCGCCATGTTTTTATCTTCTTTTTTGAATTTCCTGCCCGCTATCTCCCCACCGATGACATTGGTTATGAGCAATAGCGCCAGATGTTCCGGATGATGGTATTGCTTCGTAATAAAGGTGATCGTTTTATCGGTCTGCATGGCAAGCTTGACGGCTTTACTCTGTATGACCGATCTTGACAATATGGCGTTGGCTTTCAGAAAATCCTCAATATGATAGACGGTTTCTCTCACTTCCGGTGGAGGGAAGATTTTATATAATAATTTCTTGAACATGCACGCCTCTCGTTTGAATACTGAAAAAAGCCATATCTCTTCAAAGAGATATGGCCTGCGGTGGTCGATTCGCAGCCTGATAACTCCGGACTTCACCCTGCCCGATATTCGCCATGCAGCTCTTTCGCTATTTAGACGGGGGGATTAATGAGCGAAGCATCGGAGGAGGCATGTCCGCCGGCAATCATGACCCGTCTCCCTTTGACCGAGAGGCGCCCTTGGGCAAAAAGACGGATGGCCTCGGGATAGGTTTTGTGTTCCTGGTGATGAATCCGCAGAGAAAGTGATTCGACCGTATCATCGGGGAGGATGGGGACCACTGCCTGGATGATGATCGGCCCGGTGTCGGTCCCCTCGTCTACGAAATGGACCGTACAGCCGGTCACCTTGACCCCGTACTCCAGAGCCTGCTGTTGGGCATCCAGACCGGGGAACGAGGGGAGGAGTGCCGGGTGGATGTTCAGGACTGCCAGAGGGAAGGCATCCAGGAGAACAGTGGTAATGATCCTCATGAACCCCGCCAAGACCACCAGCTCCACTCCGTGTCCCTTCAGCGCCGCCACCAGGGCGGCGTCGTAGGCTTCACGTCCCGAAAAATCACGGTGACTGAGGTGGATGGCCGTGATCCCGTGCTTTCTCGCCCGCTCCAGGGCAAAGGCGTCACTCCGGTTGGTGATGACGCAGACCACCTCCGCCGGCAACTCGCCCCGCTCACTTTGGTCGATGATCGCCTGGAGGTTGGAACCGTTGCCCGAGGCAAGAAGACCGACTTTTACTTTTTTAACCATTCGTTTTATCCTTCTCTACAGCTGCAAGGCGTAACGAAGCTCCTGCATCATGTCCGTGCGGGTAGCTCTAGGGGACCAACTCCGCGCACTCTTTTCCCAACTCGCAGCGCCTGATCTCCCCGATGACCATGGCTGTTTCGCCCAAGGCCCTGAGTCGGTCGAGAATGTCCGTGCTCTCCACCGTGGGAACGGCCAGAACCATGCCGATGCCGCAGTTGAAGGTTCGGTACAGTTCGGGAGCCTCGATATTCCCCCCCTGTTGAATGACCTTGAAGATGGGGGGAATATCCCAAGCAGTCGTACGGATATGGGCCATGCACCCCTTGGGAAGTATCCGGGGGACATTCTCCGGCAGCCCCCCCCCCGTGATATGAGCGATGCCGTGAATGCTGAAGTCCCGCAGCAGATTGAGAATGGACTTCACATAGATCCGGGTGGGGACGAGGAGTTCATCGGCCACGGTGCGGCCGGTCTGGGGGATGATATCGTTGATCCCCAGTCCCATCCGGTCGAACAGGACCTTGCGGGCCAGAGAGTAACCGTTGCTGTGCAGACCGGTGGAAGCGAGACCGATGAGTGTGTCCCCCACCGAGATGGAAGAGCCGTCAATGATCCGCTCCCGGTCCACCACCCCCACGGTGAAGCCTGCCAGGTCATACTCCTCGGCGCTGTAAAAACCCGGCATTTCAGCGGTTTCACCGCCGATAAGGGCGCAGCCTGCCTGACGACACCCCTCGGCTATTCCCGCCACAATGGCCGCTCCCTGTATAGGGTCCAGCTTGCCGGTGGCCAGGTAGTCGAGAAAAAAGAGCGGCTCGGCCCCCTGCACGATGATGTCATTGACACACATGGCCACCAGGTCGATCCCCACGGTGTCGTGGCGGTCGGCCATGAAGGCGACCTTCAGCTTGGTGCCGACCCCATCGGTCCCGGAAACGAGCACGGGGTTTTTGTACTTGGCGGTATTGAGGGCGAAGAGACCGCCGAAGCCGCCGATATCGGCCAGCACCTCCGGTCGGCGGGTTGCCTTGACCAGAGGTTTGATCATCTTGACAAAGGTGTTACCCGCATCGATGTCCACCCCGGCGTCTTTATACGTAATGCTGTCGTTGTTCACGGTATCCTCCTTTTATGGCGCATTTCTTTCTAAACTATCCACCGCCAAAAGTCAACGTGGCTGACCCTACTAATTCCTTCTTGCGTTTCACCGCTACTCTACAGTATGCTCACCCCCACTTTTTATACTGTTTTTACCTACGAGGCAGGGTCATGTCATCTCCCGTATTCGCTCGTTGCGCCCCCTTTGTGGCGTATATGCTATTTCTTGCATTGGAACAGGCGCTGAGGTCCGGCGGCGTCCAGGGGGTGCTTCCCCTCTCCCCATCAGCGCTTCTCTACCTCTACCCGATAAAAGTCGTGACGGTGGCGCTGTTGCTGGTTGTCTGCATGAGACAGTGCGACGAACTGAGATGGCGTGACTTGAAAAATCTGCCGGTCACGGCGGTCAGCATCGTCACCGGCATCATCGTCTTTATCCTCTGGATCAATATGGATTGGACCTTTGGTGCCACCGGGGCGCCACAGGGGTATGATCCGTACCAGGTTCAGGATGCGGGGAGCAGGAGCGCACTCATCGCCTTTAGGATTGTGGGGGCGTCGGTGGTGGTGCCGTTGATGGAGGAGCTCTTCTGGCGCTCCTTTCTCCTGAGATATGTCATCAAAAACGAGTTTACCACCGTCGCGGTGGGAACTTTCACCTGGGGATCATTCGCCGCCGTGGCGCTCCTCTTCGGGATGGAACACAACTACATCATCGCCGGAGTCATGGCAGGGGTCGCCTACAACCTGCTGGCCGTCTACAGTCGCAGTATCGCCCACTGTGTCCTCTCCCATGGCGTTACCAACCTGATCCTCGGTATATATGTGCTAACCACTGGAAAGTGGCAGTTTTGGTAGCAGAGTGTCCATGATGTGCTAACCACTGGAAAGTGGCAGTTTTGGTAGCAGAGTGTCCATGATGTGTTGACCACCGGCAAGTGGGATTTCTGGTAAAATTGTCTTGATATAATCGCGCCAATCGTTATAATGCAAAAAATCATATACATTCGGCACCATCAACCATCAGGGAGAAATCAATGAAACGTTTCATCATCGTCGGTATTCTGTTCATGATCGCCATGACTGCAACCATCGCCCTTGCGGCCGGTTCCAAGGTGGAAGCGCCCGATTCCTGTGCCGTCTGCGGGATGAGCCGCCCCAACTTCGCCAAGAGCCGGATGCTGATCACCTATGAGGACGGCAGCAGCTTCGGCACCTGCAGTATCGCCTGCGTTTCCGGCGAACTGGCCAAGAAGGAGAAGAAGGTCAAGAGCATTCAGGTGGGTGATTACCTTACCGACAAGCTCATTGACGCCAGGAACGCTGTCTGGGTCATCAACGCCAAGAAACGGGGGATCATGAGCCCGGTGGCCAAATGGGCCTTCAGCAGCAAGGGGGACGCCGACGCCTATATCAAAAAGAGCGGCGGCAAGCTCGCCACCTGGGACGAATCCCTGGCTGCCGCCTGTGAGGAACATAAGGGGGATGATGCCGCGGGGGGCGCCAAGGCAGGTTGTGACTGCTGCAACAAGAAAAAGAACTAACGGCACCCCTTCGTGATCAGAACACTCTTCCTCCGGCCGCTTCCGCTTTTGCTCCTCCTGCTCCTCCCCTTGGGTGCAGGAGGAGCGGATCTGAAGCCGCGACATCCCACGGCAACGGACAAATGTCCGGTCTGCGGTATGTTCGTGGCCAAATACCCGGACTTTGCCGGTCAGATCCTCTTCAGGGACGGTACGGTCGTTTTTTTTGACGGCACCAAGGATCTCTTCAAATATTATCTCAATCTTGCAGCCTACACTCCCCGGCACAAGCAGCAGGAGATAGCAGCGATCTTCGTCACCAGTTACTACACCCTGACCCCCATCGACGGGCAAAAGGGGTGGTACGTCACGGGGAGCGATGTTTTCGGCCCCATGGGGCGTGAGCTGATCCCCTTTGCAAACGAGGCCGAGGCACGGGAGTTCAAGGCCGATCACAAGGGGAAGGGACTCCTGAAGTTCCCCCAGGTGAACGCCGGACTCCTCAAGGGAATGGAGTAATGACGGCCCGCTACTCCACATGGTTTTGTCTGACCACCGGCGCCATGCTCCTCATGGCGCTGCTCCTGGTGATCCATGCCGGAGTGCGGACAACAGCCGACCGGCTGATCCTGCGGGAAACAACGGATCTGGTCCGGAGCCTGGAGCTCACCGACCTCTGTCTCTTCACCGAGGCAAGCTACACCCGGCACCTCTCCCTGGCCGACCTCCGGACCCCGTTCCAGGAGTACCCCCTTTCCCTGGAGCATTTCCCCAGCGGATCCCTGGCGGCCCCGCCGCCTTACCTGACGGAATCCCATGCCCCACACCCTTGAAAAACAGCGTCACATCATAGATTTTACTCTTGCCTCGCTCCTGCGGCGCAAGGGGAAAAACGGGGCACTCTTCACGGTCTATACCCTGATCGTCTTCATTCTGGCCTCGGTGATGTTTTTTACCTATGCCCTGAAGGAGGAGGCGGCGCTGGTCCTCAAGGGAGCGCCGGAGATCGTCGTGCAGCGAACCCTCCAGGGGCGCTATGCCCCCATCCCGGAGGAGTACGCGGCAAAGATCAAGGGGATACGGGGGGTCATGGCGGTGCGCTCCCGGGTCTGGGGGTACTACTATGATCCGGTTTTCATGGCCAACTACACCATCATGGCCCCCGAGAGCTTTTCCCTCGGCCCGGGGTGCATTGCCCTGGGGAGCGGCATCTCCCGCATGCGCCGCGCCTATGAGGGGGACACCATCAGCTTCACCGGCGCCGACGGCAAGTCCCGGAACTTCACCATCAGCAAGATCCTTCCCCAGGAGTCCCAACTCCTCTCCGCCGACCTGATCCTCATGGCCGAGTCGGAGTATCGGGAGTTCTCGGGACTCCCCCCTGGCCTGGCCAGCGACCTGACGCTCAAGGTGAGAAACCCCAAGGAGCTCTCCACCATCGCCGAGAAGGTTGTCCGACTCCTCCCGGACAGTCGCCCCATCATCCGGAATGAAATTCTGAGGACCTACGACGCTCTCTTCAGCTGGCGCGGCGGGCTGCTCATCATCATTATGAGCGCCGCGGTGCTCGCCTTTGTCATCTTTGCCTGGGACAAGGCCAGCGGCCTCTCCGCTGAGGAGAAGAAGGAGATCGGCATCCTCAAGGCCGTGGGGTGGGAGACCTCGGACATCCTCTTCATGAAGTTCTGGGAGGGGATGACGGTCTCACTCACCTCCTTCCTGGCCGGAACCATCCTGGCCTATCTCCATATATTCTTCACCGCGGCCTCGCTCTTCGCACCGGTGCTGAAGGGGTGGTCGGTGCTCTATCCGGAGTTCCGGTTGACCCCCTTCATCAACCCCGGCCAGATCGCCACCCTCTTCTTTCTCACCGTGGTCCCCTATACCGTCACCACCATCATCCCCTCGTGGCGGGCCGCGACCATCGATCCCGACTCCGTGTTGAGGTCCTGAACCGTTCCCATGATCAAGGTCACCCATATCAATAAAGTCTATAACGCAGGCCGGCCCAATGAGTTCACCGCGGTCCGCGACGTCAGCCTCACCGTGAATCTGGGAGAGGTCACCGTCCTCAAGGGGCCTAGCGGTTCCGGCAAGACCACCCTTCTGGGGATACTGGGGTGCATGGTCCGCCCCTCCTCCGGCAGAATACTCCTCTCCGACCGGGAGATCACCAGCCTCCCCGAGCGTTTTCTCACGCAGATCCGGCGGGAGACCTTCGGCTTCATTTTCCAGCAGTTCAACCTGATCAAGGGACTCACCGCCCTGGAAAATGTCATGGCCCCCGCCTACCCCACGGGGGAGAAATACGCTCCGCTCAGGGCCAGGGCGCTGGAGAGTCTGGCACTCTTCAACATGGGCCACAAGGCTGCGGCAAGAGTCGAGTGGCTTTCCGGCGGCGAGGCCCAGCGGGTGGCCATCGCCCGCTCCCTCATCAACAACCCGGCCATCATCATCGCCGATGAGCCCACGGCCCATCTGGACACCAAACTCTCCCACGAATTCATGGCCATCGTCCGCCAACTCAAGGAGAAGGGGAAGACCATACTCATCGCCAGCCACGACCCCATTGTCTATGATTCCGAATTGATGACCTCCCGTATCGAACTGCGGGACGGCAGCGTCATCACCCCAGGGAGTCCGGCATGATCCTCAACCCCAGCATCCTGGCACTTCTCATCTCATCACTCCTCATCGGCTTCATGGTTTTCTACTCCGCCGTCTACGGCGCCCAGATCCTCAGGAAATGGGATATCACCAGCGGAAGCGAGCTGCAGTTGACGCTGGAACGCAAGACCTATCTCATCTCCACCATCCTGAGCTACTTCCTGGGTATTCAGCTCATCTCCCTCTTCCTCTTTGTCTTCACCGTGGACAGCCTCTGTTCTCTCTTTGTGGGGGCCATGTGCGCCGTGGGCGCCCTCACCGTCAACGGCTTCGGCTACCCTACCCTGCTCCTCAAACTGGTCAACTTTATCCTGGCCGGGCTCTGGCTTATCATCAATCATGCCGACAATGCCGGCTACGATTACCCGCTCATCCGGAAAAAATACGCCCTGCTGGTGGTCCTGACACCTCTCATCCTGGCCGAATCGGCCCTGGAGATCACCTACTTTCTTCAGATGAAACCGGACATCATCACCTCCTGTTGCGGCAGTCTCTTCAGCCCCGCCAGCCGAGGCATCGCCTCAGAGATCGCCGCTGCCCCGGTTTTTGCCATGAAGATCACCTTCGCCGTGGCCATGGGGTTAACGCTCCTCACCGGGACTCTTTTTCTCCTCAAGGGACGGCTGGCCGCTCTCTTTGCCCTTCTCTCCGGGGGGACTTTTATCATCTCCCTGGTCTCTCTCATCTCCTTCATCAGCCTCTATATTTACGAGATGCCCTCGCATCATTGCCCCTTCTGCATCCTCCAGAAGGAGTACCACTACATCGGCTACCCCCTCTACGCCACGCTCCTCTTGGGAGCGGTCACCGGCATGGGGGTCGGAGTTCTTGTCCCCTTCAGGAAGAGAGCCAGTCTCGCGGATACCCTGCCGGGGTTTCAGCGACGCCTGGCCCTCACCTCCGTCATCTCCTGGCTCCTCTTCACCCTCCTCAGCCTCTGGCCCATGCTCTTCACCTCCTTCCGGCTGGGTGATTAAAGGTAAGGTGACT
>CAIUWK010000057.1 GCA_903902855.1 uncultured Geobacter sp. | reverse complement strand
TCGTCACCGGCGGCAAGGCGCTCCAGCGCGTCGTCATAACAGAACCTCGCCTCGGCATACCGCCCTTCAGCCAGAAGACGGTTCCCCTTGGTGAGATACGTGCGGGAATCCTTACCACCGAACAAATTCTTGAAAAACGCCACGTCTCCTCCAGTTGTTACCGAATCACCTCAGAGGCGTTCCAGCAAAGTTGTACTCCTCCAGTTGCCACCGAATAGCCTCAGAGACGTTCCAGCAAGGTTATACTCTCCATATGATACGTCTGGGGGAACATGTCCACCACGCGACTTTTGACCACCCGGTATCCCCCCTTCTGCAGGTGGGCCAGGTCCCGACCAAGGGTCTGGGGGTCGCAGGAAATATAGAGAATCTTCTCTGCCCCCAGATCACCCAGAAGAACAGCCATCTCCGCAGCCCCGCTCCGCGGCGGGTCCATGATGACCAGATCGAACCGTTCTCCAGCGGCAATGAACCGTCTTACTCCTGCGGCGCCATCCTGAACCTCAAACCGGGTATGTTCAATGGCGCAGGTCGCAGCGTTTCGCCGGGCGTCCGCCACGGAAAGCTCACCGGTTTCCAGTCCGATCACCTCCCCGGCAGAGCGGGCAAAGGGGAGGGAGAAGTTACCATTACCGCAGCAGAGATCCAGCACCCGCTCCCCACCGGTGGGATTCCCCCACTCCAGAGCCGTTGAAACGAGTTCCCGATTCTGGCCGTAATTGACTTGAGAAAACGAACCTGTCGAAAAGGCCAATCGCAGGGAGCCTGCGGCACCGTCGGGGGAAGGAGCGGGAAGCTCGTAGGTCAGTCTCTGCTCGCCGAAGATAGCGGAGAGCTTCCCCCTCCCCCCTCGCCGGAGAGTGGCGCCGGTAATGGGGGCAAGCCGCTGCTGCCGGGTTCGCCAGAACTCCTCCACCCGCCGGGGATCATCTCCCGAATAATGGACCGTCATGACCACTGTCCCGTCGTCACCGGCGGCAAGATCGATCTGCTGGAGAGAGTCCCGTTGGGGAAACTCCTCCACCACCGGCCTCAAAACAGCCAATGCCCGATTAAGGAGCGGATGAGCCACCGGACACCCCCCGGCCAAGTCAACCACACGGTGACTCCCGGGAGCAAAAAAACCGATGCGAAACTCCTCCCCACGGCCGCACAGCTTCAGCTGAATACGCGACCGGTACCCCCACGGTTCACGGGCGGTGAGGGGGGGGAGCAGCCGGTCACGTTCCACCCGGGCCAGGCGCCAGAGCGAATCGGCAAAAATCTCTTCCTTGGCCGCAACCTGGGCCGGGTACCCCAGATGTTGCCAATGACAGCCGCCGCAACTCCCGAAGAGAGGACAGGGAGGGGAGATTCGGAGCGGAGAGCTCTCCAGCAATCGGATGATCTCGGCTTGAGCGTAGGAGGCGGTCTCCCTGCAGAGCCGCACCCGGACAACATCACCCGGCGCGCTGAAGGGGACGAAACAGGCTTTCCCCTCTATCCGGCCGAAACCGGAGCCGCCATAGGCGAGCCGGTCGATGGCAACAACCGCTTCACTCACCACGAAAGACCGAAATTTCGTTGATTCGAACCTTGCCGGACCGGTTCCTTATCAGTTCGGCCCGGATGTACCGTACGGGGAACTGCTCGGAACCGAGATACTCTCCGGCGTTGCGCAGAAGATCCTCAACCAGTTGCGAGCGTACGCTCTCCAGGTCGGCGGAGGGAACAGCCATCTTCTCTGCTGAACGACGGTAGATCACGGGATCGGGGAGGAGCCGTTTCGCCTCCCGGAGTTCCTCTCCGTCCTGAAAAAAGCGAGACTCCAGCGGTATGGAGAGAGTCAGAAGCACCCGAACCCGGTGATAATCGCCGAAATAGCCTCGGGAATCATCATGGCAGAGTAGTTCAAGGGAATTGGGGAGGACAATCCGTCGTATTTCGGGGGGTGCGGTCATCGATTGTCACATTCCAAAATGATCTAAGTTAGCGGGAGATCGTCTCCGTCCACCAGTGGTTATCCGGTAAAATGTTGCACCGAACCTGTATGAGATCAGAATAATACAGAAATAACGGTATTTTGCAATACCCAATTTCCTGTGCCGTCATAAACCCGAACTTCCGGCTCAACTGAATTCAGTGCTTGCATTTTTTTAAAATATCGGTAAAGTGATTCAATTATTAACGAGAAAGGAAACAGAATGAGTAAAGAAGAAGCCATTGAAGTGGAGGGGACGGTCATCGAACCCCTTCCCAATGCTATGTTCCGGGTAAAACTGGAGAACGATCATGTCGTTCTTGCCCATATCTCCGGTAAGATGAGAAAGTATTTCATCAAAATTCTTCCGGGGGACAAGGTTACCGTTGAGCTCTCTCCCTACGATCTGTCACGAGGTCGCATAACCTACCGGGTCAAATAGCTCCCGTCACCACCAAGCAGTTCAAATACATACGGAGCGGGCTCTTTGCCGTCTCCGTCTGTGTCGTTTCCGTTCCGACAGTCGGTGCGAGGGGCGCTCTCCTGAGCGCCCCATCCCTTGCCGCCGGATATACCTATTCACGAGAAGGAATATCCTTATGTATACGTCCGCCGATCTGCGTAAAGGTCTGAAAATCACCCTTGACAACGAGCCCTATCTTATCACCTCCTTCGACTTCACCAAGCCGGGCAAGGGTCAGGCGCTCTATCGCACCAAGATGAAAAACATGATCACCGGTTCGACCCTAGACCGGACCTACCGCTCCGGCGAGACCTTTGAGCCTGCCAGCCTGGAAGACCGGGTCATGACGTACCTCTATAAAGAAGACACCCACTATACCTTCATGGACTCTCAGACCTTCGAGCAGGTCTCCATGGATGAGTCGGCCTTGGGGGAGTCCAAATTCTTCCTCATCGATAACATGCAGGTTGACGTCCTCCTCTTTCGGGAAAAGGCCATCGGAGTGAATCTCCCCAATTTCGTCAATCTCAGGGTTGCCAACACCGAACCATGGGCCAAGGGGGATACCTCCGGAAGCGACTCGAAACCGGCCACTACGGAGACCGGTTACGTGCTCCGGGTCCCTCCCTTCATCGAGGAGGGGGAACTCATCGTCATCGATACCCGCACCGGCGAATACTCAACCCGGGTCAAGGGGTAATGGCTTCATCCTCCGGGTCGCGCAAGAAAAACGCACTTCTCGCACGCGCCCGCATCCTGTCCGTGATCCGCACTTTTTTCGAAGAGAGGGGGTTTCTCCAGGTGGAGACCCCCTGTCGCATTCCCGCTCCGGCCCCCGAACCGTTCATCGACGCTCTCCCTTCCCAAGAGTGGTACCTCCAGACGTCACCGGAACTAGCCATGAAACGGCTGCTGGCTGCCGGTCATGAGAAGATCTTCCAGATCTGCCGCTGCTGGCGGGAGGGTGAACGGGGACGCCTCCACCTCCCCGAATTCACCATACTGGAATGGTACCGCGCCGGCGCCGATTACACCCACCTCATGTCCGACTGTGAGGAGCTCCTGAGGAGTGTCGCCGCCGCAGTTCCCGGCAGCAGTCGGCTCACGTTTCAGGGAATCCGGGTCGATCTGGGACTCCCTGCCATCCGTCTCTCGGTGAGGGAGGCGTTTTGTCGTTACACGAATATGACCGCCGACGAGGCCCTTGATCGCGACTGTTTCGACGAATTGATGGCGGCGGAGATCGAGCCTCACCTGGGGGTCGGACTCCCGGTTATTCTCTATGACTATCCCACCCCTCGTGGCGCATTGGCCCGGAAGAAAAGCGACGACCCGACCTTGGCGGAACGGTTTGAACTCTACCTCTGCGGCGTGGAACTGGCCAACGCCTTTTCGGAACTGACCGATCCCACTGAACAGCTGGAACGGTTTCAACTGGACCGGGAAGAACGCCGTAACGCCGGCAAGGACCCCTACCCTCTCCCCCAACCATTCCTCAACGATCTCGTGCTGATGCCCCCCTCGGCCGGCATCGCCCTGGGTATTGACCGCCTCGTCATGCTCCTCCTGGACGTACCGACCATTGACGACGTCGTCGCCTTCACTCCCGAAGAGCTGTAGCCCATAAGCAGCCCCAAGGTGATGCTCCCGCGATCCCCGATGTTGCCGGTCGCCCCAAAATTCTGTGGATAATCCGTATGGTGTATGTTACAGAACATAACTTGACAAAGCAGCAAGGAGCCGGCCGGTATCTCGGTTAGGACAATAGCGTAAAGGGTTCCATGGAGGCAGAGAAATGAAGACACTCACCGGCATCATACTCATGGCGGCACTATTCCTTATCCCTTCCCCCGGCAGTTGCCGTGATTCATTCATTCTTGGGGTTGCCCCCCACACCAGCGCACGCGTCATCCTGGAGATGTACCAGCCTCTCAGGAGCTACCTGGAGAAAACTCTGAAAATCCCGGTGGAGGTCGTGACGGCGCCGGACTTCGACAACTTTGCCCGACGAGCCCTTGCCGGCGAGTATGACCTGGCCATCACCACCGGACATCAGGCGCGTCTCTTGCAAACCGACGCAGGGTACCTCCCTCTTCTGACCTACAAGGCTGATTTCAAAGCCGTGGCCCTCGTCGCCAAGAAGGGCCCCATCCGCTCACCACAGGATCTGAAAGGGAAAAACACTCTGGGATTAAGCCACACCTCCCTGGTGACCCTCTGGGGACAGCACTGGCTTACGGATAACGGCCTGGGGAGTGTACCGCTCCGTTATGTGAGCGCCTCGGACAGCGTGGCGCAGTTGGTGGCGGCAGGGGATGCCGCGGCCGGTTTCGCCTCCATGGCTAACTTTCAGAAGCTCTCTCCGGAACTTCAGGCACAACTGCGGATCCTCGCCACAAGCCCGACCATGGTAGGGCGGGTCTATGTCCTGAACAGCCGTTACTCTCCACGGGAAAAAGAGATTTCTGCCGCGCTCTGGAGCTTTGCCGAGACCGCGGAAGCGAAGCACTATTTCGAGACGAACAAACTGGGGGGGTACCGGAAGCTCTCCTCCAAGGAACTTAAGGCAATGGACCGATATGCCGTCGAGGTACGGGAGGCACTCCAGAAAAAGGGTGATAAATAGATGATCTCCTTCCGACGGACCATCAGAGGCCGTCTGCTGTTTTTGGCAATAGCGGTGGAACTTCTGATGCTGACGATTCTCGTGGCCAACAGCCTGCGCCTGCTGCACGGCGCCATGACTACTCAGGCGCGTCTCCAGGCAGGACAGATGTACCCCGTATTGAAAGCCGCCCTTACCGCCCCCATGGCCCAACGTGACTATGCAACGGTCCAGGCTGTCATTAACGAAAGCCGGGCCGCCGGTGGAGTAGATTACATCACCATTGTGGACACCTCCGGCAATCGCGCCGCCTCCAACGGGTGGCCCCAGGAGCGGCCGCTTCCCGCACAGAGTGTCAACCTGCCGCTCTTTAAATGGGAAAAGTCCCCACGTTACGATGTGGTGCTTCCCATTACCTACCTGGGTCAACCCTTGGGGACACTGCACTTCGGGTTGAATCTCTCCCAGATCATGGTTGCCCGCCGGTCACTGTTGATCCAGGGGGCGTCCATTGCAGCCATAGAGCTGCTCCTCTCTACTATCATCCTTATTTTCCTGGTCTACTGGATCACCCGCCACCTCACCGCCTTGACGGAAGCGAGTATTCAGGTGGCCTCGGGGAACCTACCCCCCCCTCTTGTTCCTGAAGGGGAGGACGACGTGGGGAAGCTGGGCGCCGCCTTTAACACCATGTCCCGCGCCATCAGTGACCGTGTCCGTGATCTGCACGAGCAGGCGGAATTACTGCAACAGGAGGTGGACGAGCGGCGCAAGGCCCAGGAATTACTGCTGGAGCAGCAACTCCAGCTGGAGGCGCTGAATCTGGATCTGGAACAACGGGTGGCTGACGAGGTGCTAAAAAACCGTGAAAAGGACCAGGCGCTCCTCCAGAGCGAAAAGATGGCCTCCATCGGGCAACTGGCAGCCGGCGTGGCCCATGAGATCAACAACCCCATGGGTTTCATCTCCAGCAACCTCCGTACTCTGGCGGAGTATTTCAGCCAGATAGTCCGGTTCGATCAGGTCGTGCAGGAAAACCTGGGGAGCGCCGCCCAGGAGATCATCACCCGGAGCAGAGAGTCCCTGGAGATAGATTACGTTCTCAACGACGGTACCGACCTGATCAACGAGTCGCTGGGGGGAGCAAAACGGGTCACCAAGATCGTTCTGGATCTGAAAAATTTTTCCCGCCTGGATGCGCTGGAGTATGAATCGGTGCTGCTCAGTTCCTGCATGGAGAGCGCCCTCACCATTTGTTTCAACGAATTGAAATATCTGGCTACCATCAGGAAAGAGTTCGATCCCTCACCCGAAGTTCTCTGCCACCCGGGCCAACTGAACCAGGTCTTCCTGAACCTGCTGGTCAATGCCGGCCACGCCATCACTGTCCCACCGGGAGAGATCGTTTTAAGGTGCTGGCATGACGCTCCTTTTGTCTATGCCTCGGTAAGCGACAGCGGCAGCGGCATCCCTGAGGAGATCAAGAATCGGATCTTCGAGCCGTTCTTCACGACCAAAGACGTGGGAAAGGGAACCGGGCTGGGACTCAGCCTCTCCTACGAGATCATCAAGAGACATCAGGGAGAGCTCCTGGTGGAGAGTCGCGTGGGGAGAGGGACGACCTTCACGGTGAGACTCCCCTGTTCAACGCCATGATCGAGTAACCATGACTCTACGAACTTTTGTAACAGCTTCCCTTGTTCTCATCGTACTGATTCTCACCTCCCCCCTGTCGGCACCGGCCGCCACCGTTACCCTCAGTGACTGTCTCAGCCGGAGCGCTATCGGTAACCCGGCGCTGAAAGTCAAGTCTTATGATGAGACCATCTCCGCGGAGAACGTCACTCTGGCCGACAGCGCCTATTTCCCCCGCATCGATCTTCTGGGAGGGTATACCGCCCAATTGGCCCCGCAACAAATCCGGTTCAACAACAACACCCTTCCTACCCAGGACGCCGACTACGGCTTCTTCAGCCTTACCTTCACTCAACTACTCTACGACTTCGGTCGGCGCGATGCCAGGTACCGGCAGGCGGCGTTACTCCGTGAGGCCACCGCCGACCTCTACCATGGTCAGGAAAAAGAGCTCTTCCTGCAGGTGGTGAAGGGGTATTACGGCGTCCTCCATTCCCAGAAGCTACTCCTGACCCTGGATGATGAGGTGAAGCGGTTGAGCGAGCACCTGCGGGTGGCTAAAAACCTCCATGAACAGGGGGTGGTGACCCGCAATGACCTCCTCCAGGCGGAAGTACGTCTGTCGGGGAGCCGACAGCGGCGGTTGAGTGCCGAGAACGAGGTGGAAAAAGGGTGGCTCCTGCTCAACTACCTTACCGGTCAGCCCGAGGCGTTTCGAGGTGATCTGGAAGAGAGCGTGACGGAGATAAGCGCACCAGGGGGGGGGAATGATATTACCTCCCGCCCCGAATACCGGGCAGAGCTGAAATCGGTGGCAGCCGGAGAGTTTGACGTGGAAGAGAACCGGAAAGGGTTTTATCCGGAACTGTTTTTCAAAGGTGACCTGAATTATCTGCAGAACAGCACGGTGAAGGAACAGGTTCTTTATGCCGCTACTCTGGGGGTCAGGTTCAACCTCTTTGAAGGGAACGCTACCACGGCCCGGTTGCGTCAGGCAGTGGCCCGCCGCTCCCGGAATGAGGCCCGCCTGAACGACCTGACCGCCCAGTTCCGGCTGGAACTGGCCCTGGCCGGTCGTGACGCCGCAGTGGCCAGGGAGCGGATCGCCGTGACGGAGGAGTCCATCCGGCAGGCCGAGGAGAATCTCCGAATCAACCGGGATCGTTATCTGGAGAAGGTGGGGACAGCCACTGAACTGCTTGATGCCCAGACACTTCTGACCCAGAGCAGGGTCGACTCTAACACCGCCCTCTATGACTACCAGGTTGCTCTGGCGCGGGTGAAAAAAGCTCGGGGGGATTTGTGAGCGACATAACGGAGAGCGAAACAGCAGCGCCGCCGGCGGATATACCGGCAACGGAGAACAGCCCGGAGACGCCGAGAAACGGAAAACGTCGGCGGACCGGGATCATCCTCCTCCTGATCATCTCTCTGGCTCTTTTCCTCGGTGGGCGGTGGTGGCTGAAAGGGATGACTCATGTCGTAACAGACGACGCCTTCGTCGAATCGACGCTCCACTGGGTGGCATCACGGGTTCCCGGTACGGTGACGCGGGTGCTGGTGAACGACAACCAGCAGGTCGCCAAAGGGGATCTCCTGGTGGAACTGGACCCTGCCGACTACCGGGTCCGGGTGGCCGACCGGACAGCCCAATTGAATCTGGCCAGAAACGATACCTCCAGTATCTACGCCCAGGTGGATGCGGCCAAGGCCGCCGTCGCCTCGGATCGCGCCCACCTGGAACAGGCGGAGCAGGATTTGAAGCGAGGCGAGGTGCTCTTTCTCAAGGAGGTCATCCCCAAGGAACAGCTGGAAAAACTGGAGACCGCCCGCAAGGTGGCGACTGCCCGGCTGCAGGAGACAGAGGGGTCGGTGAAACGGGCTTTGGCACTGTTGGGGCTCATGGGAAACGGGGCCAAGGATGCCCAGGAAGCCCAAAAGAAGGCACTCCTGGATGAAGCGAAGCTCACCCTCTCCTATACCAAGATCTACGCTGCCGCCGACGGTCTCATCACCAGAAAAGCCGTGGAGAACGGCAACATCGTCCAGACAGGACAACCGCTCATGGCCCTGGTCCCCCTGGACAAGGTCTGGGTCACCGCCAACTACAAGGAGCGGCAACTGACCCATGTCCGGCCGGGGCAACCGGTGGAGTTCACCGTGGATGCCTATCCCGGCAAACTCTTTCACGGCACGGTGGAGAGTATCATGGCCGGAACCGGGGCCGCGTTCTCGCTCCTGCCGCCGGAAAATGCTACCGGCAACTACGTGAAAGTGGTTCAGCGGATACCGGTAAAAATCAGTATCACCCAGGAGAACGACCGGGACCTCCCCCTACGGGTGGGGATGAGCGTGGAACCGACCATCATCACGGAACGGAGCATGGCCGACATCTTCAAGGGGTTGAATCCGTTCAGGTGACCGTCAAACCGATCAACAAATGGCTCATCACCGTAACGGTGATGCTCCCCACCATCATGGAGATCGTGGATACCTCCGTGGCCAACGTGGCTCTCCCGCACATGCAGGGGAGCCTTAACGCCGGCACCGACGAGATTACCTGGGTTCTCACCTCCTACCTGGTGGCCAACGCCGTGGTCCTCCCCATGACCGGGTGGCTGGCGCGACTCTTCGGCCGGAAACGGTTCCTCATCACCTGCATCATCATCTTCACCGGCGCCTCATTCCTCTGCGGCGCGGCCCCCACCTTGGCCGCCCTTATCCTCTTCCGGATCATCCAGGGGGCCGCAGGGGGGGCGCTCATCCCCTCCAGTCAGGCAATCCTCATGGAGACCTTCCCCCCCCATCAGCAGGGGATGGCCATGGCCATCTTCGGCATCGGCGCCATGTTCGGCCCCATTGTCGGACCGGCCCTGGGGGGATGGATCACCGACAATCTCAACTGGCGCTGGATCTTTTACATCAATATCCCCCTTGGGATCATCGCCGTCATCATGGCGGCCTTTTTCCTCTTCGACCCGGCATACCTGAAACATAAAGGGAAGATCGCCATCGACTACGCCGGACTCATCCTCCTCACCGTGGGACTGGGGGCGCTCCAGATCGTGCTGGACAAGGGGCAGCAGGACGACTGGTTCAACTCCCCCTTCATCGTCGCCTGCTCCGTCATCACCATCCTCTCACTCCTGCTCCTGGTCATCGTGGAACTGAGGCACGAACATCCCATCATCAATTTGCGACTCTTCAAGAACGTCGCCTTTTCCGCCGGCAACACCATGATGTTCTTTGTGGGATTCTGTCTCTACAGCTCCATCATGCTCATCCCGCTCTTTCTCCAGACCCTCATGGGATATAACGCCACCATGGCCGGCATGGTACTTGCTCCCGGCGGCATCGCCACCCTGCTCACCATGCCTCTGGTGGGGGCCATGATTTCCAAATACGACGGCCGCAAGGTCGTTTTGGCCGGGCTCATCATCGGCGCCACCTCCATGTTCATCATGCAGCGGTTCACCCTGGAGGCATCCTACTGGGATTTTGTCTGGCCGCGCATCGTTCTGGGGATCGGCCTGGCCATGATTTTCGTCCCGCTCACCACCGTCACCCTCTCCACCATCTCCCGGGAAGAGATGGGGAACGCCACCGGGATGTTCAACCTCCTGCGGAACATCGGAGGGAGCGTGGGGATCGCCATTGCGGCGACACTCCTGTCACGCTACGGCCAGTTTTACCAGAACGTGCTGGTGAGTCACATTACCCCGTTGAATCAGGCATTCCGGATCAAACAGGCCGCCATCAAGGGGGGGCTCATGGCCAAGGGGATGGACCCCTTCACTGCCGAAAAAAGTTCCCTGGCGCTAATGTACGGCATGGTCCGGAGAGAGGCGGGTATCCTCTCCTACAACCGGATCTTCTTCATCGTCGGTTTGGCCTTTCTTGTCATCATCCCCCTCCTGCTCCTCCTGAAGAAACAGAAAATCGGCGCTCCGTCGGGAGGAGTTCATTAAGAACGGAACGTCCTAAACCACCCCTCACCCCGACCCTCTCCCACTGAGGGGAGAGGGGGAGAGTTCATGAGTTGAATCGGGTGGGAATGAGGATAATTTTCGTTCCCACTCCAAAGAAAATGCCGCAATTTCAGCACTGCCTTCGCAATCAACGTCCCCTCGCCCCTTGTGGGAGAGGGACAGGGTGAGGGGGTACTGCGGCCACCTTCTCCCTCAAGGGCAAAAAAAAACCATCTGATCGGGCGAGAAACAAAAGGGCATTCGGTCGTGGAATAATCTTGAAGACGCAGTTCAACAAAATCTCCGTTCCTCGCAAGATAACTATATGAAAAAACTTGTAATTCAGATTGTTCATGAGGAGAGTTGCTGCTATGGTGCGATGATCATTTTATGCAAAAATTAAGGTCATACCGATGATTATCGATCACCCCCTCCTTACTCCCCAAAAATCCCCCCTCGAAGCGGTCTTCGAGAATATTACCCCGCAGAAGACGGCAGAGGAAGAGATCCGCCAGCTCAACAGCGAACATGAACGCAAAGTTGAGAAACGGACGATTGCACTGAAGCAAAGTTCGGCCATGCTCCGGACCAGTGAGGAGCGTTATCGGGCGGTGCTGGAAGATCAGACGGAAATCATCTCCCGTAATCTTCCCGACGGAACCTACACTTTTGTCAACGAGGTCTACTGTCGCTTCTTCGGCAAGACGAGTGAGGAGTTAGTCGGCCGGGGATGGCAACCGGAAGTGTTCGACGAGGATCTCCCGCATCTTCACACGCTGCTACGCCGGCTCTCCCCCACCACTCCCGTCGTCACCATTGAAAACAGGGTCCATGACGCAACGGGTGCCATCCGCTGGGTGCACCCTCCGGTTCCTGCCGAGTGCGGCGCCGGCGATGGTATCGGAAGTACTGCCGGACAAGGAGTCCGTGAGAGCCGCGCTGACGGGATGCCGTCTGTTGGTGGCGGAAGATCAGGAGCTCAATCAACAGGTGCTCCGGGAGATTCTTGAGCAGGTGAGGGCAATCGTCACGGTGGTTGACGATGGCCGGCAGGCGGTGACCGCCGCTACGACAGCCGCTCCCCCCTTCGACGCCGTTCTCATGGATTTGCAGATGCCGGTGCTGGATGGTTACGGCGCGACACTCATCATAAGGGAACAGATTTCCGCCCATCGTCTCCCCATCATCGCCATGACGGCCCATGCCATGAAGGAAGAGCGGGATCACTGTCTGGCCGGCGGTATGAACGATCATTTGGCCAAACCGGTGAACCCGGACCGGCTCTACGCCTGCCTCATCCGCTTGGTACGTTCCGGCTGCAGCGAAATGCCGCTAATGTTTGGTGAACCGAATCCTGAATCCGAAAAGGGGGCGACGCTTATTCTCCCCCAGCGCCTCGCCCAGGTGCGACCGGGAGTCACAATCCTCCTTGTGGATCGTGACCCGGCCATCATTACCCGTCTGAACGAGATGCTCCCTGAACATCATACCTGTCTGGCCGCCACCGACGGAGCCACCGCCATGAAACTGGCGCTCTCCACTCAACCTGATCTGATCCTCCTGAATGGGGCAATGGACGGTTATGAGCTCTGCCGCGCCCTGTCGGGAAATCAGGCCACAGCAGAGATCCCGCTCATACTTCTGCTCTCCGGTGACGACAGTCAGGAAATCGTCACCGGTTTCTCGGCGGGCGCCGTGGATTATATTGCCAACCCCTTGGACGTAATAGTGGTGAACGCCCGAGTGAATATCCAACTGCAGCTGGTGGCGGCCAGGTCCGAACTGGCCCGATTGAAAGCCGAAATATCGGAAGCAGCGAAACCACCCCTCACCCCGACCCTCTCCCACTGAGGGGAGAGCGGGAAACGAGTCTCCACTGCCCCCCCCCTACTCTCTTCTCTCCGTACTGCCTTTAAAATAAATCTTTACCAATCATGCCGATAATGATAAAAGTAGGTCGATACAAATTATAATATATTCTTTAACAAAACTGAAACCGAGTAATCTATGTCTTCCCTTACCAGACAGTTAACGATATTTCTCCTGTGCGGTTGCTTGACAATGACGATTGGCGGCATACCGTCACTGTTAGCAGCAGTCGACCAGCCGGAGGCGGAGGAGTCGTCAAACTCGCTCTTGGAGCTCTCCCTTGACGAACTCCTCAATATCGACGTGACCATGGTCTCGGTGAAACCGACCATACAAAGCGAAGCACCGGCGGTGGTCAGCATTATCACGCGCGATGATATCGCTTTGTCCGGCGCCAGAGATTTGATCGACGTCCTGCGCATGGTGCCCGGTTTCGACTTCGGTGTTGACATCTGGAACGTGGTGGGGGTGGGGTTTCGCGGCCTCTGGGGGCATGAAGGGAAAATTTTACTCACCGTCGACGGCCTGGGATTCAATGAATATATGTACGGCAATGTCCCCTATGGCAACCATTTTCCCGTCGACCTCATCGAAAAGATCGAAATCATCCGTGGTCCGGGGTCGGCACGCTTCGGCAATTTTGCGGAACTGGCAGTCATAAACGTCATTACCATGACCGGAGCGGAGCTGCCGGGGGGAAGGGTCTCCTCCACCACCGGATTTTCTGATCATGGCTTCAACCGGAAAAATCTGGCGGCCAAATATGGGACTGTTCTTGGTCCGGATGGCTACCTTGGTCTTTCTCTTTCCGGAGGCATAGCCCAGCGGAGCGACAAGACGTATGTTGATCAGTCCGGCACTGCCACGAGCATGAACAACGACTCCAATCTAAACACTGGAAATGCGATCCTCAACCTGAAGAGCGGCGGTTTCAGCGGCGGCTTTATCTATGACCGCTACCGGACCACCGGCCGTGACGGTTATGGCGATGTCGTCCCCAATGACATCAAGCCCGGCTTCAGTTCCTACCTCGGTCGACTTGCCTACCAGTGGCCGGTTACGGAAGAACTAAGCGTGACTGCCGCTGTCAAGACAGCCATCCAACAACCGTGGCGCAATACCAGAGTCCCCGTGAACGATCCCACCTACTATGATCCCACCGTCCAGACGTATAACGTGAGTCTCAATACTCTCTGGAACCCACGGTCATGGGCTCATACCCAGTTCGGTGTGGAGTATGAGTATCAACTTGCCCGTTATGGCGACAACAACGCTGACAGAAAGTACCTCTTTCCGGGAGGAGCGCAGCAGATCGATCTCAACCGGTATGCTCTGTACAACGAATGGTTGTTGGAAACGCCCTTGGTCAACATAACGGCCGGCCTCCGTCTGGAAAAACAGAGCGATTACGATCCCGCCGTCGTGCCCCGCCTGAGCCTAACGCGCTCCTTTGGGGATACGAGTCTGAAACTGCTCTACAGCGGAGCGTATCGGGCCCCATCCATAGAGCAGACCTCTGCGGGTTTGAAATCCGGACAGAAATTACAGACGGAAACATCAAATGTCATTGAACTGGAGACAAGCCACCGCTTCGACAGCCGTAACCATGCATCCCTTAACCTCTTCTCCATCAGCATGGACCATCCCATTGTGTATCAGTATGATCCGGTGAACGATATCGATACGTACCGGAATCAGGGACGTGTCGGCTCACGGGGGGTTGAGGCAGAGTACCGTTTCCATGACAACTGGGGGCATCTTGCTCTGCGCTATGCCTTCTACCAGGCCACGGGCCAGGGGGCAGCATACTATCGAGTCCCGGGAAACGACTCTGTCTTCCTCGGGTTTCCAGCCCACAAGGTGACCGTTGACGCCAACTGGCGCATGACTCCCAACCTCAACCTCAACAGTTCCTTGATCTTTGTCAGTGACCGCTACGGTTACGACCACATCGACCCGGCGACGAATCAGTCTGTTATAAAACGCTACGATCCGGAACTGGTGGCCAACATCTACCTCCTCTATAAAAACGCCTTCCGGAAAGGGGTGAATGTGGGGTGCGGGATCTATGACCTGCTGGACACGACCCATACCTTTATCCAGCCTTACAACGGCGGGCATGCTCCGTTACCCGGTTCCGGCCGTGAATACCTTCTTCGGGTGAGCTATGAGTTTGGGAGTTAACAGCAGCAGGCCGAAGGCTGTTGCCAAACGGATGACATTATTACTGCGAAGGGTACCGCTCCTGGCTCTGGTGGTCATTACCGGATGGTTCTGCCCGATTTCGCTCCGTGCCGAGGATACGGCGGCCACCGGTGAATACCAGGTTAAAGTGGCCATGATCTACAATATTCTCAGCTATGTTGACTGGCCTGCCGAGCTCTTCTCAACGGAGAATCCCCCCCTTACGATCTGCGTTTATGGCAATGGCCCCTTGGACAGGGTGGTAACTACCCTGAATGGCCGGCAACAAAAGGGACGACCACTGACAGTACGAAAAATATCAACCGGTGAAGACGTCAATAAATGCCAAGTCCTGGTGATCAACGCCTCTGAAAAAGCGCAAATAGCCACTCTTCTCGGTAAAATCGGCTCAGCAGCCGTGCTGACCATCAGCGACCTCAATGGTTTTGCCGAGGTAGGCGGCATGATCGAACTGAGCAAAGAAAGGAGCAGAATTCGTCTAGAGATCAATCTGACGGCAGCACGGCAGCACCGGATAAAGATAAGCTCACAACTCCTCAAGCTGGCCCGTATCGTGAGGGATGACAGGTGATCTATCATCTTATTATCGGCAAGTTCAAACATGCCACCATCAAGCGCAAACTCATCATGGTCATCCTTTTCACCAGCGGGGTGGTCCTTGCCATGGCCTCACTGGCGTTTATCGGTAATGAACTGATAACCTACCAGAAGATTGAAAAAAGAAATCACAAAATTCTGGCGACGATTATCGGCAGGAATACGACATCTGCCATCGATTTCCATGACCCGCAGGCGGCGCAGGAAACGCTTGCCGCCCTGGCAGACGTGTCTCATGTCACGTCCGCCTACATCATCGCCGCCGATGGCGAACTCTTTGCCTCGTATCTCCGATCAACCGCCCCCTCACTACCAGGGTTACCGGGAATCGCCCCTGACGGCGGCAAGCAGAGGGTCCCGCAAAAAACCATCGTATCATTGGCCGCTGAAGAGCTGAATTTCTGGCCACGAAATTTCCGTTTGGTAACGGTCTATCCGGTGAGACTGTTTGACCGGGAGATCAGTACCGTTGTCATATTTTCCGATCTCAGTGACCTTATCTCCCGACTCTCCGGATTTCTGTTGGTGGTCTGCCTGATTGTGGCGGGAGCAGCAGGCGTCGCGTATCTTCTTTCCGCCAGGTTGCAACGACTGATTTCCGACCCGGTAGTCCATCTGGCCAAGACAATGGAACAAGTCTCGACTGCCAGGGACTACTCCCTTCGTGCCGTGGGGGAAAGCAGCGACGAACTGGGAACTCTGATAGCCGGGTTCAATCAGATGCTTACGCAGATCCAATACCGCGACGACCAATTATTGGGTTATCATGACGAATTGGAGGCGAAAGTCGTCAGGAGAACCAACGAATTAACTGCCGCAAAAGAGGAGGCGGATGCGGCAAATAAAGCTAAATCACAATTTCTCGCCAACATGAGCCATGAACTCCGAACCCCCTTGAACGCCATCCTCGGCTTTTCAGAAGCACTCCAGGAGTCCTATCTGGGGACACTGACCCCGGGCCAACTCAAGGCTGTCGTTACCATCGAGGAAAGCGGCCGTCATCTGCTCACTCTCATCAACGACATCCTGGATCTTTCCAAGATCGAAGCCGACAAACTTGAACTCGACATGGAATCGGTACCAGTGGAGAGTATCTGTGAGGCAAGCCTCTGTTTCATCACAGAGATGGCCATGAAAAAACGGATAGAGGTCGTTTCGCTGTTTACTGAAATTCCGAAGGCAATCCGTTGCGATCAGCGCCGTCTGAAACAGATGCTGGTTAATCTCCTCTGTAACGCCGTCAAGTTTACTCCGGAAGGGGGAAAGGTGATGCTTGAGGTCATCGGAGAGCGGAAACAGCAGCAGATCAGATTTCACATTTGTGATACGGGTATAGGGATTACTCCGGAGAATATGCAAAAATTATTTCAACCGTTCGTTCAGGTAGATAACTCTCTTTCCCGACAGTACGAGGGGACCGGATTGGGATTGTCCCTGGTGTCACGTCTGGCAGAACTGCTGGGAGGTTCAGTCTCGGCAATAAGTGAAGCGGGCAAGGGAAGCCGATTCTCTATTACCTTGCCGTGGGAGAATTGCGAACCGGAAACCGAAGGTGTCGGAACGTGCTCGCTCTCCAATATTCCACCACTGGAAATCCAACATAATCCCGATCCCCTGAAATTCCCCCTTATTCTTCTGGTGGATGACAACCAGACATCCCTGCAGATGACCGAGGGGCATCTCCGGGCCAAAGGGTTTCGAGTCATTACGGCAGGCGACGGAGAAAGGGCGGTGACCAGGGCAAGTGACGACCGACCGGCGCTGATTCTCATGGATATTCAACTGCCGGGAATGAATGGCGTAGAGGCTATCCGGCGTATCAGGGAGTTCCCCGAGCAGAGTGCCGCCTCTGTGCCGATCATTGCCCTGACCGCCCTGGCCATGCAAGGGGACCGGGAACGATGCCTTGCTGCCGGAGCAGATGCGTATCTCAGCAAGCCGGTCAGAATGCTTGATCTCTGCCGTAATATGGAAAAACTGTTAGGAGTCGGCTAGAGTTCTTCGTAGCGTAACCAGTGCCAGCCATACCTGCGGATCAGTCAACCATTCCATGCTGCCGTCTCCTGGGAATATTCTAACTTTGGGGATAAGGCTGAAGGCTGAAGGTTAAACCTGTCTCGTGCACATCGCCCTTATTGATTTTGCCAAAGGTTTTCTGATAGCCTTCAGCCTATCAACCTGAGTTACTAGGCAAGCAGGCCGGCCAGGGCGATGACCCTTCGCTCGGCAAAGCGGAGCAGCATGAAGAAACTTTCCATCACCGGATGTTTCGCCAAAGAGACATAGGGAGCAGTGATATAGATGATACCGGTCCCGGCGAGACAGGCCGCCAGCACCCCCGTGAGCAGCCGGTCATCCAGCAGCATGACCTGTTCCGGTGCGGCTCCGGAGAGTTCCATGATCCGCTGCAGACCGTCGGGATAAGGCTTCTTTTTCACCCCGGAGATAAAACTGACCCCGGGAAATTCCCGCCGAAAATAGTCAGCGCGCAGCGGGTCAGGCCGGTTGGAGAGGATGAAGAGCCGTTCCTCCCCCAGGATGGCGGCGCAACGATGCAGCCACTCAACGACTTCAGGGAGTGGCTCAGTCGCACCATGGGGGGCCAGGACCCCGTCGAAATCCAGCACCAGCACGGTTACCCCCCGGGCCGCCAGTTCCTCCGGATTGACGGCAACCGTCCGTTGCGGGACGCGATACCGGCAGGAGATCTCCCGCAACTGCCGCCGATAGGCCATTCCCGTTATGACTCCGTACAGAATAGAGTTTATGACTCTCTCCTCTCTTTCGTGCCAGGGATAGAACAGAGGGGACGGCTCCTGCCTTCCCCCCGGGAATTCAGCGCCATAATACCAGCCACTCCCCGGAATGCAAGCGGTAATCCCAAACTTCATTCACTCGGCACCAAACCGGTGTTTTGGCTGACTTCAGCCTAATTACCGCCAGATCACCCGACGACCGACGATCATCGTCCCGCTCAAACCATAATTTATTCGTTAAATCAACGTAGTACCGGATAACGATTTTCCGGCACAATCCTTGCTTATAGAACAAGGTTTTCCCGTAATCCATCGGCTCAACGGAGACCGTCACCATCCTCGCAGGAAAGGAGAGCAGCATGTTCAAGCAGATTGCCGTAGTAGCAACCGTTCTCGCCCTGACCATTCCCGGCGTCTCACAGGCATCAAGAGTCAAACTCGGTTTCATTAACACCATAACCGGAGCCGAGGCCCCCATCGGCGAGAATCTCACCAACGGTGCGATGATGGCCGTTGAGGATCTGAAAAAGAAGGGGATTGAGGTGGAACTGGTGAAGGAAGACGACACCGGCAAGCCGGAGAAGGCGCTCTCCGCCTTCGAGAAACTGGCCACCCGGGACAACGTGGCCGGCGTGGTGGGTCCCTACACCTCGGCCTGCGCCAATGCCGTGGCCAGCCAGGCCGACAAGTACAAGGTGCCCCAGCTCATTCCTGCCGCAGCCAAGGAAGAGATCACCCAGAAGGGGTTCAAGTACGTCTTCAGGCTCAACGCCCCGGCCGACGTCTACTCCTCGGTGATCATGGACGCCATTATGACCCAGGGGAAACCCCAGACCATCGCCTACGTCTACGCCAATACCGACTTCGGCATCTCCACGGTGAAGACCGCCCAGAGCTATGCCGCCAAGCTGGGGATCAGGGAGGTGGCCAACGAGAAATACCAGAAAGGGGCCCCCGATTTTCGTTCCACCCTCTCCAAGATTAAATCCCTCAATCCCGACCTGATCTTCATGGTCTCCTACGAGGTGGACGCCATCACCCTCATGCGTCAATCAAAAGAGATCGGTGTTAGCCCCAAGGCTTTCCTGGGAGCCGGCGCCGGCTTCACCACCGCCCAGTTCCTGGCCCAGAAGGAGATTTCGGATCACGTCTTTTCCAGCACCCAGTGGACCGACGACGTGAACTGGCCGGGAGCCGCCGACTTCGGCAAACGGTACAAGGCCAAGTTCGGCAAGGAGCCGACCTACCACGCCGCCTGCGCCTATGAGGCGCTCCGTATCATGGGGGAAACCGCTGCCGCCAACGCCGGCGACCGGGACAAGACCCGGGCCGGTCTCAAGAACGGTTCCTGGAAAGGGATCATGGGGGACGTGAAGTTCGTGGAGTACGAGAAGTTCACCAACCAGAATCGTCACGAAATGCTGGTCCAGCAGATCCAGGCCGGCAAGTACGAGACCGTCTTTCCCCCCAAGTACGCCACCAAGAAGGCGATCTACCCGTTCGTGAGAAAATAGGAGTCACCATGACCTCCTCCGTTCTCATGCAGGCCATCATCAGCGGCATCCTGGTGGGTGGGGTCTACGCCCTCATCGGCGTCGGCCTCACCATCATCTTCGGAGTGATGCGGGTCATCAACTTTGCCCACGGCGACCTGATGATGGTGGGGATGTATCTGACCTACTTCCTCTTCACCCAGTTGGGGATCGATCCCTTCGTCTCGGTGATCATCACCATACCCACTATGTTCATCTTCGGCGGGATCATCCAGAAGCTCTTCATCAACCGGATCATCGGTTCGCTCCCCCAGAACCAGATCCTGCTGACCATCGGTCTGGGGCTGATCATGAGCAACAGCGCCATGCTGGCCTTCACCTCTGACTACAAGATCCTGACCACCTCCTACTCCTCCTCCAGCTTCAACATCATGGGGATCTCCATCTCCCAACCCCTGGCGCTCTCCTTCCTCATTACCGCGGTCATCACCCTCCTCCTCTACTGGTTTTTCATGAAGACCGATACCGGACAGGCGATCCGGGCCACGGCCCAGGATCGGGAGGCAGCCCAGCTTATGGGGATCAATGTAAAGCGGATGTCCATCATCGCCTTCGGCCTGGGGGCCTCCCTGGCCGGCACCGCCGGGGCGCTCATCTCCCCCACCTACTACATCTTTCCCCAGGTGGGGAGTGCCTTTACCCTCAAGGCCTTCGTCATCACCGTTCTCGGAGGGATGGGGAGTATCGTTGGTGCCACCTTGGGGGGGATCATCATCGGCGTGGTTGAGTCGGTGGGGGCGGTCACCATCTCGTCGGACTGGAAGGACGTGCTGGTCTTCTCCATCTTCCTTCTGGTCCTGCTCATCAAGCCTGCGGGGCTGATGGGAAAATCCTCCACATAACCGGAGTCACTCGTGATGAAGCCATTATCCCTGATAACCGGAAACACGAGAGGGTTCTCCATACCGTCACTGATCATCGGCATCGTGCTGCTGGGGGCGCTTTTCTGTTTCCCCTCCTTCGTGCAGAGCCCCTACGCCCTGCACATGATGATCCTTCTCTTTCTCTCCACCATCATGGGAGAGAGCTGGAACATCATCGGCGGCTACACCGGCCAGTACTCCGTGGGGCACGCCGCCTACTACGGGGCCGGGGCCTACGGGACCCTGGTCCTGCTCCAGAAGTGGGAGATCCCCCCCTGGTACGGCATGTGGGCCGGCATGGCCGTGGCCGTGCTCCTGTCGCTCATCATCGGCAGCATCTGCTTCCGGCTCCGCGGCCCCTACTTCGTTCTTGCCTCCATCGCCGTGGCGGAGATCGTCCGGATCACCGTCCTCAACACCCCGGCAGTGACCAACGGCGCCGAAGGGATTCTCCTCTCCGATCTCCCCCCCTTCAAGATCGGTGGGACCGTCATCACCGACTTCGTCTCCAAGGTTCCCTTCTATTACATCAGCCTGCTCCTGGCGATCTTCACCATCGTCGTCACCTGGCTGCTGCAGAATTCCAAACTGGGTTACTACGTCCAGGCCATTCGCGAGGACCAGGACGCAGCCCACTCCCTGGGGATCAGCCTGAGCCTCTACAAGAGCATCGCCCTGGCAATTTCAGCGGCACTCACCTCCCTGGCCGGCTCTTTCTACGCCATCTACATCAAGTTTATCGACCCCTCCACGGTGCTCAGCCTGGACCTCTCCGTGCAGATCGTACTCATTGCCATCATCGGCGGTATCGGCACCATCTACGGCCCCCTGATCGGCGCCCTGGTGCTGGTCCCGCTCTCGGAAGCGCTCCGGAGCAACGTCATCGCCCAAGGGCTCATCAACTGTGGGGTGGTCCGGGAGGATTCGGGAGTCGGCATCTTCCTCAAGGAGCACCTGGCCCACGCCCATGTCCTGATTTACGGCATCCTCGTGGTCATCGTCATCCTCTTCATGCCCGACGGCGTGCTTGGGTTCGTCAAGAAGAAAAGCCGGGACTGGGGACTGGGGACCGGTAAAGGCTTGGACCGGTAAAGGCGGGGACCGGGGACTGGGGACCGGTAAGGCGGACGGTAATAACGAGTTTGAAGGAGCGTCCTTGGGGCGCGTATTCGCTACAAGGAATAAGGTGGTTGGAGACAGGGTTTTGAGGTGTCCGGATTTTACCGGTCCCCAGTCCCCGGTCCCTCAAAGGTACTGACAATGGCGATCTTGGAAATCAAGCATGTGAGCAAATTTTTCGGCGGGCTGGCGGCCAATGCCGATGTCTCCTTTACCATGACCCAGGGGATGATTATGGGTCTCATCGGCCCCAACGGCGCCGGGAAGACCACTCTCTTCAACTGCATCACCGGCTATTACCCCCCCTCCAAGGGTGAGGTGCTCTTCAAGGGGAAGCTGATGAACGGCCTGGAGCCCGACATGGTCTGCAAGCTGGGGATGGCCCGTACCTGGCAGAAGGTCCGCCCCCTAGCCAAGATGTCCGTGCAGGACAACGTCATGGTGGGGGCGCTCTGCCGCACCGGGTCACTCAAAAAGGCCCGGGAGTTGGCCATGGAACAGATCATGGTGGTCAAGCTGGAGCATAAGGCCGACTTCCCGGCCGGGAGGCTCACCATCGGCGAGCGGAAGAAACTGGAGGTTGCCCGGGTCCTGGCCACCAGACCGGAGCTCCTCCTCCTGGATGAGGTCATGGGGGGGCTCAACCCGTCGGAGAGCGAAGAGATCATCCAGCTCATCCTGGATATCAAGAAACAGGGAATCACCCAGATGGTCATCGAGCATGACATGAAGGCGATCATGAGGATCTCCGACCGGATCGTGGTGCTGAATTCGGGGGAAAAGCTGACGGAGGGGTCACCCCAGGAGGTGGTCAACAACCCCGAAGTGGTGAAGGCGTATCTGGGGGATTTCCATGCTTAAGATCGACAAGCTTAATTTCAGCTATGGTGACCTGAAGGTCCTCTGGGAGATCGACCTGGAGGTGAATCAGGGGGAGATCGTCACCGTGGTGGGGGCCAACGGCGCCGGCAAGTCCACCACCCTGAAAAATATCTCCCGGCTGGTAAAGCCGAACTCCGGATCAATGACCTTCAACGGCGTTGACCTGACCCGGCTGGAGTCCCATCAGGTGGTGGAGCAGGGGGTCGTGCAGGTCCCCGAGGGGCGTAAAATCTTCCCGGAAATGACGGTCATGGAGAACCTCCGGATGGGGTCGTACATCCCCAGCGCCCGGAAGGAGCGCGAAAAGAACATGGCGTTGGTCTTCACCCTCTTCCCGCGCCTCAAGGAACGGGAAAAACAGCTGGGGGGGACCATGTCCGGCGGCGAACAGCAGATGCTGGCCATCGGTCGGGGACTCATGGCCAACCCCAAGCTCCTCCTCCTGGATGAGCCCTCCCTGGGACTCTCCCCCCTCTTCGTCAAGAACATCTTCGATATCATCATCGAAATCAACCGGCAGGGGGTGACCATCCTCCTGGTGGAACAGAACGTCTATCAGTCACTGCGGATCGCTAACCGGGCCTATGTTCTGGAAACAGGCAGGGTGGTGCTCACCGGGACCGGCACCGACCTGCTCAACAACGACCATATCAAGAAAGCATTCCTGGGAATGTAGGAGGTAACCATGCCCACTGTTTCACGCTGGATCTCCACCAGGCTGGTGGTCATCGATACTAATGCCTCCATCATGGAGGCAATCCACCTCATGAAAGAGAACAACATCCGCCGCCTTCCCGTGGTCTCCAAAGGGAAGGTCGTCGGCATCCTCACCGAGAAGATGCTCAAGGAGTTCGCTCCCGGCAAAGCCACCAGTCTGGACACCTGGGAGGTCCACTATCTCCTGGCCAAGACCCCTGTCAGCGAGGCCATGAACCCCACCCCACACCGGATCACCCCCGATACCGACCTGGCGGAGGCTGCACAACTCCTCCACGATCGCAAACTCAACGGCGTCCTGGTCATGAAGGGGGAGACTCTGGTGGGGCTCTTCACCACCACCGACGCCCTCCAGGCGCTCACCGACATCTGCCGAGAACCGGGACTGCTCTGCGGTCAGTCCCCCCCTTCCATCCCGTGACGCATCCAGGGGATGCCGCCTTACCGGCGCATCCCCTG
>CAIUWK010000056.1 GCA_903902855.1 uncultured Geobacter sp. | reverse complement strand
CTCGGGGTCATGGGCGTGAGCCGGTGGCCTTTGATATGGTTCAAGGAGAACAAATAATGAAGAAATCCGCCGTCCTAGTCGTCTCGTTCTGTCTGCTGTTTCTCAGCATGACGGTATCCCGGCTCTTTGCCGAAGGGGCCGGAGTCGGTGGCTACGTACCGTCACCGGAGGCAGGGGCCGTTCTGACCGGACAGACTTCGGGGACACTCGGCGCCAAGCCCGGCAGTTTGAACGGCAGCATCAATCAGATTCCTCCGGTCGGTACCGTCTCTTCAACTTTTTCCGCAAATTCGGTGAAATTGACTCAGACGTTGCCGTCATCACAGAACAACACGATAGCTAATACTTCATTAGATAACGCGCAGGGTCCGTCCGGCCGATCCGGTATGTTGACTCCTGAGCAGATTCAGCAGCAGTGCCAGCAGCAGTGCCTGCAGCTTATGCTGCCGTATCTCCAGCAGCAGTGCCAGCAACAGTGCCAGCAGCGATCGCAGCGGCAGATTGTGCCGCAACAACAGGGTCAGCAGCAGCCTCAGTTGCTGGTATCTCCTCAACCGGGAGGAGAGAACGGCAGGATGCCGCGTGTTACACTGCCTGAACTCTCGGCAGTGGAACGGTCGATGTCCGGCGAAGACCGCACCGTGAATGAGATGCCGAAGTCCATTCCCTTCGGGGTCAGTAGTATCTACCAGTACGGCTACAGTTTCTTTCAGGGGGGGACTGTATTCAGTCCGCTGACCGATGTCCCCGTGGGGCCTGAGTACATCATCGGTGCCGGGGACTGGGTGGTCCTGACCGCTTGGGGAAGTCTGGAGGGGACCTATGAACTGGAGGTGAACCGCAACGGTGAGATCACCCTGCCCAAGGTCGGAACGGTCAAGATCCAGGGGGTCACCTACGGGCAGCTCTCCCAGGTGCTCCGATCACACCTTTCTCGGGTTTTCAAGGATTTTCAGCTCTCCGCTACTCTGGGGAGAACAAGGCTGATCAAGGTCTATCTGGTGGGGGAGGTCGTCGCACCCGGTGATTACACTGTCTCCTCTCTGGCAACCGTCATTAATGCCTTGGGCGCTGCCGGCGGACCCACCAAGAACGGTAGCCTTCGGAACATCCAGATCAAGCGTGGGGGGAAGGTGGCCGAAGCGGTTGATCTCTACGACTTCTTTCTGTTTGGGGACAAAAGCAGGGATGTCCGTGTTCAGCCCGGAGACACCATCTTCGTCCCCCCCGTCGGCCCCTTGGCTGGGATTGCGGGGAATGTCCGACGACCAGCCATTTACGAACTGAAGGGAGAGACGACCCTAAAGGAACTCTTGTCTCTGGCCAGCGGTGTCAATCCGTCCGGCTATCTCCAGCGGGTGCTGATTACCAGAACGGTTCCCCATGACAAGACCGAAGCTCTGGATTTCAGCCTCGATACCAAGCTGACCGGTAAGTCGCTGGATGAGCTAACGGGGAGCATTGCTATCAAGGAGTTGGATTACGTTAAGATTTTCCCCACTAACGCCGACCTGCGCGGTTATGTCCGTCTGGACGGCTATATTCTCCGTCCGGGGGATTATGCTCTGCATCCCGGCATGAAGGTGACTGATCTTCTCAAACCGGAAAACTTGCTTGCCGAATATGCCGACGGGAATGCCGAGCTGGTCCGACTCTTCCCCCCTGACTTTCATCCCGAATATCTCTCGTTCAGTCCGGCCAAGGCTCTGACCGGCGATCCGACGCACAATCTGGAACTCAAGGAGTTCGACCGGATACGGATCTTCTCCCGCTGGGAGTTGGAAGAGTTGCCGCTGGTGCGGGTGCACGGTGAGGTTCAGAAGCCCGGCGATTACCGGCTTATGCGGAACATGACCGTCCGAGACCTCCTCCTCCAGGCTGGCAATCCCAAGCTGACCGCGTACCTTGTCTCTGCCGAGCTTATCCGGACCAGGCATGACGGCGTATCGGTGACCTCATCATCGGTTATTGTTAACCTGGGGGAGGCCCTCAAGGGTAATCCCAAGGAGAACATTCTCTTGGAACCGCTGGACGAGTTGATCGTAAAGCGGATTCCGAACTGGTTGGAGGAGACCGAGCGCTACGCCGTTATCAAGGGTGAAGTGCTCTTCCCTGGGACCTATCCGCTCTTCAAGGGGGAACATCTCAGCGATCTGATCCGGCGGGCCGGCGGCTTTACCGACAAGTCGTACCTCTTCGGCGCCAAGTTCACGCGACAATCGGTTCGGAAGCTCCAGCAGGAGCGGATGGATGAGATGATAACCAGGATGGAAAAGAATATCGCCATAAAGGAACAGGAGCTCGCTGCTGCGGCGACCACCACCGAAGAAGTGGCGGCGACGAAGCTCGCCCTGGATGGGCTCAAGAACTCTATGGAAAAGATAAAGTACGCCAAAGCTGAGGGACGGATTGCCATAAAACTGGAACCGCTGAACAAACAACAGCATAGTCCCTACGATCTGGAGTTGATGGGGGGCGATACCCTGGAGATTCCCCAGTCAATCATGGCGGTCACGGTATTGGGTGAGGTGGCCAATACCACGTCGACTATCTGGCTGCCGGGCAAGGATGTGTCGTACTATCTCGACATGGCGGGTGGCCCTACAGGCGGCGCCGAGACCGACGAGATGTACGTCATTATGGCCGACGGCAATGTCCGAGGCAAGATAAGCGACGGCGCCTTTTCCTTCTTGAGTTCGGGAGGATTTCTGTCTACCAAGCTTCATGCCGGCGACACCGTGATCGTGCCGCAGAAACTGGAGCGGGTGTCCTGGATGAAGGAACTCAAGGATATCACCCAGATCCTCGGCAACCTGGCTGTTACCGCCGGTATACCTCTGGCGATTATCAAACCATGAAGTTCCTTGATGTAAAAACGGACTTTGCCTTCAAAAAGGTTTTCGGCAGTGAAGGCTCCAAGGATATACTCCTCAGCTTCCTTAATTCTCTGGTGCTCTTTGCCGGGGGTGAAGTCATTGAAGATCTTACCATCGTCGATCCCTATCAGATTCCCCTGATCAAGGGGATGAAAGACACCTATGTGGATGTCAAGGCAAAGCTCTCCACCGGCACGACCGTCATCATCGAGATGCAGATCCTGAATGTTCAGGGGATGGAGCAGCGGATACTCTACAACGCCGCCAAAGCCTATTTCACCCAACTGGTACAGGGTGAGCGGTATCACCTTCTGAATCCGGTTATCGCACTCACCATTACGGATTTTATAATGTTTGCCGAGATGAAGGAGTACAAAAGCACCTTTCGCCTCACCGAAAAAAATTACCTGATCGACTACAACGGCGATATTGAACTGATATTCATAGAACTGCCCAAGTTCAACAAAACGGAAGTGGAACTGAGCGATATAACCGACAAATGGATCTACTTCATCAAAAACGCCGGAAGTCTGGCCTACATCCCTGAAACCCTCTCTCTTTTACCTGAACTGTCTCACGCATTCACGATAGCCAACGAGGCCGGGCTCACCCTTGAGGAGCAGGAAGCGCAATGGAAGCGCAAAGACTTCATCATGCTCCAGAAAGGTTCGATAGAACTGGCGGAAAAGAAGGGGTTGGAACGCGGCCGTGAAGAAGGTCGTGAAGAAGGCCGTGAAGCAGGGCTGGAAGAAGGGCTGGAGAAGGGGATATTACAAGGGAAGCTTGAGGTTGCCCGGCGCTTGCTAGAGAAGGGGATGAGTGCGGAAGAGGCTGTGGAGCTTGCCGGGGTGAATGTGGATATGCTGACCGGTGAAAAATGATTGTGCCGGTAGCCCGAGAGCACTTTTGGCAGTGGGAAAATAGATTATTGGTAAATTTCATAATATAGGGTATACTCACCATGTTTTGTAACAAATCCTCTCTTTCAGATAGTTAGCTCAGCTACTTCATTAGGTCACATCGTCACGGAAAATATCGGTCATTTTACCGGAGATTTAAGCTAAAAAAAAGGAGTAAATCATGAGACACTCGGAAAGCAGAAATGGGATCAAAAGAACGATCACTTCGTTATTGGTTGTGGCTTGTGTGGCCGCAGCAAGCACAAGCGCGCTGGCAGTAGACAAACTTATAGTGCAGGATGCCACGGGAACGATTAACAAGTTTGTGGTGTCGGATACAGGCAGCATCACAACTCCAAATTTCGTTGTAAATGATGCCGGCAAGATAGGTATTGGAATATCTGCACCTGGTTCAGGTATAACGGTAAACACTAATGATCAATTTGTAGCACAATATATAAACCATTATACGGGTGATGGTCGCGCAGAAAGTCCTGGGATGCTTTTTTTAAGGAATAGAACAACCGGCTTACCGCTGAAAGATGATCGTTTAGGTTATATACTGATGGGAGGAGTTGGTTCTGACGGTAATAATAAAAATGGCGCCGGCATTGTCGGATATGCTGAATCTGACTGGGCTGCAGCATCATTTCCCGTATATTTTGCATTTGAGACAAACCCTTCGAATTCAGGCGCAAGAACAGAGAAAATGAGAATTACCGGTGACGGAAAAGTCGGTATTGGTACAAAGGTTCCAACATCTAGTTTGCAGGTAGTGGGCATTCCTCAATATGCTAACAATAGTGCAGCCGTAGCCGGAGGTTTGACGGCAGGTGCATTTTATCGGACAGGAGCTGACCCCGACGTGCTTTGTATAGTTCATTGAGAAATTAGTACATTTATAGTTCGCAAAGATTAAATTTAATATCAGTATTATTGACCTGTTGTAAACTAATCCCCTGGAATTCTTCAGGGGATTAGTTTATGTTCAGACTTTGTCGATGTTTTTTCCGAGTGAAGGTCGACGGCATGCAGACTAGATAAGAGATGTCATAAAAATTTAAAAAAATATTAATAGTCCTTGGGACTCGCCCTGAAGCAATAAAAATGGCTCCTGTTATCAAGGCACTGCAGTCAGGGACTGAGTTTGAAACTCGAGTATGTGTTACGGCACAACATCGAGAGATGCTTGATCAAGTGTTGATATTATTTAATATTATTTCAGATTTCGATCTCAACTTGATGCAGGCTGAACAAGATCTGACCGACATCACGACGCGAGTGCTTCAGGGGATGCGCAGTGTGTTGCGTGAGTGGCGACCTGATATTGTGTTGGTTCATGGAGATACTACGACTACAATGGCGGCCAGTCTTCCTGCTTATTATGAGAAGATTGCAGTTGGACATGTAGAAGCTGGTTTGCGTACCGGTAATATGTACTCACCCTGGCCCGAGGAAATGATTCGGCGCCTGACTGGCTCCATGGCAACTATCCACTTTGCCCCTTCAGAAATTGCCAGACAAAACCTGAAGTTAGAGGGGGTGCGTGATGAATTGATTCATGTTACCGGTAATACAGTTATAGATGCTTTGTTTCAGGTGTTGGCCCAGATTGATCTAGACAATGAACTGCAACGGTCTATGGAAGAAATATTTGCGTTTCTTTATAATACTAAAAGGCTGATCCTTGTTACTGGCCACCGCAGGGAGAATTTTGGGGAGGGATTTGAGAATATATGTCGTGTGCTTGAACTTCTAAGTGAGCGTGATGATGTGCAAATTATCTACCCCGTTCATCTTAACCCCAACGTTCAGGAGCCGGTACAGCGTATTTTAGCCAACTGCACAAACATATGGTTGCTCAAACCACTTGACTACCTTCCCTTTGTATACCTGATGTCTAGGTCGTATCTGATTATAACCGATTCTGGTGGTGTCCAGGAAGAAGCCCCTGCGTTGGGTAAGCCGGTGCTAGTACTGCGTGATGCCACCGAGCGCCCAGAAGCAGTTGATGCCGGTACTGTCAAGCTAGTAGGAACTGATAAATATTGTATCCTAGATGAAGCAACTCGGCTACTTGATGACGGTGTAGCATATAAAAAGATGGCGATATCTTATAATCCCTACGGTTATGGCAAGGCTGCTGAGAGGATTATTGCAGTACTTAGGTCAGCTGTTTGAGAGTTACACACTAACTTGAAAAATTCACTTACTACGAATGCGACATGGAATATCCTTGCAAGAATTGCTGCTCTTGCAATAAATTTTATTGTCACACCTATCTTGATTTCCCGCCTTGGCACTGACCACTACGGTCTTTATATGCTGATCATGTCGGTGAGCGGCTTGATGGGTTTGATGTCATTAGGTTTAGGTGATGCTACGATTCGATATGTTGCTTACTATGGGAGCCGTAGTGATATTAGTGGTGTAAATAGAGTTTTTCGAGCTACGCTCTCTGTTTATCTTGCTAGTGGTATTTTTACCGTCATTGTAGTTATGTTAGCATCTCCGATAATCATATCATTTTTTTCTATTAGCCCCGCTGAGAAGGACGTCGCGATACTTCTCCTTAAACTTTCAGGAATTAGTTTTCTTTTCAGCTTGGTTGGTGGTGTTTTTGGGGCTATACCACAAGCATATCAACGATATGATGTCAGTACTAAAATTACGGTAACAGTCACATTGATTCAGGCTACTATAACTATTTATTTTGTTTTGCATGGTTGCGGTATCGTCTGTCTGGTATACATAGGAATAGCTGCCACGCTATTGACATTGATCTTAAATTTGAGGGCTGCTAAATGCATCGAACCGAAACTAGAATTTTCTCCGGTTCCTTCAGTTAAAGGTTTGAAAGAAGTTTTTGGTTATGGAATCTATTCATTTTTATCACAAATATTCGGTATGGCATTCAGTTCTTCTGATAGACTACTTATAGGTATTTTTACAGGTTCCACAGCTGTCGGTTTTTTTACAGTACCTCAGGATTTAGCACTTCGGGCTCTATCCTTGATTGCCCAAGGTGGTTCAGTCCTTTTTCCTAAATTTAGTACTATTGTAGGATTAAAAGAGCAAATTCGACTATATCTAAACGCCACTTGGTCAATGTTGTTTATGTCAATTATAATATTTGTGCCTCTAACTATCTTTATAAGTGATTTTATATCATTATGGGTGAGTAAAGAATTTGCAGTAAAGTGTGGCGTTGTGGGCCAATTGATAGCTTTTAGCTCTATCATAAGGGGGGCTTTCGTAACCTATGAAGCATTGTTCAAGGGTTTGAATAGACCACAATATGTGACTGCACTGTCGTTCATTGTGGGTATTACAAGTTTGGGGTTAAACTCAATATTAATACCGCGTTATGGCATAGTTGGAGCAGGTTATTCGTATTGTGTTACGGCTTTATGGGGAGTGGCAACTTTATTGATTACCTGGAAATATGTTCTGAAGTGTAGTAATTATATGCCATTAGCTCGTATTGTACTATTTCCTGTGCTTATTGCACTTACTTGCATGGGATTGGGTTATCAATTGAAACTCTTAATTCCACCTCAAAATTGGTTTATACTCGGAACTGAGGTTGTGACTATAGATGTCGTTACCGCTTTTATGTTGATATGTTTTGAAAAGTTATTAGGTAAGAAAAATAATTGTGCCGAAACGCTTATAAATGGTATGCGTAATGCTTTTCTTGTGAAATTTCAAAAAATTTAAGTGGTGTCTTATCTATGACTGATATGTTTAAATGTTATCTTAAAGCATTGGTACCGTTCAGGATACGTAGATTGCTTTTTAAAACTATGATTGTTTCGAACTCTTATCGAGAAGAAATCGAATTGGCGGAATCTGTATTACTCATGAGGAATGAAGGCACAGCCCTTGACAGTGAATATTGGGCTGCGATGTTGAGAAAATATGCTCATATCCTTGATAAAGGCCTTCAGAGGTGCGACTGTGAGGCCGGACATAGTAACGGTTTTTACTCACTTGCACGTGAAGCAATGAATCATATTGCAGGCACTGACTTGGTGAATGAACCATCCGTCCTTTGGGCGCGGAATAAGGTTCTTGAATATGAAGCCTTTCAGGTAAGTAAGTGTGTGGATGACAAGCCTATCCCATTTGTTCCTACTAATTGTACCTATGAGCAATTGCATGATGCAATGGTTACGCGAAGATCGGTGAGAATTTTTACGAATCACGCGGTGCCAAGAAGCGAAATTGAAAAAATAGTTTCAGTAGTCAATTGGGCACCCGCAAGCTGCAACCGACAAACAGTAAGGGTCTATATTGCGGATAACCCTGAACTCGTAAGCATATGCCTTGGCGTGAATAACGGTGCTACGTGCACAAGCGACAATATTCCCTGTTTCATATCGTTTTGTGCAGATGTGCGGCCTTATGATATGCCCCACGAAATGACGCTGCCAGTTCTTGACACTGCTCTTGGCATTCAAAACTGTTGCCTGGCGGCGCATGCTCTGGGTATAGGCATGACCCTTCTTAACTGGACTCATCATACTGAAGAGCAGGCTAAACTCTTGAGAAAAACTCTTGGAATTCCCTCCTACTTCCGTATAGTTGCCAACGCTGTTCTTGGTTATCCGGCACAAGGAGCACCACTTCCAGTGAGGAAGTCTGATAATTTAACGTATACATTCGTGTAGAATTTATTTGTCTATGAATATCCTTCTTATAAATCATTGTTCTACAAATAAAGGTGACAAAGCTGTATTGGAGTTTATGCTGCATGAGTTAGCAGCATGTGGTGTGAAAAGCATTACCGTTTCAGCAAACGAACCCACTTGCAGTCAAGGTGTTAGGTTACCAGAAGCGGTACCGATTCAATTTGTACCTTGGGGTTGGAATGTCGCCGGAAATCGTCACCCTGGAATTATAGGTAGAGTTATACAAAGAGCCAGGCGCGAGTTTTATCTGCGAAGTTATTCTGTAGTTCGAAGAAGTCTGATAAATGATAAAAATCTGAAGATATTATCATTTTTTTGCAATAAAAGTTTTTACAGGGCTTTGAAGGCCTCTGATGTCGTTATAAGTGTCGGAGGTCACCACGTAACAAGCATTCTTTCGCCAGATGCTGTGTCACCACAAACTTTTGAAATGGCCTTAGCGTTACTTGCAGGCAAGCCACTCTATCTTTGGTCGCAATCTATTGGTCCTCTAGTATTTGCTGATAATTATAATTGTTTATTCGTTCGTAACATTATCTCAAGATCGACTGCCATATATGTACGAGAGAAACACTCTCTACTAGAATTGAATATGCTTGGATTTGATAGTAGTTTAGCCTTTAGTACTTACGAGACCGTTCTTGGTTATAGTGTAATGCTTGATAATATTATAAAACCATCTGAAAGATTTCCGATTGTAGGAATATCGGTTTATAGTGTTCAGTATAGAACAGATAAAAAAAAAGAAGAGTATATTCAGGCACTAAGCATTACTGTAGACCATATAACTGATTCCGGGTACAGGGTAATATTTTTTCCGATGCAGATGTCGCAAGAACCTGGGGATGACCGACCCTGTATTGATGCTGTTATGAGCGCGGCAAGACAACCTGAAATGTGTAGTATCTATACCGAAAGAGAATCAATGATCGAACATATAGAAGAAGTGTCAAAGTGTCGTGTATTTATAGGACATAAGACTCACTCTGTCATAATTGCACTTATTACGGGCACACCTATTCTAGCTATTGTCTATCATCAAAAAACTAAAGAATTTATGTCTCAATATGGTTTAGCAATTAATTGTATTGACGATAGACAGCTAAGAAGCAGTGAATTGATAAATATGTTCGAGCGTTTGAAAGCTAATATTGATTCTATTAGTCTGACGCAGATTAAAAAAAGCAATGAACTGGGCGAACGTGTGCGACAAGATTTCAATGATATGCTCAATCGAGCCGACAGTTCATGGCGTGCATCTCGTAAAAATATATGAGAAAATTAAAAATACTGTATATGATGCATGTCCACTGGTCTTGGATAAAGCAGAGACCTCATTTTATAGCTGAATATCTTACTGAAAATTATGATGTTACCGTATGTTTTGATAAATCTTACCGTTATGCTGAGCAGGATATTTGTGATAATGGATATGATTTAAAATTTAAAGAATTATTCGTACTGCCATTCAAGCGTATCGCTATTATCGCAAACATTAATAAATGGTTGCTGGCACGGCAGCTGTCATGTGTATTGACCGACTATGATATTGTCTGGGTTACGCATCCTGATCTTTACGATGTTATAAAGAATAGCCTGTCTCATGAGATAACAGTTGTTTATGACTGTATGGATGATGCATTGGAGTTTCCACTTGCAGTCAATAATCCTAGTCTGAGGAGATATATAGAGTCTTGTGAAGGAGAATTGATCGCGAGATGTAATATATTAATTGCATCCTCACTTCACCTCAAAGAAAAATTATTATCAAGATATAGTATCGACAAAGCCGTGCATGTGTTAAATAATGCAATTAACATTTATGATAATCAAATATATGATGAAAGTAAGATCCCTCGTAAATTAATATATACACTGTCAAATAACAAATCAAAAATAATACTATACTTGGGAACGATCTCAAGCTGGCTCGATCTTGACGTCATTATGGAGTCTGTGAAGAGGTACACCGGTATTACCTATATTTTAATCGGTCCGGTAGATGTGGTTATTCCTCAGCATGAGCGTATTGTCTATATACCACCGGTAGAGCACAAATACATATTTACTATCATGGACCGTGCAGATGCTCTTCTGATGCCATTTTTGATAAATGAACTAGTTTTATCTGTAAATCCGGTTAAATTATATGAATATATATACAGTCTCAAGCCTTCTATTATATGCAAATATGAAGAAACTGAGAAATTCATAGATTATGTACATTTATATACGTCGAGAGAAGAATATTATGATTTAGTCGAGCAGTTATTGGCTGGAAAATTAACTTTAAAAATGCATCAAGACAAGTATTTAGAATTTGCGCTTCGAAATACTTGGAATGAAAGAGCCTCGGATATTTTCAACATTCTAAACCTTCATTTCGCATCATGACAACATATTGCGGCGCGTCGTATTCGTTGATTCGCAGGTTTTATTTATCGGAGAGAACATGATTCCGTCCACGAGTTCCCCTAGTCTTTCTTCAACCCCTTCAACACAATTACCCGGGAATGCTCATGCCGGGCGTCCTGAACGCCAGGATACTGATCCTGACGTCATAGACCTCCTCGACTACCTTGAAGTTATTGTCAAGCGGCGGAACATGATATGCCTGTTTACGATGGGGGCGGCTGTTATCGCACTGTTGATCTCGATGACAATGACACATCTCTATTCCTCTACAGCGCTTATTCTTCCACCGCAGCAGGACTCGGGCATGGTGAGTATGATGGGCATGATCGGCGGGGGAGGGGCCATGTCAAGCCTAGCCAGTGATCTGCTCGGCAAAGGCGGACCGTCTGATCTTTACGCCAAGATTTTGGAAAGCGAAGCCATCAAAGATGTCATCATTGATCGTTTCAATGTTATTAATGAATATAAGACAAAATACCGCGTTTTTGCCTATAAATTGCTGGATAAAATGGTAAAGATTGAAATTGGTAAGAAAGATGGAATCATTTCCATAACTGTCGATGACAAGGATCCCAAGCGGGCCTCCGACATGGCCAACGCCTATGTAGATGAGGTTGGTAAACTTGCTACTAGACTGGGTATTGCGAGCGCTCAAAATAACAGATCATATGTGGAAGAGCGCCTTACCAAGGTAAAGGTAGATTTTGACAAGGCTTCCGATTCGCTTAAAGAATTTCAGGCAAAATACAAGGCGATGGATATTTCTGAACAGGTCAAGGGGACTATTAAAGGAGTAGCCGAACTTGAAGGGCGGTTAGCTGCTGAAGAGGTCAGACTTGCCGGCTTGCGTCGAGTTTTCACGGACTCAAGTCAGGATGTCAGAAACCAGCATATTGTTATTTCCAATGTCAAAGCACAGATTGCTAAATATGAGGGCGCCAGGCAGGGGGGGGCACTGCCTGGCATCGGTTCAGTGCCAGTCCTAGGACAGCGCTACCTGCGCCTCATGCGCGAATTCAAGTTACAGGAGACCCTCCTCGAACTCCTGACCAAGCAGTTAGAACTGTCAAAGCTGAGCGAGGCTAAGAACGTTGACACAATTCAGGTCATTCAGAAGGCCCGTGAGTCTGACAAGAGCCTTAAACCGAACAAACGTAAGATTGTTATGGTGGCCTCCGCTGTGGCGTTCATTGTATCAATTCTTATTGCATTCATCCTTGAGATGGGGGACGACCAGAAGGAACGTAGTCGCAAACTCTTTAGGCAACTGTTTGCTATCAGGAGTAATGTCTGAGGCGAGATAGCAGAGGGAATCGATATTCTAAAGATCTGATCACCATGGTACACTTATTGCCTAATTTTTAATCTGGGATCTTATTCAAATAATATAGAACTATTATGGAGTTTTATATTGAATTCAGAGCGTTGCCTCATGCCAAAATTTGTAACGTTATTTCCCCCGGCTCAAAACATACACATCGCCAAGGATGTTGGGATGATCCCATGTTTGATGGCAAGGGAGCAAGGTTTTGATTCAACCTTGGTCTGTTTTTCTCGCTCGGAGGACATGCCGTATTTGACCGAACTGGCAAAGCCTCTCAAAATCCATAGTATTGCCCAAAATGCTGGTTACCATGTTTACAGATGGCCCGCCCAGGAAGTAATTCGTTATCTGCTGTGTAATGCTAAATCGATTGACGTTTTGCACATGTTCCACCTTAACCGTGAAACTATTATTCAATCTCTTGTATATAAATTGTTAAATAATAAAGGAGTAGTTTATATAAAGCTTGATTATAGTTCGTATTGTGTAGGTGATGAACGTAAGTGTGTTTTGACTAACTTAAATAATTACTTTAAATATTTGTTTCGAGTTCTATTTATACGCTTAATTCCAAATTTGATGACTATAGAAACCTCTACTGCATACGAATATTTTATCAAAGCTTATCCTTCATCTGCACAGAAACTTAAAATAATGCCTAATGGTATCGACACTTATTTCCTAGAAAGAAATAACTTTAAAAGATGTTATTGCAAAAAGGAAAACCTGATAATAAGCGTTGGGAGAATAGGGTCGTATGAAAAAAACTCTGAAATGCTTTTGACTTCAATTTCCATGCTTGATATCAAGGATTGGTATTTTGCATTTATAGGCCCAATCGACATCGAATTTCGCAACAAACTAGCATTGTTGCTCTTGCGAATGCCTGAATTGAAAGATCGGATTATTCTTACCGGTAACATAGAAAGTCGTGTTGAATTGTATTCGTGGTATGCTCGGGCGAAAGTGTTTTGCTTGACATCAAGAAGAGAAAGCTTTTCCCTTGCAATGATAGATGCCTTGTATTTTGGTTGTTATATTGTAACGACACCAGTTGATAGTGCCGCAGACATTACCGGTAATGGTTCACTGGGATCAATTGTGCGCTCAGACACAGAGTTGTGCGAGGTGCTACACAAGATCATTGTTAACGAAATTGACACAGAAGATAAGATGCACAATATATATGAACATTCTAGGAAGTTTTGTTGGAGCTCGATCTGCTCGGATTTGGCCTCTTGGCTCGGCCATTTTTTACAAAGACAGGTTGTTTGATGAAGAGTTTGGCAGCGAAATTTACCGGTTCGACCAAAAAAATATCGATCGGCATCGCTGTGATTCGTTTAGTGCGCGCCATCATGACAGCAATGACACTTGTTGTCGCAGCGCGATATTTTGGTGTTTCAGCTGAGCGTGATGCATGGGTTCTGTGCACCGCTTTTACGATGGTAATACTGCAATTGCTATTCGGTCCTATTAATGAGGTGTTTCGTACTAAATGTATCCATATACGGGTAGAGCAGGGAAATGTAGTGCTTGGACAAACTAATGCATCTATCTGTTCTTTTTATCTATGGATATCGGTTTTAGCCGTACTAGTTATAGAATTAAAGCCTGAACTTGTATGTAATATGATTGCTCAAAATCTGACCGGCGTCGATAGACATAATTTTATTTTTTACGTGCGTCTAATAATTCCTTCACTTGTACTGACGCAGCTTGTAAATGGATGGACTTCGATATTGAACTGCCAGAATGTATTCTTTATTCCCGAGTTATATGGTATAGTAATAAGTATCTTTAATGTCATATTTATCGTCGCTCTGGCAGATTACCTCGGAGTAGGATCACTAATATTGGCTATGTATGTCGGTAATTTTGTTTTGCTATTGCTGCTTGTGAGAGAGATTCGGAAATGGCAACCAAGTCCTATAATAAGTTTACTCCCTAACATTACGCTTTGTTGGACCCTGTTGGTTAGTGCTCTACCGTTCTATCTCCCCTATTTTTTTGGTCAATTGGTTTCGCTTATTGAAAAAAGAATTAGTATGGGGTTGGGCGTTGGCAATGCTTCGATTTTAGACTATGCACAAAAGCTCGTGCAAGTGCCACAAGGTGTAATAATGGGAACCATCGCGACGGTATTAGCTCCTGCGCTAGCGGCCAAATTTTCCAATAATAAAACTCAGCACATTCAAGATGATGTCTGCGAATATTTACGAATGATTTTCCTGGGAATGATACCAGTTGTGGTTATCTTAGCCGTGTGCTCGGAAGACCTCATCAATCTTTTTTTCGCACATAAAATTACCATTGTCGAAAGAATCATGATGGCTAAAGTTACTAGAATTTTAACCATCGGGCTGTTTGGTGTAGTCGTTTACTCGGTCGCCGGTCAAGCTCTTGTTGCTCAAAAAAAAGGAAAACTATACGCAGGAATTGCTGTTTTAATCCAGATCATAATTGTTACATTGAATCTTGTGTGGGGGAATATGTATGGTCTTATCTTTATGGCTACCGCGTGGGCGGTAACACATATAGTGCTTGGAATTGTCTTGTTACTTTTTATTGGTATTTCGATGCCTGTATTATTAAACAGGTTAGGTTCGATCTTGCTAATATTGGGTAGCGGTCTCTTCGTTTCAGAATATATACACTCGATGCTTGCAACTAAAATTTCTATAATAAATATTTTGATATCGGAGATAGCTGCTATTGTTTGCGTTATTTCTGGATTGCGCTTTACCAGACAACCAGAGTTTGTGGCTATAAATACCATAATAATGAGATTGAAAAATAATTGAATACAAATTTTGCTGTTTTCTGTTCTCGTAAATGCATGAATTGAATTAACTATTTTCATCTTATTTGGTTAATGGATGCCTCATTGTGAATGATAGGTTAGTGTATGTTGTAATACTGAATTGGAATGGCTGGGCAGACACGCTTGAATGCCTAGAGAGTGTGTTTCGGAGCAACTACCATAATTACCGTGTTATTGTGTGTGATAATAATTCACATGATGGTTCTGTGGCTAAAATAGTGTCCTGGGCAGATGGCCTGCTTAATGTATATGTAGGTGCCAATAATAAACTAAGATCTCTGTCCTGGCCTCCTGTAGTGAAACCAATTAAATGTCAGTTGATTGTTAATAATCTACAGACCGAACATGTGTCAGAATATAATAAAGATTTAAAGCTTACCATAATAAAAACTGGTGGCAATCTAGGGTTTGCTGGTGGGAATAATGTCGGTATCAGGTATGCTGAAAAAGCAGGTGATAATGATTTTATATGGCTATTAAATAACGATGCAGTCTCAGCATGCGATTCATTGACTATGTTAGTCAAAACAATGGAGGATAACCCATCTGCAGGAATTTGCGGATCAACTCTTGTTTATTACTCAGATCCAGATAAAGTTCAAGTTGCGGGAGGGGTTAATTATAACAAATGGCTTGGCATTGGGAGGAAATTATGCGCCATGCAAAGCATCGATTTGCTCATAAGTAATAGATGCGCAGTCTCTGATATGAGTTATGTTGAGGGTGCTTCAATGTTTGTTAGTAAGGAATTTGTAAAAAAAATAGGGCTTTTGAATGAGGAATATTTCTTGTATTTTGAGGAAATTGATTGGGCGGTTCGATCTCGAGGGCAATTCGGTCTAGTATATTCTCGTAATAGTATTGTATACCACAAAGAAGGCGCTAGTATCGGGTCAAGTTGTAATCAGGCAATAAAAAGTAATAAGGCTGAATTTTTCTTCATGAAAAGTAGGATCATTTTTACGCGTAAGTATTACCCTGCTGCATTGTTGACAGTTTATTTTTCCATGTGTCTTGCTCTGTTGAACAGGCTTCGCAGGCGCCAATGGAGCAAGATTTTTGTTATATTAAGTATATTCTGTGGTGCCAAAGAGTATGGTTGTTGCTATATGGATGCGGATAACGGGTCAAAGAAAACCATGGTTAATGGTGAGTTGCAATAAATTAATGATATGGATTTTACATGGAATATGCGCAAGGTAGTAATAAAATACGTTTTTGCTTAAGGAAAAGCGGTTTACTTGGGATTATGTATCTATGGTTGTGTGTGTCATCTCTTGTTATAGCGGTATTATGTTTTATTTTTAAAGATTATAGCCAGTCTTTTCTTATGTTGAAAGATGTTTCATTGTACTCAGTTTTATTGTTTGGGCTGTTTATCTGTAAATATAAACTTAATGATATGCCCGTTGTATCAGGTGTGTACGTAATGATTATGCTTTTATTATATTGCAGTAGTAGCAGCGCGAGTGCATTGGCCAAGCTGTCATCTGTAAGGCAGATCATAAGTATTTATAGTTTTATTTTGTTGGGCTATATTTTTAGTAACTCTATTAATTCAGTTCAAAAAATTTATAAATGGATCATGTTTACAGGTATATTAATAGTAATTTTTGGGTACGTAGAGCGATCAATGTATTTTTGGCAGACAGGTTTTTTGTACGATTACTTCGAAGCTAAATCAATACCACTTTTTGGCAATGGGTATCCTGTTTTTTTTATAGAGCCAACTAAGGCTATTATTCCTGAGGCCATAGAAATACCAGGTAATGGTTCGGTTCGAATGGTTTCTGCTTTTCTTGACCCAATCAATCTGGGTCACTCGATAGTCTTATGGCTATGCGTGCTGATTTACTGCAAGTCTTTTAGCGTGAACAAAGTTTTTAGGTATTTTTTAATTATATTATTGTCGATTGCTTTGCTATTGACTTATTGTAAAGGTGCTTGGCTTCAATTGAGTCTTGTGTTGTTGATATTAAATGAAAAGTTAAATCATAAATTCAGAATAGCAATTTGCATCTTAAGCATTCTTGCCGCGCCATTAATCATATATAGTCACGATGGTTTCATGGTGCATCTGCTTGGATTTTACAGTAGTTTAGTATCTTTGTCATTGTTTGGTCACGGAATAGGTTTGATAGGTAATTATTCATCTATGCTTGGTGAGTCAATCGATTTAGGTATTGGTGATTCATTTGTTGGTGCTTTATTGGGCCAGTTAGGGATAGTAGGGACATGTGTTTGGTTTTTAGTTTTATTTGTAATGCTAAGAAGTTTGTCTAGACATAATTTTGCCAAGAAAGTCATAATAGCTCAGCTTGCAATAGCGTTTGTTTCCGAAAATTCATTTAATTTGTTAAGTATAGCAGGTATCGGTTTAGTGTTAGGCTTAGAGATGAGAGAATCTGAGCGATTTAAAGTATTTAATGATACTAGTTTTTTTCCGTAGCGAGATCTTGTTACGAATGTTTTTATGGGGTATGCATTTAAATATTGTCTGGAGCTGTTACTGGTGTTCAATATGATTGATTTAAAGGTAGCTATAATCGAGCCGGTTGGCGGCCATGGTGGCATGAATTATTATGACTTTGGTCTGCTGGCTGCTTTAAAGGATTTAGGCGTGCGTGCTACCCTCTATACGTGCAGCGTAACTGAGGTTCCACCTGTCCATAGATCTGAAACTTTTTGTTTTTTTGTGAATATTTACGGAAGTACGCATAAGTTGATTCGCTTTGTTCGTTTTATTTCTGGCCTCGTCAAAAGCCTCCGACACGCCAAGAGTACTGGTGTCAAGATTGTTCACTATCATATGTTTAGCTATGGAGTGCTAGAACTCACAGAGATAGTGCTCGCTAAAATATTTGGAATGGCTATTGTGACTACGGTTCACGACGTAGAAAGTTTCGCAGCCGGCAGTTCTTTGAGAGTCTTGCGTTATATTTTCAATAAATCCGATGCCATAATTGTGCATAATATTTTTAGTAAAAAATCAATAACGGGGTTAGGCATTAACGACATTAGTAAGATAAATATTGTACCATCTGGAAATTATATAGATTTTGTCCATAAGGCGCCTAGCAGGTCGAATGCTAGAAAATTTCTCAATATATCTGATTCTTCGAAGGTTACTCTTTTTTTTGGTCAGATTAAACAGGTAAAGGGTCTTGATATCTTATTGAATGCTTGGGAAAAAACACACAATGCAGTTCCTGAATCGCTCTTACTTGTAGCTGGTAAATTGTGGAAGGATGATTTTAATGTGTACGCAGATTTAATTGGTAATTTTTCATCTACTGATATGATACGGCTTGATATTCGATACATTCCAGATATAGAAGCGCTATCATTTTTTGCTGCTGCTGACCTAGTGGTTCTGCCATACAGGCGAATATATCAGAGTGCCGTGCTTCTTATGGCCATGAGTCATGCCAGAGCAGTAGTCGTTTCAGACTTACCAGGAATGATGGAAGTTATAAACACAGGAATAAACGGTTTTGTCTTCTCTTCTAATGATTCAGAGGATCTTTCCGCCGTGCTAATAAGTGCACTCCAGGACGATATGAAGCGCGAAGCTGTCGCTGAAGCAGGCTTTGTTACGATGAACAACGAATATGGTTGGCACCAAATCGGTGAAAAGACAAAAAGTGTATATGAAAATGTTTGCAGTAAGCTTGGTCTTAACTAGTGAGGATCGCACTAATTGGGACACGAGGGGTGCCAGCGCATTACGGTGGTTTCGAGACCTGCGTTGAGGAACTCGGTAAACGGTTGATAGATCGAGGCCATGAGGTCACCGTTTATTGTCGTGACAGTTATTACGAAAACAAATTACCTGCCTACCTGGGAATGAAACTTAAATATCTTCCTAATCTAAAACGAAAATCACTCGATACTCTATCTCATACTTTACTTTCAGTCTTTGATGCTGCTAGGCAACCATTCGACGTCCTCATGGTATTCAACGCCGCAAACAGTCCTGCGCTGCTTTTGCCGCGCCTGCTTGGGCGCCGGATCGCTATAAATACCGATGGTCTTGAGTGGAAGCGGGGTAAGTGGGGGCCGGTGGGACGCCGGTACTACAAGTTCGCCGAGTGGCTCTCCTGCAAAGTCGCCAACCGGATTGTCACCGATTCCCTCGGCATCCAGGATTACTATCGAAATCAGTATAGAGTCGAAGGCGCTCATATCAGCTATGGTGCTTATGTAGAGAAGAGTCGTAATCCGTCTTTGATCGAATCCCTGGGAGTAGCTCCCGGAGAGTATTTTCTCCAGGTGACCCGTTTCGAACCGGAAAATAATCCCCTGTTGACGATTCAGGCATTCAAGCGCCTAAACACCACGAAAAAGCTCCTTGTGGTGGGTGGCGTTCCCTATGAGAGTTCGTACAGTCGCGCCATTGCCGCTGAAGCCGATGAGCGGGTTATCTTGCCGGGATCCGTCTATGACCGTGAACTGCTGAATGAGCTCTGGTGCAACTGTTTCGCCTATGTTCACGGCAACGAGGTGGGGGGGACCAATCCGGCTCTGCTCCAGACCATGGCCAGTGGTTGTTTTACTATTGCGATTGACGTCTCTTTCAGCCACGATGTCCTGCTTGACGCCGGAATCTATTACCGGAAGAGTCCGGAGGATCTTGCCTCCCGGATGCAGTGGGTTCTGGACCATGCCGATGAGTTGCATGTTTTTAAAAAGAAGGCTGTGGAGCGAATCACCGCGCATTACAGCTGGGATCTTGTCACCGACCAGTATGAGGAGCTGTTTCGTGAACTCATTAATGGATGAGAGAATCATTGAACCGTTAAAATTGTCTCTCGCAGAGTAAGTCAAATACGATACCGGCCGGTAGGCTGTTTATCGAAGGGAAATGTCATGGCAAACATGGCTGACATAGAACAATTTGTGAGATTCACATACACCTTAACTCTGTGACTCTGTGGTGAACTGCTTTTTTAGGTTGATTTGTCGAGCTTGACAAATGGGCGCCATCCTTCTATTGTTGTCTTACCAGATTCTTACCGGAGGTTTTCATGGAAACCGTCGCCCTCTCCAGTAAAGGACAATTCGTACTCCCTAAGACAATCCGGGACCGGCATCACTGGAACACCGGCACCGAATTCATAGTCATTGACCGAGGTGATGCCGTGTTACTCAAACCGGTAAAGCCTTTCCCCGAAACGTCTTTTGAACCCCCAGGCACACGATCGGTTTACTCTGGTCCGCCACTCTCCTTTGATGATATGGACCAGGCCGTGGCCATAGAAGCAGGCCGTCACAGGTGATAAGCATCGACACTAATATCCTCGTCAGGTACGCGGTCAAGGATGACCCTATCCAGACAGATGCCGCTACTGACTTCCTACGAAACAATTCCTGTCAAATCCTGAAAACCGTTCTCCTGGAATTGGTATGGGTGCTCTCCTCCTCCTCCGGCTACAACCTCTCTCGAAAGGTAGTGGTCGAGCGACTGCATCACATACTTGGTCTTCCCACAATCGAACCGGAAAACGCTGTTGCTTTTGCTCAGGCCATAGAGTGGTACGACCAGGGGCTTGATTTTGCGGATGCACTGCATCTTGCCTCAAGTTCTCTTCCTGGGGGACTGGCAACCATGGATCGCAGACTGTTCGCCAAAGCAGGGGAGATCGGTTGTGACCGGCAGATTACGGTGGTTGGCTGAAGTTCGGCATTCATCCCAAGTCTGATAAGCCGGAATAGAATAACTCTCACCGGCACAACGAAATTCGAAAACATTTTTACCGCGAAGACGCAAAGGACGCAAAGAAACCGCAAAGAAAAAGCTTTTTTTGAGATAATCCAAAAAATCCAGGTTCTGTCGATTCTCTCAGTTTTCTTCGCGTACTTTGCGTCTTTGCGGTTCAAAGTTTATTTTGTGACAAGTCGTCCGGAGTCAACCGATTATTTTTTTCGTGTTTTTCGTGGTTCAATTGCTTTTATCAGGTTCATTCCTCGTGTCCTTCGTGGATAACAACCTTTCTTCGGTTCATAAGTTCTATTGCCATGCTCAAACAAGAAGCCAATTTTTTCCGCGGGGTTACCGTCATACTGGATCTGCTGGCCCTGATCGTCGCCTTTCTCGTGGCGTACGAGGTGCGGCTCAAGATGGGTGGGGTTGGGCCGTTCGACGAGTACCGCTGGCTCCTGCTGATCATCCTCCCTGTCTGGTATGTCGTAATCACCCGTTTCGGACTCTATGGCTCACAGAGGCTGCAATCAGTTGCCAGGATTGTCTGGTCACTGATCCAGGTGCAGGTTGTTGCCGTCACGATTAGCGCCTCACTCATCTACCTCCTGGAACCCCGGGGGGTCAGCCGCTTGCTGCTGGGGTATTTTGTTTTTTTCTCTCTCTGCTTTCTGTTGGTCACAAAGGTGGGGGGACGGTTGGTCCTGCACCTTATTCGCAAGCTGGGGTACAACTACCGTAATATCATTGTTGTCGGCTGCAGCGATAAGGCGCTGGAGTTCATCCGTCTCATCAAAGTTCACCGGCATTGGGGATTGAACTTCATCGGGATCGTTCACGCCGCCGAAGATGTCCCCGAAGAAAACATGAACCGCTACCCTCTAATGGGCCGTCTGGACGATCTGGTGGATATCTGCAAGGACAATCCCATTGATGAAGTGGTGTTCTGTCTCTCCAAGGAGTATCTCCCCATGCTGGATGTCTATGTCCGGGAACTGGAGATCCTGGGGGTTACCGTCCGGATGGTGCTGGACCTCTTCGATCTGCAGCAGTCGAAAACCGAGCTGAGTCTCTTTCACGATGACATCCCCATGTTGACCTTTCACAGCAAGATGCTGGACGCCAATCAGCTGATGCTGAAGCGGGGAATGGATATCATCGGCGCCCTTGTGGGGTTGACCCTGACGGCGGTGGCTCTCCCTTTCATCACCTTGGCCATTAAGCTTGATTCTCCCGGTCCCCTCTTCTTTGGTCAGAAGCGGGTGCGGGAAAACGGCCGCCTCTTTACGTGCTGGAAATTTCGTTCCATGTACCGGGACGCCGACGAACGCAAAAAGGAACTGCTTCTGCACAATAAGATGTCCGGGGCCATGTTCAAGATGCAGAATGACCCACGTGTCACCCGGATCGGGAATTTTCTCCGGAAGACCAGTCTCGATGAACTCCCTCAGTTCTGGAATGTGCTCCGGGGGGAGATGAGTCTGGTGGGGACGCGTCCGCCGACTCCCGACGAGGTTGCCACCTATGACAACTGGCACCGGCGGCGGATCTCCATCAAACCGGGAATCACCGGTCTCTGGCAGGTGAGCGGGCGGAACGAAATCACCGATTTTGACGAGGTGGTGCGCCTCGATCTGCTCTATATCGATACCTGGAGCATCTGGTCGGATCTGAAGATCCTCTGCAAGACGTTTCTGGTGGTTGCCCGGCATCAGGGGTCATTTTGACCGGTATGGTTTCGTGCTTCCGGTGGACGGTGACGAGGGGGAGATATCCATGTTGAATATCAGGGAATAAAGGCAGTTATTGAATACCTGGAGGAACCGTGCTGGGAGGTCAGTTGCCGGGTAAGAAGTTACGGCTACTCCAGGCATGGATTGACATTCACGAAGATAAATTAATGGCTGATTGGGCACTTGCGGTTAATGGAGAACCTGTTTTCCCGATTGATCCTTTACGGTAAGGAGGCGGGCATGATAGAAGTCGATAGCGTAAACATTCTATCTTCATATGAAATGGTTTTAGTATTTAACCTTGATTAGTCCGAATTCAATATCCACTAAGCGTCTGGTAGGGATCTACAAGCTCCGCTACCCGATTCCTTCCGAGACCTTCATCTCGTCGCAAGCCCTGGCTCTTACCGACTATGAACCGCTGATTCTTACCAGGAAGAGATGCGGCGCGACAGATCTTCCCACGCTGGCGGTGAGTGATCATGATCAGTTTGGAGTACGTCAGGCATTACTGGCTCTGACCGGATCTCCCTCTTTTTTTCTTAAGGACGAGCGGGTACGGAAGCTCTCTCTGATCCATGCGCACTTCGGTATGAATGGGGTCTATGGGTTGCAACTTGCGGAACGGTTGACTCTGCCTCTTGTCGTCACCTTTCACGGTCTGGATGCCACCATGCGAAGATGGCCGTTGTTCACGTCACTCTTCGGCCTTACGGTCATAAATTATTTTCGAAGCCTCTGCCGGCTGAAGGAACGGGGCGCTGCGTTCATCGCCGTTTCCGATTTCATCCATGGCTGTCTCGTGACGCAAGGGTTTTCTCCGGAGAAAATTCACCGCCTCTATATCGGCGTCGATACCCGGCGATTCCGCCCGTTGCCGGAAAGCTCCGAGGGAGGGGAGGGGAGGTATCTCCTTAATGTGGCTCGTCATGTTCCGGTAAAGGGGGTGGCGACTCTGCTGAGGGCCTTTGCGCGGATTGCGGCAAGGCACCCCCAGGTTAAGTTGATGCAGGTGGGAGCCGGTCCGCTGACGGAATCGCTGCATCGGCTCTCCCGGGAGCTCGGGATTGCCGACCGGGTGAAGTTTCTGGGTTCCCTCTCCCATGGGGATGTTCTGACCCTGATGCAGCGGGCTGAGATCGTTGCCTTGACCAGTGAGACGGCAAGGAGCGGCGCCCGGGAGGCCCTGGGGATGGTGCTGAATGAGGCGTCCGCCTGCGCTGTTCCGGTGGTGGCGACCCGCTGCGGCGGAATTCCCGAAGCGGTCATCCACGGGAAAACGGGGCTTCTTTCTCCGGAACGGGACGACCACCTGTTGGCCGAAAACCTGGAGCTGCTCCTGGCCGACGGGGAACTGAGGCGGAGGATAGGGCGGCGCGGGCGGGAGTTGGTCTGCGAGAAGTTCTGCCTCCGGAAACAGACGGCAGAGCTGGAACGGCTTTATGATCGGCTGGTGGAGGGAACATGAGGTGACAGGGGGTGACGGTTTTGTTCGGCACTATTAGCTTGCATTTTTCTGCCGATTTGGTGACAATGTGACCCTATGGAGGTGTCAAAATGACCTGTATTGACGCAGGAGCAATCTCCGGGAAGTGCGCTGATGAAAGGAATATCTGGGCGTTCATGTTTCCCGAAGAATTCAGGCAGGTAGAGCCAAGCTCGATGGAGCTCATCGCGGTTATAAAAAAAGGGCTGCCCGGTAGCGCCATCGGCAAGATGGCTGAGATGTTTGATGTTAACAAGGCGCAGATTTACTCATTACTCCACCTGAAACCGAAAACAGCGCAACGTGCTTCAGCCAAATCATCCCTTTCCGTAGATACTTCCGACCATATTGTCCAGATATTGAAAATTTATGAGCATTGTCTTGATGTCTTCGGAAGTAATGAGAAAACATCACGCTGGCTTACGACTCCCAACCATGCCCTCGGCGGCGAACTCCCCATTCACCTTATGGATACCATGGAAGGTATCTCGCTCATCAACGACACCGTAACAAGAATCGAGTATGGAGTGTTCGCCTAGTGCTGCTGTATCGGGTTGCTCCGGAAAGTTACGCGCTCGATCTTTCGGGAGAGGGAGCACGATTGGCGGGAGGGCGCTGGAATCCCAAGCTGTTTCCCGTACTCTACACATCGGAACACCCGTCTCTGGCACTGACGGAAACTCTCCCCTCTTTCTCTCTGGAGCTCCTGCCGGTGGGACTCTGTCTGGTAACAATCATCCTCCCCGCTGAGTTATCCGTTCGGGAAATTACCGTAGCGGAGCTGCCCTGTGACTGGAACAGGTTTCCCCACGCCGCCTCAACGGTGGCAATGGGGAGGGAATGGCTTACTCATGGTGACTCTGCCGCACTCAAGGTGCCGTCGACAATGGGGCCTCCGGGGAAGTGCTGGAATTTCGTCCTGAACCCATTGCACCCTGAACTCCGGGGGAAGATGACCGCGACAAGTGAACGGTGGGAGCTTGATTCCCGGCTGGAACAGCTGTGTCGTCAACAGCATGCTTGACCGGCAGATGAGATCATCGTCTTCACCTTCGACTCCGCTCAGGAGAGGTGCAACGAACGGGCGAGAGATAAAAATCGTCTCTCGCAGAGGACGCAGAGGAAGTCAACGGCTTGAATCTTGTTGCTCTTGTTCCCAAGTTGGAGTTTGGGAACAAGAAAAATTCTAGTCATATGCGTACGGTTTGAAGAAGCCGGCCTCGCCTTACCTTCAGGGGAAATACGTGCTGAAATTTTCCATCATCATTCCCACTTATAACCGCAAGGAGCTGCTCCGGGGGTGCCTGGCCTCCTGTCTCGCACAGGAGCATCCGCCCCATGAGATCATCGTCGTGGACGACGCCTCCCCCGATGATACGTCGGTTATGGTTCGTGCGGAATTCCCGAAAATTATCTCCCTGCGGCTGGAACGGAACAGCGGCCCGGCCACGGCCCGCAACCGAGGGATTGCGACGGCAGGTGGCGATATTATCGTCTTCACCGATGATGATTGTATCCTTCCCCCGGAGTTTCTGTCGCGCCTGGCTGACGGTTATCGAGACCATCCGGAGATCGCCGGCGCCGGTTGCTATCTGGAGGCGTCGGATGAGCTGCTGTCTCATAACTCCTATGCGCAGTATGATTACTACATGACTCATACCGTCTACGGGTTTGGTCCTGAGCCGGTGTTGGGTGGGCTGGAGTGTCCAGCCGGGGGGACACACTCCATGTCCTACCGAACTCATGTACTGGCGGAGGTGGGTGGTTTTGATGAGTTGTTTACTTCACCCGGTGGGGAGGACATGGATCTGAAGATCCGCGTCGTGGCTCGTGGCTACAACCTGCTCTATGTGCCGGTAAAGGTGCTGCATCGCCGTCTCTATACTTTTCGCGACTTCTGGCGTCAGTATTTCGCTCACGGGAGAGGTACGCCACAGTATCAGCGCAAGCATGTCGGGAGTGGTGAGAGGGAGAGACGACGCAGCTTCCCGGTACGGGTGGTACTGCGTATCGCAGGATTGTTTCCTGCTCTTTTTCAGATTGGCTTACGTCTGACACTGTTGAAGATTGTTGCCGGTCTGGCCGGCTTTGCCGGCAGGGTATACGAAGTATTGCGACGTCACCATAACTGAATTTACATGCGGACAAATGACTGATAACGTCGAAATAAATAAATCATTATTTAATGAAGCTGGTCGGTATATCATCGTCACCGCCATGCGGAATGAAATAAATACTGTGGAAACTACGATCAGGTCAGTATTATCACAAACAGAGCCTCCAAAGGCCTGGATAATACTTGATGACGGTTCTACCGATGGCAGTACCGATATCGTAAATAATTATGCTATACAGTATCCTTGGATAATAAGCATAGCACTACCTGACCGTGGTTTTGATCTTGTCGGCAAAGGTGTCGCCGATTTATTGAATTACGGTTTTAATCTTATAGCCGATATTGATGTCGAATTTGTCTCAAAACTCGATGCCGACTTGTATTTAGCTCAAGATTATTTCGAATATTTGCTTGCAGAAATGGATAACAATCCCTTATTGGGTATTATAAGCGGTCACCCTTATATCATGAAAAATGGTCGTAAGGTTTTTGAACGGCATAGCAGTTATTTCCCCTCAGGGACCGCCAGACTCTACAGATATCGTTTTTTACAGGAAATCGGACCTTTTGTCAGTTCGCTGGGGTGGGATACGGTGGATATATTGCGGATGCGTATTCGTGGATACACGACCAAGGTCTCCACTACTCTGTATGTACACCATATCAGGCCCATGGGGACCCGGCAGGGACATTTTGACGGCATGACCAGAGATGGCCGAAACAATTATATTACCGGCTATTACCGCCTCTTTTTTTTACTGAGGGCGCTGTATAGTGCACGGTATTTTCCGTTTATTGTCAGAACTGTTTGTATGTTGTACGGGTATGCAAGGGCGGAGAGACTGAAACTGCCGTTAGCCGTGTCGGATGAAGAGCATCTGTATCATATAAATTTACAAAGAAACAGATTGGGCCTGAGAAGTAGAGACAAGCTCTAGCCTGGATGGTTTCAAATTTTCACCTCTCACCTCTCACCTTTTATATAATCGCATGGTGCTCCACCAGCGCCCGGAAACTGCGATGTGCCGCCAGGTACCGGTCATCTTCGGCATAGGTCGCCGGGTAGATGGGAGGGACCGGCAGGTGGTTCAGGTCGTTGTCCACGTTGGCAAAGGTGAAAAGGCATGAATTGGAGAGGGCCTTGCTGCTCCGGTCCCGGCTGATTCGCTCGATGTTGGCCTCCACACAGACGAAGCTGTCGCTGGTGTAGACGATCCGGCTCGTGTAGTGGAGCTTGTCCCCCAGACGGACCGGGCGGAAGAAGTTGATCCGGTTCACGGCGGCGATGATGGCGCGGTTGGGGGCCACCAGTTCCGAGGCGATGGAAGAAAGCTCGTAGGCGCGCCGGATCAGATACCCCCCGAAAATCTTCTGCGGCACGTTCTCCTGCTCCGGATACATCCTTTCCCAGGAATCGGCAATCAGCTTCCCCGCCCGCAGACCGGCAAAACCCTGCTCCTCTTGAGCCAGGTGGAGCTGTTTGAGCATGGTGTACTCTTCCCGGGATGGGGGTTCCGAGATGAGCGCCTGCTGTTCCCGGTACTCCTCACGACTGGACACCGCCTTCTCTCCCCTCCTCTGTTCATTCTCGTCCAGATACTCCAGCGGCGGCAACGCCACACTGAACTCCTCGCCATCTTTCCATGAGCGGGCCACCATGGTGAAATGGCAGGAGGCGATGTGGTTGGCCGGTTCGCCGGGCTGCTCCACCCTGATGCCGATGACCAGGGAAGAGCGCCCCACGTGATTGATTCGGGCCTGGAAAGAGATATCCCGGTTCACGTCGGCGGCGTTTCGGACAAAAATATCGTCAATGGCAGCCGTCACCACCCGTGCCTCGGAGTAGAACCGGTTGACGTATTTCAATGCGGTGGCCTCGGCCACCAGGTCGAGAGTCTCCAGAAGAAGACCGAAACGGAGATTTCCATGCAGTTGATCGGAGACCACCATGTGGCGACGCCGGAGCGCCGGGTCGCTTCCCAGGGAGAGCGTCTGGTAATGTGAGGTTTCGTTGGCGCGCATGGTTGACTCCTTTGCCGTTTGTTCCGGTCAGTATACCGATGTTGGCGACAAAGGGAAGCGGAAACGTGGAAGGTGAGAAGGGTGGATGTGTGCATAATAAATGGGCAATCTGTTGGAGTGATGCCTTGAACGGACTCTCCGGTTTTTACTGTTTCCAACGATAATATGATGCAACTATATGATAAAAACAGGTTTATTTTATTTTATGTACTCTGGCACGGGTTGTGCTGAGATGAAAATGTCGGAGAGCACAACGGTGTGCGAAAGAGTGGCATAAAGAGAGATGATGACGGGTATGTTCGAGGCAACGGCGCCTGACCATGTTTCACATGGGGCGCCTTTTTTTTATTATCGTGAAAGGAGGCTTTGGCAAGAAACAATGAGGCGGTTCGGCAGTCATGATTTTTGTTTGCTCAAATCAACATCAAACTACAAAGGAGTAATGACGATGAAAAAGTGGAATATTGCGGTAGTAGCGGTGGCACTGGTTGCGGGGATGATTTCAGTTGCAGGCGCGGAAGACAAAGTGACCGGCGATGTCTATGCCGGACCTTCTAACAAGTATGTTTTCAGAGGGGTGGATCTCAGTGGAAATCAGATGGTTATTCAGGGTGGCGCAGACCTGAGTTACAAGAACTTTACCCTCAGCGTCTGGAGTAACTGGCAGAGCGCCGCCAAAGGTGACTACCAGAGCAGCACCATTACTGAGACCGACGTAACCTTGAATTATGCCTTCACACCTGTCGAGTTGCTTACCTTTAACGTAGGGAATACGTTCTACAGCCTGAACTCCAAAAACCCGGCGATTCGTGACACCAATGAACTCTACCTGAAGACGACACTCAACACATTACTTGCTCCGACCTTTACCACGTACTGGGACTATGATGAGTCCAACGGCAAGGCAGGATTATACTTTACCCTGGGTGTCTCGCATACCCTGGAAGTCACCAAGGAACTGGGAATTAATCTGGGTGGTCTTGTCGGTTATAACTGTGACAACTACTCTGCCGGCGCCGGTCGTAAGAATTTCCAGAACTATGAGCTGAGCCTGAGTGCTGATTACGCAGTAACTCCCGTGATCAAGATCTCCCCGTCGTATCTTTTCTCCAACGCAATTTCAGCAACCGGTAGAGCCGCAGGTCTCAGCCATGAAAATATCTACGGGGTCAAGGCAGCGTTCAATTTTTGATAACAGGCAAGATGCTGTAAGATTCTCAGCGCAGAGTCCGGTATTCTTTGAAATATATCATCCACAGTCGTTTACGTAGAGTAACTATCGGAGGTAGCCATGAAATTCATCGCGGCAATCATAAAACCATTCAAGCTGGATGAAGTGAAGGATGCACTGAACGAGATCGGGATCGAGGGGATCACGGTAAGTGAGGTCAAGGGGTTTGGTCGGCAGAAAGGGCACACGGAACTTTATCGCGGCGCCGAATATGTCGTGGACTTTATCCCCAAGGTAAAATTGGAGATCGCAGTTGCCGATGAACTGGTGGCCAAGGTGGTGCAGACCATCGAGGCGACGGCCAAGACCGGCCGCATCGGCGATGGTAAGATTTTTATCATGCCCATTGATGAGGCGGTCAGGATCAGGACCGGCGAAAGAGGGACCGAGGCTGTTTAGCCGGTTACGAATGCAACGAACTCAGGAGGTTATCATGAAGATCACACTGTCTGTCACCAAACTGCTGATTACCCTGTCGCTCCTCACCCTGCCGGCTCTCTCCCTTGCCGAAGAGGTGAAAAGCCCGGTCCAGGCTGCCGTATCGTCCACCAAGAAAGTTGAAACTGCCGCAGCGACGGTGGCTGCTCCTGCCGCGGCTCCCGCCGAGGCGCCCAAACCGAAGAATGTGGATCCGGTGCTCAATACCGGCGACACCGCCTGGATGCTGGTCTGCTCGGCGCTGGTTCTCCTGATGATTCCCGGCCTCGCCTTCTTCTACGGCGGCATGGTCCGGAAAAAGAACGTCCTCTCCACCATGATGCACTCCTTTGTGGCCATGGGGATCGTGGGGGTCCAGTGGACGGTCATCGGCTACACCCTCTCCTTCGGCCCGGATGTGGGGGGCGGTCTGCTGGGCAATTTCAGTAAGGTGTTGCTCAACGGACTCATCACCATCAAGGACGGCAACCCGGTCTACGCTCTGTTCCAGAATGTGGCCACGGAACCAGGCTCTATTCCCGAACTGGTCTTTGCCATGTACCAGTGCATGTTCGCCATGATCACCGTGGCCCTGATCTCCGGCGCCATTGCCGAGCGTGTTAAGTTTTCCGCCTACTGCATCTTCGTGCTGGCCTGGACGACCCTTGTCTATGATCCTCTGGCCCACTGGGTCTGGATGAGCGATGGTTGGCTCTTCAAGAAGGGGGCGTTGGACTTTGCCGGCGGCACCGTCGTTCACCTCTCTTCCGGTATCTCGGCCCTGGCATTCCTCTTCTTCCTGGGCAAGCGTCATGGTTTTCCCCAGGAGCGGATGGCGCCCCACAGTCTTCCCCTGACCATGCTGGGGGTCGGACTCCTCTGGTTCGGCTGGTTCGGTTTCAACGCCGGTTCCGCCATTGTCGGCCCCAACTGTTCCGACGCGGCGGGTGGTCTCGCCGGTCTGGCTTTTGCCACCACCACCATCGCCCCGGCAGCGGCCGGTCTCTCCTGGATGTTCGCCGAGTGGCTCCATGCCGGTAAGCCCTCCGCCCTCGGTTTCGGTTCCGGGATCGTTGCCGGACTCGTCGTCATTACCCCGGCCGCCGGTTTTGTTCAGCCGGGAGCTGCCCTGATCATGGGTGTTGCCGCCGGGATCGTCTGTTACCTAGGTGTTCTCATGAAAGCCAAACTGAAGTATGACGATTCCCTGGATGCCTTCGGTGTTCACGGTATCGGCGGGACCTTCGGCGCGCTCATGACCGGTGTTTTTGCTACCGTGGGGGCCAAAGGGCTCCTTCAGGGAGACGTGAAACAGTTCATGACTCAGGTGATTGCCGTGGTGGCTGCCGGCGCTTATGCCGTCATCGTGACCATCATCATCGCCTTTATTCTCGACAAGACGATCGGTCTGCGGGTGGAGAAAGAAGACGAGATCAGAGGGCTTGACGAAACGACCCACGCTGAATCCGCTTACAATTAATAGCTCCGGTTACCGTCTGCCGGTTGTGACGCACCCTTCAAGCCAACGCCTGAAGGGTGCGTTTCATTTCAGGCGACTGTATGACGAGAGAGGATCTGCCTCTTGTTTTGGCAGCAACTGTCCTGATAATGGGCATTATTTTACCATTCATGAGTTGTTTGATGGTAATATGCTGATATCAAACGTTAAATTTTTATGGCACGGGTTGTGCCTGTCATCTCCTGTTAGCCGTATTCCCTGAGCCGATAATCCCGGGCCTGCCATGAAAAACAGCACCCTTGCCGCCACCTTGAATATGGATCTTCCGGACAAGACGTTTCTCGATCTTTTGGCGTTCAACGAAAAGATGGCTGAGTTGGGACGAATTTCCGCCGGGATCATTCATGAGGTAAATACCCCGTTGTCCGTCATCATCTCCGCAGCGCAACTGGTCATGCAGGAAGAGGGGGTGCCCGAGGCGGCCCTGGAGATGGTGGAGCGGATTCATAGTGAAGCCCAGCGTCTCTCCCGCATGACCCGTGGTATCCTCACCTTTGCCCGTCGGGATGACGAATCTTCCGGCGAGATGGATATCTGCCGGACGATCCACGAGGTTGTAACCTTTCTCCGCTACGAGATCGGGAAGCGGTCCATAGAGGTGGAGGAGCGGTATGATGATCATCTCCCCATGTTGCCGGGGGGGGAGAACCGTCTCAAACAGGTGATTTTAAATCTGACCATGAACGCCGTGCAGGCCATGTCCCGGGGGGGGAAGTTAAGCGTCTCCTGTTCTCTGGCCCCCGACGGATGCACTGAAATTCGGATCAGCGACACTGGTCCCGGAATACCTCCGGAAAGTATCTCCCGGATCTTCGACCCTTTTTACACGACCAAGAAAGAAGGGGAGGGGACCGGTCTCGGCCTCTTCGTCTCACGGAATCTGGTGAAAGAGATGGACGGTTCCCTCTCCGTCCGGAGCCTGCCGGGAGCGGGGACAACCTTTACCATCACCTTTGCCCCTCCGGTTGCCTGAGATCTCTCTGATGAACTATTATTCGCAACGTATTAATCTCCGGGAGTGTGCGCGGAGTAACGTCATATATCTCCTGCTGTTTGCGCTTGGCGTCGTTTTTCTCACGCTCAATGCCTTTCATGACAGCGTATGGTATGATGAGTCCTGTTCCACTGCCATGATTCGGCACTCTTTTGGAGAGATATGGCATATCACCGCAACGTCCGACGCAAATCCTCCCCTTTATTACCTCATGCTGAAAGCCGTAACCCTGATCTTCGGGAGTAAACTGTTTGTCCTGAGACTATTCTCTGCTCTGGGGGTCCTGAGTCTCTTATTCCTGGGGATCTTGCCTGTTCGGAGGTTGTTTGACCGCCCGACAAGCCAACTGTTTTGCCTCTTTGTTATTTTTGCGCCGGTCATGATTTCTACCGCCATGGATATTCGGATGTATTCATGGGCAATGTTCTTTGTGACCGGTTGCGCACTCTCGGCACATTCACTGCTGGAAGGGGGGGGGAGGGGGGAATGGGTCAAGTTTACTCTCTACGGCATAGCCGGTGCCTACACCCATTATTATGCGCTCCTGGGGATAGGGTACCTCTACCTTTATCTGCTCGGTTTCATGGTGATGAAAAAACAGAAAGGAGTGGATAGATATTTCATTTCGCTCCTTTGTCTGATCGTGGCGTACCTCCCCTGGGTGAACAACCTCTTCGGTCAGATGTCGGCGGTATCTCATAATTTCTGGATTCAACTTCCCACGATGAAGAGTCTGCTGGGAGGCTTCGCCCTGTTTCCCCTCAGAGGAACCATCGATTGGGTGTATACGTTTCCTCTGCTGATGACCCTCTTCCTGGCACTTATTCCCTACGTTGTCGCACTGTATCATGAAAAACCGTCACTCAAGCCATCCGCTCTCTACCTGTTTGTCTATCTGCTCCCCATCGTAACCGGGGTTCTGGTTTCGTATCTGATTCGTCCCGTCATCATTCACCGGTACCTCATCCCTGTCTCAGGGCTCTTTTTTATATTCCTGTCACATGCCCTTAGTAAAAATAATTCGACTAAACAGAAACTGTTCTGTATCGTCTGCCTGGTGGCGACATCAATCAGCTGCAATTACCTCATCTTCACGCGGGCCTATAGAGACGACAACACCGCCGCCATCCGCTGGGTAGCCAAGCAGATTGCCGCTGATGACATATTCGTTCACACTAATTTTGCAACATTCGGGATATACAGTTACTACTTTCCCGATCATAAACAGTACCTCTATCGAGAAAAGGGGGTTGCAGAAAGCGCTTCCGTTAACGCATTTTCACCCATGGGGGAGGAGTTCAGCTCAACCTCTTTTTTCTCCCAGAAGAAGCAGAGCATGTGGCTCATAAATCCCTCTGATGCGTGGTTCAAAGGTGGTCTGCTGCAACGCCGGGGTGATGAGCGGAGGTTCAGGCGCCCTTACGGACCGTATACCGTTTATTTCGATACCGTTGTGAACGCTCAACATGCTCTCTTGCCTCGGCTCTGATGCTGATGGCATAGATGGAATCCCAAAGAAACAGCTATGGTCATCTCCCGCATGAGAAGTTTTCTGGGCTCGCTTCGGTTGCTCTTCCGGATGGCGCTCAGAGCCGACATACCCCTGAGAACCTTACCCCCTCTCCTCTCTGCCCTGCTGCGCCTGGAGTTGCATGTAACCCTGGAACGGCGTTCTCCCGCCGGCACCGTCAGGTTCAGGTTTCTGGGGTATGACGTGGAATCGTTCAGTTATGCCACGCTCCTCATGCTCTTCAGAGACATCTTCATGGCCGGTGTCTATGACCTCTCGCTTCCGGCGGAGCAGCCGCGTATTGTCGACGCCGGCGCCAATATCGGCATGGCTACCCTATACTTCTCGCACCGCCATCCCGGGAGCCGGATCTGGGCCTTTGAACCGGACCCCCGGGCATTTCAATTGCTGCAGCGGAATGTGTCGCGTAACAGGCTGGAAAATGTGACACTGTTCAATGCCGCCCTGGCTGATCGGGACGGCACGCTCCCCTTTTACTACGATGAAGCGGCGCCGGAACTGTTGATCATGAGCGTCCATCAGGAGCGGTTGCCGCGTAACCGAAGTATGGTCCCCTGTCTGAAACTCTCCACCGCGGTGCCACCGGGGACTCTTGATCTTGTGAAGATGGACATCGAGGGGGCCGAAGGGATGGTGGTAGCTGAACTGGCCGCCAGCGGGAGGATGACCGATATCCACCGTCTGCTCCTGGAGTACCATCACGGCATCGGTTCGGTCCCTTCCCGACTGGGGGACTTTCTGACTCTCCTGGAAAATAATGGTTTTGTCTACTCCCTTCAAGCCGACTACGCGGCGCCGGGTACTTTTCAGGATCTGTTCATCTCCGCCATCCGGGGAACAACGGGCGCTTCCGAGGGGACGTCTCGGTGACCGACAGGGTATCGGAAGGGGGGGGGGAACTCCGCGCCGTTGCGCCGCGGCTTTTCAAAAATAGTGCCATCGGCCTGGCTTGCCGTATATTCTCCATGGGAACGTCCCTCTTTCTGGTCCCGTTCATGATCAGCAGCGTGGGAATCGCCGGATATGGGATGTGGGAGACCATCGTCTCCCTGACGGGAATCCTTTACCTCATGCAGAGTGTCATGAGCGGCACCCTTCTCTGGTGGATGTCCCACGCCTACGGTCGGGGGGATCTCGTGACCCTGCAGCGGGGAGTGGGGACCGGTATGATGTACATCGGTGTCGTCGCCCTGGTGGCCATCCCCGTCGCCTGGCTGGCCCGGGAGGCACTCCTCCCTCTGTTTCATGCCTCCTCTGTCGTTCAGGCGGAGATTTCCCTGATCCTCCCCGTCTATGTGGCGTTGATTGCCGTGGGGGGGGGGAACGAGATTCTGGCGGCCTTGGCCGGGGCCTCCCAGGAGATGGGGCGGACACTGGTCATCCAGACCATCGCCCGTCTGTTCCAGTACGTCACGGCCTGTATCGGGCTCTTGGCCGGTCACGGACTCAGGAGCATGGTCGTCGGGCAGGGGGTGGGAAGTCTCATCTGTGCCTTCCTGCTGCTCCGCCTTCTTCGCCGGCTCTACCCGACACTGCACTTTTTCCCCCTCATCCCCCATTTGACGGAGATCAGACTCGTCTATCGCTATATGGGATTCATGACCCTCAGCGGTGTCGCCACCGCCATGCGGGAGCAGTTCGACAAGCTGATCCTGGCGGCGTGGGCCACGCCGCTCTGGGTAGGGTATTATGCCATAGCCACCCGTCTGGCGGCGCTCCTCCTCGATTTCCACCGTTTCTTTTATCCGCATTTATTGACTGCCGTGGGGGCGCTTGCGGCCCGACAGGAGTGGGAGGAGGTGCGGCGACTCTACCTCAAGGTGATGACCAGCGTGGCGATCTGCACCGGAATGATGTTGCTCCTGGTGGTGGGGGGGTATGAACGGTTGCTGGTGATCTGGCTGGGGGTAGCTCCTCCGGAAGTCGCATCGATCCTTTACCTGCTGGTGTTGGCCAATTCCGCTTCGGTCCTCCTGACCGGTCCCCCCTTGGCCCTCTGCCGCGGGATTGGGAGGATCGGTATCGAAACGACCTATCTGCTGGTCACTCTCGTCCTCAATCTGGTCGGCACGCTGCTCCTGGTTCCCTTGGTGGGGCCTCTGGGAACGGTCTATGCTTCGGCGGGAACCGCCCTGGTCGGCGGGGTTCTGTTCACAAGGCTGTTCCACCGGGAGATGCCGATGCCGGTGTCGGTCATGAGAAATGCACTCTACGTTTATTCGGTTGCCATGCTGATTACAGGTATGGTAAGAGCTGTATCCTCCATGGTTTCTATCCCCACGGATCGGTGGGGAGCCATATTTTCCTATGGGGCGTTGCTCCTGCCTGCCTGTCTGCTCTACCTGCTGCTCCTGCTCCTCACCGGATTGGTGAGCAGGGAGAGCCTGCGCAGAAGAATAAGCGATTTTTTTCGTATATGATGAGGTGACTGATGCTTTTTTCTCAAATTGCCGGACAACTACGGTTTACTCTCATCAGGACGATCTTCTGCGCTGCACTCCTGGCTCTCAGTTCCGGTCAGGTCTGGGCGCTGGCCTCCAATAACGTCCCCCTTTCCAGCCCGGTCTACCAATATCTGGATCTCCTGGCCGGTCTGGGGGTAATCCGCTCCGAGGTGAAGGGGATCCGTCCCTACGCCAAGGCCGAGGTGGAGCGTCTGGTGGCGGAGGCTGAACGGAATCTCAAAGAGAGCGATGACGACAGCTCCGATTTTACCGCGGCCCTCATCAGGCGGGTCAAGGAACTCATCCCCCGGGAGGTGAAGGCTCGGGAAGAGCCGTCGGAGATTCCCCTCTTCGGCTATAACCTCCTCTCATCGGCGAATCTCCGCTACGTCTATCTCAACGGCGAGCCCCGCTCCTATGACCGGATTGTCCGTGATCCGGGGCATCAGTCCGCCTTCGGCGTCATCGGTGGAGATCTCCGCCCGGAATTTTCCCCCTATCTCCGGGGGAGCGGCTCCGAGGGAACCCCGCTCATGGAGAACAGCGAAGGGGTGGTCTACCGTCGGGGGAGTAACGGTTATCTCAACTGGAGCTCGGAGCTCTTCGTCAGTGACAAGCTGTCGCTCCTCTTCGAACCCAACCTGGTGGCCACTCCCGGCTCCACCACGATGAATCTTCAGAAGGGGTATCTCAAACTGGGGGGGGGAGGCGTTGAACTGGAGGTGGGGCGCGATGCCAACTGGTTCGGTCCCGGCTACCGGGGGGCGCTTACCCTTACCAACAACGCCCAAAACTTCGACCTGATCAAACTATCCAGCCCGGAGCCGCTGGACGTGGCCTGGGTCAAGAGGTATCTGGGGCTCTTCAAATACTCTCTGATCTTCTCCCGCTTCAACGAGACGACCTTCACCGGGATCGACCCGCCGGTGACCGGCACCACCAAGACAGTGGTCCGGCAACCCTACTTCATCGGAATCAAGCTGGCGCTGAAGCCGGCATCCTGGTGGGAGATCGGGATCAACTTTGTCCGCCAGCAGGGGGGACCCGGCTTTTCCGGCAGCACGTCGACGTCTGACCTCGTCTTCGGCGGCGGTTCCTCCAACAAGAGCAACACCATCGCCGGGGTCGATCTCCGGTTTCGAATCCCCTGGCTGCGTAATACCGAGCTGTACGGCGAGTATGCGGGTGAGGACGCCGCCTCCTTCTGGCCCTTCGTGGAGAGCTATATCGCCGGTGTCTACATCCCCAGGCTGAGCTCCTCGGGGCGCGACGACCTGCGGCTGGAGTATTTCTTTGGCCACCAGGACCTCTACACCGATTACAAATTCCCCAACGGTTATACCTACTACGGCATGACTCCGGGGCACTCCCAAGGGGGGGGGACCCAGGATCTCCTGGTGCGTTACTCCCACTGGTTCACCCCCCGTAACAACGTGGCCTTGGAGTATATCTATACCGATCGGGGGCGACAGGGGAGGATCGATGGTCAGGCGGTGGAGATCAAGAATGCCGTGAGGGGGTACTGGACCCTGCCGCTCTACCGCGAGATCGACGCCATCTTGGGGTACGGGAGGGAGAATATCCGGAACTGGAACCTGGTGAGCGGCGTCAAGCAGACGAATCAGGTGGCGACGGTCACCATGAGCTACAAGTATTAGTGCGACTTCTGGAAGACGCCATTGTCCGGATGCTCCGGGACTTCCCCTTTTACGGCCACTTCCTCCTGGGGTGCCGCAAGGAGCCTGATCCGGGACCGTATCCCCTGGGGATCACCCTGCGGGGCGGGATACCGGTTATCTCCTGTAACGAGGATGCCCTGGCGACCCTGGTTCATGAGGAGCGGCAGGCGCTCCTGGAACATCTCATCAAACACCTGATCCACCTCCATATGGCCCGGCGCAAGGGACGGACGGAGCGGAGTTGGGACGTGGCCTGCGACTGCAGCATCAACCTCACCATTGCCGACCTCCCCCCTTCGGCGCTCCTCCCCCGACAGTTCGGTCTCCCCGATGGTCTGGCTGCCGAGGAGTATTACGAGGATCTCTCCCGACGCTTCGACAGCGGCAACCTGGAAGGGAAGGGGTACGGTGACAACGACCGGGATATTCATGGGGCGCAGGGGGAGGGGGAGCAGCGGGAAAAGGGAGTAGAGCCCCAGGGGGGGGATACCCTGGATAATCATCGCTCCTGGAGCGAGGCCGACAGCACGCCGCTGCCGCTGGCCCAAGAGGTGGTCCGGAGGATGGTCCTGGAGGCGTGGCAGAGCAGCGGCGGCGAACTCCCCGCCGATATGAGGGCTCTCATCCGGACTCTGCTGGCACCGTCACCAATCTCCTGGCAACAGCTGCTGCGTCAGTTCGTGGCCACGGCTGGTCGGGTGGGACGTACCACTACCTGGATGCGGGACCATCGCCGTTTCGGTCATGATACCCCCGGCATCAGAAAAGAGCGGCGGCTCAATCTTCTGGTGGGGGTGGACGCCAGTGACTCCACCGACCAGCCGGAACTCCGGGAGCGCTTTGCCCGGGAACTCCTCCGGATCGCTCAAGGACGGGAGGCGCGGATTACGGTGCTCTATGCCGACACCGGGATCAGGAAGATTCAGCGGTTTACCGGAGAGCCTCAGGTTCTGGAGAGCTATCATGGCGGCGGCTTCACCGATCTCCGACCGGTTTTCGCTTACGCCGGAAAGATGACCCCTCCTCCCGCCGCGATCATCTATCTCACCGACGGTTTCGGTCCCGCGCCGGAGCGGATGGAGTTCCCCACCCTCTGGGTTTTGACGCGGGAGGGGAAACGCTCCGCCCCCTGGGGAGCGGAGCTCCGGCTGGATATCTGAACTGAAAATCTGTGTACCGCTTTCTAATCCCCCTTTGCCTCCCGGTGGATGGCGTAGGGACCCCATGCCTGATCGATGGACATGACCTCCATGCTGTTCACATTCACATGGCCGGGAAGAGATGTCGTCCACCAGACGATGTCGGCGATATCCGGCGCGGTGAGCGGCTGGGTCCCCTCATAGACCCTGGCGCTCCGCTCCGGGTCCCCCTTGAATCGTACCAGAGAGAATTCGGTCTCCGCCATCCCCGGTTCGATGTTGGTCACCCGGACCCTGGTTCCCAGGAGATCGGCCCGGAGATTCTCGGCGAACTTTTTCACGAAGGCCTTGGTGCCGCCGTAACAGTTGCCGCCGGGGTAGGGCCAGTTTCCCGCCGTGGAGCCCATGGTGATGATGTGCCCCCGGTTACGGCTGACCATCCCCGGCAGCAGGGCGTGAACGGTGTACATGAGTCCCTTGATGTTGGTGTCCACCATCGTCTCCCAGTCATCCAGGTCGGCCCGCTGGGCCGGTTCCAGCCCCTGGGCCAGGCCGGCGCTGGCCACCAGGATCTCCACCTTTTTGAACGGTTGGGGGAGGGAGGCTACGGCGGCAATGACGGCGGCACGGTCCCGGACATCCAGGGGAAGGATCAGGACGGACTCTTCGCCGATTTCGGCCTGAAGCTCCTCCAGCGACTCTTTGCGGCGTGCCGCCAGGATCAGTTGCCACCCCTCCCGGCCATAGCGGCGGGCGCAGGCCCGACCGAACCCCGATGATGCCCCGGTGATAAAAACGGTCCCTTTCATAGAGTTCCTCCTCTGATTTTGCATGGTGAAACCTCTTTACCCCAAAGAGGCCAAGGACGCAAAGGAAAAGAGTCGTTATGGATATCTTCAGCGACAAGCGGATTCTGACGGTGAGCCGGCTGACGGCTCTGATTCGGTCGACTCTGGAAGAGAACTTCGAGCTGATTTGGGTGGAGGGGGAGATCTCCAACCTCTCCACCCCCTCTTCCGGGCATCTCTACTTCACCTTGAAGGATGGCGGGGCACAGCTCCGTTGCGTCATGTTCAAGGGGGCCGCCAAAAATCTCCGGTTTCGCCCCAAGGAGGGGATGGCGCTGATCCTGCGGGGGAGGATCACCGTCTACGAGCAGCGGGGGGATTATCAGCTCATCGCCGAATATGCCGAGCCCCAGGGGGTGGGGGCGCTCCAACTCGCCTTCCAGCAGTTGAAGGAGCGGTTGTCCAAGGAAGGGCTCTTTGACGACTCCCGGAAGAAGCCGCTGCCGCTCTTGCCCCAGCGGATCGGCGTGGTCACCTCCCCCACCGGCGCGGCTATCCATGACATCCTCACCGTGGTGAACCGGCGCTTTGCCAACGTCCGGATCCTCATCGCCCCGGTGCGGGTCCAGGGGGATGGCGCCGCAGCGGAGATCGCCGCCGCCATCGACGACCTCAACCGCTACGGCGCCGTGGATGTCATGATTGTCGGTCGGGGAGGGGGCTCCCTGGAGGATCTCTGGGCCTTCAACGAGGAGAGCGTGGCCCGGGCCATTGCCCGCTCTCGGATTCCGGTCATCTCGGCGGTGGGGCATGAGGTGGACGTGACCATCGCCGATTTCGTCGCCGATCTGCGGGCCGCCACCCCTTCCGCCGCCGCCGAACTGGTGGTGAAGAGCAAGCTGGAGCTGGAGAACCTGGTAGAGGCACTGAGCCGTCGCCTGCAGCGGGAGATTGAGCAGCTCCTCCGACGCAACCGGTCGGAACTGGAGCGGCTGAGTCACGCCCTGCGGGACCCGACCTTTCTCCTGGGGCATCTGGCCCAACGGCTGGACGACCAGGCGGCGCGGCTCCGGCTGGCCCTCTCCGGGAGCCTGGGGCGCCGTCGGGATCGGCTGGTCGCCCTGATCCGCCACCTCCGCGTGGTCAATCCCGCCCTGCAGGTGGAACGGGGGCGGGAGCGGATCATCACCCTCTCCGCCCGTCTGGAAAAGGGGGGACGGCGGTTTCTGGACGGCTGTCACGAAGAGACGGCGGTCCTCTCGGCCCGACTTCATGCCCTTTCCCCCCTGGAGACCCTGGGACGAGGGTATGCCGTGGTTCGAACCTTCCCCTTGCGTCGGGTGGTGCGCGATGGGGCGGATCTTGCTCCCGGCCAGCGTCTGGAACTGGTTCTGCACCGGGGGAGGGTCCTCTGCCGAGTGGAGGAAAACCCCGTGGCAATCTCTCCGGAAACGTGATACCGTGCTCTCATGATTTATCTGGATAATGCCGCCACCTCCTATCCCAAACCCCCTGAGGTCATCACCGCCATGACCTCTTTTCTTACCCACGTGGGGGTGGGGATAGGGAGGGGGAGTCATGGCCAGGCCCTGGCTGCCAACCGGATGGTCTACGAGGCCAGGGAACGGATCGCCTCGCTGTTTCATCTCTCCGATTCGTCCCGGGTGATCTTCACCCACAGCGCCACCGAATCCCTGAACCTGGCCGTTACCGGACTCCTTCGGACGGGGGATCATGTGGTCACCTCCTCCATGGAGCACAACGCCCTGGTGCGACCGCTCCACCGCCTCTCCCGGCAGGGGGTTGCGGTGACCAAGGTTCCCTGCCACCGTGACGGCTTTCTCGACCCCCGGGATGTGGCAGCGGCGCTCCGCCCCGAGACCCGGCTCATCGCCCTCTCCCACTGTTCCAACGTGACCGGCGTCATCCAGCCGGTGGCGGAGATCGGTCTTCTGGCCCGGAGTCGCGGCATCGTCTTTCTCCTGGACGCGGCCCAGAGCGCGGGACATATCCCCCTGGATGCGGCGGAGCTCTCCGTGGACCTGCTGGCCGCGCCGGGTCATAAGGGGCTATTGGGCCCCCCGGGGAGTGGTTTTCTCTCCATCGCTCCCGGCCTGGAGTTGGAACCGCTCCTGGTGGGTGGGACCGGCGGCGCCTCGTCGGACCCGGAGCAGCCCCTCACCTCTCCGGAGCGGTACGAGAGCGGCACCCACAATACCCCCGGCATTGCCGGACTCTCGGCCGGGGTTGATCTGCTCCTGACCACCGGTGTGAAGGAGATCCGCCGGCAGGAGCAGTTCCTCACCTCTCTCCTCCTGGACGGCCTTCGGACTATTCCCGGGGTGACGGTTCATGGTCCCGGCGCTCCGGAACGGCGAGTGGGGGTGATTTCGTTGACCCTGGCCGGAGTGGACCCGTCGGAAGTGGGGTTTCGCCTTGACCGGGAGTTCGCCATCACGGTGCGGGTGGGGCTGCACTGTGCGCCCGATGCCCATCGAACCATGGGAACCTATCCCCACGGCACGATCCGGGTCAGTCCCGGATTTTCTTCCACCGAGGCGGATATCGACCTCTTTCTCCGCGCCCTGCGAACGATCGCGCCAAGGTAAGTATTGAACCTAAAAAAGGCATTTACACCACAGAGTCACAGAGAACACAGAGAAAAAATTGGTGAAGACGTAGTGCAACCGCTCACCTTCCGGGTGGATCCAAGATCAAGAACGAAGATGTTATAACTCTGAGATTTACCAATGCTTTATCTCAGTGGTCTCTGTGACTCTGTGGTGAACCGCTTTTTTCAGGTTGAAATTGTCTCTCGCAGAGGAAGGCAAAGGCTTGAATCTTTTTGTTGAAAGCTATGCATGCTGGGCAGGAAGTGTCCTGGTAACAGAGTAACCATCCTGTTCATCCTGTATATCCCTGTAAAATTGAGCATTGTTTTTTTCGCGTCTGGTGGTGGCTTATTTACATAGTCCCGAAAGGAGTTCCCCATGATCAAAAATTTCGTTCTCGACACCAACGTCCTCCTCTATGATCCCCAGGCAATCTTCAAGTTTCAGGACAACTGCCTCATCATCCCCATGACGGTCATCGAAGAGATCGACCGGTTCAAGAAGGATATGAACGAGACCGGCCGTAATGCCCGCCAGTTCTCGCGCATCGTGGATGATCTCCGGAAAATGGGCTCCCTGGCCACCGGGGTACTCCTGGACAACGGCGGCTCTCTCCGGGTGGAGATGTACGAAGAGTCGGCCATGAAAGGGCTCCCCCATGAACTCCGGGAGGAGCGGGGGGATAATCGTATCCTGGCGGTGGCCATCAAACTGAAAAATGCCGGAAGTTCCGTCATTTTTGTCACCAAGGATACCAACCTGAGGATCAAGGCGGATACCCTGGGGCTGGTGGCCGAGGATTACGAATCGGACAAGGTGGATATTCAGGATCTCTACACCGGTTTTGTGGAAGTGGAGCGTGACGGCGCAACCATCGACCGTGCTTATGGCCAGGGGTGGGGGGAGCCGATCCCGGGGTTGTTGCCCAACCAGTACGTGGTACTCCGCGACGCCGGCAACCCCCTGCATACGGCCATCTTCCGTAATGATGTCAAGCAGGGGCGGCTGACATCGCTGGTGAAGATTCCCCCCCGGGAAGGGATCTGGGGGATCACCCCGCGGAACAAGGAGCAGTCCTTTGCCCTGGATGCGCTCCTGGACGATTCGGTGAAACTGGTGACCCTGGTGGGGAAGGCCGGAACCGGCAAGACCCTCCTGGCCATTGCCGCAGGCTTGCAGAAGGTTGCCGAGGAGAATGTCTATAACCGGCTCCTGGTTTCCAGGCCGGTCTTTCCCATGGGAAAGGATATCGGGTTCCTTCCCGGTGATATCGAAGAGAAGCTGGCCCCCTGGATGCAGCCGATCTTCGACAATGTGGAACTCCTCCTGGCCGGTCACGAGGGGGAGAAGCGGCAGCAGAGCAAGGGGTACCGGGAGCTGATGAACATGGGAATACTGGAGATCGAGCCCCTCACCTACATCCGGGGGCGCTCCATTCCCAACCAGTTCCTCATCGTGGACGAGGCCCAGAACCTGACCCCCCATGAGATCAAGACCATCATCACCCGGGCCGGGGAGGGGACCAAGATCGTTCTCACCGGTGACCCGTTCCAGATCGACAACCCCTACGTGGACGCCTCCAGCAACGGCCTGACCTATGTGGTGGAGCGGTTCAAGGAGCAGCAGATCTCCGGGCACATCTTCATGACCAAGGGTGAGCGCTCCGAACTGGCGGAACTGGCGGCAAATCTTCTTTGATAGCTGTTCTACGTTCTAGGTATAAAACCTAGAACCTAGAACCCCGAACCCCGAACCCCGAACCCCGAACTTATAACGGATTGTATGCTGACCCTATCAATAGAGACATCCTGTGACGAGACGGCCGCGGCAGTGGTGCAAGACGGTCGTAAAATTCTGGGGAATGTGATCTCATCCCAGGTGGCGATTCATGCCGAATACGGCGGCGTGGTGCCGGAGATCGCCTCGCGCAAGCATCTGGAGGCGGTTATTCCGGTCATCTCCGAAGCTCTCTCCCAGGCCGGTGTCACCCTGGATGATATTCAGGGGATCGTGGCCACCAAGGGGCCGGGGCTTGTGGGGGCGCTCCTGGTGGGTCTTTCCGCTGCCAAGGGGATCGCCTTTGTCCGGAACCTCCCCTTTGTGGGGGTACACCATATCGAGGGGCACCTCCTTGCCGGCTTTCTGGAGCGGTCGGCCCCCTTCCCCTTCCTGGCCCTGGTGGTCTCCGGCGGCCATACCCATCTCTATCGAGTGGATGGTATCGGCCGTTATAGCCAACTGGGACAGACCCTGGACGATGCCGCCGGGGAGGCGTTCGACAAGACCGCAACCCTTCTGGGGCTGGGATATCCGGGAGGGATGGTCATCGATCGGTTGGCAGGGGAGGGGAACCCCGGACGGTATTCGCTCCCCCGGCCACTCCTGAGGGATGGGAGCTTTAACTTCAGCTTCAGCGGCCTCAAGACCGCCGTAGCCACTCTTGTCCGGCGTGAAGGTGACGGCGTCAAGGAGGGAGAACCGCTGCGAGATCTCTGCGCCTCGTTCCAGGCGGCGGTAACCGAGGTTCTTGTGGCCAAAACCGCGGCGGCGCTGGCTGACCAGGGGATCTCCCGGTTGGTGGTGGCCGGCGGCGTGGCCTCCAACAGCGGGCTCCGTGCAGGGATGGCCGGGCTTTCCCGACGGAGCGGCGTGGAGCTCTTCATCCCGTCGCCGCTCCTCTGTACCGACAACGCCGCCATGATCGCCGTGGCCGGTGACTTCTATCTGGAGAACGGCATGACCGACGACCTCACCCTGGATGCGGTGGCTACCTGGCCACTCCCCATGGTCACCAGACAACGGTGGAACCTATGATCGGTGTAATCCCCCCCCCGCGGAAGCGGTACGGTCAGAATTTTCTAACGGACATCAACGTGCTGCACCGGATCGTGCAGAGCGCCGGCATCCGCTCCGGCGAACCGCTCCTGGAGATAGGTCCGGGGCGTGGGGCTCTGACCCGCCTTCTGGCTGCCGCGGCCGGACAGTTGGTGGCGGTGGAGGTGGATCGCGATCTGGTGGCGCTTCTTGTCGCCGAGTTCGGCGCTGAACCGGGGGTGGAGATCATTTCGTCCGACATCCTCCGGTGCGACCTCCCCGCGCTCCTCTCCAGTCGTCATCCGGGGCCGTGGCGGGTGGTGGCCAATCTCCCCTATAACATCTCCTCCCAAGTTTTGTTTCTCCTCCTGGACCAGATCACCCTCTTTTCCGGGCTCACCCTCATGCTCCAGAAGGAGGTGGCGGAGCGAATCGCCTCAGGACCCGAGGAGAAGGAGTACGGCATCCTTTCGGTTTTCTGCGCTCTCCACTGCGATGTCAACCTGGCCTTTACCGTGAAGCCGGGCTCGTTCAATCCCGTCCCCAAGGTCTCTTCAGCCATTCTCCGGTTGACCCCTCTGCCTGCCCCCCGTTTCCAGGTGGGGGACGAAGCTTTCTTCCGGCGACTGGTGAAGTCCGCCTTCGGCAACCGCCGCAAGACCCTCTGGAACTGCCTGAAGGGACAGTTCGCCGCCGACGACGGCTTCCTCCGCGCTCACCTTGATGTCTGCGGCATCGACCCGGGACGTCGGGGCGAGACCCTCTCTCTGGAGGAGTTTGCCCGACTCTCCCGAGCACTTCAGGCCTGATCCGTGCATTTTCAGCAGCTTCTCAGGGAACAGCTCCAGGTTCACGGCTACTGGGTCCTCTTTATCTGGACCTTTCTTGAGGGGGAGGCCGGCCTGATTCTGGCAGGGTTCTTCGCCTATCAGGGATACTTTACCCTGCCGGGGATCATCGCCACCTCTTGCGCCGGGGCCTTCTTCGGGGATCAGTTCTATTTTCACCTGGGGCGGCTCAAGGGGGATTTCCTGGTGGGGCACTCCCACCTCCTGGCACGCAAGTTCCGGAAAGCGTTGCGTCTCATTGAAAAATACGGGACCTTTGTCGCCTTCGTCTCCCGCTATACCTACGGCTTCCGCATCGTCCTCCCGCTCATCCTGGGGATGACCACCTTCCCCTCCTGGAAATTCTGCCGGCTGAACGCCTTGAGCGCCCTGGCCTGGGCAACCATCTTCTCACTGGTAGGTTATTTCTTCGGCGCCGGGGCGTCGCTCTTTGTGGAGGATGTCGGCCGTTGTGAGCACTATCTGATCCTTATCCTCGCCGGACTCATCGCCTGTGTCTGGCTCTCCCATTTCGTTTACTCCTGGTGGCGGCGGCGTCCGGCCCGGGCCCGACTCCGGCGGATGAAGGAGCGCCATCGATCATGAATCCTCTGGATAACATCAGTATCGTCCTCGTGGAACCGCAGCATCCCGGCAATGTGGGGATGGTCTGTCGAGCCATGAAAAACATGGGGCTCACCCGTCTCCGGATCGTGAAGGGGTGCCGCATCGACCATCCGGATGCGGTGAAATTCGCCGTCTCCGCCGGGGATCTCCTGGGGACGGCCCAGAGATACGAGAGTCTGGCCGATGCCTTGGCTGACAGGGAGATCTCCATCGCCACCACCCGCCGCCACGGCAAGTACCGGCAAGAGATCCTCACCGCCGGCGAGGCGGCGGAGCGTCTCCTCCCCCAGTTGGGGAGTCACCGGGCCGCCCTGGTCTTCGGTCGGGAGGATAGCGGACTGACCACCGGGGAGCTCTCCCTCTGCAGTTGGAACGCCACCATCCCCACCAGTGAGGAGTATGGTTCACTGAATCTCTCCCAGGCTGTTCTCCTCTTCTGCTACGAGATTTTTACCCGTTCCGGGAGCTTCACCCTGGAAGAAGAGCCGCGGAAACAGGCCACCGGCGGCGAACTGGAGAGCTATTTCGGTCAGATGGAGGAGGTACTCCTGAAGATCGGCTTTCTCAACCCTCAGAACCCGGACCACATCATGCGGAGTCTGCGCCGTATCCTCTTTCGGGCGGAGATGGACAGCCGTGAAGTCACCATCCTCAGGGGGATGATGACCCAGATCGACTGGGCCACCGGGACTTTTGAAGGGAAAAAGAAGGTATGAGGCTAATACCCTACAAAAAGAGTACACTATCGGCTGGACAAAACGAGAAATGATGGGGTATAGTTGCCTCGTCTCTTCTCATTATCAAAATCAGGAGGTTTTACCGTGTGGGATTATACCGACAAGGTCAAAGAACATTTTCTCAACCCGCGTAACGTGGGTGACATACCTGACGCCGATGCCGTGGGTGAGGTGGGGAGCCTCGCCTGTGGCGACGCCCTGAAACTCTTTATCAAACTTGACGACGCCAAAGAGCGGATCGTTCAGGCCACCTTCCAGACCTTCGGCTGTGGCAGCGCCATCGCTTCCTCCTCGGCCCTCACCGAGATGATCAAGGGGAAGACCCTGGATGAGGCCTTGGCCGTGACCAACCAGGAGATTGCCGACTATCTGGGGGGGCTTCCCGAGGAGAAGATGCACTGTTCGGTCATGGGGCAGGAGGCCCTGGAGTTGGCCATCGTCACCTACCGGGGGGGACCGGCGCCGACCCATGGCCATGATCACGCTCATGAGCAGGAGGGGGAGGTGGTCTGCAAATGCTTCGGCCTCACCGACGGCTTCCTGAGAAAAGTCATTGAGCAGAACCGGCTCCATACCGCCGAACAGGTGACCCACTTCACCAAGGCCGGCGGCGCCTGCGGCGGCTGTATCCCCCAGATTAAGGATATCATCGCCCAAGTCCTGGGTGAGCAGCCCGCGCCCCCCCCCAAGAAGCAGGAGAAGCTCACCAACCTGCGCAAGATGCAGCTCATCCAGGAGGTGCTGGAGAACGAGGTCCGGCCGCAGCTCTGGGCCGATGGCGGCGACCTGGAGCTGGTGGATATCGCCGGTTCCACCGTGCAGATCGCCTTTCGCAAGGCCTGCGCCGGTTGCCACTCGTCGGGGCATACCGCCAAGTTTGTGGAGCAGAAGCTGCGCGACATGGTGAGCAGTGATATCGTGGTGGAGGAGGTGGAGGGATGAAAGAAAACTATCTGGACAACAACGCCACCACCAAGGTGGATGAGGCGGTCTTTGAGGAGATGCGTCCCTATCTCTGCGAATTCTACGGTAATCCCAGCTCCATGCACTTCTTCGGCGGGCAGGTTCAGAAGAAGGTGGACGAGGCCCGCAAACGGGTGGCTGCCCTGCTGGGGGCCGACCCTTCGGAGATCATCTTCACCGCCTGCGGCACCGAGAGCGACAACACCGCCATCCGTTCGGCCCTGGAGACCTTTCCGGACCGGCGTCATATCATCACCACCCGGGTGGAGCACCCGGCGGTGCTGACTCTCTGCCGCGGGCTCACCAAGAAGGGGTACCGGGTCACGGAGTTGGGGGTTGACGGCGCCGGTCGCCTTGACCTGGATGAGCTGAAGAAGGCCATCGACGACGACACCGCCATCGTTTCCGTCATGTGGGCCAACAACGAGACCGGTGTTGTGTTCCCCATCGAGGAGATCGGCGCCATCGTCAAGGAGCAGGGGGCGCTCTTTCATACGGACGCGGTGCAGGCTGTGGGGAAGATTCCCCTGAACATGGCAACCTCCACGGTGGATATGCTCTCCCTCTCGGGGCACAAGCTGCATGCCCCCAAGGGGATCGGCATTCTCTATCTGCGCAAGGGAACCCCGTTCAGACCGTTTCTGGTGGGGGGGCATCAGGAACGAAGCCGCCGGGCCGGGACGGAGAACACCGCCGCCATCATCGCCCTGGGTAAGGCGTGCGAGATGGCCGGTGAGTGGCTGGAGGACGAGAATACGCGGGTTCTGGGGATGCGGGACCGGCTGGAGAAGGAGTTGCTGGCTATCATCCCCCACTCCCGGATCAACGGCGGCGGGGCTCAACGGCTTCCCAATACCCTTTCCATCGCTTTCGAGTTCGTGGAAGGAGAGGCGATCCTCCTCCTCCTCTCGGAAAAGGGGATCTGCGCCTCTTCGGGGAGCGCCTGTACCTCCGGCTCTCTGGAGCCCTCCCATGTCCTGCGGGCCATGGGGGTTCCCTTTACCTGCGCCCACGGCTCCATCCGTTTTTCCCTGTCCCGCTTCACCACCGACGAAGAGATCGATGCCGTCATCCGGGAGCTACCACCCATCATCCAGCGTCTCCGACAGATCTCCCCCTTCGGGAGGGAGTTGTTGAAGTAACGGAAAAAGAGCTCCCGGAGACGATCCGGGAGCTCTTTTCGTTATAAGGTATGAGGCTGAAGGCTGAAGACTGAAGGTTAAACCCGTCTCGTATGGGTCACCTTTATCGAACTTGCAGAGGTTTTCCTGATACTCTTCAGCCTTCAGCCTGAGTAATTACACGTAAATCAACTATTCGGCTCTGCAGGTCGCTCCACGCTTCACGGTTGCAGCCGGAACAGAGCTCCTGCAGCTGTGCGGGGAGAGGTGCGCAGACGGTTTCATGCACCCCCGTGGCCGGATGGGTGAAGGCGGTTCTGAAAGAGTGCAGGGCGAAACCGGGGAAGCTCGCAGGAAGGGGGTACCCCTTGTACCGGACATCTCCCATGACCGGATGGCCGATACGGACCAGGTGCTGCCGGATCTGGTGCATCCTCCCGGTCACCGGAGCCACCGCCAGTACGGCCATGCCATTGCCCGCACAGAGAACCTCGTAGCGGGTAATGGACTCTTTCCCTTCCAACGGTTCGTCGATGGTCCCCTCACCGGATAACTCTCCCGCCACCACGGCCAGATAGAGTTTGTCCAGCCCCTCTTCCTTGACAAATCGACCGAACATCCCGGCCGCGCTGGGTGACTTGGCCAGGATCACCGCACCGGAGGTCCCCCGGTCCAACCGGTTTACCGGCCGCAGTTTCGCCTCTTCGCCGCGCCCCCGGATCAGGAGGGTTCCCACGTCCACCAGGTTCCGATCGTCCACTTCGGCGGCCCGGTGCATGGGCATCCCCCCCGGTTTATTGAAGAGCATGATCCACTGATCCTCAAAGAGGATATCCAGTCCCACCCGACGACCCGCCAGCAGTGTGGTGAGACGGTGGCTCTCCTTCAGCGTTACCCGGTCTCCCAGACGGAGGAGATCGGCTCCGGCGGGTACCGAATCATTGACCTGAACATGTCCCGACGTCAGGAGTTTCTTGAGGTACGAGAGGGGGGCGGTGGGGAGGAGATTGCGCAGGTAGCTGTCCACCCGGCGGGAGTGCTCTTTTTCATTCATTACAAAAGTAAGCATTTATCCTCGTTTCGTATCATTGATAAAGTTCGTAATCTTTGGCGGGCTGCGTCTCCTGCTGGTGCCCAGACTGCTTAATGATAGCATCTTTCCCCATTTCGGTATACCGAAACCCACCGTCTCCAAACAACAAAAAAAGGGGCGACCATGTTGGTCACCCCTTGTCATCCTGATTCCGATGGCCTTACTGCTTGGCAACCACCTTCCTGGGGCCGTTCATCCTGATGGCCGCGGCAAACTCCATCCAGAAGATCAGATAGATGGAGATCATGGCGGAGAGGCCGACGTTGGCGTTTTGCGCCCCAAGAGCCTTGGTGAGGATGGGGGAGGCAAAGCCGGCGCCCAGCGTTCCAGTGGCCCGCTCCAGCAGATAGAAGACCGGGAGAGTGGCAATGGTGCCGCCGATCATGATGGCGATGCCGCGCCCCCGCTTGATCCAGTATTTGGGGGAGAAGCCGTACATCCGCATGAAGATGACCACCCAGATGATCCAGACGGAGTAATCCACAGCCGAGTCGGGAAGGGCGAGATGTTGCTTCACGAGTACTACTTCCAGGACGGTGACGGCGGCCAGGAGGGTGAACATCCAGGAGAACTTCTCATTGGCCTGGCTCTGCCAGTTGCGGCTGTCCGGCGCGGAGACCTCCTTGAAGGAGTGAGTATGGGTTCCCAAAGCCGAGAAGAGAATGGCGAACCAAATTCCGGCGTTATGGAAGAGGAGCGAGGCGTGGTTGCCGGCCACATTGGCGATGCGGGCCATGGGTTCCCGGGCAAAGTCGGCGGCAATTCTCATGAGGAAAAGATTGGCAATAACGGAGCAGCAGATGATGACGGCAATGGTGAAGATCCGGCGCGGCAGAAGATAGGGGTCGACCTTGTCCGGGAAGCCGATGATGAAGGCGAACCAGATCAGGTACATGATGAGCGGGATGCCGAAGCAGATGCCGTAGACGGACTCACCGGCAAAGTCGCCGGCCTGGGCGTAGATGATATAATCGTTTTTCGGGTCGGCGTCGGTGTTGGTAGCTTTGACCAGATCCTTGGGAACCTTTTTCACGTGGGGGAGAATTCCCATGGCGTACCAGCCGTGGTCCCCCTGGGTGGTGTCGATGACCCAGTACTGATTCCCCATCATCTCGTCGAGACCACGGAAAAGTTGCATGTTGAAGGCGGCACAGCCGGTGACGACAACAAGCAGCAGGATTATGTTTTTGAATGACATGGGCATTGGAGTATCCTCTCTATTCCTTGTGGGTGGTCCAGAACATGGAGACGGCGTTGGCGGCGAACAGTCCGTAAAGCCACATGGTGTTCCAGGCAGGACCGGTCCAGTGGCTGCCGCGACCGCCACCCACGACCCCCGAGGCGACGACGATCCCCACCATGGCGGTGAAGGCAACCATGGCCACCGATCTCAGGATGGCGCTGTTACGCCAGGTGTGACGCTCAAGCTCCTCAATCCTCGAAAGCAGTTCAAGCTCTCTATCGCTCATCTCTCTTCTCCTTTACCTGTAATATGATAAACATTATTGTTGCAATGGAAGCGGTGGCCGAAAGGTAGAGCGGATTAAGGTGCAGCGTAAGGTGATAGAGCATGGCGGTTCCTCCTTAACAGGGAGAGAGCAGCAGGGAGAGGTGAGGATAGCGGTCGGTAAGTTCCCGGTATTTGACACACCCCTGGTAGTTACAGTTGCAGAATTTGATGATCATGTTGACATCGTGGGGGGAGATATAATCGCACCCCACATCACAGTACTCATCCCCCTTGGCGTAGAAGGGGCAGATTATGGTTTCTTTCATCGGTATCCTCACTCCGTTTCCACTCCGACTGCAGGTTCCGGCAGGCCACCTGCCGATGGTGCTCACCCATCCCCTTCAATCAAAGTAGTCACTCGTTATCCCCTTTAGCAACGGCCGTACCAAATTGCCGGAGCTTCGGAAAAAATATAATAAATGACTGAAAATCATTATCTTACGCTGTCCGATGGTGGTGGATTTATCCCAAGTGATGGCGGCTGTTTTGCACGATTGCAAAACAGCCGGGAGCGCTCCCCTGATGGGGGAAGAGCCGGCATGTAAAGGGTTGCCGTCTGAAAAGTGTTGTAATACTTCATGTTGGATGGTGCGTGCTGAACACGGAGTTATTATTTGCCGGCGTGCGAAGGGTTTTCGGCTGTTTTGCATTTATGCAAGAGGGATGGAGAGGGGGATTACTGCAAAAAAAACGCCCCGCAGGGCGGGGCGTCACGAATAAGTTCAGAAGGTCTGCTGCCGGATAGAGGGGGTCAGCTCTCACCCTTCTGCTTTCCCCCCTCTTTATAGTCACACCCCTCCTTGGGGCACTTGAGGAACTCTCCCTCCCGTTTATAGATCTTTTTCACCAGCAGGGGGAAGCCGCAGGTGGGACAGGGTTGTTTGACCGGAAGGTCCCAGAGGGCAAACTTGCAGTCGGGGTAGCGGTTGCAGGAGTAGAACATCTTGCCGTACCGGGATTTTTTTTCAATCAGTTCCCCCTCGTTACAGTCGGGACAGGTGACACCCGTTGCCTTGGGCTTGATCAGAGGCTGAATATTCTTGCAGGCCGGATAGCCGGAGCAGGCCAGGTATTTACCGAAGCGGCCATCCTTGATGAGCATGGGGCTGCTGCATTTCTCGCAGATCTCTTCCGAGATCTCCGGTTCCACCGGTTCCATGGCCTCCCCGGTCTCCCGGTCGATGTTGCGGGTAAATTTACACCCCTCCTGATAGCCGGAGCAGGCGATGAACTTCCCCCGCTTCCCCAACTTCACCACCAGCGGCTTGCCGCAGTCGGGGCAGAGCTCATTGGTGGCCTCGGTGGTGAGGTCCGCCTTGTTGACCTCCCCCTCCTTCAGCTTCAGGAGGGTGGTGAAGGGGCCCCAGAATTCCCGGAGAAGCGGTTTCCACTCCTTTTCCCCCCGTGAGACCTGATCCAGCTGCTCTTCCAGGCCGGCGGTGAAGTTGTAGTCCACGTAGGTTCCGAAGTGATTCACCAGAAGGTCGCTGACCACCATTCCCACATCTTCCGGGAAGAAGCGCTTCTTATCCAGCCGGGCGTATTTGCGCTCCACCAGGGTATTGAGGGTGCTGGCATAGGTGGAGGGGCGACCGATACCGTACTCTTCCAGGGTTTTGACCAGCGTGGCCTCGGTGTAACGGGGTGGGGGCTGTGTGAAATGCTGCTCCGGGAGGAGTTCTTTCGCCTCAATCAACTCTCCTTCCGTGAGAGGGGGGAGGAGCCGTTCCTCGTTGTCGTCACTCTTGGAACCGGTGGCTTCTTTCTCTTCGGACTTGTCGTCCTCTCCCTCGATATAGAGTTTCATGAATCCGGCAAAACGGATGACGGTGCCGGCAGCCCGGAAGGTAAAGCCCGTTCCGGCGGAGATGTCCACGCTTGTCTGATCCAGGAGCGCCTCGGACATCTGGGAGGCCACAGTCCTTTTCCAGATCAGGTCGTAGAGTTTGAACTGGTCCGGGGTGAGAAATTTCTTGACTTCGGCCGGGGTCCTGGCGATGGAGGTGGGGCGAACCGCCTCATGGGCCTCTTGGGCATTCTTGGTCTTGGTCTTGTAGATTCTCGGTTTGGAGAGTGAGTACTCCTTGCCGTAGAGGGAGGTAATGACTTCCCGGGCCTCGGTGGTGGCTACGGTGGAGAGGGCCACACTGTCGGTACGCATGTAGGAGATGAGACCCACGGTCCCCTCGGCACCGATGGCAAGCCCCTCGTAGAGTTTCTGGGCGGTGCCCATGGTCTTCTTGGCGGAGTAACCGAGTTTGCGGGACGCCTCCTGCTGGAGGGTGGAGGTGGTGAAGGGGGGAGACGGGTTCCGTTTCCGTTCACTCTTCGTCACCTTGGCTACCCGGCACTCACGACCCTTCAGCAGCTCAAGGAGACGGGAGGCCGTCGGTTCATCGGGGATATCGAACTTGCCCAGTTTTTTCCCTTCGGCCTCAATGAGAGAGGCGCTGAAGAGTTGTCTCTGCACCGTTTCCATACGGGCGCCGATGGTCCAGTACTCCTGCTGGAGAAATGCCTGGATCTCTTTCTCCCGCTCACAAACCAGCCGCAGCGCCACCGACTGGACCCGCCCGGCGGAGAGGCCGTAGCGGATTTTCTTCCAGAGGAAGGGGGAGAGGTTGAACCCCACCAGATAATCCAGGACCGACCGGGCCTGCTGGGCGTCCACCAGCTCATCGGAGATGTCGCGAGGGTTCTGGACAGCGTGGATAATGGCGTCCTTGGTGATCTCGTGAAAGACGACCCGTTTGATGTCCAGTTTGGTCTGTTTCTTGTCCAGACCAAGGGCCGCCAGGAGGTGCCAGGCGATGGCTTCTCCTTCGCGATCCGGGTCAGTTGCGAGGAGCAGGGTGTCGGCGTCCTTCAGCTCTTTTTTGATGGCATCCAGGTGCTTTTTGCTTTCGGGGAGGATGGCGTACTTGGGGTTGAAGTCGTCTTCCACATCCACCGAACCCTGTTTGCTGGGGAGGGCTCGCACATGACCGAAGGAGGCAAGGACCCGGTAGTCGCTCCCGAGAAACTTTTCGATGGTCTTGGCCTTGGCCGGTGATTCGACTATAACGAGGTGCTGGGGCATGGATATCCTATGGCAGATGACAGAAGGCCCAAGGCGGCGCCTTGAGCCCGTAGAGAGAAGTTTTTGTCGGTCACGAAATCATGAAATAGTTACCGGGTAGCCGGGTTACGGCACCCTTGAGTTCAAGGCGAAGTAACATAGCCGAAACCTCCCCGGCTGTCAATCCGCATTTAAAGGTGATCTCGTCCGCATGGAGCGGAGAGGCGGCCAGCAGGGTGTAAATGGATGCTTCCTGGGGGGTGAGGCAAAAGGAGGGGGGAAGCGGCTCTGCGGTGGCCGGCGCGCCGTGGTGGGGGAGGTTCTGAATGATGTCGTCCACGTTTTGCACCAAGGCTGCCCCCTCTTTGATGAGTTGATTCGGCCCCCTGCTCCCCGGATAGTTGATGTTACCGGGGACGGCAAAGACCTCACGCCCCTGCTCAAGGGCGTACCGGGCCGTGATGAGGGAGCCGCTGTTTTCAACCGCCTCCACCACGAGAACCCCTCGGGAGAGTCCGCTGATGATCCGGTTCCTGCGGGGGAAATTCTCCGCCAGTGGTGCCGTCCCCAGGGGGAATTCGGAGATCACGCACCCCTGAGCGGCCACCTCTTGGAAGAGCATGCGATTTTCGGGGGGATAGAGGACGTCAAGACCGGAGCCGAGAACGCCGATGGTCCGGCCACCCCCCTTGAGCGCCCCCCGGTGGGCGGAGGTATCTATTCCCCGGGCCATGCCGGAAACGACGGTGATTCCCCTCTGGGCAAGATCCCTGGCAAGACGTTCCGTGATGCTCTGCCCACTGGACGAGGCGCGTCGGGAGCCGACCACGGCGAGACAACATTCAGAGCTCCTGAGAGTGCCGCGGACATAGAGGTAGGGGGGGAAATCAGCTATCTCCAGGAGGATCTTGGGGTACTCTTCCGAAAGAAAATCCACGATCCTGACATCGCTGTGAAGGAGTGCCGCGCATTCTCTATCGGCCCCTTCGCGGTAATCGTGGCTCCGGATCTGGTCGGCAGCCGCTCTGGAGAGTCCCCGTACTCCGGCCAGTTCCTCCGGAGAGGCCTGGAAAACCTCCTGGGGGGTCCGGAAGTGGTGGAGGAGCCGGCAGAAGGTCACATTCCCCACAAGGGGGACCGATTTGAGGGCAAACCAGAAGTAATGATCCATGGCGGTATGGGTGCGTGAGGCGATGGGGTCACCCTCCTGAAGTCGGCTACTGGGGGAGGAGCGTTACGACCTTCTCCCCCAGATAGACGGTTTCTACGCTTTTAATAATAATGGCGGTGGAGCTGTCACGGCCGACGCCGACGACTACCAGGGCGGCGACGAGTTCCTGGGGGAGGGGGCCGACGTATGGACGGTCCGGGACCGGCTGCCTGACCAGATGGAGCATGTTGCCCAGCTCAAGACCCTGCTCTTTCCCCAGGTCCAGGTAGACCAGATCTCCCGCTCCCACGGCCCTGTTTCCCGTGAGCGACTCCATAATTATTCCGGAGAGGGGGAGGCTGGTTGACTTCAGAGGGATCTCCCGCCTGCTGTTGCGCCAGGGGAGGAGGAACGCGCCGCTGCTGATCTCCCGGAAGGATTCGGTGATCAAGGCCCGCGATCCGTCAGGGGTCAGTTCGGTCAGCTCCAGGGTCCCCAAGGGGACGATCTTGTACCCTACGGTGACATGCCGAAGCGGGTGAGTGACGACCTCCTGTTTGCTGTAGATGGAGAACCGATCTCCTTTATGTGCGCCATGTAAAGAACCGATGTCGGTATAGACCGTATCCTCGGCGCCGACGATCCCCCGGTCGTGATTGGTGGCGATGATGTGTCCGACGCCTCCCAGCTCCTTCTCTGCGATGAATCCTTCACTTCCCACCACCAGGAACACTTTTTCCCGGATCGGTTCCGCTTCGCCGGGAGGTGAACTCTTTACCGCCGCTGTCAACGGTTGTGGTGGGGGAGTGGTGACCACTTCGATCCGGTCATGCAAGATTCGGAGCTTTTGGCCGGGATAGATAACGTGGGGATTGCCGATGGCGGGGTTGCGGGACCAGAGGTTCGGCCAGAAGAAGGGGTCCTTGAAAAAACGCTCCGAGATATCCCAGAGGGTGTCCCCTTTCTGCACGACATAGAGGATCGGTTCCCGCACTGTCCCGGCGAACAATTGGGGCGTTGTGGCGCCCAGTACGCTGAAAACAGCCATGGCAAAGGCAAGCTTTTTCATGAGGCACCTCACGGTTGTATTATAGTTTGATAATCAATACTGCGATACCGTTCCGGTTGTCAAGGAGAAAGGAGAGTTCCACTGTTCTTCCTTTTGGGTTTTCTTGCCGCGTGGTATGTGGTACAGTTCGATGATTTTTTTGAATCCGCAGGGTGTTCGCCCGGAAGCGCCCCTTGATTTTTCACGCTTCGTGCGAGGTATTATGTCCGAGGATATCGGAGTAATGAGTCATGGGCAGGGAACTGCCCGGTTGAGGCTTCCCGAACTACTGGCCCCTGCCGGGAACCGGGAGAAACTGGCGCTGGCTATCCATTACGGTGCCGATGCCGTCTATCTGGGGGGAAAATCATTCGGTCTGCGCAACATGGCCGATAATTTTACCAATGAAGGACTGGCCGAGGCCACCGCCTACGCCCATGAGCGGGGGGTGAAGGTCTATCTGACGGTGAACTGGTACCCGTCGGGAGGGGACATTCCGGAACTGCTCCGGTTCCTGGAAGCCACCGCGGCTATCCCCTTTGACGCACTCATCGCCGCCGATCCGGGAGTCATCGACCTCATTCGTGAGGTGACGCCGCAGCGGACCATTCATCTCTCCACCCAGGCCAACAGTACCAATTGGGCCGCGGCCCGTTTCTGGCAGCGTCAGGGGATCAGCCGGATCAATCTGGCGAGGGAGATGCCCCTGGACGAGATCCGTCAGGTGAACCGGCAGGTCAGCATGGAGACGGAGATCTTCGTCCACGGCGCCCTCTGCATCTCCCAATCGGGGCGCTGCCTCCTCTCCAGCGTCATGACCGGCCGCAACGCCAACAAGGGGGAGTGTACCCACCCCTGCCGCTGGAATTACGCCATTGTGGAAGAGAGTCGGCCGGGTGAGTATTTCCCGGTGCAGGAGGGGGAGCGGGGGAGTTTCATCTTCAACTCCCGGGATCTCTGCCTCCTCCCCTATCTTCCGGAGCTGGTGGCCACGGGGGTTGCCTCCCTCAAGATCGAGGGGCGGATGAAAGGGGCCAATTATGTCGCCTCCGTGGTGCGAGTCTACCGGGAGGCGTTGGACCGTTATCAGGACGACCCCCAACGTTACGTCTGCAAGGACGAATGGCTGGAGGAGTTGACCAAGATCAGCCACCGTGGGTATACTACGGGGTTTCTTTTCGGCGCCCCCCGGGACGTGGGGGTAGAGCTCGATTCCCGCTATATCCGGAGTCATGATTTCGTCGGTTTGGTGGAATCGGTGAATGAAGAGGGTGTCGCCACCATGGGGGTCAGAAACCGGATCATGGCGGGGGATCGACTGGAGTTCATCGGCCCTGAAATGGCTGAAAACACCCTTATCCTGGAAACCATGACCAACGAGGAGGGGCTCCCGCTGCAGGTGGCCCACCCCAACAGCAGGATCAGGGTTGCGCTCCCGTTTGCCGTGAAGGTTAACGATCTCGTCCGGCGGGAAAGCACGAAAATATCACAACTTTCGAATCGCTAGTACGTAAATATAGCCCAAGGAAGCGTCAAATTCGTCTCTCGCCCGTTCGCTCTGCTCACTTGAGCGCGCAGAGGAAGGCGAAAACAGGCTTGCGCAGTGGTTTTCTCTGCGTCCTCTACGAGAGACGGTTTTGGCTTAAGGTTTAGAGAATGCGAGAATTTTTTTCAAAAATAAACGGATTTCTCTTCTCCCGGGATGCCTCGCGGCGGACGGATCTTACCTTCCTGGCGCTCCTCTTCGGGACCGTCTATCTCCAGTTCCTGGGGCGACTCCCCTTCCTGGAGCCCGATGAGGGGCGCTACGCCGAGATCCCCCGGGAGATGCTGGAGAGCGGTGATTTCATCACCCCCTTCTTGAATTACGTCAAGTATTTCGAAAAACCTCCCCTCATCTACTGGCTTAACGCTCTCTCCATGAAGCTCTTTGGCCAGAACGAATTCGCGGCCCGGCTACCCAGCGCCCTCTGCGGCGTCCTCACCATCCTCTTCATCTATCATCTGGGGCGAACCCTCTTCGGCCGGCGGCAGGGGATGGTGGCGGCGCTGATTCTGGGGAGTTCCGCCGGTTTCATGATTCAGAACCGGATGATCCTCACCGATATCCCGCTCACCTTCTGTCTCACCACGGCTCTGGGCTGTTTTATCCTGGCGGCTCGTGAAGGGGAACGCCGGGCAGGACTCTACTATCACCTCTTCTACGTCTTTGCCGCCCTGGCGGTTCTGGCCAAGGGGCTCATCGGCATGGTCCTCCCCGGCGGGGTGATCTTCTTCCATCTCCTCCTCACCCGGCGCTGGCGACTGCTGCGGGAGATGCGTCTCCCCACCGGCCTGCTCCTCTTCTTCCTGGTGGGGGCTCCCTGGTTTCTCCTGGTCTCCCTGAAAAACCCCGAGTTTGCCCGGTTTTTCTTCATTCATGAACATTTTGAGCGTTTTTTGACCAAGGTTCATGGCCGGTACCAGCCGCTCTGGTTTTTCATCCCGATTCTCCTGGTGGGGATGCTCCCTTGGTCGCTCCTGATCCCGTCATCCTTTCGCGGTATCTGGAAGGGACGCCGGGAAGCGGGGGGCGAGTCACGTCTTTATCTGGCAATCTGGTTCATCCTGATCTTTCTCTTTTTCTCCAAGTCAAATTCCAAGCTCATCCCCTATATTCTCCCCGTCTATCCGGCGGCCGCGCTCCTCATGGGGGATATGATCGTCCGTACCCTGGACGGCGAGAGTCGTCCCTTCTGGCCATTTGTCCGGATCATGGCCGGAATCATGATGATCGTGGGGATCGCCGGGATGGTTGCGCCTCCGTATGTCCCTGATGGAGTACTGACTACCGTGGCGGGAGCGCTCATCGGCGGACTCTTCTTCATCCAGGGTCTGGTGGCCGCCGTTGCGGCCCACCGGAAAGAACCGGTCATCCTGGTGACCGGGGTAACCATGACCGCCCTGCTGCTCATGCTGGTGGGACCTCCTCTGGTGCTGGACAAGGTGGCCCAGCAGAAGCAGTTGCGGGGTTTCGGCCAGGAACTGCTCCGTCAGGCTCCCCCTGATGCCGTGGTGATCAGCCAAGGGGTTCTCCAGGGACTCTCCTTTTACGCCAGGCGGAGGGTGGTCCTCTTCGGCGGAGTGGGTGAGCTGGAGTTCGGCAGCCTGCAGGGTGATCATAAAGGGTGGTTCATCGACTATACCGAACTGGTTACCCTCTGGGACTCGACCAAGCCGGTGTACCTGGTGATCAACAGGAAAGAGCTGCCGGAATTGAGGTCAAAGGTGCACAATCCCGTCCGTCTCCTTCAGGAAAACCGGAAGCGGGTATTGGTCGGTAATCGCTGAAGTCACAGGAGCATGCGGAAACCCTTTGCAGCATCCGCCCGTTTGTGAGATAAAAACAGATTGCAACTCTATTGCCGGAGGTACGCGGTGCGTTCTCAGTTTCTCCCCTTTTCCACGCCAACCATTGAAGATGCCGAGATCAACGAGGTTGTGGACTCCCTGAAATCCGGCTGGATCACCACCGGCCCCAAGGTGAAACGTTTTGAGGAAGAGTTCAAGGCCTACGTGGGGGCTCCCTTTGCCGTGCCGCTGAGCTCGGCCACCGCCGGTCAGCATCTGATCATGCTCGCCTTGAAGATCGGCGCCGGTGACGAGGTGATCACCACCCCCATGACCTTCGCCTCCACGGTGAGCACTATCGTGCTGGCCGGGGCGACTCCGGTACTGGTGGATATTGAACCGGGAACCCTTAATCTGGACGTCACCAAAATCCGGGAGAAGATCACCCCCCGCACCAGGGCCATCGTGCCGGTCCATTTTGCCGGTCAGTCCTGCGATCTGGAGCCGATCTTTGCCCTGGCCCGGGAATTCAACCTCACGGTCATCGAAGACGCGGCCCACGCCGTGGGGACCGAATACAAAGGTCAGCGAATCGGCTCCTTTCCCAGCGTCTCCATCTTCTCCTTCCACCCCAACAAGAATATGACCACCGGTGAGGGGGGGATGCTCTGCACCCCGGACGAAGAGCTGGCTGAACAGATCAGCCTCCTCAAGTTCCACGGCATGAACCGGGAGGCGTGGAAACGGTTTGCAGCCAGCGGCACTCCCGGCTACGACATCATGATTCCCGGTTTCAAGTACAACATGATGGACATCCAGGCGGCCCTGGGGATCCACCAGCTCCCCCGGCTGGACGGCTTCATCCGCCGCCGGACCGAAATTGCCGACTTCTATAACCGCGAATTCGCCGACGTGGGGGAGCTGGCCCTCCCCACCATGGCCCCCTACCGGCAGCGCCACGCCTGGCACCTCTACACCCCGCTGATCCGGATCGAAAAGCTGACCATCAATCGGGATCAATTCATGGAGGAGCTGAAGGGGCATAACATCGGCTCCGGGCTCCACTACAAGGCGATCCATCACCACGCCTGGTACCGGGAGCATCTGCCGCTTCTGCCGGGTTCACTCCCCAACGCAGACTATGCCTCGGACCGGATCCTCTCGCTCCCCCTCTTCCCCAAGATGACGGACGAGGATGCGCAGGATGTGGTTGCAGCGGTGAAAGATGTGATAGTAAAAAACAGGAAATAATCATGCCTGACTCACCAATCATCACCATCGTCATCCCGGTCTACAACGAACAGGGAAACCTGCCCAATCTTTTCGCTCGGCTCTACCCGGTCATGCGGGGGATGGGGAAAAGCTTCGAGATCATCTTTACCGATGACGGGAGCCGGGACCGTTCCCTGGAGATCCTCAAGGAGTTTGCCGGCGGCCATCCCGAGGTCAGGGTGATCGAGTTCAACGGCAACTTCGGCCAGCATATGGCGATTCTCGCCGCCTTCGAGGTGAGTCGCGGGGAGTATGTGATCACCCTGGACGCCGACCTGCAGAACCCGCCGGAGGAGATCCCCAAGCTGGTGGCGGAGATGGAAAAGGGACACGATGCCGTGGGGAGCGTCCGCCAAAAGCGGAAGGACACCTTCTTTCGCCGGAGCGCCTCTCTTATCGTGAATATTATGACCCGGAAGATGACCGGGATGAAGATGACCGACTATGGCTGCATGCTCCGGGGGTACCGCCGCAACGTGGTGGACAACATCAACCGTTGCCAGGAGGCCACCACCTTTATTCCTGCCCTGGGGCAGACCTTTGCCGCCAACCCCAGCGAGGTGGAGGTGGCCCATGCCGAGCGGGCCGAAGGGGAGAGCAAATATTCGGTCTATAAACTGATTCGACTCAACTTCGACCTGATGACCGGCTTCTCCGTGGTGCCGCTCCAACTCTTCGCTCTTCTGGGGGTTCTCATGTCCCTCTTTGCCGTCGGTTTCTCCCTTTATCTCCTGGTACGGAGGTTCCTGGTGGGGGCGGAGGTGGAGGGGGTCTTTACCCTCTTCGCCATTCTCTTCTTCTTCGTGGGGGCCATCATGTTCGGCATCGGCATCCTGGGGGAATACGTGGGGCGGATCTACCAGGAAGTGCGTCGCCGCCCCCGGTACGTGGTGCGCAAGATTCACGAATAAAACAACTAAAAAAAGGTTTATATGCTATCGCTTGTCGTCTGCGCCTATCACAATGTGGGGTACCGTTGTATCGAGGAACTGCTCCGGCAGGGGGCCAGGATCAGTCTGATCTTTACCCACGAGGATTCTCCCACGGAACAGATCTGGTTCCACTCCGTGCGTGAACTGGCTGATACTCACGGTATTCCGTGGCGGACCAGCGACATCAACGAACCGGAGAACGTGGCCCTGCTCCGGGAACTCGCTCCCGACTTTATCTTTTCCTTTTATTACCGGAACATGATAAAAACCGAGGTGCTGGCTATCCCCCTTCGCGGCGCCCTTAATCTTCACGGGTCATATCTCCCACGGTACCGGGGAAGGGTCCCCGTGAACTGGGTGGTGATCAACGGGGAGAGAGAGACCGGCGCGACGCTGCACTACATGGTGGAAAAGCCCGATGCCGGGGATATCGTGGCTCAGGATAAGGTGGCGATTGCCTTCACCGACACGGCCCATGATGTTTTTCTGAAGGTGACGGACGCCGCAGTCACGGTTCTCGGTCGCGCCTGGCCGCTTCTGGCCAACGGGAGTGCCCCCCGTATCCCCATGGATCTGGCGTCCGGGAACTACTGTGGCGGCCGCAAGCCGGCCGACGGTCTCATTGACTGGACCAGGCCGGCGCTGCAGATCTACAACCTCATTCGTGGGGTCACTCATCCCTATCCCGGCGCCTTCACCTTCCTTGACGGGAAGAGAGTTGTCCTCTGGTCGGCCTGGCCGGTGGCGGGGGAGGGGGAGCCGGGAGCGGTCGTTTCGACGAATCCGTTGCAGGTGGGTACCGGCGACGGCCTGCTGGAGATCCGGTCATTGCAGGTGGCAGGTGAAGAAGAGGTTGAAGGAGGGATGTTTCCCCCACGGGGCGGGGCTCTCTTTCTCAACAGTTGAATCATGTTTTTAAAAGCTAAGGAGTAATCATGAAAGTACTTATTCTCGGCGTCAACGGTTTCATCGGCAATGCCCTGACCCACCGCATCCTCACCACCACCGACTGGGAGGTCTACGGCCTGGACATGGCCTGCGACAAACTGGAACGCTCCCTGGGGGATCCCCGCTTCCATTTTCTTGAAGGGGATATCACCATCAACAAGGAGTGGATCGAGTACAACATCAAGAAGTGCGATGTGATCCTGCCGCTGGTGGCCATCGCCACGCCGGTGACCTACGTGAAGGATCCGTTGCGGGTCTTCGAGCTGGATTTCGAGGAAAACCTGAAGATCGTCCGCCTCTGCGTCAAGTACAAGAAGCGGGTAATCTTCCCCTCCACCTCCGAAGTCTACGGCATGAGTCCGGACCGGGAGTTTGACGAGGAAAACTCGCCGCTCATGCTGGGTCCCATCAACAAGGAGCGGTGGATCTACTCCTGCGCCAAGCAGATGCTGGACCGGGTCATCTACGCCTATGGCGAACATGAGGGGCTCCGTTACACCCTCTTCCGTCCCTTCAACTGGATCGGTCCCAAGCTGGACAGCATCAGCACCGCCAAGGAGGGGAGTTCCCGGGTTCTTACCCAGTTTCTCTACAACATCCTGGCGGGCGAGCCGATTCAGCTGGTGGACGGCGGCGCCCAGCGGCGCTCCTTCACCTTTGTGGAGGATGGTATCGACTGCCTCATGAAGATTATCGCCGATGACAACGGCTGCGCCAGCGGCAAGATCTTCAATATCGGTAATCCCGGTAACGACCTCTCCGTACGGGAACTGGCAGAAAAGCTCCGGGCCCTGGTCATGGAGTATCCCGCTTATCGCGACAGGGCGGAAAAGTGCCGGATCGTGGAGGTCTCTTCCGGGGAGTTTTACGGCAAGGGGTATCAGGACATGTTGACCCGGGTCCCTTCGGTGGAAAATGCCAAACGGTGCCTCGGGTGGGAGCCGGTGACGGACATCGATGAAGCCCTGCGCAAGACTCTGGAATTCTATCTGGTGGAAGAACGGCAAAAGATCGAGCATCTGCTGTAGCGTCTCAAATCATCAGCGTTCAGATACACCAAGAGCTCCGGAACCGACTATTCCGGAGCTCTTGTGCGTTCATGTTGTAACGTCATATTTTACGATCAGGCGGTCAATGGCAAGAGTTCCAGAGCGAATGGTAACTCCCTGGAGAAACTATTCGCAGGTGTCGACGATTCATGCTCATCCGTTATCGATTACCTCGTCCGGGAGTTCGTTGCCGTCATCCCTCCTCAGGGGGAACTGTTCTGCCAGGATTTCCCCGCAGCGGCCGATAACCCGGCAGAGTGTCGCGCACCCGCAACCCTCCCTGATCCCTTCGGATAACTCCCTGGCCATCTCCTGCCAGCTCTCGGGAGGAATCCGCTCATTGATCCCCCGGTCCCCGATGATCCAGACCTTTCGCTCCAGCAGCGAGATGTAGATGAGGACGCCGGTCTCGTCACGGGTCCGGTGAAGTTCCTTGTCATGGAAGGCGTGGAGACAGCGCTCCCTGACGGCGCTCTCCATGCGGGGGCGGGTGAGGAGTGACCGTTTCAGCCAAGGGAATTTGCGGAATATGAGCCGGCAGGGGAAGAAGAGGATGAAGAGGAGCGGGATGAAGAACCAGACGGTGACATGGTGGAGGAGTATCCCGGTGATGAGAGCGAGAAACCCGGCAAGGAGTACCCCACCAACCGTCTCTGCTTCCCGGTAGCGGTCACTTTCGGGGACCACCATGGCGACGATCTCGCCGGAGGTCCCGGCCTCCGCAATCGTCATTGCCCGGCGGATCTCAGCTCGCTCGCTTTCATTGAACAGATCGGTTTTCATGGAGACACCGGAGAGCCAAAACAGAAATTAACAGGGATGGACAGGATACGGCTGTAGACAAAGATTGAAAAATAGACTCGTTGTCTGATGTTTTTGATGTCACACATGATGTTATCCTGTAGATCCCGGTAAAATAGGCTGAAGACTGAAGACTGAAGACTGAAGGCTGAAGGTTAAACCCGTCTCGTATGGGTCGACTTTATTGATCTTGTGTAGGTTTCCTCATAGCCTTCAGTCTTCAGCCTTCAGCCTGAGTTTCTTACCAATCCCCCGAGGCGCCGCCGCCGCCGAAGCCGCCACCTCCACCGGAAAAACCACCGCCATCCGATGATCCGCCGCCGAACCCGCCGCCGCCGAACCCGCCGCCGCCGAACCCGCCCCCCAGCCAGGGGCCACCGCCACCTGATCCGCCCCGGCCGCCGGTGCCGAAGAGGTCGGCGATGAGCATCCCCAGGCCGAAGCCGGCCACGGCAATACCCAAGAGCAGGTATATCCCCAGGGTCGCAAAGGAGAGATAGGCAGCCAGGGGGAAGAGTACGGCTCCGGCGGCGCCGGCAAGAATGCGGGAAATAGCGCTGAGGAATACACAGATGACGACTGCTACGATGAGGAGTGTGAATACCGGCGGGGCGGACTGTTTACTCTGGTGCTTATCCAGGGGGGCGGCGTACTCCCCCTTAACCGCGGCCATGATGCTCTGAACTCCGGCGCTGATGCCGCCATTCGGGTCATTGTTCTTGAGACGGGGGGCCATCTCGTTTCTGATAATCCGGCCGCTCACCAGGTCGGTGAGCCGTCCTTCCAGACCTCGTCCCACCTCGATCCGGATTTTTCGCTCCTGTTGGGAAAGAATGAGGATGACGCCGCTGTCGAGCCCCTTGCGGCCGATCCGCCACGCCTCGGCCACCTTGATGCCGAACTGCTCGATCGGCTCCCCTTCAAGGGAAGGAATGGTGAGAAGGACGATCTGGGTCGATTCGGTCTGCTCGAAGGCAGCCAGTTCCGTTTCCAGTCGCTGCCGCGTCTCAACAGAGAGCATCCCGGCGGTGTCGTTGACCCGTCCCGCAAGCGGCGGGACATCCAGCGGGTAGACCGCCCCGGGGACGATGATGATCATGAAGAAAAACAGGAAAAATTTCATGGTAAGCCTGGAGAGACGATTTTATGTCAGAACTTCACCTTGGGCGCGACCTTCGCCCCTTCCTCCGCCTTGAACGGCTCTTTGCGAACCAGGTGGAGCATGAGCGAATTGGTCATGGAGTTGGGGAACGTCCGGATGCTCACGTTGAACTCCTCAACTGATTTGTTGTACCGGGTCCGGGCCACGTTAATCCGGTTCTCGGTCCCTTCCAGCTGATTCTGGAGATCCATGAAATTCTGGTTGGCCTTCAGATCCGGATAACGCTCCACCACCACCATGAGCCGCGACAGGGCACCGGAGAGTTGTCCCTGAGCCTGCTGGAACTTGGCCAGGGCCTCGGGGCTGTTCACCAGATCCTTGTTCGCCTGGATGGAACCGATCTTGGCCCGTGCCTCGGTCACCGCCGTGAGGGTTTCGGCCTCATGTTTGGCATACCCCTTCACGACCTCCACTAGATTGGGTATCAGGTCGGCCCGCCGCTGATAGGTAGCTTCTACGTCACCCCAGGCGGCGAAGACCGCCTCTTCCCTGGTCTGCATGACGTTGTAGCCGCACCCCGTAAGGAGTGTCGCCAGCAGGATGAGGATCAGAGTTTTCATCGGTTTCATAATTCCTCCGTCAGTTTGTGAATGGGTGCCGGCTCTGCCGGCGGATCATTGGGGGCGAAGCGGAATTTGAGATAGATCAGGGTCAGGTTGAGGAGCAGCGAGACGATATTGCCGATGATGAGCGGCGGATCACCCAACTCCACTCCATACCAGAGCCAGAGAACCATCCCCACAACCAGAAGGAGCGGTTGCCAGAGAGAAATATCCCGTACATGACGGGTCCGCCAGCAGCGGACAACTTGCGGCACAGCGGCCACGGTGGTCATAAACGCGGCGACGAGGCCGATGGTGGTGATGTTCATCCGGAAATCCGATCACGCATCTTGCGTGTAGTGGCAGTCATTTTATTTGGTTTATACGGTAACGGCGCCGGATGTCCCCCATGAGACACCCGGCGCCGCTGTTAACTTCATCTTCCGGTGTGGATGGTTGTTTAGCCGAGGATGAATTCCCGACCGGCTTTCATGATCTCGGCCAGACGTGCCTCGGAAGGAGCCTCGCCGTAGAGCCGGACCACCGGCTCGGTACCCGACTTGCGGAAGAGCATCCAGGTGCCGTCGGCCAGAAGGAGCTTCACCCCGTCGGTGCGGTTGACGTCGACAACCTTGGCCCCGGCGACCTCAGCCGGGATGGAAGAAACTTTCTGGGGATAGGCCGCCTCCAACTCCCGGGAGAGCCGGAGGTTGTCACGCCGGGTGATATAACGTCCCACCTCGCCGTACAGTCGCTCCAGGAGCTCCGTGACTGATTTCCCTTCCCGGGCCACCATCTCCGCCACCAGGAAGCAGGCCAGGATGCCGTCTTTCTCGGGCACATGCCCCTTGATGGAGAGTCCGGCGCTCTCTTCGCCGCCGATGATGATCTTATCCTGGGTGATCAGTTCGCCGATGTATTTGAACCCCACCGGTGTTTCGTAGACCGGGATGCCATGTTTCTTTGCCACGGCGTCAATAAGGTGGGAGGTCGCGACGCTGCGGGCCACGCCGCCGGTGAGCTTCCGGTACCGGATCAGGTAGTCCAGAAGCAGGGCGACGATATAGTTCGGTTCGATGTAGGTGCCGTCGCAATCCAGGATGCCGAAACGGTCGGCGTCGCCGTCGGTGGCCAGGCCGAGCTTCACTGCCGGGTCACCCTTCACCAGGGCGATGAAGTCCTGGATGTTCTTTTCCGCCGGTTCCGGGGGGAAGCCGCCAAAGTAGGGGTCCCGGTGATCGTTGATCACCTTCAGGTTCATCCCTCGGGAGCGGAGGGGCGCATCCAGGTAGCCGCGGGCCGTGCCGAAGAGCGGGTTAAGGGCGATGGTCCCCAGGGAGGTGATGGCGTCGAAGTCGACCTTCTCCTCCAACGCCGCCAGGTAGGTTTCCCGGGGATCGATCTCTTCCAGCAGGCCGTCCCGGCGGGCGTCTTCCAGTTCCATGGAGTTGTAGCCGGAGGTGCCGAGGATGGCGTTGGCCCGAAGTTCGATGTCGGCGGTGGTCTCCGGCAATGCCGGTCCCCCCGACGACGAGGAAAACTTGATGCCGTTATATTCGGGGGGATTGTGACTGGCGGTAAAGTTGATCCCGCCGGCCAGGCCGCGGCGGATGATCTCGAAGGCAATGACCGGGGTGGGGACATCCCGGCTGCAGAGAAGGGTCTTGATGCCGGAACCGGTGAGCACCGCTGCCGATTCCCGGGTAAAACGATCTCCCATGAACCGGGTGTCGGTTCCCACGATCACCCCTTTATCTTTCTCACCGTTGGCGCAGAGATGATCGGCAATGGCCTGGGTGACCGTCTTGACGTTATCGAAGGTGAAATCTTCACACAGAATTCCCCGCCAGCCTGATGTGCCAAATGCAATCCGCTTCATGATGCCTCCTGATCGGCTACTGTTATCTGAAATCAAGGTTTGAACAGTACAATCAACAGGGTTTCAAGTCAAGAAAAAGCCCCTCTTTCATGGATGACCGGAGAAGAAGTGGGGAGGGGAGCTTCGGTCTGTCTCATCCCCGAAAAAAGCCTCACCGACACCATGAATGCAGGGAGTCGGTGAGGCTTTTACGTAGCAGATATCGTGCTGTTCCGCTTGATCAGTAGAGGAACATCGGTTTGCCCAGAACGTGGCGGATCTTGGGGCGATACTCCTCGACGTCGTAGAGTTCGGACACGTCAACCCGCTTGAGTCCACCCATGATGGAGCTCAGGGGGATGTGGGTATAGGTCCCACCCTGGAGCGCCACCATCCGGCCGGACATCCCTTCGGCCACCAGGTCCATGGCCATGTTGGCGTAGTTGAATGCTACCATCAGGTCCAGGGAATCGGGTGCGCCGGAGCGCATGAGATAGGAGAGGGGCTGGTAGATCATGTGTGATCCGGTGAGGCTCTTGAGCGCCTCGCTGAGGACCTCGCCGATCCCCCCCAGTTTCTTGTGGCCGTAGGCATCTTCCTGACCGTATTCGATGATCTGGCCGCCGATCATGGTGGCCCCTTCGGAGATGGCGACCATGGAGTAGTTGCTGGGGTTGGCTTTTTTGTCGATCTTGACCTGTCCCGCCAGCCGTTCCACATCAAAGGGAACTTCGGAGATGAGGCAGCGCTCCACACCGGCGAGGTAGGCGGAGATGAGGGAGGTCTCCCCCGAGTTACGGCCGAAGAGTTCGATGACCGCCACACGCTCATGGGAGCCGGCGCTGGTCCGGAGGTTGTGGATGAAGTTGACGCTCCTAGTCACCGCCGTGGAGAAGCCGATGCAGTAGTCGGTGCCGTAGACGTCGTTGTCCATGGTCTTGGGGATGGCCACCACCGGGAAGTTCTCACGGTGAAGCCGCTCGGCGTAGCTCAGGGTGTCATCGCCGCCGATGGGGATAAGGGCGTCAATACCCATATGTTCCAGGTTGGCCAGGACATGCTGGGTGAAATCATGCTTGCAGGTGGCGGCCGGATCGTAATCCGCTCCCCGGAGGAATTCCGGGACCTCGGAGTTGGCAACTTTTCCCGGGTTGGTGCGGCTGGTATGAAGGAAGGTGCCGCCGGAACGGTCCACTGTCCGGACTGCCTGCTTGTCCAGAGGGACGAAGTTATGCTCCTGGGATTCAACGTCATCCCGGTTGTAGTTGAGGAGTCCCCCCCAACCGCGCCGGATCCCCACAACCTTGTAGCCGTCTTCTTCCGCCCGATGTACCAAGGTCTTGAGCGCCGGATTGAGGCCGGGAACGTCTCCGCCGCCGGTGAGAATTCCTACTGTTTTTTGACGTGCTGCCATGATGCCTCCTGTAGAGAGTTAGTTTTAGTTAGTCGGGAATGCGCCCTGGGGCGGGTCCCAGGCTGTCCGCCGTTCATGAAACAGGGGGGACAACTTTGACAGGGTAGTATAAGAACAGCTCGATTTCAAGACAAAAACGGCAGTCGGGTTAAAGGATGTCGCCTTGACGCGCCGCTCCATCCGGAGTATTTTAGCGCCACGCCGCTCATCATCCGGTTCTTCCGGAGAGGTTCGCATGAGCCCACAAGGGAATCCGGCGGCCATGACGCTCCCCTTCGGAGCGATCCCCTCAACCCGGGAGTTTTCATGATTCTGCAGAAAATGATTGCCGTTATCTTCCTCCTCTTCTGCATCTGTTTCGTCGCCATCGTCATCGAGGAAACCTGTCTCGGCGGCCGTCGGAGGCGGAAGCTCCAGCGAGAGGCGCGCGCCAGGGAAGCCGCCGGGCAACTCTCCGGAACTGAACCAAAGCGGCATTGAACGACCTATCGTGACCAATGAAGGAGTCTCTTTTTGCAGATCGTATTCGGTATTGATTTTGGAACAACAAATTCGGCGCTGTCGGTATACAAAGACGGCAGCGTCCAGGTGATTGCGGTTGATGACGCCGCCGGCTCCGGGGAGTTGATGCGCTCGGTGCTTTATTTCAGCGAGGAGCAGGAGATTTTTACCGGCAACGAGGCGATCCGCCATTATGTGGGGGATGAGGCTGCCGGGCGCTTCATGCAATCCATCAAAACTTTTTTGCCCAATACCAGTTTTGACAGTACCGAGGTGTTCGGCAGGCGTTACACCATCGATGACTTGGTGGCGATCATTCTCCGGAAGCTCAAGGCCCGGGGTGAGGCGCACGTGGGGTGCTCCGTGGAGAGTGTGGTTCTGGGGAGGCCGGTCCTTTTTTCCACGGATGCCGCCAAGGATGCCGTGGCCCAGCAGCGACTGGAAAGGGCCGCCCGGAAGGCGGGGTTCAAAAATATCTGGTTCCAGTTTGAGCCGGTGGCCGCTGCCCTGGCCTTTGAGGAGACGCTGCAGCCCGGTCAGGAGCGGATTGTCTTCATTGGTGATTTTGGTGGAGGGACTTCGGACTTTTCGGTTATCCGGGTGAAGGGGGGCGACTTCGGACGGTCGGACCGGCGCAGTGACGTCCTCTCCATGGGTGGGGTCTATGTGGCCGGGGACAAGTTCGATTCGCAGATCATGTGGGACAAGGTCGCACACCATTTCGGGCGCCATGCCCGTTACAAGAGCATGGGGAAGGAGGAGTGGGCCTCTCTCCCCCGGAGTATCATTTACACCCTCTGTCAGTGGCATCGTATCCCGTTGTTGCGGGCGCGTAAGATCAGGGAGCAGATCCGAGTCATCAAAGCCACCACCGATAATCGCCAGGCCCTGGAGCGGTTGGAGAATATCATCAGCGACAATTACGGATTTTTCCTGTTCCAGGCCATAGAAAAAGCCAAGTGCGAGCTTTCCCAGGCGGAGCAGAGTCGGATAACCTTTACCGAACGGGATCTGTGCATCAGCGAGGAATTAGGCAGGGAAGAGTTCGAAACGATAAATAGTCAGAATTTCAGTCAGATATCCGATTGCATTGATGAGGTGGTGACACGGTCCGGCATCCCGGCGGCGCAGATGGATACGGTCTTTCTCACCGGTGGGACCTCACGGATACCTCTTATCCAGTCTCTTTTTGCCACGCGCTTCGGGCGGGACAAACTTGAGAACAGAGACGCCTTCACCAGCGTTGTTCATGGTCTCGGTTCCAGCGTCCCTCTGTTCGTTTGATGGGTGAAAATGGCGGAAGCACATGGTAATCGAAAAAGTTAGGTATGATACTGTTTTTGCTGAATAGTGTGTGGAGTGTTGTTTTGTTGTTACTGCTTAAGTTACTGCGGGTTGTCTGCCGGTTGCGTAAAATGTCTTGTCAGAAAATGGTCCAGGGCATATGTCACCTCGGCGGATAAAGCTCGACAAAGTCGCCTCAGCCGGTACCGGTGACATCAGGATTATCCGTATAGCAGTCTATCACCCGCCGAGCCTGGCGGCGCAATACCCTGCGACGTTCGGCTATGGGGAGTTTGCGGAATTCCTCGCGTGTCGGTTCGTGGTTGTTGCTAATTTGCACGATCGTCCTCCCGCCGCAGGTCGTCGAGTGCGGCGTTTTCCAATTCTACCATCTCTGCATAAAAATCTTCATGGGGCGTTGCGATGGTCGGCTCTTCCGCTACTTCACCACGCCGAGAAGCCGAGTCAGTAGATCCAGGGCGCGGGGGTTAGTGAGCAGGATCACGGCAGTAATAACGGCGAAATAGAGTTTAAACTCCCACCGTAACGCCTTGATTTCCCCTTGCAGGTCGCTTTTTAGGGTGTTGATTGTCCCTTGAAGGTCTGCTTTCACCGCTAGCAGGTCGGCTTTACTGGCGAGCTCCTTACTCAGTTCGTCCCGGAGTTCGAGTTTCTTTTGTAGGGATATTCTGTCGGCGGCGTTTTCCAGAGCCTTGACGATATCATGCGCCTGCTCACGGCCTAACCGATCTTCGAGAATTTCATAAAGTTCTACCGGTAATGCCGTCGCCATGGTCGCTTCTTACTCCTCCCGCCGCAGGTCGTCGAGTGCGGCGTTTTCCAATTCTACCATCTCCACTCAGAAATGTTCCCACGTGCGGTCAATGAACCAGTTTGACTACGGTGGCGACCAGGCCGACGGTCACGATGGTCATTCCTGCCAGCTTGATAATCAGCCGTTGCTCCATTTCGCGCAGATCAGTCTTGGTGGCGACTTCGGCTTCGATGTGAGCGTCCCGAAAGGCTTCGGTAATAGCTATGGCCTGATTTTCGCTGAGCCCTGATTCCTTGAGACGGGTAACGAACTTCAGTGTGTCAAAGGTGATCGTTGCCATGTTCTTGCTCCTTGCCCCACTTACTTGATCAGCTTCATCAGGATGGCGATGATGATGCCGGTCTGCATGATCATGCGGCAAGCGGCAGCGTCAGATGAATGGGTACCGGGCGCGACTCGCGCGACTCAAGGCGTTCGGCCATGGTGCGCAGGGCCAGAGCCTCCACCTTGATCATGGCTTCATCGGGACTTGCTCCGTAGCACATGACCCCCGGCAGTTGCGGGACCTCAGCCAGCCAGAGTCCATCATCCTCCCGCTCATACTCGATGCTGAACTGCATGATGTTCTCCTCTATCTCCTGGACACGTCTGCTCGTACCGGGCGAATGCTTCAGGTGGCGGCAATGGGCCTTCATAGTGCTGTACCTGTATGGCATGTTCCGTCCGAGAGTTAGCGCCGTGTCTGGCCGGCTGCTTCATGGTCTATTCTCCCCATTGCTCTACGCAGATCACCACCGACAGCTCTCCAGTCCGAAGCCAGGGCTTCAGCGTCAGTGCGGTAGCTCCTGATTGGTTGGGTCAGCCTCGGGTCTTCTTCCGGCAACAGGTTTAAAATAGTTTTGGCGCCGTCCAGAAAGTTTTGCAGTCTCGTTTTCATACTATCCTCCTCTATCCTTCTTGGGGGGGGGGGGGGGGGGGGGGGGGGGGGGGGGG
>CAIUWK010000055.1 GCA_903902855.1 uncultured Geobacter sp. | reverse complement strand
TCCCACCACTCACCGCCCGAACCGTGGTGGAAAACATTATCCGGCAGGTGGGGAAAAGCGGTCGGCGCACCCCCGTGGCCCAGGTGACGCCGGTGCATCTTGGCGCTGTTCTGGTGAGTCGGGTGTCGCTGCACAACGCCTTAGAGGTGGCGCGGCTGGGGGGCAGGAGGGGCAGGAGGGTCAGGCTTGGGTTTTATTGTTTGTAGTGTCAGGGGCTGGGAGTTCCTGGGGGGCAAGAGGGGCACGCTTGTATTGTTTGTAGTGTCAGAGGCTGGGAGTTCCTGGGATACCATACACAACCCCGGCGAGTGAAAATGGGCGGGAGGGGTAAACCTTTAGAGACAAGAGTGGGAGACGCTTAAAAGCGGCTCCCACTCTTGTTGTTATTCAAGTGAAAGCACTAATCGCTTATCGAGAGCCGCCGCTATCTTATCCAGTTGACGAAGGGACGGCCAATGGTTCGGATCTTCCCGTCGAGATACCGCAGGCCATGAAGTGCCGAGCGTTCGTGCCAGGTCTGAGAACTATGGACCTGCCACGTCAGGCAATCTTCGGGGGTGGAGGTGATAGAATCTGCTCAATGGTAGTTTTTTTTCAGGAGAGCCAGTTTTCAACGATCAAACCGGGCACCCGCGAGAATTCACGTTCATTGTGGGTTACCATGATGAGACCGAGCGATCTGGCATGTGCGGCAATAAGCAGGTCATTATGGCCGATAGGCTGTCCGATGAGTTGCAGAGAGGTGCGGATTTCTGCATAATGACGGTCGAGCGGTTCTTCAAGAGCCACAACTTCCATAGCGCTCAATATTGCTTCTACGTGAGCGGAAAGTCGTGCTGAGCCCTTTATTGCCGCGCCGAAGCGGAGTTCACAGGCAACAATCAGGCTGGTGCAACCCATGGTTTCCCCGACGTTTGCGATCCGGCTTGCAATAATTCCCGCGGGTTCTTTTACGAGGTGGGAAAGAATATTCGTATCCAGAAGATAACGGGGCGCTCCCATCTCAAAACACCCGGTCGCCATCATTCACTGGTGGATCTTCAATGTCCGGAAATTCCTCATCCAGAGGCTGTAAGGTGGCAAGCAGCGCCAGAAGAGATGGCTTTTTTAGCGGTTCTATGATGAGGCGGTCTCCCTCCTTGCGGATTATTGCATCATTGCCCGGCAGTTCAAGGGTGCGCGGGATGCGAAGAGCCTGATTTGAACCATTCCTGAACAGTCGAATGTGACGTTCCGTATGCATGACAACCTCCTTGGGTGTAGCCTATGTCCGGGCATATGTTATCATGGTCTGCCGGTAACGCAAGCAGGTTATTGAGGGCAAGAGGGTCAAGGACAAGGGCAGAAGGGTCAGGCTTGGGTTTTATTGTTTGTAGGGTCAGAGGCTGGGAGTTCCTGGGACACCATACACAACTCCGGCGAGTGAAATTGGGGGGGAGTAGACCTTTATAGACAAGAGTGAAAGCACTAATCGCTTGCCGAGAGCCGCCGCTATCTTATCCAGTTTATCCTTTCACTTTAAAACCAGTTTTCAGTCTGAAATGCTTGAATTATAGCGTGATAGTCGCTATAAATCTTTTCACTATCTTTTCACGAAGGACGATATGAAACTCGAAGTGCTATGACAACTCCCGGCCCGGCTGCTGGATGCCCATGCAACGTCAGGCGATCTCCGGAGGGAGACATCAGTCCGGCGATACTGTTGTGGGTGGTAGTCCGAACCATCTGCGCCAATAACCGAGAGCTGCTTGAAGGACCATACAGGGTGTGCGCGTGGGGCCAGGGTCATGATCTCCCGGATTGAACTCTTAAAGAAGGTAGATGCTCTGCTGGGAAGGCTGGTCGCGTCCCTCCTCCCCATCCCACGGGTGACACCTCCCATTGCCGACCCCCAAAGCCCGCTGATCATCCGCCCCGGTGGGATCGGGGACGCGGTGCTGCTGATCCCGGCACTCATTGCGCTGAGGGAGCGCTACCCTGGTGCCACTATCACCATCCTGGCGGAACGGCGCAATGCCGCCATCTTTCAGCTTTGCCCGGCAGTAGACGGTATTCTCCTCTATGACCGACCTGGTGAGCTGATCACCGCTTTGCGCGGACGGTATGACCTGGTCATCGATACGGAGCAGTGGCACCGGCTGTCGGCTGTGGTCGCCAGGCTGGCATCAGCTCCCCTGAAGATCGGTTACGCTACCAATGAGCGGTCCCGGCTCTTCACCCATCCCGTCACCTATTCCCACGATGACTATGAGGCACGCAGCTTCTTCCGATTGCTGGAACCGCTGGGTTTGGTTTCACCGGATACCGTCCCTGTCCCGTTTCTGTCCCTTCCCGTGGTGGCCTGCGAGCAAGCTGCGGAGCTGCTCGCACCGTTGGCCGGGCGCGATTATCTGGTGATCTTCCCCGGGGCCAGCATCCCCCAGCGTCGCTGGGGGGCGCAACGGTTTGAAGAACTGGCCCGACGGCTGGAGCAGGAGGGGTGGAAAGTCGTGGTGGTGGGGGGAGAGACGGATGTTAGTGATGCCCGGTTGATTGCCGGTACCACCGGTCTGAACCTGGCTGGACGGAGTTCCCTCGCCGGAACTGCGGCGGTCATCGCCGGGGCTTCCCTGCTGATCAGCGGTGATTCGGGGTTGCTCCATATGGCTGTGGGGTTGGGGACCCCCACGCTGTCGCTCTTCGGCCCGGGGCGACAGAAGAAGTGGGGACCACGGGGAGGAGGGGATTCGGTCATCAACCATCTTCTCCCCTGTTCACCCTGTACGACCTTCGGGAGTACGCCGGAGTGTCCGTATCAGGTCCGCTGCATGGAGGAAATTACCCCGGAAGAGCTCTTCCAGGCTGCACAACGACTCCTGGGAGAGAAAAAACCGAGATCACGCAACAAAATTCTTGACATCAACGGAGGGACCTGATAAATATTGCCCTCTCATGTAGGCGCGTAGCTCAGGGGTAGAGCACTAGCTCGACACGCTAGGGGTCGGCGGTTCGAAACCGCCCGCGCCTACCAGATTTTCCAAGTCACAGATTTTGTGCGGCGGGGGCATCGACTTTCGATGCCTCTTTCTGTTAAAGGGCCACGAAGATGAGCGATATCCAGATAACTCTTCCCGACGGTTCCGCTCGGACGCTCCCCACGGGAGCCACGGTTCGCGATCTGGCTGCTTCCATTGGCGCCGGTCTGGCCAAGGCTGCCCTGGCCGGCAAGATCAACGGTGAAGCGGTGGATCTCACCGCACCGTTGTCCGATGCCGACCGGGTGGAGATCATCACCGAGAAGAGTCCCGAGGCCCTGGAGCTGATTCGCCATACGACCTCCCACCTCATGGCCCAAGCCGTGCAGGCCCTCTTCCCCGAGACCAAGGTGACCATCGGTCCGGCGGTGGAGAACGGCTTCTACTACGATTTCGACCGGGACAAGCCGTTTACTCCCGATGACCTGGATGCCATTGAGACGAAGATGCGGGAGCTGGCTGCCAAGGCCATCCCCCTGGTGCGTCAGGTTCTGTCAAAAGACGACGCCATCAAGCTCTTCACCGAAATGGGGGAGTCCTACAAGGTTGAGATCATCCAGGCGCTGGATGTGGAAACGGTTTCCCTCTATCGTCAGGGGGATTTCATCGACCTCTGCCGGGGACCGCACCTCCCTGCCACTTCCTGGTGCAAAGCGTTCAAACTTACCTCCCTTGCCGGTGCCTACTGGCGCGGCGACGAGAAGAACCGGATGCTGCAACGGGTCTACGGCACCGCCTTTGTGGACAAGAAGGAGCTGGAAGCCTATCTTGCGCGCATCGAGGAGGCCAAACGCCGGGACCACCGGAAACTCGGTCGGGAGCTGGATCTCTTCTCCTTCTCCGACGAGGTGGGGGCGGGCTTTGCCATCTGGCACCCCAAGGGGGCCATGCTCCGCACCGTCATCGAGGATTTCGAGAGGAAAGAACATCTGAAGCGTGGCTACGACATCGTCGTGGGCCCCCAGATCCTCAAAACCGAACTCTGGCAACGCTCCGGCCATTACGACAACTATCGCGAAAACATGTATTTCACCCAGGTGGACGAGCAGAGCTACGGCGTGAAGCCGATGAACTGTCTCGCCCATATGATGATCTATAAGTCACACCTGCGGAGCTATCGCGACTTGCCGCTCCGCTTCTTCGAACTGGGGACGGTGCATCGTCACGAGCGGGCCGGGGTTCTTCACGGTCTCATGCGGGTCCGCTGCTTCACCCAGGATGACGCCCATATCCTCTGCACACCGGAACAGCTGGACGCCGAGATCAAAGGGGTTATCTCCTTTGTCAGCGACGTGATGTCCATCTTCGGTTTCGAGTTCGAGATGGAACTCTCCACCCGGCCGGAGAAATCCATCGGTTCGGACGGTGACTGGGAGCAGGCTACCGCGGCCCTTTTGGCGGCGCTGCAGGATTCGGGGCGCCCCTACGAGATTAATGAGGGTGACGGCGCCTTCTACGGCCCCAAGATCGATATCAAGCTGCGCGACTGTCTTGACAGGAGATGGCAGTGTGCTACAATCCAGTGCGATTTTACCCTGCCTGAGCGGTTCGACCTCACCTATGTGGACGCAACGGGGGAGAAAAAACGCCCTGTCATGGTCCACCGGGTCATCCTCGGTTCCATCGAACGATTCATCGGTGTCCTCATCGAACATTTTGCCGGTAATTTCCCGGTATGGCTCTCTCCGGTACAGGCATGCGTCCTCACCGTGACCGACAGCCAGATTCCCCACGCCGAATCGGTCTTCGCGGAGTTGCGGGCTGCCGGAGTGAGGGTACAGAAAGATTTCCGTAACGAGAAGCTGGGCTTCAAGATCCGGGAGGCCCAACTCCAGAAGATCCCGTACATGCTCATCGTCGGGGACAAAGAGGTGGAGAACGGCACGGTGACCCCGCGTTTCCGTGACGGCAAGAACCTCGACTCCCTGTCTGCCACTGATTTTATACGATTTATCACCCAGGAAGCGGAACGCTTTCACTAGGAGGTGCCGCCATAGCTAAACCGACGGTTAATATCAACCAGACAATCCGCGCCAGAGAGCTTCGCGTTATCGGTGTCGACAATGAACAGTTGGGTATTCTGACGCTCACCCAGGCGCTCGCGCTGGCGGCAAGCCAGGAACTCGACCTTGTCGAGGTTTCACCCACCGCGGTCCCTCCGGTCTGCCGGATCATGGACTATGGCAAGTTCAAATATCAGCAGAGCAAGAAGCTGGCGGAAGCCAAGAAAAAGCAGGTGCAGGTGCAGTTGAAAGAGGTCAAGCTCCGTCCCAAGACCGATGAGCATGACCTTCAGTTCAAGATCAATCACATCCTCCGCTTCCTGGAAGAGGGGAACAAGGCCAAGGTAACTCTGGTCTTCCGGGGGCGCGAGATCACCCATATGGAGTTCGGCAAGAAGTCGCTGGACAAGATCGTGGAAGCGGTGAAAGATGTGGCGGTCATCGAGGTGCTCCCCAAGATGGAAGGGCGAAGCATGTTCATGATCGTTGCTCCCAAGGCTAAAAAATAAGTTCAGTATCAGAAGATATTCATAAGGAGATCCGTAATGCCTAAAATGAAGACCAATCGCGGCGCCGCCAAACGTTTCAGCAAGACTGCCTCCGGCAAGATCAAGCGTGGACACGCCTTCACCAGCCATATCCTCACCTCCAAGACCCGCAAGAACAAGCGGCAGCTCCGTGATGGAGCCTGCATCGCAGCCGTGGATCAGAAGAACGTGGCGCGGCTGATACCGTACAAGTAATCCGGGACTCGGGATTCGGGACTGGGGACCGGTAACGGCATTAAGCTTGTACCGGTCCCCAGTCCCAGGTCCCAGGTTCCTGCATCTTCCGTGAACCGTGAGGAAACCGTCTCCCCTTGCGGATCCGGCCTATACCACACAAGGAGTATCTGATGCCACGCGTAAAACGAGGATTCAAAGCGAGACAACGCAGAAACAAGGTCCTGAAACTGGCCAAGGGTTACCGCGGCGCACGGAGCAAGCTTTTCAGGAGCGCCACCGAGGCGGTGGACCGCGCCCTGAATTATGCCTTCCGTGACCGTCGAGTCAAAAAACGTGATTTCCGGGCGCTCTGGATTGCCCGTATCAATGCCGCTTCCCGGCTCAACGGCCTCGCCTACAGCAAACTGATTCATGGTCTGAAAGTAGCCAAGGTGGAGATCGACCGGAAGATCCTTGCCGATCTTGCCGTGACCGACCCTGCCGCCTTTACGGTGATTGCCGACCTGGCCAGGGCTGCCTGCTGAGCTGACTGCATGACGAACAAAAGGAAATGGGATGCGGCTGCATCTCATTTCCTTTTTTGTTGTAAAGGGACTATTTCATGAAGGAACAACTGGACGCACTCTCCGCAGCCATGTTTGCCGATCTGGGTACCGCTCTCTCCGAAAAGGGGCTTCAGGAACTGAAGGTCCGTTATCTGGGGAAAAAGGGTGAGTTGACGGCGGTAATGAAGTGTCTTGGGACCCTCTCTCCTGAGGAGCGCCCCTTGGCGGGGCAGGCGATCAATGCCATCAAGGAGCGGTTCGAGGAGGAGTTTGCCTCGCGGTTGGCCGGGGTGAAGGAGGCGGACAAGCTCCACCGACTCGCCTCGGAGCGGATCGACGTTACCCTTCCCGGGCGACGCAACAGTGTGGGGACGCGGCATCCGGTGACTCTGGTCATGGAGGAGGTCTCCGAGATCTTCGCCGGCCTCGGTTTTCAGGTGGCGGAGGGGCCCGAGATTGAGCTGGATTTCTACAATTTTGAGGCGCTCAATTTCCCCAAGGATCATCCGGCCCGGGATATGCAGGATACTTTCTTCCTGGAGGGTGAACGACTCCTTCGGACCCATACCTCACCGGTACAGGTCCGGACCATGCTCCGCCATGCCCCGCCGGTGCGGATCATTGCCCCCGGCACGGTCTATCGGTGCGATTCCGACGCCACCCATTCCCCCATGTTTCATCAGATCGAGGGGCTCATGGTGGACAAGGGGATCACCTTCGGTGACCTGAAGGGGATTCTCACCATCTTTCTCAACCAGTACTTCGGTAAGGGGATCGGGATGCGGCTTCGCCCCAGTTTCTTTCCCTTTACGGAGCCTTCTGCCGAGGTGGATATCGCCTGCGTCATCTGCAAGGGAGCAGGCTGCCGGGTCTGCAAGAACTCGGGGTGGCTGGAGATCTTGGGAGCGGGGATGGTCGATCCTGAGGTCTTCCGTCATGTGGGGTACAACCCCGATGAGGTGACCGGCTTCGCCTTCGGCATGGGGATCGAACGGTTGGCCATGCTCAAGTACGGGATAAACGACATGCGTTTCCTCTTCGAGAACGATATCCGGTTCCTCAGTCAATTCTGAAAAACAGGAAAAAGGCTAAAAGATCGAGGTTAAAGGTTAAACCTTTAGCCTTCAGCTTTTAGCCTTTAGCCCAGGATTTATTATGATCATCAGCTATAACTGGCTCAAGGAATTTGTCGATTGCGATCTGGCTCCGTCCGAGCTGGCGGATATGCTTACCATGCTCGGCCTGGAAGTGGAGGGGATGCGCAGCGTGGGGGCAGGGTTCGACAGCGTCGTGGTGGCTCTGGTGGAGGAGAAGGCTCAGCATCCCAATGCGGACAAGCTTTCCCTCTGCAAGGTCAATGACGGGGTCCAACTCCAGAACGTGGTCTGCGGCGCCCAGAACTTCAGCGCCGGTGACCGGGTGGCCCTGGCGCGGCTGGGGACAGTGCTGCCGGGGGATTTCAAAATCAAGAAATCCAAGATCCGGGGGGAAGAGTCCTGCGGCATGCTCTGCTCGGAAAAGGAGCTGGGGCTGGCCGAAGAGTCCGGCGGGATCATGATCCTGACCACCGACCTCCCTCTGGGGACGCCGCTCTTTGATGCCCTGGGGCTGAAGGATACCATCTTCGAGATCGGTCTCACCCCCAACCGGGCTGACTGTCTCAGTATCATCGGCGTGGCCCGGGAGGTTGCAGCCAAGCTGGGAACTACTATCCGTTTTCCCGGTCATGCGCCGGTGGAGAGCGGACCCGCCATCGCCACCCTGGCCGGTGTGACGGTGGAGGATAGCGACCTCTGCCCCCGCTACGCGGCCCGCTACCTCAGCGGTTGCACCATTGCTCCGTCGCCGGCGTGGCTGGTGAGCCGGTTGGAAGCGGTGGGGATGCGTTCCATCAACAACGTGGTGGATATCACCAACTACGTCCTCATGGAATTCGGCCATCCGCTGCACGCCTTTGACTTCGACCGGTTGGCCGGCGGCAAGATCATTGTCCGGCGGGCGGGTGAAGGGGAGCTTTTCAAGAGTCTGGATGGGCAGGAGCGACCGCTGCTCTCGACGGATCTCACCATCCGTGACAGCGAGCGGGCCGTGGCTCTGGCCGGGATCATGGGGGGAGAAAACTCCGAGATCGAACCCTCCACCACGAACATCCTTCTGGAGAGCGCCTGTTTCGATCCCTCAGCCATCCGGAGGAGCAGCAAGCGTCTGGGGCTTCATACCGAGTCCTCCCATCGCTTCGAGCGGGGGGCGGATATCGGTATCGTGACGCGGGCCCTGGATCGGGCTGCGTCCCTCATGGCGGAACTTGCCGGTGGTGTGGTGGCCAAGGGAATCATCGACGTCTATCCCCACAAGGTTCATCCCCGGCAGCTGCGGGTCCGGCTGGAGCGGGTCAACGCCCTTCTGGGGACCGGGCTGACCGGCGCGGAAGTGCAGGATATCTTCACCAGGCTCCAGTTCCAGGTCCGGGAGATTGAGCCGGGAGAGTTTACCGTGACGGTCCCCACCTTCCGGGTGGATATCAGCCGGGAAATCGACCTCATCGAAGAGGTGGCGCGACTCCACGGATTTAACGCCATCCCCGGAACCATGCCCAAGGCTCGGGTCTTTTCCGACCGGCCGCCGCTGCGCCAGAAGGTGGAGAAGGGGCTCCGTGATCTCCTTACGGCGCACGGTTTCAGTGAGGTTGTCAACTTTAGCTTTTTCGGCGTCGATCAGTTGGACAAGCTGCGTCTTGGCTCTGATGACTCCCGGCGGCAGACCATCCGGCTTCTCAATCCCCTTTCCGACGATCTGGCGGTCATGCGGACCACGCTCCTCCCCGGTCTGCTCCAGAATGCCGAGCATAATCTCAGCCGCCGGTCACTTAATCTGCGCCTCTTCGAGCTCCGTCGGGTCTACCATCCCGTTGCCGGTCAGGAACTGGCCCATGAGCCGCTTCACCTGGGGGGGCTCCTCACGGGACGCCGTCATCCCGAAGGGTGGAACCACGAAGCCGCTGTCACCGATTTTTTTGACGTCAAAGGGGTGTTGGAGAATATCTTCGATGAGTTTCGGGTGAGAGGGGTGTCCTATGGCACCGGGACTCCGGAACCTTTTTATCACCCCGGCAAGTGTTGTACCCTGTTGGTCGGTTCGGAGGTAATCGGCTCCTGCGGTGAACTTCACCCGGACGTGCTGGAGCGCTTTGTCATTGATCAGCCGGTCTATTATCTGGAACTCAATGTTGAAAAGCTGGTGTCCCATTGCGGCGCAGCCATTGCCGTGGTGCCGCCGTCACGCTACCCGGATACCTTCCGGGACCTGGCTCTGCTCATTGACGACGAACTCCCGGCCGCTGTCGTGGTGGAAGCCATCCGGAGCCAGAAGATCAAGGAGTTGGATGGGGTAGAGCTTTTCGACCTGTATACCGGGGCAGGAATCCCCCAGGGGAAAAAGAGCATAGCGGTCCGGATTCGGTACCGTTCGCCCGATCGGACTCTGACCGATGACGAGGTAACCCCTCTGCATACGAAGATTATCGACAATATTGTAAAAAAATTAGGGATAACAGTAAGGTAGAGTGGATAAAAAGAGTTGCCATTCCCTGAGGCCTATGGTATAAAGCTGGCTCATTACGTGATTAGCTCTGGAAAGGTGATCAGTACGACGCCCAAGGAACGACAATGACCAAGGCTGATATCGTCGAAAGAATTTACGAAAAAGTTGGGTTCTCCAAGAAAGAATCGGCTGAACTCGTGGAGCTGGTGTTCGATATCATAAAGAGCACCTTGGAAAGTGGCGAAAAAATCAAGGTTGCCGGGTTTGGTAATTTTGAAGTGAAATCCAAGGCGGATCGTCGTGGTCGGAATCCGCAGACCGGAGAAGAGATAACCATTACGGCCCGACGAATACTCACCTTCAAGCCGAGCCAGGTTCTCAAGAACGTCATCAACACCAAGTAGAACGTGGCGGCCCCAGCCACGGAATACCGCAGCACGCCTGAAGAGGAGATGGACGACCCATTCAGAATATAGTAGTTGTCCAAGTTTATCGGGGCGTAGCGCAGCCTGGTAGCGCACTAGACTGGGGGTCTAGTGGTCGCAAGTTCGAATCTTGTCGCCCCGACCAAAAAAACAAGGAAAACGGTCATTTGCCAGTAGGCGAGTGGCCGTTTTCGCTTATCAAGCCCACCGTATTTTGAGACATGGGAGTATATGTTGAATTGTTGAATCGTTGAATCGTTCAAACAATTCAACACCTCAACGATTCAACAGGTTCGGTTCCATTAACGATTCAACAGCTTCATGAGGAGAAACCATATGTGCAAATTGCCGAGGGGAATAGAGCGTATGACCCTGCTGATCTGCGCTGTCGGGATGCTGTTGACGGCGTGTGCAACGGACAACGTAACAGAGCGGACGCGGTTGCCGTATATTGATGACAAGGCCCCGCCGTCAAAAGTCGTTCCCCTGCCGCAACCTATCCTGAGCCCCATGTCTGATACACAACCATCGGAGGTGCCGCAATGAGTGTTCGTACAGGAATGAAAGTTTCGTTCATCGTGCTGCTGCTGGTACTGAGCGCCGGCTGTGCCCAGACGGGGCGGATCATCTCTGCCGATGAGCCGACCCTGGTGGGCTCCAGGAGCGCCGGTGCGGATGTCTACAACAGGCTGATCGACGAGACGCTGAGGAAACTGCTGGAACAGTCCAAGGGGAGCGGACAGTCCAGAAAAACCATCTGTTTCGTTGACCTGGAGAACAAGGGCGCCGAGGAGTTGGGGGAAAACAAGGCGGCTATCTATGAGCAGATCGATACTATCATCGTGGAGTCCGGGGTCTATGCCAACGTCAGCCGGCGCTATGTGGAGGCGGCTCTCCGTCAGACAGGGCTGCGCCCCGACGAGATCTTCCTGGGGCAGGGACGGCAGCAGTTCATGCTGGTCCTGGGGGGACAGGGAGTGACACCGGATTACCTTCTTTGGGGGACGCTGACCAATCTTTCCACCGATGGCGTGAACCTGCGGGAACGGGAGTACATGCTGACCATGGAACTGGTCAATGCCCACACCGGACTCACGGAAGCCAAGAAGAGCTCCAAGATGCGCAAGGAATACACAAAATAGATGAACCGCTCTCCGGTTACGCTACGCAGGACCCTGTTGGTCGTAGCAGTGTTCGCGGCTCTTTCTCTCTCCGGATGCTCTACCTTCTCATCCAGGAACGAGTCGCTCCGCGCTGCATACGGTTCGGCGAACTTTTCCGCTGCCGATGCGCTGGTGGATGGAAAGATTGCCGATCAGGCAGGGGTCAAGGTGGAGTTGGTCCGTGGGTCAAAGGGACTTGACAGTGCCATCGACCCCCTCAAAAACGACACGCTTCTCTATCTTCTGGACAAGGGGATGACCCGGCTGGCGCAGGACGATCCCGCCACGGCGCTCCGCCTGTTCCGCAGGTCGCGCAGCGCACTGGATGCCACCTTTCAGGCTGACAGCGCGGCACTGCTCAAGGAGCTGGCCTCCCTGTTTACCGACGACTCGGTTCGCACCTACAAAGGGGCCGACTACGAACAGCTCATGGTGCGGGTCATGCTTGCTCTGTCCGACCTGGTTGCCGGGGGTGGAGATGCCTATGCCTATGCGGTTCAGATCGGGGAGAAGCAGGAGGAGATCATCGGCTCTCCCTTGGGGGAGATCACCAGGGATGGTGTCGACTCCGGTTATCGTCCCCGTGAGCAGTATCGTCGTATTGCCCTGGGTGCTTATCTTCAAGGAGTGATACGGGAAGAGGCTCTGGAGCGGGACGAGGCGGCCCGGGCCTATGGACGGGCTCTTACGATTTCGGGGGGCCGCTCGAACCTTTACACCACGGCCCTGGAGCGCGTCAACGGAAAGCTCCCCTCGGAAACCGGGCAGGGAGCGCTTCATGTCTTCTATTTCGGAGGAAGGGGGCCGTACCTGGGGGAAACCAGGTCAAACCCCACTGATGCCGCCATCCGTCTTGCCGGCCTTGCCGCCTTTCTCGTGACCGGTAACGTTGCCCTCATCGCCCAGGCCCCGTTGCCGGTACCTTTCGTGCTGGTTAATGACGCGCATGTCCCTCCTCTCACCGTTTCCTCGGACGGACATGTCGGGGTCACGGAAACACTCCTTGATCTGAACAGTATCGCCCGGGAACAACTCAATGCCAACATGCCGTGGATTATGGCGCGGGTTCTGCTGCGGCGCTCCGCCAAAGCTGCCCTTGCCACGGTGGCAGGAAGGGCCACGGAGCGGGGGACCAAGAGCGACGGCGCCGGCCTGGCGGTCTCGCTCTTCATGGGGCTTGTGAGCACGGCCACTGAAAATGCCGATACCCGTTCGTGGGAGACGCTGCCGGCCACGATTCAGGCCGTTCGCCTGGAGCTCCGGCGAGCAGATGGTTCGATTCGGTAACGCCGACGAGCGCCGTATTCGTATCGCTCCCGGCAGAAACAGCTATGCCATCGTCATCCACCCCTCGGGTGGGAACCCTCCGGTAATCCTCATCGATCAATATTCCCGAAGGGACGCCGCCGCTTCGTAATAGTGGTTGCAGGCTCCGTATTTTCAATGTATGTTGTTAAAATTTGGAACTACTCAGGTTGATAGGCTGAAGACTATTAATAAAACCTATGCAAAATCAACAGAGGCTACCCATATGAAACGGGTTCAACCTTCAGCCTTCAGTCTCAATCCCTGAGTAGTTGTTAAAATTTAACACTCGTCGGGCGATCCCGATTGAGTCGTGAGCAATGGTGTCATCGGATTGGTGCGCCTATTCCCGATTGTGTGAGGTGGAGATGACGTTTGCCGAAAGTCTCAAGTCGTACCGTTTCCTCTTTCTGCTGCTTCTGCCGCTCTGTGCGCTGATGTACTACAACATCATCCCCTCCATGGTGGAGCAGTGGTACAACGATCCCAACTACTCCCATGGCTTCATCGTGCCGCTTATTGCCGGCTATTTCCTCTACGAACGGCGGGAAGAGCTGATGAAGACGGAATCGGCGCCGGCTCTCTTCGGTCTGCTGATCATTCTCCTTGGCCTGCTGCAGCTCTGTATCGGCTATCTTGCCTTTGAGTTGTATACCATGCGGTCGTCCATTATCGTGCTGTTTGCCGGGATGATCCTCTTTTTCTTCGGAGCGAAAGTATTCCGGTACATGCTGCTGCCGGTACTCTACCTCTTCTTCATGGTACCGCTGCCGTACATCGTCTACGACTCTGTGGCGTTCCCTCTCAAGCAACTGGTCGCCAAGTACTCCGTGGAGGCCCTGCAACTCATGGGGGTGGTCATCATTCGTGAAGGGAACGTCCTTATCCTGCCGGAGACGACGCTGGAGGTGGCCGACGCCTGCAGCGGCATTCGCTCCCTGGTCTCTCTGCTGGCCCTGGCTGCGGCCTTTGCCCTCATCACCCAGAAGAGCACGATCAAAAGGATCATCATGATCATTGCGGCTATCCCCATCGCCATTATGACCAACGGGTTACGGGTCATGGGGACCGGGTTGTTGGCCCAGTTCTGGGGAGCAAAGGCTGCGGAAGGTTTTTTTCATGAATTTGCCGGGCTGGTGGTCTTTGCCGTGGCCCTCATGCTGCTGGCCGGGCTGGGTTCGCTCATGAACAGGAGGGAGAAATGATCAAGTCATGGCGCTTCATGGTTGTCTATCTTCTTCTGGTCGGGGGGGGACTCTACGTCAACCTGCATAAGGATATCATGGTCCCGGCGAATATCCCGCTGCAGGAGTTTCCCACAAACGTCGGCCAATGGCGGCAGCTCTCCCGAGGGGAGTTCAGCAGTGAAATTCTTGAGGTGCTCAAACCGACGGATTACCTCTCGGCCCTCTATGTGAACCCTCAGGGAGAGAAGGTGAATCTTTACATCGGGTATCATGGCGGGGGAAAGGGGGGAGGGGAGATCCACTCACCCAAGCACTGTCTTCCCGGGGGGGGATGGTTGCAGCTCTCCGAGGAGGTGGTCACCATCAAGGCCGGGGGGAAGGAGCAGCCGGTGGTCCGGGCGGTATATCAGAAGGGGGGAGAGAAAGAGCTCTTCGTCTACTGGTTTCGCGCCCCGGGGGATGAAGCGATCACCAGCGAGATCGGGTTGAAGCTGGCCCAGATCCGGAGTTCTGTAACCTCCCGCCGGCGGGATGCCACCTTTATCCGGATATCCGTACCTGTAGGTGGTGATGAGCAGAGCCAGATGGCCGCCGTAAATAAATTTATCCAGGACTTTTATCCGCTGTTCCAGAAATTCCTCCCCTCCTGATAACGGAATAGTTGAAGCCTGGAGTTAGACCCTCATCTTCATCATCACCCAAGGACACCCGGACGAGTCCCTCTTCGCCGACGTTTTTACGCGCTACGATGGTTTCCTGAAGTGGCTTGGTTGCAGCAAGACTCAGTTGTTGCGTGTCCGCGGTGTCGGCCCGTCCACGGTGGACTCCGTGTCGGATTCGGTTCTGCTCCTGGCAGAAGAGTTGACGCGTCAGTTCGTGGAGGGAAGGAACCAGCGTTTCTCCTTCCGACGATTTGCCAACACTCTGATTCGGCAGTGGAATCAGGATGATACTTTCGAGACGCAAGATCTTGCGTCTCGAAAGAACTCCCTCACCCTCCCGCCGTTCTCTGAGCGGGACATCTAATGGTAGAGCACGTGATCCCACCGTAGAATTCAAGAAATGCAGCCCTGACCCCAGCATTCATATGTCAGCAACGAGATCAATGTGCCGCAACCCAATCTGACGGGGACGAAGAGTCCCCTGGAAAGCCTCAGCCGCGGGAGCGACAAATACTCCAGCTTGTAGCTGATGGGAAAACCGGCCAAGAGACCGCAGAGATCCAGTTAAGAATACGGTGCATGTTTTCATCGGTAGGATTAAAAAGAAGCTCAGTGTCAAGAATAACGTGTCTTAAATCACGTATGCAATACTGCATGGCATCACGTCTCTTGACTAAACTCGGGAGTGTATGGGTGACCCCGGCGCGTATATTCTGATTGATGTTTAGCTCTAAATATTGTTATTTTAGCGCGAATCACAAATAAGTCGAAAACTAAAAAGGAGGGTTTGCAATGGTAAAAAAATTAATGGCTGGACTGGCACTTATGGCTGTGGTCGGAGTTACGTGGGGAACTGCGCATGCGACAATAGTGGGCGTTGGTAGTCGCGTAGCACTCAACTCGCAGGGAATCATCATGGAAAATTACGGATTTGAGGATTTTACCGGTTCAGATTTCTACGCTCCGGGGAATCCTTGGACCGCTCATAGTGTTACTTATAACAACGGGAACAACCTTATTATCGGTCCTGCTAGTGGTTATGCCCCTCTGACGAATGTGATGTGCAATGACTATTGGACACCTAATACCGGGACCATAAACGGTACTCACAATATGTTCGCCTTTGATGTAAGTGGGATACAAACGAATTCCGTAAAACTCACGGTTGAGACCAACCTGAATACGTTGATTCTTGACAGCCTTACGGTACTGGATGCCGCTACCGGCATGTCCTTCTTCGGATTTACGGCGACAGGCAGTGGCGAATATTTCACCGCGTTCCGTCTTGATGGTCTTAATGGGGGCGCCCCCGTAATCGACAACGTTACCCTCGGGAGCCTGGGAACCGCAGCAGTTCCTGAACCTTCCACTTTGCTTCTCGTTGGTGCAGGTCTTGGGGTGATTGGGTTCCTGCGAAGAAGAAAATAAGCCGTTAATTCTGGCATAGAAATGTTGAACGACAAAACCCTGCGGTGTTCCGCAGGGTTTTGTCGTGGTACTCTCCCAGCGTTTGACCGTACTTTTCTTGCATTCTTCCCTTATCCCCCCTGTAATCCAGACCAAGCTTCAAGCCGCTCGTTTTCCCAGCGCCTCGGGCCAAGCATCCAGAGCCAGTCAATGACCTTCAGGTTGAGGATGATGCGGATATCGTCATTGGCCCGTAATACTCCGATGTATCAATCTTCAAGTTCTGTTCCATAGCGTTCAGCCAGGATACTCCTCACTCGCGCCATGAACGCCTTCCCCGGATCGATCTTTACGGTAAGGCCGTAGGCGGGAGCATCCTCCCTGAAGAGTTTGTAGTGGGGCGCCAGGAATCACGGTATTCATGGTGTCCGATGAGAAAGCGTATTGATGGGTGGCGCTGGAGTATGCGCTGAATGAGCTCCGCGTCCGATTCGGCCTGTTCCTCCGTCAACTGCTCCGCCCCACTTCCAACATTTTCTATCCCCAAGGCGACATGATTGAAGCCGATGGTATGGCGGCAGATGACGTTCTCCTCTGCCGTCTGATACACCGTGCCGTCATTGTCCACGATGTAGTGGACCGATACGTTCACGGCGCCACCGCTGCTGATATCCTTGCGAAGGGCGGTGTCCAGCAGCGGTGGTGAGAAGAAGCGGATGGATTCATTCAGAGTGGGAAAGGCGGTGTAATGAAGTACGATCATCTGCGGTTCCCGTAATTCATAACCGTCACTGTCATAATGGTGGCGAGCGTACTCGGCAGTCAGACGAAGGCGCTCCCGGGTAAAGAGATTTGACCGGCGTGCAACCGGATCACGTACTGGTACACCGGCGCAACCGGAGAGCAGAAAGGACGCAGCCAACGATGCGGCAATCAGCGTAAATAGCCGTAGGGCGTCCCATCTGAACCGGTGAGTTAAGGTGAAGCGTTGTCTACAGGTCATGACACGTATCGACGAAAGTGGCAATTCAAAACCGTTTTATCCGCATTTCCCAACCGCAGTTTTCACACATCCATCCAAAACGCCTTTGATTCAGAGTCTCCATACCGAAACTACGAACCGGCCCTGGCGTTAACAGATCCAAAATAACAGCGAATATGGTCAAAAAAACCAATCCAGCCCCTTTTTTTGGTATCAGTTTTGTGAATTTATCATGCTTGCAATGAGGAGATGACTTGGGCGGGTTATTTGAGCTGGTTCGTTCTTGTCTGGGCGTGTTTTTCATTGGGTTTATACCTGAAAAATTGCTTCTTCATCCGTCATGGATCTCTTCTCCCCAAGCCGGAACCAAAGAGGACGCGGATAAACGCCGATGAACGCGGATAAGACTATAGATTAAAGCCGATTCTAATTATAATTAACAAGTAAGGTCTTTGGTAAAAGAAACAGAAGTAATCGACTGGCCTCAGAGTGAGTAAAGAGTTTGATCCGCGTCCATCTGCATTTATCCGCGTGAAACGGTTTTGAATTTTCAAGTTTGCTCAGTTTTTGTAAAGAGTGAAGTTGTAGGAGACTCATCGTTGTCGGCCGGAGAGTTTGTCTGCTGCAATTTGTAACAAAAAAGAGGCGGGACAGTCTGCCCCGCCTCCTCCTGCGACAGCTCTTATGATTGTTGTTATCCCAGCCTGCCGAAATCGACAATTCCCCCCACCAGACGGACGATGGCGGTGAGGAGTGCCAGGCGGTTTGCCCGGACCGCCTGCTCTTCGGCCATGACCATGACCTTTTCGAAAAAGGTATCGATGGGGCCGCGCAGGGTGGCGATGAGGGTGAGGGCCTCCAGGTAGGAGTGAGCCGCCACTTTCTCCTCCACGGAGCTTTTTACCCCGGCAAAGGCCCGGCAGAGTTCTCCTTCCGCCGGATCGGTGAAGAGTGCCTGGTTAACCGGAGAGTCGACCCCCTCCTTCACGATGTTGGCCGCCCGCTTGAATCCAACCGCCAGAGCCTGGAAGTCGGGGTGGCTCTTGAACTGCGCCACTGCGGCGATGCGGGCCTTGGTATCCACCAGATCGTCACATCCCACGGCCACGGCCGCTTCCACGGCGTCACCGACGAATTCACCGCTCTGCAGATTGACGAACCTCCCCCGGAAGAACTCCCGCACCTCGGCAGCAATCTCTTCCTTGGGACGGGTCAGCTTCGGCTCCAGCAGCGTGAGGCTCCGGTGGATGAGGTCGGTCAGGGAGAGGCGATACCCTTGGTTGAGGATGATAGCGATGATCCCCAGGGCTGCGCGGCGCAGGGCATAGGGGTCGGCGGCGCCGGTGGGGATAAGCCCCACGCCGAAGCAGCCGCAGATGCTGTCCAGTTTGTCGGCCATGGAGACGATGGCGCCGATGTCCGAGGTTGGGAGAACGCCTCCTGCCTGATTGGGGAGGTAGTGCTCGGCAATGGCCTGGGCTACCTCCACCGCTTCCCCCTGAAGCAGGGCGTATTCCCGTCCCATGATCCCCTGGACCTCGGGAAATTCTCCCACCATCCCCGTGACCAGATCGGCCTTGCAGAGCCAGGCTGCCCGGGAAACCTGAGGCGCCACTGCCGGGGCGAGCTGTTCCGCCAGAGCTAGGGCGATGGTCCTGAATCGCTCCATCTTCTCGAAGGAGGTTCCCAGTTTTTGCTGGTAGACCACCGACTTCAGCGATTCCACCCGCTGGGCCAGGGGGATCTTCTTGTCTTCCTCAAAGAAGAAGCGAGCGTCGGAGAGGCGGGCGCGCAAGACCCGTTCGTTCCCCTTGACCACCACGTCGGGGTTCTCGGTGAGGGTGTTGTTGACGGTGATGAAGCCGGGCATGAGTTTACCGTCGCTGTCCACGATGGAGAAGTAGCGCTGGTGGCTCCGCATGGAGGTGATGAGTACCTCCTTGGGGACTTCCAGAAACTCTGCGGCAAAGGTGCCACGAACCACGCTGGGATACTCCACCAGATAGGTCACCTCATCCAGGAGCCCGTCATCGGGCAGGAGTCGACCGCCGGCGGCGAGAGCCGACAGCTCGATCTCACGGAGGATGATCTCCTTCCGCTCCTGGGGATCAGGGATGACGAAGTGTGACCGGCACTCCTCCAGGTAGTGGCTGAAGTCCTGCACCGGGAAGGTCCTGTCGGCCATGAACCGGTGTCCCCGGGAGAGTGTACCGCTCCGGATGGGGCCGAAGGAGAAGGGTACCAGGTTGCCGTCGAAGAGAGCCACGATCCAGTGGATGGGGCGGGCGAAGCGGACGTCGAAATCTCCCCAATGCATGGACTTCTTGAAAGGGATATTTCCCATGAGTCGGGGGAGGATGGCAGGAAGCAGCTCCACCGTCGGGCGTCCCGTCTCCTTCTTCACCGCAGCCACATACTCCCCTTTTTCGGTGGTGATGATCTGCAGGGAGGCCACATCAACTCCCTGTCCCCGGGCGAATCCGTGGGCCGCCTTGGTGGGGTTGCCGTCAGGGCCGAAGGCGACATTTTTTGCCGGTCCCAAGGCGGTGAGTTCGGCGTCGGGCTGCTCCGCCGACAGACCGGTCACCACAAGAACCAGACGGCGGGGGGTCGCCAGGGTCTTGATCCCGTCGTAGGGGATGCGGGCCTGCTCCAGCTCTTTGGTGATGAGACTTTTCATGTCCGCCATGGCCTTGGGGAGGAACCCGGCGGGGATCTCCTCGGTGCCGATTTCCAGAAACAGTTCCTTGCTCATGACCGCCCTCCTTTCAGCAGGGGATATCCCAGCCGTTCCCGCTGGCGCACG
>CAIUWK010000054.1 GCA_903902855.1 uncultured Geobacter sp. | reverse complement strand
TGAGCACGGGAAAGGGGATCAATGAGGATGCCGGTTTCCGTGGTCACATAATCGGCCGGCCCTCCCCAGTTGGTGGCAATGACAGGTAAGCCTCTCGCCATTGCCTCCAACACCACTGCGCCTCCACATTCCCTCACGCTCGGCAGTGCAAAGATGTCCGCTTGATCATAATATTCCGCAATCCGGTCGTGCGCTACCGCGCCGGTAAACGTCACTCTATCGGCCGCTACCGCAGTAGCGCGACGTTCAAGGCTGCTCCGCTCCGGTCCTTCGCCGACGATGGTCAGTCGAATCTTCGCATCACGGCAGGCGGCAACGGCGTCGATCAGGATATCCAGCGCCTTCCAGTCCACTAAGCGTCCGACATAGAGTACCGTAATTGAGTCGCCGTCACGGTGCACGTTGGCAGCGGGGAGAACCTTTTCGGCAAATACGGCATTCTCAACCAGTTCCCTGACTTTGGTAGAGTCAGGAAACGGAAGAGCCTCTTTGGTACGCTGGTTGGCCACAAGCAGCGCAGCTGCCAGGAGTTTGCCCGGTATCAGGATGTTGTAAATTCTGGAGAAAAATCTCATTACGCCATAGAGCAACGTTTCCATCCTCCCGGCCATGGCGGAAAAGGGGGGAGGGAATGACATCCCACCGTTCATGGGGCCGATGATTACAGGAGCCTTCAGGGCGAACATCATGGAGGGGCACTTGGGAGAGACCGGGGCAGGTTCGTGGACGATCTCAACCCCCTGTTCCTTGATGATCCTGCGCGCCATGCGCCACTGATAGCACTGCGTGATCAGATGGATCAGAGCGCCGGTGGTAATAGTGGCAATCCGGTGGGGGAGCCTGCGGCCAACGGTGTGGAGGAGTTTCTGGACGGACGTATCGGGAATAAAATATACCCGGTCGAGATCGATCCCTGGAACGGTCGCCAGGTCGTTCCGGGTACGGCTGTGCGTTAACAGGAAAACGTGGGAGAGTTTCCGAGACAGGAGCAGAAAATAATTAAGCGGCAGCATGGCCTCGCCCCCGAATTTGCTCGAGGCATGCTCACAAACGATGAGTACGCGCAGATCTCTCATGATATTAAGGTTGTCCGTATGGCATAGAGGAACATCGGTTGAGTCGTCACGGTAAACCCCTGTTTTTTGAGCGTGTCGACCAGTTCCCCTTGCGAGCGCTTTCCTTCCTCCTCATGGGTCTCCATGACAATCCGGTCGATCCTGGCCCAGATCTCCGGCGGGCTCTCCGCGAAGATCGCGAATTCCGCTCCTTCGATATCCATCTTCATGAGGTCGCAGCGGTCCATCTTTCCCGCCGCCATGATCTCGGCCAGCGTCATGGCCGGGACTTCTTCGGTCAGGATCCGGGCGCCCTCTGGTGGCGCACTCATCAGCACCTTCTGTTCGCCGGAGGAGGTAAACCATGAGGTAATGGAGATGCTCTTGGTCGGCGTGCCGACCGCCGCCGCGTGCAAGGCAATCCCTCTGCCGATGCGGTTACGGACCAGGTTCTCCTTCAGTTTCCGGTAATACCCCTGCACCGGTTCCACGGCTACCAAATGGACATCCTTCGCCGCCATGCCGGCCTTGCACGAAAAGAATCCCATGTTGGCGCCGATATCCAGAACCCGCCATCCCGCCCTTATGGCGAAATCCGGTGTCGGCTCATAGCAGTTGTCCACGAATATTTCCGGAAAGATCAGGTAAAATCCGCCGTACCCTCCAGGCACCATGCCGATCTCAAGCCCACTGCGAAATTTCAGCAGGGGTGCTTCAGGAATGGAGCGTCCGCGAAATTCCCTGATCGTACCAAGGAGAAGGCTTAGCCAGTTGGTGAGAATCGGTCGGGACTGGATCGCCAGTCTGATCAGGAAAGGGATGCGTTTTGCGAGCATGATGGTAACTCCTTGGTTGTTCGGTAATAAATACTGTGCTGCAGGGTTATCGTTCCCGTATGACCTTGGCCGGGATGCCCGCTGCGATGGTATTGGCCGGGATGTCTTTTGTCACGATGCTGTTGGCGCCGATGATGACTCCATCGCCGATAGTCACCCCTGGAAGGATGCAAGCGCCGCGTCCGATCCAGACATCGCTGCCGATCCGGATCGGCCGGGCATCGTGGGGTTGGTTCCGGACAAGCTCTCCCCGTGCAATGCCATGATTGGCGTCGCGGATGGAGACAAATTCCCCCACCATGCTGTAGTCGCCGATGGAAACTTCCGTGTAGGCGCAGATGGTGGCGCCCCGATTGAGCCGCACCTCTCGGCCGATACGGATCACGCCGGTGTGATTGGTGGTGAACTCGGTGAAGTCGCCGATACGGGATTTATTACCAATCTTCACCATGCCGGTGCCGATAACCGTCACACTACCGTCAAACTGGACTGACGGGTCTAGCCCGGAAATCTGGGCCGCGGCCCGGGCGTAGTTCCAGATGCGCCCCCAGTAGTAGCGGCAGGGGCGGAACAGTCGGATCGGAAGCGATACGAAAAAGGTCAGCACTCTCAGGATCAGGTTTTTCATGGTGATTTCTCCGGAGAACTGCGGTCTGGCAACCGTTGTCCCCGGTTACGGAGAGGCGCTCCCCCGCAGCGGGTAACCAGGTAACGGAGTACTCCAAGAAATTGGGGGTACACCACAAACGCAGTATGCAGAGTATAGAGAAAGGCTGTGCCGAAGCTGATCTTGTAGTATTTCATGACACGGGGAATGCGTAGCAACGGTTTGAGTGCCACTATCAGGGCCAGAAGCAGGCCGAGCAGCGGTTGCCGGAAGAGCGTCCCGAGGATGACCGAAAGTAGCGGGAGGAGTGCCGTTACAGTTACCCTGACAAGTTCCCGGGTCCAGAGCCGTTCCGAGGTGGTGAGATAACGCAGTCCCACCTCGGCATAGGCATGACCGCTCCGAAAGGCCCGTTTCCAGTACTGGCGGAAGGTGGTCATATTCAGATCATGGAGTGTCATAGCCGCGGCAATGCGCTGGATCACCCAGTCGTCGTGGCGCAACCGGGCACTGAAATCCGGCTCCTCCCCGGCGATGAGGAGGTCATCAAAGCCGCCGGCTGCAGCCAGAGGCTCCCTCCGGGCCAGAAAATCACCGCCGAAGTAGCGACAAGGTCCCTGTTCATAGTGCCATTCCACCGAAGCGATGATGTGGAAGTTGTTCATATCCGGTCGGCGTTCACTCCGCTTGCCGCAGACGGCCACAATCTTGTCGGTGAAGTGGGGGAGGGCACTCCTGAGCCAGTTGCGGTCCAAGAGGGTGTCGGCGTCCATGAACTGCACGAACGGCGCGTCCGACACAAAGAGGCCGGCATTACGACCCCGTCCAGGGGTGGGGTGCGGATCGTTCAGTTCTATCACCCGGATGCACGCTTCCCGGGCGATGGCGACACTGCTGTCGCCGGACCCGCCATCAACGTAGGTAATGGTGAGTAGCTCCTGCGGATAGTCAGCGGCCCGGATGGAGGCGATACACTCTGCCAGATAACTCCGGACGTTGATGCCTATAATGACGACATCTATGGCGGGGAGTGGTGCGATCACGACTGCTGAGCCCCCCCTTCGGTAACCGGTTTCTTTTTCGGGATCAGCCTGGCCGGAATGCCGGCGGCGATGTGATCGTCCGGCACATCCACCATGAGCACCGTGTTTGCGCCGATGTCCACGTTATTGCCGATGGTGATCCTCCCGAGTACCTTGGCGCCGGTGCCGATATTGACATTGTTACCAATCTGCGGCGCGCAGGGGTCATCCACCCGTTTCAGCCCGACGGTGACACCGTTTCTGATAATGCAGCCGTCACCGAATCTGGCGAAGCCGCTGACGATGATGTCACCAAAATGGTCGATCAGGAAGTCCTTCCCCACCGGAACCTCGCACGGCAGTTCGACCCCGGTCAAAATCTGCGACACCTTGAAGAGAAACTTGTAGAGTAAGGAAAACGGTTTGCGCAGCAGGCCGCTCCCGATGGTGTAACGCCATCGGCCAAACCGGTAGACCAGCATCACCCAGAACCCCTGTCGCTCCCAGTCATAAAAGTGGGTGCGCAGGTCCCGCCTGATATTGAGCAGGAGGTGACGGTCCTCGTTGATGATCCGGTTTTTCACCGCTTCACGGGGGAGGCCGTCGGTGGATGTGTCAAGCGGCGCATCGAGCGGATTGAGCCGTTCCGGTGGCGGGTCCGGCATCCCCGCGCCGACTATTTCACGGCCATAGCCGTCCTTTTTCAGCGTCGCCCTTATCAATTCCATGGTCTGGGACGCATCCTCCCGTTTGATGCGGGCCTCTGCCCCCCCCTTGATACTGTTCTTAAGTTTGATGACCCCCTTCCAGAAGAACTCGACGCCGGCCGCCTGTAAAACTTTCATGAGGCCATAATTGGCGCGGTAGTACCGAAACTCGCTCTGCACCCGCAGATAGGTGAGCTGGCGCCCCGCCCTGGTTACCTTGCCGGTGGAGGCGGAACTCTCTCCTCCCAGATGGATGCATTTTGCATGGGGGTAGAAGAGCACCGGCCATCCGGCCCTGGCCGACTTCAGGCAGAATTCGATCTCTTCGAAGTAGAGGAAATACCGCTCTTCGTTGAGCAGGCCGATTGCCTCGAATACCTCCCGCCTCACGAGGAAAAAAGCCCCCGGGACCCAGCCGACAATCTTCTCGGTGGAGTGGTCCCACCAAGAGTAGTCGGGGCCGCCAAGTCGGGGCGAGTGTCGGAACTTGTGGGCGATGCCGGAGATGACGAGTAACTTGGTCCAGGGGGAGGGGAGCATGCGTGCTGATGGCTGGAGGCCGTCAGCCTCGCTCACCAGTTTTACTCCCAGAATACCCCAGGTCGGGTTGTCAGCCATTGCCGTGAGAGTGACGGATAGGGTGTCGGGGAGGAGATAGCCGTCGGAGTTGAGGAGCAGGAGGAATCTTCCCCGGGCTACACGGATGCCGACGTTGTTGCCGCCGGCGAAGCCGAGGTTCTTCTCCGTCCGAAGGAGCACGACCTGGGGGAACTCCGTTGCCACCATGGCTGCGGAATCGTCGTGGGAGGCATTGTCGACGACGATGACCTCCCTGTCCGGTCCGGCGCCGTACTCGTAGACCCGCCTGAGGCACTCACGGGTTACATCGCGGGTGTTGAAGCTGACGATGATAATGGAGAGGAGGAGCGAAGGGGGGGGGAGTTCGCTCATGGATATAACCCCGCCGGCGGATCAGGTATGCGCTCCAGGCGACGACCGATCCTCAGTTTCTCGAACTGCCAGGCGTGCAGCGACGCCCGGAAGCCGGGTTCCTCGTAGCGCGGCATCTTTTCCAGCATGGACTTGAAGTAGCCGCAGATGATTCCCAGCCCGCCGATTATATACGGTTTTTCCGTCATCCGGTACATGCCGAGCGGGATGATGTAGACCGGGTGAGTTCCCATGAAATACTGACCCTTCCCCCAGCGCCTCCGACCGTGCCAGATTCCCTTGTGGGAGGAGCCCATGAGGCGCTTGTGGATGATCTGCAGTTTCGGGTTGCGGATGCTCCGGGTCCGCCACCCCGTGATTCGTGCCTTGTGGTAGGCGATGCCGTCCCAGTGCACCTGGCGCACGAAGCCACCGATGGCTGCAAAACACTCCCGGCGGTAGAAGTTGACCATGCCGGCGACCATCTCGTCGCTGTGACGCTCTTCCGTCAGGGGCCCGTCCTCATCGTTGAACACCTTGCCGCTTGCCGCACCCAGGTACTGGTCCTTCTCGAAGTATTCGACGAGTGTGGAGAAGTATTCCGGTCCGATCTCGATGTCTCCGTCCATCTTGCAGATATAGTCGTACTCCTGGGTCGCGATCTGGTCGTACCCGAAATAGAACGCCTCCACCACCCCCGGCCCCACCGCCCGTACCCCCCGGTTCTGCCGTTTGATCACCCGTATCCAGGGGTACTCTTGCGAGGCCCGCTGGGCGATGGCGTAGGTCTCATCCGTGGAGCCGTCGTCCACCAACAGCCACTCCACCGGTTGCAGTTTTTGCTGCGTGATAGCGTCTATGGTCCCCTGCAGGTAGCGGGCTTCGTCCCGAACCGGGGCTACGATAACAATACGGCGCTGCCGTATATCAGTCATTACTTTCCTCCTGAAACGAGTGACGTAAACAGTTGCGACAGTCTGTGGATATTCCCCTGTTCCGAAAACTCTGCGGCAATCTTCAGCTTCCCTCCTGCGGAGCAGCAGCGCCGCAGATCGTCCGAAACGAGCATGTTTCTGATGGCATCGGCCAGGAGACGGGGTTCGGCGGGGGGGACGCTCAGTCCGGAGATTCCCGGTTCGATTAATTCCGGAATGGCCGAGACCGTGGTGGAGATCACCGGAACACCTGCGGCCATGGCCTCCATCAGCGCCACCGGTATCCCGTCCATATCGCCGTTGCTGTCCATACGGCAGGCCAGGACGAACAGATCCAGGCCACCCAGCCAGGCGGGGACCAGGTCATTGGCCACCGGCCCGAGAAAGGCAACATTGTCGGGGAGTCCTAGCCGTTCGGACTCTGCCTGGAGTTCGGCCAGCAACGGGCCGTCGCCGATGATCTCCATCCGAAAATTCTCACCGCTTTCCGCCAGGATGCCGGCCGCAGCAATGAGAGTATCAAACCCTTTCTTTTCCACGAGTCGTCCCAATGAGCCGATGACCGGTATCTTCCCCCCCTGGGAACGAAGGGGGGATTCTTTCGGAAACCGCCTTGCGTCGACCCCGCAGCGGACGATGACGATCTTGGCCCCGTCGGCCCCTTGTGAAATCAAAAACCGCCGGTTGTAGTCGGAGATGGTTACCGCCACCGCGGCACGGGCAACCTTTTCCCTCAGGAGCCACCCCCGTTCAAACAGGTCATTGGCGTGGGAGGTGAAACTGAAGGTGATGCCTGCCAGTCTCGCCGCGTACATGCCGATGTCCGTGGGGACATGGGCAAAATGTACATGCAGATGGCGGCAGCCGTGCTGTTCCAGAATCAGGGCAAGCCGGGTCGCGGCCAGGAAGCGGTAGAGGAGAGCGGCCGCGCCCCGGCTGAAAAACCCCAGGGAAACCATATCACTCAGGAGGCTTAGTGCCGTGACGAGATAGCGCCCCGGATGCCGCAGTTTGCAGCGAACGGCCGAGAGCAGAAAGGTGGCGATCCCCTGCGGATAGAGCAGAATCGTTTGTGCCGCAAGGTTCCGGGCGCTCTCCTCCGTCGCCGGGGAAGCGGGGGGGTGTACGGAGATCGGCAGTACGTCGAACCCCTTTTCCTCAAGAGCCAGAATCTCGTGATACACGAAGGTGGCGGAGAGCGCCGGGATTTCGGGGGCCAGATAGGCGATGCGCATGCTGTGTTATCCCAGTTGCCTGCGGCTGGTATCAATGACTTCCAGAACCCGGGAAAGAAACGCCTGGGATGAAAAGCGCCGGGCAAAGAGCATCCCTTGCCGGGCCTGGAGAGCGGCACGGCGCTCCCTGTCGGTGAGCAGCGGCAGGAGCGCCTCGGCTATCTCCCGCGGGGTGGCTCCGGACGGGATGATGGCCTCCGGCGTCTCGGGGAGAATTTCATGGAGAGCTTCATACTCCAGAGCCATCACCGGGGTCCCGGCGGCCATGGCCTCCACCAGGGTCATGCCGAAACTCTCCATGAGAGAGGTATGGACGTAGAGATCGGCCTTGGCCATCCCCTCCAGAACTTCTCTGCGACTCTGCGGACCAGTTAGGGTGAACAGGGATTCGACGCCACAGGCACGCAGTTCAGCGAGGAGATACTCTTTTTCTGCTGTTTCCTCCGGCCCGGTCAGGATAAAACGGCAGGGGCACCCCAGCTTGAGCAGTTCCGCCGCCACTAGGGGGAGTATCCTCTGATTTTTCCGTGGTTCCAGATTCCCCACGTTGATGATCACCGGCAGGTGATCAGCCGCATCCGCGGCCGGGGCGGTCGAGGGGGGGACGGTAACTCCGGGATAAACGAGCCTGATCCGTTCTTCCCTTCCCGGAGTCGTGATGCGTCGCAGAAGCAACCTGTTGCTCTCTGAAACCGGCAGCAGCGTAACCTGTGGATGGTCGAGCAGTTGTGCCATCATTCTCTTCAGGCGTCCATACGGAGCGCTTCCCGCCGGCAGCAGGCCGGCTGACGCAAACTCATCCCACGGCTCCGTCCAAAAGTGGCAGAAGAGGAGTACCGGACAGCGGTTTCGCACCGCCGCCAGCGCCGCCCCTGCCGAGAGCGGATCATGGGCGATAACGACGTCACAGCGGTCGGCATCCGCCGCCATACGCTGTCCCAGTTCCCATACGGTGAGGCGGAGCCCGACCAGGAAGAGTGCCGGCGAGCCGACGGTACGGGAGAGGGTGTTGATCAATCGCCTCATCCGCAGGGAGTAGCTGCGCCTGACGGTCGGTACGCCGGAGGGAGGGGTAACAACCGTGAGCCGGTGTCCGGCGCCGGCCAGGAGACGGTTGAGATCGTTGGCCACACTGACTACCCCGTTCCGGTCATGTTCCAGATCCAGCAAGGTTGTTACGATAATATTCATGAAGTAGATTCTGCCGACAAATACTTTGCGTGAGCTCAGCGGGCAACGGTACCTGTCAGCGCCTCAGATGTCGGGAGTGACGCCGACACGCTGTACAGTCGCGCATGGTATAATGGCGTAGCATTGTCATTTTCACAAGAACCATTTTCATATATCTTGAATTTATTGACAAAATTTATATATATTATTAAAAAAAAATCTTAAGGTTTTCGTGTTTGTTTTTTTATATATATTGCGCCCGGCTTGTGAAACTGAATTGTTGCTTGTGAATTCGGGACAATCTGCTATATTCGGGCGCGCGGGGTTAAAGAATTGCATCATCGACAGCTATACCAAGGTCAGCAGAGTAGGCTGATATCGATTTCCACATACATTGCGGAGGAGGCAAGGCATGTCAATCAAGGTTACACAGCAGGAAGCGGTCACCGTGCTTACGTTGACCGGTCGCTTTGACGCCCTTATGTCGCGAGAATTTAAATCATGTATCAGCGGTCTGATCAACAACAAACGGCTTTACATGGTTATCGATATGTCGTCCGTTGATTTCATCGACAGTTCCGGGATGGGAGCTCTGGTGGGTGGGGTCAGGGGGGTCATCAAGGAACAGGGGGAAATCAGGATTGCCGGGCTCTCTCCCGAGGTGCAGACTATTTTCGAACTCACCCGGCTGCACCGTATTTTCGACATCTACGAAACCGTCGACAGAGCCTGTGCAAGCTTCAGTTAGGCTCCCGGAGTTTTGATCATCATGCACTATCTACTCGAAATTCCTGCTGCACTCGAATCACTCCGAATAGCTGCTCCCTTTACCACTGCGGTGCTCCAGGAGCTGCCCGAGATCCGGGACCGGGATCGAATTATCCGTGAGTTGACACTGGTGGCAAGTGAGGCCGTTACCAATGCCCTCTGCCATGGTAGCGTAACCGGGCTGACAATCCGGCTCGAGTATGATCTCGCTCCGGATGCCATCATCATTTCCGTTACGGACTACGGAAGCGGCTTCGATCTGGAAACGGTTGTCCCCCCCGATTTAGTCCTCTTCCAGGAGGGTGGCTATGGAGTATATATCATGAAGAGTATCATGGATGTTGTCAGCTATGAGAAAACAGACGACGGCAACTACCTCGTACTCCGGAAATCCTGGGAGCGGCAATGACGTGCTGACACCTCTCGCGTACGGTAGAGTCGTCAGGCTGGCAGCGGCGGTAATTATTGCCCTGCTTGCCGGCTGCAGCAGTGCTCCTCACCCCCCGCCGTTCGGATTCACGGTTGAACGGGACATCAAGCAGGTCGAGCCGGCCCCTTCGGAGATCCTGCGAGAGTTTGAATCCGGGCTCAACCAGGAGTATCGCTTGGGGCCGGGTGACGTCGTGGAGATTCTTGCCCCGGTATACTCGGAGATTGCCGGCGAGCAGATCATCAGTCCCGATGGGCAGATGACCGTGTACCCGGTGGGCGGCATACAGGTGGGGGGGCTGAACCGGTCCGAGGCGGAAAAGATTCTCAAGGATGCCCTCACCAAGTATTTTGACCCGATTTCTCTGACACTCAGAATCAAGACCTACGAAAACAATCAGGTGCTCGTGCTGGGTCGGGTGTCGATCCCCGGTTCGGTGAAATTCCGCGGGCGACCGAACCTTTTGGAAGCGCTGGCCCGCGCCGGCGCTTTTTCCGTCGGTCTGCAGGAACGGTATATCTCCCGGTGCGACATCATTCGAGGCAAAAACCAGATTCTCCGGGTCTCCGTCGAGGATATGCTCAAGGGGGGCTCCGGCGGCCGCAACCTGGACCTGGCGAACAATGACATCATCTACATCCCCGAGAATACCGATAACAGCGTCTATGTCCTTGGGGAGGTGAACAAGCCCGGAGTCTACGAGATCCATACCTCCATGACGCTGCTGAACGCCATCATGCAGGCGGGGGGCCCCACGGAGACGGCCGTTACCGATAAGATACGGATAGTGCGCGACACCGGGGATCATAATCAGCCTCTCATTGCCAGTCTGGACCAGATGACGAAATCAGGTAATTTTGCCGGCAATCTGCTTCTGTCACGCAACGACATTGTTGTCGTCCCCCGGAACTTCCTCGGTGATGTCAACTATTACTTCCGGATGATCAATCCCTTCACTCAGTTGTTCCTCATCGGCTATACCTTGGGTACAAAGTAAGTAGCATGGCCATATTCAAGACAGACACCCCGCCCGGCGCCGGCAAACCGCGGAGAATCTTCAAAAAACCGTTCAACCCGGTGGCCGCCATTATTGAATATCTCCACATCGTGGCTGCAGTCATGGCGCTGGTGGTGGTGATTTCAGTCCCCTTCGTCTATCTGAAAAACAAGCCGGGCTACAGCACCGAGGGGATGCTCAATATCAATCCTTACCTCCCCAAGGTTCTCTACGACAAGGACATTTCCAGCTTCGTCAACTCCTTCTCCGACTGGATGCGGACCCAGATCAGGCTCATTGTCGCGTATCCGGTGATGGAGTGGGCAATCAAGGACTACGAAGCCAAAGGGTTCAAATGGCGCTTTCCGGGGGAGTCCATGCAGTCGGCGGCGGGGCGCCTGGGCGCCCGGCTGAAGGTCGCGCAGGTTCGGGATACCCAGCTCATCACCATCTCTTCCGAGTCCCCGAGAAATGCCGGTCTGGCGGAACTGGTCAACAGCGTCATGAGAGGCTACCTCAATTCGGTCGCTTCCCTGAATCGCCTCGAAGACAGCCAAAAACTGGAAATCTTGCACAAGGAGCGGATAAAGGTTGAAAAGGAACTGGAAGCGGCATATTTCGTGTTGGAGGAGATCTCCCTCAAGTACGGCACCGCCGTCACCGACGAGAAATATCTGGCTGTCTGTTTCGAGGCGTTGGCTGGTATCAAGGGGAACTACAACAAGGTGGTTGCCGATCGGATCAGGGGGCAGAGTCAGCTGCATGCCCTGAAGAACAAGGAGTCGATCCTGAAACGGATCCCCCTGCCGGGTATCGTCGCCGACCGGATCGATTCCAACCAGGCCATGTCCACGCTCATAAATACCTTTATCGGGCGTGTTCAGGAGCTCAGGGAGCAGATGGTGGGGCTCACCGAAGACAACCCCCGCCACATCCTGATTAAACGACGACTCCAGGAGATCGAGCCCCAGATCGAACTCCTGCGCAAGAGCCTGACGAAGACTCAGGCGACAATCGCCCGTGACAAGTTGCTGGATGATAACAGCCTTGCCATGGAGAATATTCGGGCCGAGGTTCAGGCTGCGCAGGAGTCTGAGCCGTTGGTGCTGGAGGAGATGAAAAAGGCCCAGAAGGAGATCCTGGAATTCAATACGGCGGTGCTGAGATCCCAGACCAAACGTCAGGAGATTCAGCGGCTGCTGGCGACTCTTGGCCGCATCGGTGAACGGATCGACCAGATACAGATGGAGTTCTCGTCCCCCGGACGAATCTCCGTGGTCAGCTGGGCTCTCAAGCCGGAAGGGCCCAATGTGGATCCCCGCACGAAAATGCTCCCTCTCTGTTTTATCGCCGCACTCCTGGCCGGCGTCGGAACGGCGCTGGTCCGTGATATTGTCGACAACAGAATCAAACGTCCGGCGGACGTGGAAAAAACTCTCGGGTTCCCTTTAACCGGCTTCGTGCTCCGGGCCAGCGAAGAGCAGATTCCCTCGGACGATCTCTACACGCTCCACCGATCTCACCCCGGCTCCTTCATGGTCAAGCAGATCGTCGAGATCGCGGTCAAGATTGACCGGGAGCGGCTGGAGCACGGTTCCAAGATCTTTTCCTTTATCGGCCTGGGGGACGGTGTCGGGGTGACCATGCTCGCCATGAACGTCTTGGCCATGAGCTCAACCCTCCCGGAACGGCGTCTCTACCTTGACCTTAATACGCGACACCCGGCAGGGAGCAGGGAACCGTTGAGGAGCGCCCTACGCGGCGCCCAAAGAGAAGAGCTTCCCGCGGGTTTTCTTGATGGCACTGACGATAAGTTTCCCTTCACGACCTACCCCTGTGGAGCGGAACAACGGATGCACTTCGCCCAATCCACCGAGGACCTTCGGGTGCTCCTGGATGAACTGAAGGAGTCGTTCGACCTGATCGTCCTGGATCTCCCGCCGATCATTCTCTCGGCCGATACCCAAGCCGTCGTCCCCCTCTCCGATGTGGCACTCCTGGTGGTGATGGCGCGACATTCCATCTGGGGTGAACTGATGCGCTCGGTGTCACTGCTGGACGACAGCGGAGTCAAGGCCATTTCCGTGGTGCTCAACCGGGTCGGTTTTGTCCGGGGAGGGTACTTCCAGAAGACGGTACAAGCGTATCATAAGCCGGGGGGAGAGAGGGCGCGGCGTAGTTTCGGGATTGCAACTCTGCGTGCCGTCGCGCAGGAGTGGGTGAGGTACGGAGTGGAAAAACTCCGCGGACTGTCCGGCAAGAGGCGACGGTAGGTGGACAAGAGCATTATTCTGGTCATGTTCGTCACGATCATGCTCCTTTTCAATAAGGAACTGAAAGATCTTTTCATCTATTACTATCTGCCGGTCCAGATACTGATTCCCGTCTACTACCAGACCAAGCTCGTCGACGGCATTCCCGAGATGGCCTTCTGGAGCGCGGTGCTCCTCCCCATTGCCTTTGTCTGGTTCTTCAACCAACATTGCGAAGGGTACCGGTTTTCGTTACTGGAATTGTTTATCATACTGCACCTGCTCTGTGTGTTTGGAGGCGAGTGGCACAATACTACCTACAAGGAGGCTCAAAAGGTTTTCTACAATGACCTGACCATCCGGATGATCCCGTTCCTCATGGCGCGGGCCTGGTTCTCCGATCCGGACAGTCGGCTCAAAATGTTCAGGGTAATCGTCATTATCGGTGCCATCGTGGCGCTGTTCCAACTCTGGGAGGCAGTGACCTGGAACAATGTGTTTGACATGTACCTGCGTCGCTGGTGGCCCAAATCCGTCCCCTGGGGCGCCCGTATGATGCGGGGAGGTATCAAAAGGGCGGCCGGCCCTTTCGGCCATCCCATCTGCGCCGGCTATTTTTTTGCCATGTTCACACCGTTGGCTGTCTGGCTCTGGAAGAACGACTACTTCAAAGTGAAAAAACATGGTCTCTGGGCAACGTGCCTCTGTGTGGTCGGCGGGTTGTCGTCGTACTCCCGGGCGCCCATCGCCGGCATTCTGATCGGGTTCGTGGTCATCTGGTACGGCTGGCAGGAAAGAAAGACCGTGCCGACCATGGTACTGGCGTCCTTGCTGACGGTGCTGGCCATCCTGGTGGCGCCCAAGATCATCGAATATATCAATGTGGACCGCTCCAGCGCCGAAACCGAAGATCAGCGCAATGCCGCCTACCGGGCAGAGCTGCTGGAAAACTACGATGAGGTCATTGCCGAGAAGCCGCTGTTCGGCTGGGGACGTTTCGGCGTGCCGGTGGTCAAGGGACAGGACTCCATTGATAACGAATATCTGGTCATCATTTTGCAATCGGGTCGGGTTTCCTATTACGCCTATCTGTTATGCATCGTTTGGGTGGTGATACGGCTCTCCTTTTTTGTCATATTCAAAGATCCCCTGACACTGGAGGCACGCCTGGGATGGGGGCTTCTGGCCGGGGTCGTGGCTGCGGCCTTTACTCAGGCAACCGTCTATTCCGGGACCCAGACGGTACAGTTTTTCTACATACTCCTTGGCTTTGCCGAGGGGCTCATGCAGCTCCGCACCTTTGAAGGCTCGAAGCAGTCAGTTGTTCCGGCGCGCATCCTCGGAGGAGAAGAGTATGGATATCACTTTCATCGTACCCTGTAGAGGGCTGGCCGGAGGGTTGCGCGTGGTTGCCTGCTACGGGAACGCCCTCATCCGCCGGGGACACCGTGTCACCGTCGTCTATCCCCACCAAGAGCGCCCCGTGCGGGACCGGCTGCAGAAAAAAATCCGCAGGGTACTGTTCCACGAGCGCGATCACCTCGATTTTTTCCGGGGAAGACTCCTCGAACTGCCGACACTTACGGTAGAGCATATCCCGGATGGAGATGTCCTGATCGTCACGGCCTTCACCACGGCCGTCATGGGTGCGGAGCTGCCGGAACGGTGCGGCAAAAAATTCTACCTGATCCAGGGGTACGAGAAAGTTCTGGCCAATGAGGGGGAAGATTGTGATGCCACCTTCCGGCTCCCGTTCCAGAAGATCGTCATCTCCACCTGGCTGAAGACGCTGGTGGAGGAGCTGTCCGGCGAGGCGGATATTCCGCTCATCCCCAACGGCCGCGATTTCTTTCTCTCCACCATCGATGGGGAGGGGCTCGACCGGCAGTATGATCTGGGGGTCGTCTACTCGTCGGTGCTGCTCAAACGGACCGACGTTGCCCTGAATGCCATTGAGCTACTCTGGGAGCGTTTTCCCGGACTCAAGGTCGTCATGTTCGGCTCCCAGGACCCGGAATTGAACAAATACCCGAAGTTCTCCTTTGACAGGGTGACCTTCCTGCGTGCCCCCTCCCCGGAGCAGGTCCGGCGCACCTATCTTGACACCAAGGTCTGGATGACGGCTTCGGGGACCGAGGGGTTTTGTCTCCCGGCTCTGGAGGCGATCTCTCTGGGGTGCCCCATCGTCTCCTCCGACAATCTGGGGGTGAATGACATTATTACCCATGGAGTCGAAGGTTACATCGTCCCGGTGGGGGATCCCCAGGCCCTGGCAGACCGGGTTGCAGAGCTGCTGGACGATCCGCGGAAACGGCTTCGGATGTCAGCGGCGGGGTTGTGCCGCTCCGACGATTTTTCCTGGGAGCGTTCGACGGAATTACTGGAGCAGTTGCTGATCTCCGGATAAAGACGGGGTGCCTGGAGGAGATTAAACGTGAGTTCGGAATACCGATCGAAAATACTGCTGGTTGATGACCATCCGGAGAACCTTAGGGTTCTGTACTATGTTCTCAAGAATGAGTATGACCTCTTCAGTGCCACCAGCGGGGCGCGGGCACTGGAGGCTGCCGAGAAACAGCGTCCGGACCTCATCCTGCTGGACATCATGATGCCGGAGATGGATGGCTACGAGGTCTGCCGGAGGCTGAAGGAGAGCGACAGCCTCAGGGACGTGCCGGTTATTTTCCTGACGGCAATGATCGAAGACGCCGACGAACTGGCAGGGCTTGCCCTGGGGGCGGTGGATTACATCACCAAACCGTACCGGACAGCCATCATCAGGCAGAGGGTCGCCACGCAGCTGGCCCTGAAAAATAAGAGCGACCTCCTCGTGAAAAGCAACCAGGCACTGGTCGAAAGTGAGGCCGCCCTGCGTACCCTCTCGGTGGCGGTAGAGCAAAGTCCGGTATCGGTGATCATCACCGATCTCGACACCACCATCCGGTATGTGAACCCGGAGTTCACGAAGATTACGGGGTATACCGCGCAGGAGGCCCTGGGGCGGAAGGTACATTTCCTGAAGTCCGGCCGGACGGAAAAATCCGTGTATGAGGATC
>CAIUWK010000053.1 GCA_903902855.1 uncultured Geobacter sp. | reverse complement strand
GGCCGGAATTCTGGCTTATCTATTCGGAATATAAGCATTAATGCGAAAATAGAACGTAATTTTTTTTGTTCAAAAACTAATGAAGTGACGATTTTTGCGGTTTGGTGCGTGGGCTTTTCGGCGCATTGGAGAGGAGAATAACCGGTATGATCCGGCGATGATGGACCTTCCCCGTGCGCCGGGGCGATTTCATTACCCTACAATTGCATGGAGCGTTTTGAGCACGGAGGAGCGTAGTTTCTCCAGGCCACACCCTGACCATCCCGAAACGACATAGATCCTCCCACCTCGATTCAACCGGGAAAGAACTGATGGCGCGATTTGACCCGCCGACCGAATCCCTCCCAAACTATCATTGCTCAAGAAAACAGTTTACAGTTGCCCGACGTTTACATTATTGGTAGTAACAATGGACAGGGGCCGGCAAAACGACCATCTGCCTGCATGTTTTCTTTCTACGCCGGAGATCAACCCGTAGAAGAGCTGTTTGGAGCCTTGATGGAGTTGACGGAAGCTTCCCAGGCCCTGGTCGAGGTCCGGGATGGGAACGATCAGGATATCGGGGCGATGAGCGACCGGTATGACGACGCCAGCGAGCCCGGATGGTCCTGGCCCGGGTGTCGCGGACGGGGTAGGGGAGCGGGAGAGCGGTGCCTCATCCGTAGGCAGTAAGCTATTTCCCGTTATGAACCGGGCAGCTCTGTCTGATTGTTCACAGGTTACAGGGTAGTTTTCCCAAGACCCTGTGGAAAACAACTGCGGCTTTTCTCCGTTCTGCTCTTTGCACTCATCAATACTGAAGTCCTCCCGGCGGACAGTGATGCGCAGGCATAAGAGAAATAGCTCTGCCGCTCAATAGATGATGATGTAGTCGTGCTCCTGAGCGATCTTCGAGATCTGGAGGGTGTCGGTGAGGAGGTAGCTTTTCCCCTCCAGGGTGAAGGTCCAAGTGCCGTCGCCGTTGTCCACGGCGCTCTCCAGCAGGGTTTCGAACAGAGCGGTCTTGACCATCATCGGATCTCCCTTTCGGTAACTGACAGATTTCCGCCACTCTAGCGGTTGCGATGGCCCCGGTCAAGACGTTTGGCGACTGGCGCATCCCAGGTGACGATCGGCATCGGAATTGAACCTACCATCGGCGTTCCACTACCAGCTCTGCCTTGGATGCCGATCGATACGGAGGAAACTACCCATGACTGAACCTGTCTGTGATTTCTATTGCGGCAAGATCCTGACGGGGCTGCTGGTCGTCCCGGTCTACTTAATTCCCCATCCGGTCAGCCTTTTGAAGTGACGGCAGAGTGATTCACGCTTTGTCGGCAGGGGGCGTAGGTTCGAACCCTACATTCCCAGTACAACATGACTCTGAGCAGTCAAAGGAGCACCAGATGAAGATTCTCGCCATTATGGGCAGTCCCCACGGTATGAAAGGGAACACCGGACGACTTCTGGAAGAAGTACTGACCGGTGTGCGGCAAGCAGGCGGCGAAGTTGAGCTGGTTTCGCTTGCCGAGTCCAAGGTGCAGCCATGTGTCAGTTGTTATGCCTGCCATAAGACCGGTACGTGCGTTCTCAAAGATGACTTTGAGGAGATAAGCGCGAAACTTCATGCTTGTGACGGTTTCATCTTCGCGAGTCCAAACTACATCCATAGCGTCACTGCTCAGTTGAAGGCGCTCTTCGACCGCAGTGCGTGTATCATTCATTGCGTTGCCTTGGCCGGCAAATATGGAGCTGTTGTCGAGACCTCCGGCGGCGGCGAAGACGCCGATGTCATCAAGTATATGGAACACGTGGTCAACATCTTGGGTGCTCAGTCTGTTGGAGGTATCGGTTCGCCTGTGGCCGGTTGTCGGCTCTTTCCGGATGAGGAGAAGCTGTTTGCCCAGGCTCGGGAATTGGGAGCCGAACTGTGCCGGAGTATCCAGGAGAAAAGACGCTTCCCGGGACAGGATGCTTTCCTGAACGCCTTCAGGGTGCGGATGAAGAGGCTTGTCGAGTTCCAACAGAAAGAATGGACTTACGAATACGAATACTGGCAAACAAAGGAGTAACGGACATGGCAATGACCGTTGAAATATATTGGTAGGAAAGGAATGACGCCGTATGAAAAAAATTAAGAAGAAAAAGGCTGACAGACTAATAAATAATCCCAATGCGTTCAATCCTTAAAAATAGAGAGATAGTCAGAACTGAAAATGCCTTGGTGAGGGAAATGGTGCTTGAGGTGGATGCCTCTACCGAATGGCACCATCATTCGGAGGTCGCGGATTACTTTGTCTGTCTGACAGGGGTGCTCCGGGTAGAAACCCAAACTCCTGACGCGAACTTCACGTTACACCCAGGCCGGACGGCGGAGGTCAAACCGCCGCAGGTTCACCGAGTGGTAAACATCCACGATGGCAGGTCGGTATATCTCTTGGTCCAAGGGATCGGGAAATACGATTTCATCAGGGAATAATTCGAATCCGCCGGCGTCGATCTCGTAAATTAGCGCACACCACAGCAGGGAGGTTTTATGCCGCACTTACAGTTCGAGTTTAACCGGAACTTGACGGACAGCCAAAAACAGACTTTTGCCGAAGAGGTCCGCACGCTTTTCTCGGAGGTTATGGATACCGGCACCGACCATATCAGCATTTCAATCCGGGAATTCGGCACCTACAATCTGTCCATCGGGCGGGTTAAGGAGCCTGAACAGGGAGTTGCTGTTGTCAATGCGGATATCCGGGAAGGGCGAACGATGGAGAAACGCAGAACCCTCACCCTGGGGTTCATGGGACTTATCAACAAATCGTTTAACATCCCGCTTACGAATATGTATGTCACGCTCACAGAGCATAAGGGCGAGGACTTTCACCTTTTCGAGAAATACCTTGCAAGTTGGCAGACAGGGGAAGACCCGCTTGCGGATTTGAAATAATATGCGGCGGGACTCATCATCGAGAGTGGCCTGGCGGACCCGTTGGGCAGGATACTGACCTTGATTCTCCATACCCGTCATGACGACCTGGTCCAGGTCTCTCATGCCGAACGGCTCTACGGGTGGGCAGGTGGCTATAAAGAGAAGCTGATTCAGAACACCATCATGACGGCCAATGAAGCCGAGTATTATCAGGCAGTGGCCCGGTTTGTCTCTGCCGACAACTGTGCAACTTTTTCAAAATCACGCTGGGGTGGTACGACAGGATACTGCGGGCGGTGATGGTCATCTCTTCACCTGTTTGCGGATTGCGTCCCCCGCGATCCTTCTTGCTTTTCACCTCGAAGTTGCCGAACCCGGCGATCTTCAGTTTCCCCTCCTCCACGATGACCTGCTTGATCAGTTCGAACAGCTGATCCGTTAGTTCCGCTGACTCATTTCTGGTAATGGACAGCTTGTCGGCAATCCTGGCGGTGATAGCCGTAGATTAGTAGCAATCAGGAAAAAAATATCATTGCAATCAACAGTAACCAGGATTAGGCTTATGGTGCAACAAGGTATCATACCATTTTGAACTATAGGATGAAAATTGTGAAATTCTACAATCGAGACAGAGAACTAAGTCGTCTGCAATCGATCATTTCGGAGGGGGAGAATCAAGCCCATTTTGTAGTCATCAGTGGGCGACGAAGAATCGGCAAGACCGCCCTAATCAAACATTTTTCCACAGAACGGGCCGATTTCATTTACCTCTTCGTCTCAAAAAAGAAACTACATCTCCTGCTTGCAGAATTTACAGAACTGTTATCGGAACGAATTCCCCTTCTAAATTCTGTTACTATCAGCAGTTTGGACGCCCTCTTCACGATACTTTTTGAAGAAATGCGAAAAACTCCTTTGTGCGTAGTTCTTGATGAGTTTCAAAATTTTCAGCAGGTTGATGACAGCACTTTTTCGGTTCTGCAAAAACTTTGGGATCAGTATCAGGACAAATGCAAGGGAGCACTTATCTGCATCGGGTCTGTCCAAACCCTCATGCGCGATATCTTCGAAGGAAACAAAGAACCTCTGTTTGGCAGGGCTACCGCGAAAATTGCATTAAAACCGCTTTCAGTAAATGTTCTCGTCGAAATCCTCGATGACAACCAGGTTGATAGCGCCAAACAACTCATTTTCTACTACTCGCTTTTTGGAGGCGTCCCCAAGTACTACTCAATGATATTCCGGATGAATTTGTTCCGTAAAAAAAGGCAGGATATTATCAAGATCCTCTTTTGTGAAACTGATGCCATGCTCCAAAACGAAGGCCGTGAACTGCTGATCGAAGAATTCGGGAAAAATTACCATCTCTATTTTTCAATCATGCAAGCCGTTGCATGCGGTATTACCCAGATGTCCCAAATTGCCGACAAGACCGGTATTGGCGTCAACAGCATCAGTAAGTATCTCGACGAACTTGTCTCGTACTACGAGGTGCTTGAGCGAAGGTTGCCCGTCAATGTCACCGCTGGTGAACATAAGAATGGGCGGTATTACATTGCAGATCCATTGTTAAAATTCTGGTTCAGATACGTCCATAAAAATCAAAGCCTTGTGGCGCTTGGTGAGGATATTCGATTATCCGGTAAAATTGAGAGTGATCTGCCGACCTTCATGGGTCTGAATTTTGAAAAAATGATGCGCGAAATACTCATTGAGCGTAATGACGGGTCTCTGGTACCGTTCAACTTTGACCGCATAGGCAATTATTGGGATAGAACCGGCAAGGTTGAAATCGATATTGTTGCCATGGATCAGGAAAATATTTTCTTTGCCGAATGTAAGCTCAATGGTAATCAGTTTACAGCTCATGACGCCGACTTGTTCAAGGCCAAAGGCAAAAAAGTCCGGTGGGGCAAGGAAGTTCGGAAGGAATACTACGCACTGATAGCTAACGAACCACTTACTCAAAAAACAAAAAAACTGATGGAAAAAGAGGGAATAATTTGTATCGATCTACCTCAACTGTTTCCATCCGAAAGTAATATCAACGCTGGTTCTGAATGAGGAGAAGTTGCTGGCTGAGTTGTTGGCGGCACACGAGGAGCTGCATCATTATCGAAAATCAGGAACTGACAAAAATTAGGGTTTTATCGAGACCCCCTGTCCCGATCTTTTCTTCCAATCGTTGTATCGTTCAAGTGTTATGCTGGAAAAAGCCGGAGGAGAGTTCGATGATCGCTGCTGAACAAAAACCGATGTTCCGTTTCCTCGCCGTCATGACCGCCTCGTCCATGATCGGTCTGCAGGGATATTCCATACTCTTCAACAATTACGCGGTGGAGGTTGTCGGCCTCGACGGCAGCGGGGTTGGAATTATCCAGTCTATCCGGGAAGTTCCGGGGTTGCTCTCAATCCTTGCGCTGTTCTTGTTGTTGGTACTGAAAGAACACCGGCTTTCGGCACTCTCCATCGCCTTGCTCGGGCTCGGCACGGCGCTCACCGGACTCTTCCCGTCCTATATCGGCCTGGCAATAACCACCCTTGTCATGAGTTTCGGCTTCCACTATTTCGAGACGACCAATCAGTCCTTGACCCTCCAGTACTTTTCCTCAGGAGTGTCGCCGCTGGTCTTCGGAAGACTGAGGAGCCTGGCTGCGGTCTCCAGCATCGCATCGGGGGTCCTCATTTGGCTGCTGGGCTTGCTGCTCGATTACCGGGGAATATTTCTGGTAATCGGGATAGTTGTGCTTGGCGCCGGACTCTGGGCGTTGTCCCAGGACCCGACCCATGCCGATGTCCCTGTGCAGCGGCAGAAGATGGTGCTGCGCAGAAAATACTCGCTCTTCTATTTCCTCACGTTCATGTCCGGCGCCCGGCGACAGATTTTCGTGGTCTTTTCCATCTTCCTGCTGGTAAAGATGTTTCATTTTTCAGTGCGGGAGATGACGCTTCTGTTCATCCTCAACAATGTGATCGCCTACCTTATGAATCCGCTCATCGGGCGGGCCATCGTCAGGTTCGGTGAGCGCCGGATTTGTTCCATCGAGTATGCCGGAGTGATCCTGGTCTTCATGGCCTACGCCTTTACTTCATCGAAACTGCTGGTCTCATTCATGTATATTGTCGACGCACTGCTCTTCAACTTCTCAGTTGCGATCAGGACCTACTTCCAGAAGATCGGCGACCCGCAGGATACCGCTTCCTCCATGGCCATGGGGGTCACCATTAACCATATAGCCGCCGTCTTTCTGCCGGCCTTGGGCGGATACCTCTGGATGATAGATTATCGCATTCCATTCATCGGGGGGGCGCTGCTGGGGGGGGTATCGCTGGCAGCAGCCCAGTTTATCCGCATTCCGCTGACAGCAGTGGATGAAACACCGACCGATGCTCTTCTTACTGCCGTTGAAATGGAGTAGATGAGGGACCTTGCAACAGGCGTTTGGCGCGGCAATCGCCCCATTGTTTCGGCGCACGGCAGGAAGAGGTGAGGGAAGAATCGGCGCAGGTTACTTTTCTGATTTTTTGAATTTCCATGAGTTAACCGCGATAATGTTGATCGTCTCTGCACCCGGCATGGATGGGCGCCTCTTGCTGCCAGAAACCAGCGAAAAGAGTTCTGCATCCCCTATGATTTTTGACTATTAAGTTTATGGAATTTATGGTAAGCAAGTCCGCTCTGGAAACTCAACTCCCCCAGGAGATACCCATGCGAATCAGCTACAGTACGGAGGGTTCCTGTGCCACCCGCATCGACATAGATGTCGTGGACGGCATTGTGAAACAAGCGGATTTCATTGACGGCTGCCCCGGCAATACGCAGGCGATCGCCTCTCTGGTCAGGGGGATGCAGGTGGCCGAAGTGATACAGCGCCTCAAGGGGATTCCCTGCCAAGGCGAGACCTCCTGTCCTGACCAGCTGGCACGGGCACTGGAACTGCATCTCCCGTGACGACAGAGCGCAGATTAACCCGGAGTGTCAAATCCGCCCGACAGGGCACCGAGGGAGTCGGCCATGACTGAGCGACTGCGTGAAATCCCCTATAACTATACCTCCCTCGCCGATCAAGAGATCGTCATTCGCCTGCTTGGCACTGACATGTGGACCCTCCTGGCCACTTTGCGAGAAGACAACATCGCCGGACGTTCCCCCCGCATGCTCTACGAGGTCCTCGGGGACATCTGGGTGGTACAGCGCAATCCCTTCCTGGAAGATGACCTCCTGATCGATTACCGGCGTCGGGCCGCCCTCATCGGGGCTCTGCAACATCGGCTGTCGGAGGTAGAGAAGCGCCGGCAGCGCCTGGACGCGGCAGAGGCGGGCGGTCCCGGTCGCGTGGACCGAAGCGACCGGATCCGCCGCCTCATCCTCGCCACAGAAGCGGTCGTTGACGAATTCAACCGCCGGTTCGACCGGACCACGGAGCTGCGTCGCCGCGCAGCCGACCTGCTGGGGCGCTGCACCCGGCCGGATAATGTCGCCTTTGACGGCCTAGCGCGGGTCAGCCATGTCACCGACGCCTCGGACTGGCGGGTCGAGTACCCTTTCGTCGTTATCTCACCGGATACGGAAGCGGAGATCGCCCCCGTCGTTCGCGCCTGCATCTCCCTGGGGCTCAGCATCATCCCGCGGGGGGCCGGGACCGGCTATACCGGCGGCGCCGTGCCGCTCACCCCCCTCTCGGCGGTTATCAACACGGAAAAACTCACCTCTCTTGGGAACATAGAGCAGATCACCCTCCCCGGTCTTAACCAGCCCTGCGCCACCATCCGCACCGGGGCAGGGGTCGTCACCCGGCGCGTCATGGAGGCCGCCGAGGCTGTCGGTCTCGCCTTCGCCGTGGACCTCACCTCGGCGGATGCCTCGTGTATCGGCGGCAACATCGCCATGAATGCCGGGGGAAAGAAGGCCGTGCTCTGGGGGACGGCCCTGGACAACCTGACCTGGTGGAAGATGGTGACCCCTGACGGAACCTGGCTGGAGGTGGAGCGGCTGAACCACAACCTCGGCAAGATTCACGAACAGGAGAACGTCACTTTCCGGCTGAGGCGCTTTGACGGCGCCGGCACGAAGCAGACGGCCGAAGAGTTCCTGGAGCTCCCCGGTAAACTCTTCCGCAAGCCCGGTCTCGGCAAGGATGTGACCGACAAGTTCCTGGGAGGGCTCCCCGGCGTGCAGAAGGAGGGGACCGACGGTATCGTCGTTGCAGCCCGCTGGCTCCTGCACCGGATGCCGCCGGTGGTTCGCACCGTCTGTCTGGAATTCTTCGGCCAGGTCCGGGAGGCGGTCCCCGCCATCGTGGAGATCACCCGACACTTCGCCCCCGGCGGAACCGGTCATGCCGCCGGAGTGTTTCTGGCCGGTCTGGAGCACCTGGACGAGCGCTACGTCAGGGCGGTGGGGTACGCCACCAAGGCCGGAGGCAACGGCAGGGGGACGGGTCGCCCGAAGATGGTGCTCATCGGTGATCTGGTGGGTGACGTGGAAGACGCCGTGGTGGCGGCCGCTCTCGAGACGGTGCGCATGGCATCGCTGAGAAACGGCGAGGGGTTCATCGCCGACACCCCGGAACAGCGGAAGACGTTCTGGCTGGACCGTTCCCGCACGGCGGCCATCTCCAAACATACCAACGCCTTCAAGGTCAACGAGGACGTGGTGATCCCGCTCCCCCGCATGGGAGAGTACTGCGACGGCATCGAGCGGATCAACATCGAACTCTCCATCAAGAACAAGCTGAAGCTGGCGGACGAACTCACCCGGTTCCTCTCCGGCCCCCTGCCGCTGTTCCAGGGGGAGAGCACCCTGGAGGCGGAACTGCTCATCGGCGACCGCCGCCAGCGGGCCATGGATACGCTAGCCGCCGTACACGACCGCTGGCAGTGGCTGCTCGATCATCTCGACCTCCCTCTCGACGAAGCCGAGACCAGGTATGCCGAACTGGGTATCACCCACCGCTCCGGACAGGATCCGGGAGATACCACGCAGAGCGTACCCCTCACGCTCTTTCATCGTATCCAGGACCACTCGGTGCGGCTCTCCTGGAAGACGGAGTTGCAGGCGCCGCTGGCCGCTCTCTTTGCCGGCGCAACCTTTCATCCCGTGATGAAACAGCTCGAGGCCATCCACGCCGACGTCCTGCGGGGCCGGGTTTTTGTGGCGCTGCACATGCACGCCGGCGACGGCAACGTCCACACCAACATCCCGGTGAACTCCGACAACTACGAGATGCTCCATGACGCCAATGCTGCAGTGACCCGGATCATGGCGCTGGCTCGATCCCTGGATGGGGTCATCTCCGGCGAGCACGGCATCGGGATCACCAAACTTGAATTTCTCACCCCGGAGGAGCTTGCCCCGTTCCGTGCCTACAAGGAGCGAGTCGATCCGGAGGGGCGCTTCAACAAGGGAAAACTGATGTCAGGCGGCGACCTTACCCGTGCCTACACCCCGTCCTTCGGCCTCCTGGGGGCGGAATCCCTGATCCTGGAGCAGTCCGAGGTGGGGGAGATCGCCGCTTCCATCAAGGAGTGCCTCCGCTGCGGCAAGTGCAAGCCGGTCTGCTCCACCCACGTCCCCTGCGCCAACCTCCCTTACAGCCCCCGGAACAAGATCCTCGGGACGTCGCTGCTCATGGAGTCCCTCCTCTATGAAGAGCAGACCCGCCGCGGCATCAGCCGTCGGCATTTCGCCGAATTCTCCGACATTGCCGATCATTGCTCCGTCTGCCACAAATGCAAGAAACCGTGCCCGGTGGACATCGATTTCGGCACCGTCACCATCGCCATGCGCAACTATCTCCGGGAGCAGGGGGTGGCCGCCGCCAATCCGGGCAAGGCCTTGGCCCTGGCCTTCCTCAATGCCACCGATCCGCGCGCCATCAGGATCATGAGACGCGGCATCATCAATTGGGGCTACCGGGCCCAGCGCCGGGCCACCACCGCCGCACGGATCATGGGACTGACCCGTGACCTGAACCGGCGTCCGCCGGCCACGGTGGGGGCACCCTCCGTCACGGCACGGGCGCTGCACACCGTCGCCCGCCCTCTCCCCGACCCCGTGCCGTCCGCCACCTCCCGGGTTCTCCTGGAGCTGGAAGACCCGCGGTATGTCCCGATCCTTCGCGACCCTGCCCGGTGCAGCGAGGATGCGGAAGCGGTTTTCTATTTCCCGGGGTGCGGGTCCGAGCGGCTCTTCTCTCAGGTGGCCCTGGCCGGCCAGGCCCTCCTCCGGCATGCGGGAGTACAGACGGTCCTGCCACCGGGACAGCTCTGTTGCGGCTATCCGCAGATCGCCGCCGGACGCCGGGACATCGGGCACCGGATCACCACGGACAACCGGGTCTTGTTTCATCGGGTGGCCAACACCCTCAACTACCTGGAAATCAAGACGGTACTCGTCTCCTGCGGCACCTGCCTCGATCAGCTGCAGGCCTATGAATTCGACCGGATCTTCCCGGGCTGTAAAATAATGGACATCCATGAATACCTCATGGAAAAGGGGCTCTCGGCGCCACTCCCTGTCGCGAAGCCGTACCTCTACCATGACCCCTGTCATACCCCCATGAAGGGCTATGCACCGCTCACGGTGGCCTCCCGGCTCATGGGTCAACCGGTGCAACTGTCGGAGCGGTGCTGCGGAGAGTCCGGCACCCTGGCGGTCTCCCGCCCTGATATCTCAACCCAGGTCCGGTTCCGCAAGGAAGAGGAGCTGAGCGCGGGAGCGCTCCGCCTGAGGCAGGAGAGCGGCGAAGGCCCCCTCACGGTGCTGACCAGTTGTCCCTCATGTCTCCAGGGACTCGCCCGTTTCGAGCCCGAGACCGGCATCCGGGCGGAGTATCTGGTGGTGGAGCTGGCTCGGCGGCTCCTCGGCGCGAACTGGCTGGAGGAGTACCTGCTCCGCGTCACCAGCGGAGGTATCGAGAGGGTACTCTTATAACTCCTGCGCCGGGAAACAGGCTGAACCTTGTTGTTCGGCTTTTAACTACAGAGTAAAATCGGCCAGTTGCGATTCATATCACCAGGGTGCCGACATCACCTGCATTTCATGCTATAAAATAAATGGATAATGTAGATTATTGTCTTGACTGGTGGAGACAAGTTTGTTAATTTGAGAATGTATCCTGCTGACCAGACAAACTGGAGGCCGGGTGAACCTTAGGGTTCATCCGGCCTTTTTGCGTTCAACGTGCCGGAGGAACGAATGTATGGCTGTTTCACCTTTCCTTACCCCGCTTCAACGGTTTGCCGCCTACGGTCGTGGGGAGGCCATTGACCGGCTCCCCTGCGTCCCCATCATCGGCAACAGTGCGGCGCGACTCATCGGTGCCAGGGTCTCCGACTTTCGCGGCAATGGGGCGCTCATCGCTCAGGCCCAGATTGCCGCATACCGGGCCTTCGGCTACGACGTGATCCGAGTTTTTACCGACCTTTATCAGATGGCCGAGGCCATGGGGGGAACGGTTCACTATCCCGAGGATGAGACCGCCTACCTGGAGGCGCCGGCCATCACGTCGGTTGACGCTATCGGACGACTCACTCCTCTGAACCCCCTTACCGACGGTAACCTGCCGGCCCACCTGGAGGCGATGCGGCGGGTGGTTGACGCAGTGGGGAGCGAGGTTCCGGTGACCGGGGCGGTTACCTGTCCCTTTACCACAGCCTCGTTTCTCCTGGGGGCCGAGACGCTGGTGCGACTGCTCCTGAAAAACCCGGAGGCGGTGCATCAACTCAGCGAGATCGCCCTGGAGTCGGCCCTTCGTTACAGTGAGGCGATCATCGCCACCGGGGCCACCCCCAGCCTTACCGATCCCATGTCATCCACCACCGTCATCAGCCCCCGACTCTTTCGGGAGTTTTCTCTCCCCTATCTGAAACGGCTCATCGACTACCTTCATGGCAGGGGGAAGAGCGTCACCCTGCACATCTGCGGCAAGAGCGCCAGGATCTGGGAGGCGATGGTTGAGACCGGGGCTGACTGTCTCAGCATCGACAACGAGGCGAGCCTGAGCGAGGCGAAACTGGCCGTCGGCCACCAAGTCAGGATCATGGGGAACGTCCATCCTTCGGAGATCATGCTCCAGGGGAGCCCGGCAGATGTTCGCCGGGCCGTGTTTGCCGGGATTGCCCAAGCATGGGACTCTCCTAAAGGGTACATCGTCGCCTCTGGCTGCAGCCTCCCCACGGAGACCCCCTTCGGCAACATCCGGGCCATGATGGACGCCGTCACCGAAATCGGTTGGCCCGTGAACCAGGAAAAACTGCAGGCATTTTTACAGGGATGAACAGGATGAACAGGATTATTACACATTAGGAGGTTTGTATGAGTCTCAATCCCAAGGAACGTCTGCTCAGGGTGCTCAATGGTCAGGAGGTGGACCGACCGCCGGTCATCTGCACCGGCGGGATGATGAACGCCGCCATCGTGGAGGTCATGAACCGCACCGGCAACCTCCTCCCCGCAGCCCACCACGAGGGGGGGCTCATGGCTGCCCTGGCCGGTGATATTCATCAGGATACCGGTTTCGAGAACCTGGGGATCCCCTTCTGCATGACCGTGGAAGCCGAGGTCCTGGGGAGCGAGATCAACTTCGGCACCCTGGCCTGTGAGCCGAAGATAGAGAGGGAACTTTTCCCCTCCGCCTCCCAGGTCGTCTATCGGCAGATCCCCGAAATGCTCAAGAGCGGTCGGATTAGTGAGGTGATCCAGGCCGGGTGGCGGGTGGCGGCGCAACACCCGGACACGCCGGTCATCGGCAACCTTACCGGCCCCATCAGCACCGCCGCCTCCATCATCGATCCGGTGACTTTTCTGAAAGAACTGCGCAAGGAACCGGCGAACTCTCATCGGGTGCTGGAGTACGTGAGCGATCTCCTCATCGCCTTTGCCGGGGAACTGATTAACAACGGCGTCACCCTGATCTCCATCGGCGACCCCACCGCCACCGGGGAGATCCTGGGGCCCAAGATGTTCGAAGAGTATGCGGTCCGCTATCTCAACCGGGTCATTGACGGCATCCACGGCTTCGGCGCTCCGGTCATCGTCCATATCTGCGGCAAGCTTCAATCCGTGAAACACTCTCTGCCGGCGCTTCGGGCTGACGCCCTGAGTACCGACGCCCTGGTGAACCTGAAGCTCCTCAAGGAGGAGTTCCCGACTCTTACCACCATGGGGAACGTCAGCACCTTCATGCTGGAACGGGGAGAGGCGGAGAAGGTCGCTCGGCATACGCAAGTGCTCATCCGCGACGGCATAAATATCATCTCTCCGGCCTGCGGGCTCAGCACCTCGTCCAGCCTGGAGACCATCCGGGCCATGACCGATAGCGTGAAGGGGACGGCATGAGTCGCGTCACCTTTTTGCCGGAGCGGATAGAAATCGACGTGCCGTCGGGAACCACCATCCTGGCCGCGGCCCGCCTGGCGGGGGTGCTCATTGAGGCTCCCTGCAACGGCGCCGGTCACTGCGGCAAGTGTGCCGTCCTGGTGGCACCGGAGGATCTTGCTCACATAACCCTCCCGCCGGGGAGTCATCTCCCACCGGAGCGGGAGTCGGCGGGGTGGCTTCTCGCCTGCCACGCCCAGTTGCAGGGAGATGTGACGGTTCAGGTTCCGCTGCGCAGCGAGAGCGGGCTCCGGATCATCACCTCCGGAGAGAAACGGCGCAGCGTGGCGCTCTCTCCCTGGATCAGCAAACGGTTCGCCCCGGAGTTGCATCAGACCTTCGTGTCTGCCGGGGAACGGCTCCTGACCGTGGAACAGGGGAACAGTGCCGCGGATCTCTGCGGGATAGTCGTGGACATCGGCACCACCACCCTGGTCGTCGCCCTGGTGGATCTGGTGAGCGGGAAGGAGCTGGCCTCGGCATCGGCCCTCAACCCCCAGAGTCTGCATGCCCAGGATGTCCTGTCGCGGATCAGATTCTGCGCCGAACCGGGGGGCTTGGCTCAGCTGCAAGGGGAACTGATGGCGGAGCTGAACCGGCTCATCGGCGAAATCACCGCCTATGCCGGAGTCAGCCGTTCGTGGCTGTACGAAGCGGTCTTCAGCGGCAATACCTGCATGCTCCACCTGGCCGCCGGGGTCGATCCCGCCCCCCTGGGGAAGTATCCGTTTATCCCGACCCTCACCGGGGGGAATCATCTTGAGGCCGTGGAGATCGGCCTTGCCATCTCCCCCAAAGGGGTCGTTTATCTCCCGCCGGTGATCTCCGCCTATGTGGGGGCCGACATCACCGCCGGCATCCTGGCGGCGGAACTGGAAGAGCTCTCCGGCATCACCCTGTTCATCGATATCGGCACCAACGGGGAGATGATCCTGGCTCATGACGGTCTGCTGGCCGCCACCTCCACCGCAGCGGGTCCGGCCTTCGAGGGGATGAACATATCCCACGGCATGCGGGCCTCCGTCGGCGCCATCGAAGGGGTGCGGATCACCGGAGCCGGTGAGGTGGAGCTTGAGGTCATCGGCAAGGTCGAGGCCACCGGGATCTGCGGCAGCGGGCTCATGGATCTGGTGGCGGAGCTGGTCAGGAACGGGATCGTCGGCCCCACCGGCAAATTCACCCCAGCGGAGCGACTCCCGGAACCGCTGGCCGGGCGGATCAGCAAGGAAAACGGCTCCACGCAGTTTCGTGTCACCGACAACGTCTTTTTGACCCAGAAGGATCTCCGTCAGGTGCAGCTGGCCAAGGGGGCCATCCGGGCCGGTATCGACATCCTCCTGGACGAGCGGGGGGTGACCGCCTTCGAAGTCGACCGGGTATTCATCGCAGGTTCCTTCGGCTTCCACCTCCGGGAGGAGAGCCTGCTGATCCTGGGGCTCCTTCCCCCGGAGAGCGCCGGCAAGGTCACCTTTCTGGGAAACAGCTCCCAGGCAGGGGGGGAACTGCTCCTCCTCAGCGACCGACTCCGGGTGGAACTGGAGGCGCTGACTCCCCATGTGGCGCGGGTGGAGTTGACCGGTCGGGCCGACTTTGACCGGGTCTTCATGAAGGCCATGGGGTTCTGAATAAGAAGGGAGGATCTATGCCGCAAACTGCAGTCAGCATCCGTCGTTATGCGCGTTTTTTTCGCCAGAGCGGCGCCACCAGGGTTCTCGACTATGGTACCGGGACCATGCGCAACGCCCTCTACCTGGCCGAGCAGGGGTTCACGGTCTTTGCCGCAGATCTGCCGGAACAGGTTGCCACGCTGATTCCCTGCCCGGCGGTGCAACGGTTGGCCGGACTCCTGGATACGGAACAGCTCTGTCTGAGCCGGCTGAACGTGGATCTGGTGGTCTCAACCTACGTCTTCAACATCATCCCCCAGTATGAGGAGCAGCGCCGCTATCTGGCGAACGCGGTCCAAAACCTCCGTCCCGGCGGCTACCTGCTCATGGAGGTCCGCTGTCCCCGAGAGGGGAGTGTCTGCGGGGCCGGCTGCTCCCACTACTTCAAGTGCCCCAACTGTGCCAAGAGCTATACCCATACGGAGCTGGATCTGCTGCTGAACCCCTTCGGGCTCCGGAGGATCAGTCATTATTACCGCCGCACGGCCGTGGCGGCCATTTATACAAAGAGTGGTAACTACTCAGATATTAAGGCTGAAGACTGAAGGCTGAAGGTTAAACCCGTCTCGTATAAGTCGTCTTTATTGATTTTGCGGAGGTTTTCCTCATAGTCTTCAGCCTTCAGCCTTCAGCCTTAAGCCTTCAGCCTATCAACCTGAGAAGTTACAAAGTGTGAAAGGTGAATTGTGAAAAAAACAGAGTGGGAAACCATGACCTCCCGGGAGCGGACTGTGGCGGCGCTCACCGGTCAACCCTATGACCGGATACCGGTTAATCTGCTCATGAGCGACTATGCGGCCCGGGTCATCGGGGTCACCGTGGGGGAATACCAGCAGTCGGCCAAGCTCATGGCCCGGGGGCAGATTGCCGCCTGGGAGAAGTATGGCATGGATCTGGTTAACACCGGTCCGGGACTCACCGGCATAGCCGAGGCCATGGGGAGCAGGCTCGCCTTTACCGACAACACGGCCCATGTGAGCGATTTCGTCATCAAGGATCTTGCCGACCTGGATCGGCTACGGATACCTGATCCGGAACGGGATGGCCGGTTGCCGCTCTTCCTGGAGGCGGCTGATATCGTCCTCAGGGAGATCGGCGATGGGGTTCCGGTGTCGCTGACCACCTCCGGTCCCTTCACCGTGGCGTGCAATCTCCGGGGGACCGAATTCTTCCTCCGGGATCTCCGGAAAAATCCGGAGTTCGTCCATCGTCTGCTCCGGTTGACTACGGAGAGCGTCATCGCCTTTGCCCGGGCTGCCGTGGGAGTCGGTGTCCGGATCGGTCTGGCGGAGCCCACCGCATCGGGAACGCTCATCAGCCCCAGGCTTTTTCGGGAGATTGCCCTGCCGTACCTGAAGGAGGTGGTCACCGCAGTCGGCGCCCTGGCCGGTGCGAATCCCTCTCTCCATGTCTGCGGTAACAGCTCACGGATCTGGGAGGATATGGCCGATTCAGGGGCCTCCGTCTTGAGCCTGGACGATGAAGTGGATCTGGCCCGGGCCAGTGCCGCCGTGGGGGAGCGGGTGGCGCTCCTGGGAAATATTCGTCCCACCAGCGTCATGGTTCTCGGCACTCCCGATGACGTGAGGGCCAACGTCCGGGAATGTCTGGCAAAGGGTGCCGCCAACCCGAAAGGGTACATCCTGGGGATGGGGTGCGCCCTCCCCATCAACAGCCCGGAGGAGAATATCCACGCCTTGATGGCTGCCGCCCGTGAGTATGGCCGCTGGCCCATTGATCCGGAGCGTCTGGCCGCCTCAGTCTGCTGATTTGAGACGGTAGAAAAATCGAGAGGCAAGATAAACGGCATGATAAATGGTCGCGACACGTACCAAGGCAGTCAGTCATCAAGGTTTGGGTTGCCGAGCGATTGCAGAAGGCCGCGTGATTTAACTCCTATAAAAAACATGGAAAATATATTTATCTATTGACATCCTCGGTCGTCTTCGGTATTATTCCCCAAAAGTTCGTACAATCTGATTCCTGAATAGCAGTACCACCGCAGGCTGACCAGAAAAACTGGAGGCTACGGAGTTCTCCCCCCATGGGGAAACCTCGTAGCCTCTTTTTTTTCGTGTAAGGAATGGGTCCATGGACATTTCAGTGGCAATAGCCAGCAGCGACGGTGAGAACGTTAACCTCCATTTCGGTCGGGCGGACCGGTTCCGGATCTATCGGGTAACCGATGACCGGTGCGAATTTCTGGAAGAGCGGGTGAGCGCACCTGCCTGCTCCGGCCAACAGCATGACGACACTCTTCTGGAGCAGAGCGCGGAGTTGATAAGCGACTGTAAGGCGGTGGTCGCCGCCCAGATCGGCCCGGGCGCCATCGACATTTTACTCTATCGCCGTATCCGGGCTTTTCCGCTCACCGGTCCCATTGACGAAGCAATCACCACGCTGCGCGCCTCCAAGCGTTTTTTGTATCTGAAATAACAAGAATTCGGTTTTTTTCACCATTCACCCTTCACCATTCACCGGAAGTACAGGTTTGCCATGCATGAAATTGCCATCAATAACGTCTCGTACGCCTACGGCAGCCATGAAGTGCTACGGGATATCTCCCTTACCGCCGAGGCTGGGGAGTTTATCTGCCTCCTTGGACCTTCGGGGTGCGGCAAGAGCACCCTGCTCCGTCTGCTGGCCGGTCTTGCCTCCCCCACCTCCGGCGCCATCACCTTGGATGGGAACCCCATTACCGGTCCCGGTCTGGATCGGGGGGTAGTGTTCCAGGATTACTCCCTCTTCCCCTGGATGACGGTGGGTGAGAACATCGTGCTGGCCCTGGAGCAGGCTTTTCCCGGCAAGAAGAGAAACGAATACAGGGAGATCGCCGCGGGATATCTGGAGATGGTCGGCCTCCCCAACGCACAAGACAAGCTTCCCGGGGAGCTTTCCGGCGGGATGCGTCAGCGGGCCGCCATTGCCCGGGTCTTTGCCATCGATTCGCCGGTGCTCCTCATGGATGAGCCCTTTGGCGCACTGGACGCCATCACCCGGGCGCGTCTTCAGGATCTGCTGTTGCAACTCTGGCAACAGCGGGAAGGGGAGCGTAAAACCGTCTTCTTCGTCACCCATGACGTTGAGGAAGCGATCCTGTTGGGCAATCGGATCGTGGTGCTGGGAGTCAACCCCGGGAGCGTCAAGGGAATCTTCCCGGTGGATATCCCCAGACCCCGCCTCCGTCAGGATCTGTTTCTTCTTGAATCATTCCAGCTCCTCAGGAACAGGCTGGTGAACGTACTCCATGAAAACATCTTGTCCCAGTTGGACGGCGGACAAACGGTTCTCTCGCCGGGGGAGGCCATATGAACAGGTTGTTCGTCCTGACCCTGTTCATGGTCGGAGTGCTGTTGTCCGGAGTGAAATCCGGTGAAGCCGGAGGGAGTTTATTCCGTCTGGGGTATCTGGAGCATACCGGCGCCGCTCTCTGCCGGATTGCGCAACTGAAGGGGGAGTATGCCCAGGAGGGGCTCAAGGTGGAACTGGTGCGGTTCAGCGACAGCCGGAGCGGCTTGGCGGCGCTGGAGCAGGGAACCATTCATGCCGGGGCTTTTGAGGTGGGGGAGGGGCTTAAGGCCATCGCCGGAGGGAAAGGGTTCCGCATCATCGCCGGCGGGGGGATCCCCACGGCCACCGGGCCGCTGGCCGAGCTGGACGACAGGGTGCAGCAGCGCCTGGATCTGTCCGGCATCGTCATTCTCATCCCCGCCACCGGGGGTGCCGGGGAGAAGGAGACCCTTACCCGGCTGACGGCGGCACTGGTCCGCGCCTACCGAAGCAGTCGGGCAGAGCCGGAACTCCTGCGAAGTAAATCGGTGGGAACGGATCAGCCGATCATTCACTTCGATCCATATCCGGACTATTACCGCTTGGAGCGGCTCTGGAAGCGCCTTGACCTTCACTCTTCAACCTTCCCCCCTGATTTTCTTGCGAACCATGTCTACGAGGAGATTTACTGTGATGCCCTGGATCGCCTGCTGGACAGTGCACCGGATGACAACGTGTACAAGGAACTTTCCGGCAAGGCTGTTTGTGTCCCCGACTGCTGCCCCAAAAACAAGAAACAGTAGTAACCAGACCAAAGGAGGAATCATTTCATGAAAAGTATTGTCGCCGTATTCTTGTTGTTGTCGCTTCTGGCCACCGCTTCCCTGGCTGCCGACTTACCGAAATTGCGGGTCGGCTATATTCCCGAACCGGCCCATGGCCTCTATTTCGTGGCCAGGGACAAGGGGTATTTCAAGGAGGAAGGGGTCGACGTGGAGCTGTTTCAGTTCGGCAGCGCCGCCGAGGGGATGGCCGCATTGAAGGCGGAGAAGCTGGATGTGGGGACCTTCGGCACCACCGCGCCGCTTCTCTTCATCTCCAAGGGGAGCGAATTTACCTTCATCGGCGGGATCATGATCGGCGGCCAAGCCATCATCACCCGGCCGGAACGGCTGGCGGAACTCTCCGGTCATGACCTCAAGGTCTATAAGGGGAAAAAGATCGGTCTGGTGAAGCTCTCCACCGGAGACGTGGTCTTCAAGGGGGCACTGAAGAAGGCCGGTATCGACTACAAAAAGGATATCACCTTCGTGGAGTTCGGCACTGCCGCGGCGGTGGTGGAAGCGGTGAAGAAGGGAGCGGTGGACGCCGGCCTGGTCTGGCCCCCCCATTTCTCACTGGCGGAAAAGAATCAGGGGCTCAAAGTTGCCCACTACATCGAGGAATTTTATCCCAAGTACACCTGTTGCCGCATCGTGGCCCCCACGGCCAAGGTGAACGCCGACAAGGAGACCTACCGTCGTTTCCTGGCCGCCCTGATCCGTGCCTACAGGTTCTATAAAACCAATGAAAACGAGACAGTGGCTATCTACACCAAGTCGCTGAAGATCGACGAGGATATCATCCGCAACGAGACCTACGTGAAAAGGGTTGCCGAATCGAATCCCGACCCGCTGAGGAAGGGGATACTGGAGTTCTGGCAGCATATCCTGGATGCCGGTTACATTCCGAATGATTACCCCATCGACAAACATATCAATATAGACATCTACAAACAGGCCCTTGATTCGGTCGTCAAGAAAAACCCCAAGGATAAGATCTACCAGGAGATGCTGGCCTTCTACAAGAAAAACAATTGAAAGGAGAGTAGATCATGAAACGATTCTGTGCACTGTTGCTCATGTTGACCTTGTCCACGGCGGTTACCGCCCACGCCGCCGAGCTGAAGAAGCTGAAAGCAGGTTACCTCCCCACTTCCGGGCACCTCCTCTATTTCGTGGCCAAGGAGAAGGGGTTCTTTCAGCAGGAAGGGCTGGATGTGGAGTTGGCCCGGTTCACCAATTCCGGAGAGGGGCTGACCGCCGTGAAGGCGGGGAAGCTGGATGTGGGCTCCTTCGGCACCTCCGCCCCCCTGGCTTTCATCGCCAAAGGGGCCGACTTCACCATCTTCGGCGGCCAGATGGGGGAAGGGCACGGACTCATCGCCAAGCCGGAGAAGGCCGAACGGTTCAAGGATCTGAAGAATTTCCGCGGGGCCACCATCGGGGCGGTCCGCCTGGCCACCGGCGACGTGGTCTTTCGAGCCGCGCTCCACGAGGCGGGGATCGACTGGAAAAAGGATCTGACCATCAAGGAGTTCGATTCGCCGGCCGCAGTCATGGAAGCGGTGAAGAAAGGGACCCTGGATGCCGGTCTGGTCTGGATTCCCTACTTCACCCTGGCCGAGAAACAGGGACTGGTGGTGGTCAAGTATTCGGGAGACGTCATCAAGGGGCATACCTGCTGCCGTCAAGTGGCGCTGACCAGCACGGTGAAGGAGCGTCAGGCGGACCTGGAACACTTTCTGACGGCGCTCTTGAAAGCCTATCAGTACTACCTTACCGACAAAAACGGCACAGTGGATGTGGTGGCCAAGTATGTGCAGATCGACAAGGGAGATCTGCTCAAGGATATCTATGGTGGGCATCTGCTGGTCAGCCCCGACCCCCACAAGAAGTCGGTACTCCAATTCTGGGATTTCATGAAGAAGGCCGATTATATCACCTCCACGGAATCCATCGACGGTCGGGTCAATACGAAGATTTACGCCGGAGCCCTGGCCTCCTTGGAAAAGCGGGAGCCCAAAGAGAAGCTCTGGAGAACTCTGGAGAAAGAGTTCAAGAGCGGTGACGGAGAACTGCATATCAAGGGGCATTAGAAAACCAATCTCGCGCAGAGACGCAGAGACGCAGAGAAATCAGGAAAACAGCTTCGACGGACTTATCAACTCAGGGATGTCAATCCGTTGCCGAGAAGGACCATAAAGGTTTTCTCTGCGCCTCTGCGTCTCTGCGCGAGACGGATCAAGGAAAGAAGTTAACCATGAAATACCTTGTTAACACCCAAAATTTTGTTTTCATGACATTGCTGGCGGTGCTGCTCTGGCCGTCGGCAGGGGGGATTCCCCGCTATCTCCTCATCCTGGTCCTCGTCCTGGAGGGGGTGACGCTGCTCCGTACCTTTACCGGTCGCACAGAGGCGTCACGTCAGGGGGCTGGGGATGTGGCGGCGATCATCTTCGGGGTTCTGTTGGCCTGGCAACTGGCCACGGCCCGGTTCGGTCTTCTGGACAAGATGCTTTTCCCCACACCCGAATCGGTTTTGAGAATGTTCGTGTCGGAACTGCCGGACATGCTCAAGGGACTGGTCAACTCTCTCATCCTGCTGGTGAGCGGCTATTTTCTTGCACTGGGAACCGCGCTTCCCCTGGGGTTGCTGGTGGGGTGGCGGTCGCGACTCTTTCACGCCGTGAATCCCTTTACCAAGGTGATGGGGCCGATCCCCCCCATCGTCTACATCCCCTATGCCATCGCCCTCCTCCCCAGTTTCAGGAGCGCCTCCATCTTCATCATCTTCATCGGAGCCTTCTGGCCGATCTTCATCAACACCGTCCACGGGGTCTTCGGCATCCCCAAAGGGCTCCTGGATTCGGCCCGGGTGCTCAACCTGAAAGAGCGGACCCTCCTCTGGCGGATCATCCTGCCGGGGGCCATGCCCTCCATCTGTACCGGTTCGTCCCTGGGGCTCCTCTTCTCCTTCGTGCTCCTGGCCGCGGCGGAACTCATCGGCGCCAATTCGGGTATCGGCTGGTACGTCAAGAACTTTGCCGACTTCGCCGACTACCGGCGGGTCATCGTGGGAATTATCTTCATCGGCTTCGTGGTAACGGCGATAACCTGGGGAACCGAACGGGTGGAGAAGCGGTTGCTCCGCTGGAGAAGCTGATCAGATCACCATTCACCCAACTCGTAACAGGAAGTCAATCTCAGACGAATCCGGAGGTAGTCAGATGAACAACAACGGTACGCTACGAATTACGATGACACTTCTCTGCATCCTTTTCGGTCTCACCACCGCCTTTGCTGCTCCGGCCAAACAGAAGCTCAAAGTGGGGTACGCCCCCGGTGGGGGGAGTATTCTGGCGTTTATTGCCCAGGATCAGAAACTCTTTGCCAAAGAGGGGATAGAGGTTGAACTCGTGCAGTTCAGCAGTTCCGGTGACGGGTTGAATGCCCTGAACAGCGGAAAAATCGATATCGGGATCTCCTTCGGTACTGCCGCGCCACTGACCTTTATCACGAAAGGATCGGACTTCACCATCATCGGCGGCGCTCTGGCAGGAGGACACCCGGTGATCGCTCTTCAGGCCAAAGCGGGGCAATTCAAGTCAATCCAGGATTTCAAGGGGAAAACGGTTGCCACGCCGCGCCTCTATACCGCGGATGTGGTCTGGCGCGGCGCCCTGAAACGGGCCGGCATCGATCCGAACAAGGATGTCAAGATCATCGAACTCAAAAATCCTCCGGCCGTCCTTGAGGCGGTCAAATCCGGCAAGGTCGATGTGGGGATCGGCGCCTCGTCGATTTATCTTCAGGCCAAGGAGTCGGGTCTGGCCATCGTGGGGTGGAGCAATGACTTTTTTCCCCAGCATCCCTGTTGTCGAATCGTGGCCAAGGGGAAAGCGGTCAGCGGCGATCCGGAAATCTATCGGGCCTTTCTTCGTGCGCTCCTCCAGGCGGAGCGGATAAAGGATAAGGACGGCTCTCTGGCCCAGGATATTACCCGCCGCTACATGAACATCGACGACAAGCTTGCCCGGGAATTTGTTCATGAACCCCATCAGCATGTCAACGTTGACCCGAACAAAAAAGGGGTCAAACAGATGTGGCATGAACTGAAAGAGATAGAGTATGTCAAATCCGATCTTGACGTGAACCGCTTCATCAACACCGAACTCTACCGTGATGCTCTGAACGCACTGATTCGTCGCTACCCTAAGGACCGTTACTATCAGGACGCCATGAAAACGTTCGAAGCACAGAACAGCTGACAAGAAGGAGTCAATCGTGTCATCGAGATCAACAGCCGGGAAATCGGCGGGAGCATATACGGGAACGGCTCTGATCGGTGCCATGGTAGTGGCGGCGTACGAACTGGCAACGGACGTCACCGGCTGGCTGGAACCGGTCCTCTTCCCCGGCCTGGTCAGAATTGTCCCTGCATTCCGGGAGTCGCTTCCCCGGCTTCTGGACGGGCTGCTGAATTCCTTCGGCCTGCTCCTCCCCAGCTATCTTCTGGCGTTGATTCTGGGAATAAGCCTGGGACTCTTTGTCGGCTATCATCCCACTCTCAAGAAGGTGCTGATGCCGATCTTTCGCGGGATCAGCCCCATACCGCCGACCATGCTGATTCCCTATGCCATCTCGATCCTGCCGACCTTCTGGCTCTCCTCCGCCTTCATCATCTTTGCCGGCGCTTTTTGGCCGATCCTGTTGGGGACGATCCATGGGGTGGTTCTGCTGGAAGAGCGGTATCTGGATAATGCGCGGACTCTTGGCCTGAAAGGGGGACGCCTGTTGTGTAAGGTGGTCTTTCCCGGAGCGCTTCCCCATATCTTCAGCGGTGCGGGGATGGCGCTGGTCTTCAGTTTTATCCTCCTCACCGTGGCGGAGATGTTCGGCGCCAAATCAGGGATGGGCTATTTTATCCAGTATTACGCCGATTTCTCCGATTACCCGAAAGTTCTGGCCGGGATGCTCTTCATGTCGGCCTTTATCATCATCGTCATGACACTGTTCGACGCGTTTCAGCGACGGGCCCTGCACTGGACCGCAAGGCGTTAGGAGGTTTTCGGCATGTCCACTCAAGAAGCGGATGTCAGCGCGTCACTCTTTGTCAACGAGATCCCCAAGTGGGGCGAACCCTCGGCGCATATCCTGAACCGTCCATCACTCCTGGAATGTCTGAGCGACTATATCCGGCAGGTGAATCTTTATGGGTATCGGCCGGATAATCGCAAGGTGCTGGCCGTGCGATCATCGGACCGCTGCGTCACTCTCCGGAATGCCGGTACTCCCGTTCGTCAGGAAGTCTACTATTTCATCGAAGGGGAACTGTTTCCGGAAGAGGGGACCACCCGTCTGCCGGAGGGTCGGGACGCGGAACAGCTTGCCGAGAAGTTGCTGACAGAGCGGTATGAACAGCTCTCTATCTGGACGGCCTACGATTTCACCAAAGGATCTCCGCCCGGATTTCGCAAACCCTTCGACTTCCCGCCGGTTCTGAAAGGGTCGTCAGATCCCAATCCCGAAGGGAAGAGCAGGGGGAGCGGCGTCAAGGGGGTCAATCCCCTCTTCTTTCTCCCCGATCCGGCGCCGATCTCTGCCGGTGAGAGCGGCTTTCTTCCCGACGTTGCCACCGGAGAGATCCTGCGGTACGTAACGGCTCTGGTGGTCACCGATTTTCGCAATGCGCTCCCCGAGGGGGATAACCTCCCCATCTGGGACGCCCCGCTGGTGGGGATCGCCTCCGCCAGTGACCCGCTGTTTGAACGGTTTCAGGACCCGGAGGTAGTCGGCCCCGGTCACCGTCTGCCTCATGAATGGTTGCCCGGCGCCCAATCGATCATCAGTATCTTTCTCCCCTTTACCAAGGAAATCACGAGAAATTATACGAAGGGGCAGCGCTATTCGGCCATCGAGTTCTCGTCGGGTAAATGGAACGGCTCCAAGTTTCTCAACGTGGTGCGCCGTGCATTGCTCCGGTTTGCCGAACAGCACGGCGCTACGGCTGTCGCTCCGAATATCGATCCCCGGTATGACTCCGACGGGTGGCTCCCCTTCTGGTCGGAGCGGCATGCCGCCTTTGCCGCGGGATTGGGCACCTTCGGTCTGCACCAGAATTTTATCAGCGAAAAGGGGTGCCTGGGACGTCTCTGCAGCGTGGTCACAACGCTCAAGCTGCTCCCCACCATCAGAACCTATACCGACATTTACGGTTACTGTCTCTATGCCTTTGACGCCAGCTGTCACGCCTGTATCCGGCGCTGCCCCACCGGGGCCGTCACCGATGTCGGCAAGATCCCCGGCCGGTGCGAACAGCATGGCAACAAGGAGCATTTCAAAGGGTGGGGGTATGGCTCTTGCGGTCATTGCTCCACCCTGATTCCCTGCAGCCGGGAAATCCCGGCGCGGATAAGAAACACCATTACGAACAACGGAGAAGAGCCTGTATGAGTTACATGGATCTGAAATCCCCCCCCCGGCGGGAAGAGCGGCTGAAGGCGTGCATCGCCCATGGCGGGAGTGTCTGCGACCTGGGGGGGAAGGGAAAAAAATCGTGCCTCGTGGATGATGGGGAGCGGGGGTTCACCCAGGGCTCCATCTGCCTGCTTCTGCCGGCCCTGGCCATGCTCAACACCCTCCCCGACAACGTGGTCCTCATGCACAGCGCCATCGGCTGCGGCACCTGCACCCATTCCCAGAACGCCAATGTCCGCTTCGGCGGCAATGTCCGGTGGGGAAAGGTGAAGGACGGGGTCTGGCTCTCCACCGCCCTGAACGAGACCGACGTCATCAGCGGCGGCGAGGAAAAACTGGAGCAGGCGATCATCGAGGCGGACGAGCGGTATCACCCCTTCAGCATCTCCGTGGTCTCCGGCTGTGTCCCCGGGATCATCGGCGATGACATCGACACCGTGGTAAAGCAGCTCCAGCCACGGGTAAAGGCGAAACTGCTGCCGGTCCACTGCGAGGGGTTCAAGACCAAAATCTGGGCCACGGCCTATGATGCGGTCTACCACTCCATTGGCCGGACCCTCCTGGAGAGGAGCAGGGTTGACGGTGCGGAGGAAGGGGAGGGTGTGGACGCCGGAATGGTCCCCTATGCGGGGCTGGAGCGGCTCCCCCGGACGGTGAACCTGATGAATGTCTCCTCCATGGGGCGGGTTGACGAGCTGGAGCTGACGCGGCTGCTCACGGCGCTGGGGCTGGAGGTCAACGTCTTCCCGGTCTTTGCCCACCCCGAGGGGATGGTAAAGGCGACCCAGGCGGCTCTGTCGGTGAGCACCTGCCCCACCCACGACGACTATTTCCTCACCTACCTGGAAGAGCGGTTCGGGGTGCCGTACCTGCTGAAGCATATGCCCATCGGTATCGAGAACAGTGGGCTCTGGCTCCGGGATGTGGCCCGGCAGTTCGGCGCAGAGGAGGAGGTGGCAGCGATTATCCGTAAGGAAGAAGCGGAGTTGCAGGAGGCCCTGGCGGAGTTTCGCCCACTCTTTACAGGGAAAACCGTCTTCGTCAGCGCCGGCGAATTCCGCGCACTGGCCACGGCCCGGCTCCTGGAGGAGTTGGGGTTCCGGGTGGTGGGTATTCGCTCCTTCCACCACGACGAATTCGCCCAGGGGGAGTACGACAAGCTGGCCGCCACCGCCCAGGAGGATTATCCCATCGATATCGCCAATGTCCAGCCCTTCGAGGAGGTGAACCTCCTGAAGCGGATCAAGCCGGATCTCTTTCTCGGTCACGCCAACGGCAACGCCACCGCCGCCAAGCTGGGGATCGCCACCCATGTCATCTACAACACCGGGCTGGCCTACATCGGCTACCGGGGCGCCTATGACCTGGCTCGGCGCTTGGCCCGGCAGCTGAAGAACCCGACCTACAACCGGCGGCTGGCGGAGAACCTGACCCTTCCCTATACCGATGAGTGGTACGGGTCCCACCCCTTCAGTTACATCAACAGCCGAGGAGGCACCACGGTATGAGTGAGCATTTCATAGAACGGTCCCGATATCTCTGCGCCCTGGGTGGAGCCGCAGCCACGGTGACCGCCATCCCCAAGGCCATCCCCATTCTCCATTCCGCCTCCGGTTGCGCCGGTAATTTTGCCTGGACCCAGAACGGGGGGAGCGGCCTTCAGGTGGGTGGTTACTGCGGGGCGCTCACCACCCCCAGCTCTAACATTCAGGAGCATGAAGTGGTCTTCGGCGGTGACGATCGGCTCCGGGAGCAGGTCGCCTCCACCCTGAAGGTCATGGCCGGGGAGCTCTTCGTGGTGCTCACCGGCTGTGTCCCCGAGATAATCGGCGAGGACATCAAGAGCGTGGTGGCGGAGTTCAGTTCCCAGGGAGCCCCCATCATCGGGGCCGAGACCGGCGGGTTCCGGGGGAACTCCTACTGGGGGTACGATCTGGTGCTCCAGGCCCTGTTCCGGGATTTCGTGGCAACGTCAACGGATAAGGAACGGCTGAAGGTCAACCTTTGGGGGATTGCCCCCTATGGTGATCCCTTCTGGCGGGGGAACCTGGAAGGGGTGCGTCACCTGCTGGAGCAGCTGGGCCTGGAGGTGAACAGCTTTTTTACCACCAAGGACACTCTGGACAGTATCCGGCAAGGGGGGAGCGCGGCCCTGAATATCGTTGTCTCCGAGGTCTACGGTCTGGGTGCCGCTTTGCTGGCCGAAGAGCGGCATGGCATTCCGTTTTTGAGTACCCCCCTCCCCATCGGTCCCACCGCCAGCGAAATTTTCCTCCGGAGCGTCGGCACGAAGCTCGGTTTGAGTGCGGAGCGCGTGGACGAGGTCATCGCCCGGGAAAAGGGTGACTATTTCCGGCTGCTGGAGCCGTTGACCGACTGCTGGAATGATCTGGACCTGCAACGGTATGCCGTGGTGGTGGGGGACGCCAACTATGCCGGGGCTCTTACCCGGTTTCTGGCCGATGATCTGGGATGGCTCCCGGAGCTCACCGTCTGCACCGATCCGCTGGGGGAGGAGGAGCGGCAGCGACTGACGGACGGGCTGGCAACATTGGCGTCGGGATACCGGGCGAACCTGGTTTTCGAGACCGACGCCAGTCAGGTCATCCATCATCTCCGAAAGAAGTGGCCTGCCGGCAACGGTGCCACCTACCAGAACACCTTTGCTCCGGCCTTTGTGGTGGGGAGTTCCCTGGAACGGGAGCTGGCCCAGACTCTGGGGGCCGGGCACCTTTCCGTCACCTTTCCCGTGGCCAACCGGGCAATCATCGACCGGGGGTACACCGGATTCCGGGGAGGTTTACGTCTCACCGAAGATCTGATCAGCAGCATCGTCGGCGGCAGGTAAGATCTGCCGGCGCGACATCTTATGCTGTCGTGTACTTATCTACTTAAAAACTAGAGTATGTAGAATTATTTTGTTGACAAGCTGCAGAGAGTGAAGTAATCTACCGGAACGTTACATGACGAGCTGACCAGAGCAACTGGAGGCCGGAATATCTCGAAAGAGATTTTTCGGCCTTTTTTCTTTATCAACGCCCTGAGTCATTGGGGTGAATCCAACGGTGGCGGGTTTTTCATGATCCTTTCGAAGAAAAGCACCTATGGACTCAAGGCACTCATAGCGCTGGCACGACGGGAGGGGGAGGGGTTAGTCATCATCTCCGATCTTGCCAGGGAAGCACGAATTCCGAAAAAATTCCTGGAGGCGATTCTCCTGGCATTGAAAAACGGCGGTATTCTCCAGAGCAGGATCGGCAAAGGGGGGGGGTACTCTCTGGCAATTCCGGCCAGGGAGCTGACCATGGGGCGGATCATCAGAACCCTGGAAGGGGATTACGCTCCGCTGGCCTGTCTTCGGGATGCGAGCTACCCCCACTGCACCGAGTGTGACGGTATGGAGCTGTGCGGTATTCGACAGGTCATGTCCGATGTGCACCGGGCCATCGCCAAAATACTCGATTCGGCCCTGCTCTCCGGAGTCGTTGAGCGAAGCGATGCCACGAAACAGATAATCGATTATTCAATTTAACCCAAGCCGGACAAGCCGGAATAGAAGAAATCTCACCGGCACAACGAAATTCGAAAACATTTTCACCGCGAAGACGCAAAGGAACCGTAAAGAAATAGCTTTTTTTAGAGATAATCCAAAAAAAGCCAGGTTCCGTCGTTTCTCTCTGTTTTCTTCGCGTACTTTGCGTCTTTGCGGTTCAAAGATATTTTACGGTTACGGGCTCTTAGCTCCTGATCTTTATGTTATCTCCAAGAATTTCTCTGTGTACTCTGTGACTCTGTGGTGTAATCGCAGCTTTAGATTTAACCCGGGGCACGAAGCAACACGAATACACCACCGAAAGGAGCAGCACTCCATGGCCAAGATTTATCAGGACAACTCGCAATCCATCGGCAATACTCCACTCATCAAACTCAACCATCTCACACTGGGGGCCAAGGCCACCGTGTTGGCCAAGATCGAGGGGCGCAACCCCGCCTACTCGGTGAAATGCCGCATCGGCGCCAGCCTGATCTGGGACGCCGAAGAGCGGGGTCTGCTCAAACCGGGGGTTGAGATCATCGAGCCCACCAGCGGCAACACCGGGATTGCTCTGGCCTACGTTGCCGCGGCCCGGGGGTACAAGCTGACCCTCACCATGCCGGAGACCATGAGCATCGAGCGCCGCCGGCTGCTGGCGGCCCTGGGAGCCACCCTGATCCTGACTCCCGGTGCTGAAGGGATGAAGGGGGCCGTGAACAGGGCTGAGGAGATCGCCGCTTCCGATCCTAACCGGTGGTACCTCCCCCAGCAGTTCAAGAACCCTGCTAATCCAGCTATTCATGAGAAAACCACCGGCCCCGAAATCTGGGACGACACCGACGGCGGGATCGACGTCCTGGTCTCCGGAGTAGGGACCGGCGGGACCATCACCGGTGTTTCACGCTACATCAAGAACAGCAAAGGGAAGCCGATCATCTCCGTGGCGGTGGAGCCCAAGGAGAGCCCGGTGATCACTCAGAAGCTGGCCGGCCAGGAGTTGAAACCGGCGCCCCATAAAATTCAGGGGATCGGGGCCGGATTTATTCCGGAGACACTGGACCTCTCCCTCATCGATCGGGTGGAGCTGGTGGAGAGCGCCGAGGCCTTTGAATTCGCCAAACGACTGGCTCGGGAAGAAGGACTCCTGGTGGGGATCTCCAGCGGTGCAGCGGTGGCCGCAGCGGTGCGATTGGCCCGGCTGGACGAGTTTGCCGGCAAGACCATCGTGGTGATCCTCCCCGATGGAGCGGAGCGGTATCTCTCCACCTCCCTGTTCGAAGGGTTCTAACCGGAACAGGGGGCGTCAGGGCCCCCTGCGTCTCACTGCTCATAACCTGGGAAAGAGTCATGCAGGCTGACCAGATAAACTGGAGGCCACGGCGCAGAGCCGTGGCCTTTTGTGCATTAAAGAGGGGAGCTCACCATGTCGGATTCATGCAATGGCCGGAAGGAGATTCAGGGGCACCCCTGCTTCGGCGGCAACCATCACAAAAACGGCAGGATACATCTGGCAGTGGCGCCTCGCTGCAACATCAAGTGCGGCTACTGCACCCGAAAACATGATTGTGTCAACGAATCCCGTCCGGGGGTGACCAGCAGAATCTTCACCCCGTTGGAGGCGCTGGACAAAGTTCGGGAGGTGATGGCCAGCGACCTCCTTGGTCCCGTCATCAAGGTGGTGGGGATCGCCGGTCCTGGTGACCCTCTGGCCAATGAGGAGACCTTTGAAACCTTCCGGCTCATCGGCGCCGAGTTTCCCGAGCTTATCAAGTGCCTGAGCACCAACGGGCTGCTTCTCCCGGAACGGATCGACGAACTGGAGGAGATCGACCTTCAGAGCCTGACGGTCACCATCAACGCCGTTGATCCTGAAGTAGCGGGGAAGATCTACTCCTTCATTCATTACCATGGCACGACCTACCGCGGAGCAGAGGCGGGGAAGATCATCATCGCCAACCAGCTGGAAGGGGTCCGGCGAGCGGTGGAGTACGGTATGACGGTTAAAGTCAACACGGTCCTGATTCCGGGAGTCAATGACGACCAGATACCGCTCATTGCCCTGAAGGTCAAGGAGCTAGGGGCCTTCGTGATGAACGTCATGCCGCTCATCCCGCAAGCGGAGTTCTCCCAGGTTATCCCTCCAAGCCCGGAACAGCTGGAGAGTATTCGGAGTGCCAATGAAAAGATTATCGGCCAGTTCCGGCACTGCCGTCAGTGCCGGGCCGACGCCATCGGCCTCATCGGCCAGGATGTGAGTACGGCGTTTGGCGGTTGCGCCACGCCTGCAGGGAGGTGAAGAGTAATGGTTCGTTATTTCATCATCGTCAGAGGGAGGGTCCAGGGGGTCTCCTTCCGGAAGAGCACCCGTAGCATCGCACAGGAGTTACAGGTGTACGGCTGGGTGAAAAATCTCGCCGACGGCAGTGTCTCCGCCTGTATTGAAGGAGCGGAGAGCGCGGTACAGGCACTCCTCTCCTGGTGCGCCATCGGTCCGGAACGGGCAAGAGTCGAGGGTTTTTTAGCGGAGCCGGGAGAGTATCGCAACGAATTCAGCGGGTTTGAGATCCGTTGTTAACGTATTCATCAACATTACAGATCAGTCAGGAGGATATTGTGGCCAAGAAACCGAAACAGATCGCGATTTACGGCAAGGGTGGCATCGGCAAATCCACCACCACATCCAACATCAGCGCCGCCCTTTCAGTGGCCGGTTACAAGGTCATGCAGGTAGGGTGTGACCCCAAGAGCGACTCCACCGTTACCCTGCGGGGGGGGGAGTACATCCCCACCATCCTGGACACACTCCGGGAGAAGAAGAATGTCAAGATCGACGAGATCGTCTACACCGGCTTCAACGGCCTCTACTGTGTTGAAGCAGGGGGGCCGGCGCCGGGGGTGGGTTGCGCCGGCAGGGGGATCATCACGGCCGTGGAGCTGCTGAAGCAGCTCCGGGTCTTCGAGGAATTCGATCTGGACTATGTGATCTACGACGTCCTGGGGGACGTGGTCTGTGGCGGTTTTGCCGTCCCCATCAGGGAGGGGATCGCCGAGCATGTCTTCACCGTCACCTCGTCGGATTTCATGGCCCTCTACGCGGCCAACAACCTTTTTACCGGGATCAAGAAGTACTCCAACAACGGCGGGGCACTCCTGGGGGGGGTTATTGCCAACTCGGTGAATTCCCCCTATGCCAAGCATATCATCGACGACTTCGTGGACAAGACGAACACCCAGGTGATCGAATACGTCCCCCGCTCCATCACCGTGGCCCAGAGCGAACTTCAGGGGAAGACCACCATCGAGGCGTATCCCGACTCCGACCAGGCCAAGATCTATCAGGTTCTGGCGGGCAAGATCGCGGCTCATACCGAATCGAAAGTCCCGGAGCCGTTGCAGGTTGAAGCGTTACGGAAATGGGCTGCCGGGTGGGCCGACCAGATTCTGGCCATCGAAACCGGCGAGGTCAGAAGCGCCGGCGGCGGGATCTGAAGCGTCTTCGGGATACACCGTACTCCAGCTTGTCCCGCAGAGTCACTCGCAATAAAAAAAGCCTCCGATTTCTCAGAGGCTTTTTTTATTGCGTCGAGGATTTCCGGGGAGAGTCACGGGGTGTTCAGGACGTGGCATCTCAGCGGGGATTGATTCCCTTTGTGCCGGGGATTAACTAGTCCGAATGCCTGCCTGATACCGAAGCAGGTCGCCAATCGATCTGAATTTATCTTGTATTTTTCGCCCCAGGTATGGTATAGAAGCCTGCTGTCAATATTTCACACGTCTGTCCCAGCGATCGGTGGTGTCCGGATGGTCCGGATTCCGGTCGGATCGACAGGCGGAGGGAAAAAACCACACACAGAGGGGAAAAGAACATGGCAAGCATTACCATGAAGGAACTGCTGGAGGCAGGGGTCCACTTCGGCCACCAGACCAAACGCTGGAACCCGAAGATGAAACCGTATATCTTCGGCGCACGTAACGGGATTTACATCATCGACCTGCAGAAGACGGTCCGGCTCTTCAAAAACGCCTACAATTTCGTGAAGGATTCGGCCCAGGCCGGTGAAACCGTCCTTTTCGTGGGGACCAAGAAGCAGGCCCAGGACGCCATCGCCGAAGAGTCGCGTCGCTGCGGGATGTACTTTGTCAACCACCGCTGGCTGGGAGGAATGCTCACCAACTTCTCCACCGTCAAGCAGAGCATCGACCGGCTCAAGCGGCTGGATACCATGTTTAACGATGACTCCACCGAAGGGTACACCAAGAAAGAGATCCTCAAGCTGAGCAAGGATCGGGAGAAGCTGGAAAAAACCCTGGGCGGGATCAAGGGGCTCAACAAGGTTCCCGGCATGATCTTCGTGGTGGACCCGAAAAATGAAGAGATCGCCGTCACCGAAGCCCGCAAACTGGGTATCCCGGTGGTGGGGATTGTGGACACCAACTGCGATCCTGACTTCATCGATTACGTGATCCCGGGCAACGATGACGCCATCAGGGCCATTCGTCTCCTCACCGGCAAGATCGCCGATGCGGTTCTGGAAGGGATTGCCGCCCGTGACCGGCAGCTCCAGACCGACTCCGAAGGGGCCGATGTTGCCGCCGGAGAGGTAACTGCCGAAGGCGAGAAGGTTTACGAAGTTTAAAGGCCGGGACCGGGGACCGGTGTAACCGCCGGAGTCAAGGACCGGGGACCTGTAACAAATAAGACTGGGGGTAGTGGGCCGGGACTGGTTGGTAGATTCTACCGGTTCCCGGTCCCCGGTCCCCGTTAACAAGGAGAATAACGTGAGTATTTCTGCCACACAGGTAAATGAACTGAGAAAAGCAACTGGCGCAGGCCTTATGGATTGCAAAAAGGCCCTCACCGAAACCGAAGGGGACCACGAGAAGGCCATTGACTATCTGCGCAAGAAGGGGCTGGCCGCTGCCTCCAAGAAGGCCGGCCGCGTTGCCAGCGAGGGAGCCGTGGGTTCTTATATCCATGCCGGCGGCAAGATCGGGGTCCTGCTGGAAGTAAACTGCGAGACCGATTTCGTGGCCAAGAACGAACAGTTCCAGAAGTTTGTCAAGGATGTTGCCATGCATATCGCCGCAGCCTCTCCCACCGCTGTCTCCCGTGACGAAGTCCCGGCAGAGCTGGTGGAGCGGGAAAAAGAGATCTACCGCGCCAAGGCACGGGAGAGCGGCAAGCCGGAGAACATCATCGAGAAGATCATCGAGGGGCAGGTCAACAAGTTCTATGCCGATATCTGTCTCCTGGAGCAGTCCTATGTGAAGGATCCGGACAAGACGATCCAGACCTATCTCAACGAGACTATCGCCACCATCGGTGAAAACATGAGCATCCGCCGCTTCACCAAGTATGTTCTTGGAGAAGGGCTTGCCAAAAAAGAGTCTGATTTTGCCGCCGAAGTAGCCGCAGCAGCCGGCGTCTAGGGGAAACGGAAAAGCCGGCCTTTCGGGTCGGCTTTTTTTATAGCTACTGTGGGGGAACGGTTTCATGAGCAGTCCATATTACCGTAGGGTTTTGTTGAAACTATCCGGTGAGGCACTTGCCGGAGATCAGGGATACGGGATCGATCCCGGCACCCTGACGGCCATCGCCCATGAGATCAAAGAGGTGGTTGACATGGGGGTGGAGTTGGCCTTGGTCATCGGCGGAGGGAACATCTTCCGCGGTCTGGCCGCCTCTTCCAAGGGGATGGATCGGGCCAGCGCCGATTACATGGGGATGCTGGCCACGGTGATCAACTCACTGGCCATGCAGGATGCCCTGGAGAAGATAGGGGTCATTACCCGGGTTCAGTCCGCCATTGCCATGTCGGAGGTGGCCGAACCGTATATCCGTCGTCGGGCCATGCGCCACCTGGAGAAGGGGAGGGTGGTCATCTTCGGCGCCGGTACCGGCAATCCTTACTTCACTACCGACACTGCGGCAAGTCTGCGGGCCATGGAGATCGGCGCCGACGTCATCCTCAAGGGGACCAAGGTTGACGGCGTCTATACCGCCGACCCCAAGAAGGACCCCACCGCGGTGAAATTCGAACAGCTTACCTATATCGATGTCCTGGGCAAGGGGCTCCAGGTTATGGACGCCACCGCCACTTCGCTCTGTATGGATAACAATCTTCCCATCGTCGTCTTCGATATCACCACGCCGGGTAACGTCAAGCGGGTGGTGACGGGAGAGCCGATCGGCACTATCGTGAGAGGAGAATGCTCGTGACCAAAGAGCTCATTGTCGACATGAAACTCCATATGGAGAAATCGGTGGAGTCGCTCCGGAAGGAGTATCAGAGGGTACGAACCGGCAGAGCCTCCGCGACCCTGCTGGACGATATCAAAGTCGACTATTACGGTACCCCCACCCTCCTCTCCCAGGCCGCTACCCTGGCGGTGCCGGAAGCGAGGACCATCACCATCCAGCCGTGGGAGGCAAAGCTTATCCCGGCCATTGAGCGGGCGATTCTCAAGTCGGATCTGGGGCTCAATCCCATGAATGATGGGAAAATAATCCGCCTGATGCTCCCTGCTCTCACCGAAGAGCGGCGTAAGGATCTGGTAAAGGGACTCAAAAAACAGGCTGAGGATGCCAAGGTGGCGGTGCGCAACATTCGCCGTGACGCCGTGGAAGGGGTCAAGAAGCTGGAGAAGGATAAGAAAATTACCGAGGATGATCTGAAGCGGGCGGAAAAAGAGATTCAGGATGTGACCAACGCCGAGACCGCCAAGATCGATGAGGTCTTCGGTCACAAGGAAAAAGAGGTCATGGAGGTGTAGTTTCCTTCAAAGCCGCAGGGAGTATACAAGGGGACAGCCGGCAGCTGTCCCCTTTTCAGTTCGGCAGGGAGACCGGTTCGTCCTTGATAACCAGCAGTTTCAGCTCTTTGATCTTGACGGCCGCGGCGTCAAAATCCAGCCGCTCCAACCGCTCCTCAATGGATGCCGCTGCCGGTGCATACTCACTTCCGGTCAGCAGTTCCTGGAGGAGGGCGACCGTTTTGAGTGATTTGAGATTGTGATCTGCTGCAAGTATACCGAGCTCATGCAGCAGTGCCGTCGCCCCCCCGGCATCACACTTACGGGAAACCACGGAAGCGTCAACCGGTAAACTCTGCTCTTCCAGGAGCGCCGCAGAGGAGATGATCTCGGCCAGCTTCATCTCCAGAGTCGGGAGCAGTTCCAGGGCGCCTTCGGAGTCGCCCCGGCTGCAGAGTGCTCCCAGATCCCGTGCCACGTCATATACCCCGGTTATCGCCAGATTCCCCGCCACCCCGGTAAGGGCATGGACCAGGGCGTGACTTCGTTTCAGATCTCCGGCCGTCAAGGCTTCTCTGATCTCACTGGCCACGTTCCGCCGGTCCCGACAGAAGCCGATGATGAGCCGACGGTAGAGTTCCACATTGCACCGGAGACGGGAGAGACCTTCGGCCAGATTGAGGCCGGGGAGATGGTCGGGGAGTTTCAGGCAGGGAGAGGAGGGTGGAGGGGGCTCACCGGTCAGTTGGGTGGTGAAAAGCCAATGAAACAGGGAGTGAAAGAGCTCTTCCACATTCACCGGCTTGGCCAGGTGTCCGTTCATTCCGGCCTGTCGGCAGAGCTCCTGCTCCTCTTTCAGGGCATGAGCCGTCAACGCGATAATGGGGGGGTGTAAAGTTCTCTCCTGTTCCCTGATTCGTCGGGTCGCCTTATAGCCGTCCATGACCGGCATCTGCAGGTCCATGAGGATGATGTCGAAGGTCTTACCCTGCTCCGTCACCGCGAAGACGGCCTCCTGACCGTTGTCGGCACAGCTCACCTGCATCCCTGCTCTTTCCAGAATTTCCCGCATGAGTTCCTGATTCAGCGGCTGATCCTCCACCACCAGCACCCGCTTCCCCCGGAGGAGTCGCAACTCCTCGGCAGTGATTGCACCACTGCGCCGGAGCTTCTCAACGGCATGGGGTTCCTGGACGGGACGGAGCGGCTCTTTCTGGAAATCATGAGCAATTCCCAACTCTGCGGTAAAGGTAAAGGCGCTTCCCACACCCGGTATTCCTTCAGCCGATATTTCCCCCCCCATCAGCTGTACGATCCGCTTGCAGAGACTCAACCCCAGCCCGGTCCCCCCATAGGGGCGGGTGAAGGAGCTATCCCCCTGAGTGAAGGGGGAAAAGAGTTGGGGGATCTGTTCAGGGGGAAGGCCGATGCCGGTGTCGCTCACCGTAATCCGGAGCAGGAGCATCCGGTCCCCCGGGCAGAACTTTTCAGACGACACGGCGACGCCGATTTCTCCCTGTCGGGTGAATTTGACGGCATTCCCCAGAAGGATGAGCAAAACCTGTTGCAGACGTTGGGTGTCACCCACTACTGGGTCCGGCAACTCCGGTTCCACTATCATCCGGAGTTCAAGCCCCTTTTCCATGCAGCGTACCGTTATCAGCCGCTTGACCAGGTTAAGAGTCTCGCTTAGGGAAAACTCCGCCTGTTCCAGCTTCAGGTTCCCGGCATCGATACTGGAGAGGTCAAGGATGCTGTCGATGATCTCCAGCAGGAGGTGGCTTGATGAATCTATTTTTTGCAGATACTCCCGTTGTTGGGGGGTGAGCCGGGTCTGGGAGAGGAGGTGTCCCATGCCGACGATGGCGTTCATGGGGGTGCGAATTTCATGGCTCATGTTGGCCAGGAACTCGCTCTTGCTGCGGTTGGCCGATTGAGCGGCGTTCAGGGCCCGGTGCAACTCTTCCTCTGCCTGTTTGCGCTGAGTGATGTCACTGATATACCCGTGCCACAGGGTGCTGCCGTCAGTCAGACGTTGCGGCTTGGCGTCGCCACACAGCCACCGTTCTCCCTGCAGGGGGAGGAACGCTCTGAATTCCAGTTGCCACGGCTGCAGGCTTTGGGCGGAGAGCCGGATGGAGTCGATGAGACATCCATAATCGTCCGGATGGATGAGAGCCAGGAGCGGAGCGGCATCTTCACATATCTCTTCCGGGGCGATGCCGTAGAGCTCCTGCAGGTTGCGGCTGGCAAAGGGGAAGCAGGAGCGCCCATCAGGGAAGAACCGGTACTGGTAGATGATCCCCGGCACCTGGTCGGTGAGCTCCTGCAGCAGGGCGTGGCTCTGTTGCAGTTTTTCCTGCAAGCTGCGTCGCTCCGTGATCTCCCTGGAGATCCCCATGGTACCGATTACGTTTCCCTGGGCATCCTGGAGAGGCACCTTGAACGTCTCATGCCACTCTGGTCCGCTGTTCGTAACAACCCGTTCTTCTTTCTGCTTTCGGGATCGTGATGCCATTACCTCCCGGTCATCGGCGCGATAGGCCTCCGCAAGTTCGCGGGGCCAGAGATCCAGGTCAGTGAGACCGATAATCGACTCCAGCGGCTTATGTGACGATTCGGCCAGGAACCTGTTCACCGTCAGGAAGCGACCTTCACAGTCCTTGAGCCAGACGAGCATGGGAAGGTTGTCCAGAATGGTCCGCAGGTGGTTGCGGGAGTTCTGCAGTTGCTCCGTTCGCAGCGTAACCCGCTCTTCCAGTTCGGCACCGGACCGGCGGAATTCTTCGTGCGGCATTCCGTTAACTGCGGCCCGGAGTTCCCTGTTTTGTGCCTCAACTTCTTTGAGACGAAGCTGCAGTTGGTGGAGCAGAGAGCTTTCCTCCTGATTACTCCCTCTGTTGTCGGCGAGCTGCTCCCCGGTGGGAGCGCTCGGCTCTATTGCCGTGGCGAGGGGATCTGCCTTTGACGTTCTCTTTTTCGGGGTATGCTTCACTTCGTAATCCTCAGAGTGGGAGCCGGCACGAATCACTGTCCCGTCAAGGGAAGGGTGAAGCAGAACCGGTTTTCCCGTCCCTCTTCCCGTGACACCCAGATATGACCATTGTGGGCCTCTACCAGCAGCTTGGCGATATAGAGCCCCAGCCCTTCCCCTTCGGTGGTCCCTTCCTGATAGGCTCGATAGTAGGGGACAAAGATCTTGTCCAGGTTCTCCGGGGCGATCTCCGCTCCCTGGTCGCAGACCGCAACGATGATCGAGCCTCGATCTTGCCAGGCCCGGATGACGATGAGACTCTCCGGAGGGGAGTATTTCTGAGCATTGGTCAGGAGATTGAGGAGAACCCGATCCATGCACCGTTCGTCGACGAGTACCTCGGGGAGATCATCGGATACCTCTACCCTGAACCGAAGGGGGTCGAGGATGCTCCCCGCATGCTGCATGACCGCGGTAACCAGGTAGCCGACGGTTATGGGAATTTTGTGTAAAGGGTACTGTTGTGCTCTGAGGCGTGCCACATCGATGAGGTCGGTGATGAGAGCCTTTTGACGGTCGCACCCCTTCAGAATTTCCCTGACCTGCTCGGCGCATGATCCGCATCCGTCCTGCTGCTCCTGCTTTTGCCGGAGTATCCGTTCGGCGTACCCCCGGATAATGGCCAGAGTGGTGCGCAGATCGTGGGGGATCATATGCAGAAACAGACCCTGCTGCTCCTGGAGTTCGGCATTCTTTCGGGCGATTTCCTGCCGGGCCTGGCGGAGCTGGATGTGGGTGACGACCCGGGCCAGCAGTTCCGGCGGCCAGAACGGTTTGGTGACGTAGTCCACCGCACCCAGGTTGAAGCCGCTCAGGACACGTTCAGGGTCAGTGCAGCTGGTGAGAAAAATCACCGGGATATCACTGGTGGCGCTGTTCTCCTTGAGTTTCCGGCAGACCTCTTCACCCGCCATCTCGGGCATGATGACATCAAGCAGGATCAGGTCAGGGCGAAGCTGCTCCGCCATGGTGAGGGCCCGGTGACCTTCCGTCGTGGCGAAGACCTCATGCTTTTCCGCCAGCATTTCATTGAGGATCCTGATGTTGGCAGGGTCATCATCCACGATAAGAATTCTTGACTGTACTGCGCAACTGCTCATCATATTCTCCACAATAGTACTACCTGGTGATGTTTTCAGAGGTGATGACGGGAAGGGTTTGCAGTAAAAGTGTGACGGCGCACACATTACTACAATTTTAATAAGCTGTAAACAGGATTCTTCCGGACGCAAAAAAGCCCCGGATTTCTCCGGGGCTTTTAGTAATCACCAGAAGCTGGTGATTAAATTCTGGTTACATTCGCGGCTTGAAGCCCTTTCGGACCCTTAACTACATCAAACGTAACTCTATCGCCTTCAGCAAGGGATTTGAAACCGTCGCCTGCGATTGCGGAGAAGTGGCAGAATACGTCGTCGCCATTCTCCTGCTCAAGAAAACCAAACCCCTTACTGTCATTAAACCATTTTACTGTTCCGTTTGCCATGTGACTCTTTCTCCTGATACTTCTTTGTGTGGTTATCCGGGATCATCCGCGGAATGAGGATACCCTACAGGGTTGTTCCGACAATGTCAATCAATTAAATCTATTTTGTCATATCGATGCTTTCCCCCAGGGCGGCGTGGGCCGCGGCCAGGCGGGCGATGGGTACCCGGAAGGGTGAGCATGAGACGTAGTCCAGCCCCACCTGGTGGCAGAAGATCACCGAGGCCGGATCTCCACCATGCTCGCCGCAGATCCCCAGCTTGATGCTCGGCCGGGCGGTCCGCCCTTTCTCGCACCCCAGCTTCACCAGGAGGCCGACCCCCTCCTTGTCGATGGAGACGAAGGGGTCTTCGGGGAGAATCCCGTTGTCCACATAGAAGGGGAGGAACTTGCCGGCGTCGTCCCGGGAGAGGCCGAAGGTCGTCTGGGTCAGGTCGTTGGTGCCGAAGGAGAAGAACTCCGCCTCCTCGGCGATCTTGTCGGCGGTGAGCGCGGCACGGGGAAGCTCGATCATGGTGCCGATGAGGTACTCCACCTTGACGCCGTAGCGGGCGATGATTTCATCGCAGACCTTCACGGCGTTGGCCTTGAGAAGCGCCAGTTCCTTCACGGTGGCCACCAGCGGGATCATGATCTCGGGGACAATGGAGTACCCTTCGTCCTTCACCAGCTCGCAGGCAGCCTCCATGATGGCCTGCACCTGCATGTCGTAGATTTCGGGAAACGTGATCCCCAGACGGCATCCCCGGTGCCCCAGCATGGGGTTGAATTCGTGCAGGAAGTCGATCTTCTGCCGGATCTGCCGCTCCGAGACCTTCATGGTCTCGGCCAGAGCCTCGATATCCTTCTGCTCCTGGGGGAGGAATTCGTGCAGCGGCGGGTCCAGGAGCCGAATGGTGACCGGAAGCCCCTTCATCTCGCGGAAGATTCCCAAAAAATCCCCTTTCTGCATGGGGAGGATCTTGGCCAGTGCCTTCAGGCGTCCCTCCAGATCTTCTGAAAGGATCATCTCCCGCACGGCGGCGATGCGATCCGCCTCGAAGAACATATGCTCGGTGCGACAGAGGCCGATCCCTTCAGCCCCGAACTCCCGCGCCACCTTGGCGTCATGGGGGGTGTCGGCGTTGGTCCGGACCTTGAGACGGCGGAACTTGTCTACAAAGGTCATGAGAGTGGCGAAGTCGCCGCTGAGCTGGGCCGAGACCGTGGGAACCTCACCCAGCATCACCTCGCCGCTGGTGCCGTCCAGGGTGATGATATCCCCCAGCTTCACCACCACACCGTTTCTGGCAACGAACTGCTCGCTCTTGTAATCCACCTGAATATCGCCGCAGCCGGCCACGCAACATTTTCCCATCCCCCGGGCCACCACGGCGGCATGGGAGGTCATCCCTCCCCGGGCCGTGAGAATCCCCTGTGCGGCGTGCATGCCGTGGATATCCTCGGGACTGGTCTCCACCCGGACCAGGATCACCTTGCGCCCCTTGGCAGCGGCGATCTCCGCCTCGTCGGCGGTGAAGACCACCTCGCCGGAGGCCGCGCCGGGGGAGGCGGGAAGCCCCTTGGCGATGACCGTCTTCTTGGCTTTGGGGTCCAGGGAGGGGTGAAGGATCTGGTCCAGTTGGGAGGGGGCTACCCTTTGCACGGCGGTCCTCTCGTCGATGAGCCCTTCTTTCACCATGTCCACGGCGATCTTGATGGCAGCCTTGGCGGTTCGCTTCCCGCTGCGGGTCTGCAGCATATAGAGCTTACCCTTCTCGATGGTGAACTCGATGTCCTGCATGTCCTGGTAATGATTTTCCAGCACGGTGCGGATGGTAGCCAGCTGGGTGTAACAGTCGGGGAGGACATCTTCCATGGCCGGGAGATCCCCCGGCTTCTGTTTGGCCTTGTTGATGGGCTGGGGGGTCCGGATACCGGCCACCACATCTTCCCCCTGGGCATTGACCAGGTATTCGCCGTAAAAGTAGTCTTCACCGGTGGAAGGGTCACGGGTGAAGGCGACGCCGGTGGCGCAGTCGTTCCCCATGTTGCCGAAGACCATGGACTGGACATTCACGGCGGTCCCCCACTGGGCCGGGATATTGTTGAGCCTTCGGTAGGTGATGGCCCGCTGGTTCATCCAGGAGCCGAAGACCGCGCCGATGGCCCCCCAGAGCTGCTCATGGGGCTCTTCCGGGAACGCCACCCCCAGGGCTTCGTTGACAGCCTCCTTGAACTCGGTCACCAGCTCTTTCCAGTCGGCGGCGGTGAGGTCGGTGTCCAGTTGGACCCCTTTTTGCTCCTTGCGCCGTTCCAGAAGGTGCTCCAGTTCATGCTTGTCCATCCCCATGACCACGTCGGAGTACATCTGGACAAAGCGGCGGTAGGCGTCATAGGCGAAACGCTCGTCGCCGCTCTGGGCGATGATCCCCTGAACAGTGATGTCATTGAGCCCCAGGTTGAGGATGGTGTCCATCATCCCCGGCATGGAGGCGCGGGCGCCGGAGCGGACCGAGACGAGGAGGGGGTTCTGCGGGTCTCCGAATTTTTTTCCCATGAGCTCCTCAACCATCTTCAGGTTGGCAGCCACCTCTTCCTTGAGCCCGACGGGATAGGCCTGGTTGTTCCTGTAGTACTCAGTACAGACCTCGGTGGTGAGGGTAAAGCCCGCCGGCACCGGAAGAGCGATACTGGTCATCTCTGCCAGGTTGGCCCCCTTGCCGCCGAGAAGATTCTTCATCTCCGCCTTCCCCTCTGCCTTGCCGTCGCCGAAGAAGTAGACATACTTGACTGCCATTGCGTATCCTCCTCTGTAGTGGTGTAACCGTGATGGGTGAACGAACTATGATGAACGATGAATATCCGGATTGCAGAGGTTGAAAAGTTCCATGAAAGGCTGCATATACTGGCATATTGCCGGTGATAAGACAACTTTTTATTTTGCTAATTGGTTAATTTCACTATTGTTTAAAGCGATTACAGCTAGAGTAAATAAGATAGGGAAAAGACGCTAAAATCTGTGCAGCTCCCTGTTGCGGATGAAAGCAAGAGCGGGTAGAATGGCGAGGCAAAATTGACAAGCAATGGACAATTGACAATTGACAGTGGATAAAGGACAAAGGATAAAGGACAATCGACGGCAGTCACCTGTGAATTGTCAATTATCAATTGAATAAGGAGCGTTGATGAGAATGTCGGTGTTTCGCTGTTTCCCCTCCCTGCCGGGTGCCCTATTCCTGCTTTTCGTAACTGTTCCGGTTCACTCCCCGGCAGCCGTTCCGCCGGAAAATCCTGCTCCTGCGGTTTCCGCCGGGGTACCCGGCAACAACGGCAAACCGGAGGCGGCGCCGGTGCTGTTCAATGGCGCGACCCTCTTTACCCTCCGGGAACGGGCCTTCTCCATGGAGCCGCAAAAACGGGCGGAGATGATCAACCGGCGGATAGGGTGGCTGGCACTGAACCCTTCCTTCAATCCCGATTCCTTGACGGTGGTGGAGAGTGAGTTTACCTCGGATATTCTGGCAGGGGATACCCTGGTCATGGCGGTCACGACACAGGACGCCACAGCTGCGGGGAAGAGTCGCCGGGAGTTGGCCCGGGAGTACTCCGTTGCCGTACGCAACGCCGTTATTGCCGGCCGGGACGCCTATAGTCCCCGCAAGCTGATCCGGAGCGGGCTCTATGCCCTCGGTGCCACGGGGTTGTTGGTACTGCTGCTCTGGGGGCTCTTCAGGTTCTGCCGCCGTCTGGTCCTGCTGGCTGATCTCTGGCTGGTTAAGGGGTTGGGATTCAGGCTCTTTTCGTACAATATCATCAGACCGGAATACTTGAGGGGGCTGTTTTTTGGGGGGGTGAAGGGGGTGCGGCTGATTGCCGTGGGGTTTCTTCTCATCCTGTATCTGCAAACGGTCCTCGCCCTCTTCCCCTGGACCCACGGCTTCGCGCTTCAGGTTCTGGATCTGATCCTCGCCCCCCTCTCCACCATGTGGCACGCCCTGGTCGGGTATATCCCGAAACTCTTCTTCATCGCGGTGCTCGTCGCCGTCACCTCGTATCTTCTCAGATTCATCCGGTTTCTCTTCCGGGAGGTTGAGCAGGGGGTCATCGAACTCCCCGAATTTCATCGGGACTGGGCCGAGCCGACCTACAAGATCGTCCGGTTTCTGGTCATCGCCTTTGCCGCAGTGGTCGCCTTCCCCTATATTCCCGGTTCCGACTCCCCAGCCTTCAAGGGGGTATCACTCTTTATCGGCGTCCTCTTTTCCCTGGGTTCCACCTCGGCCATCGGCAACATGGTCGCCGGTGTCATCCTGACCTACATGCGCCCCTTTCTTCTGGGGGACCGGGTGAAGATTGCCGATACGGCCGGTTTCGTCGTGGAGAAGAACCTTCTCGTTACCCGGATCAGGACCGTCAAGAACGTGAAGATTACGATACCCAACGCCCTGATCCTGGGAGCGCACATCATCAATTACAGCCTGCTGGCCCGTGAGCAGGGGTTGATTCTTAACACCGGCGTCACCATCGGCTATGATGTCCCTTGGCGCACCGTTCATGAACTCCTTATTGCCGCGGCCAGGTCAACAACGCGTCTCCTTCCGGAGCCATCCCCCTTCGTCCTGCAGACGGCACTCAACGATTTTTACGTGGCCTACGAGATCAACGCCTACACCGATCAGCCGGAGCTGATGGAAGCCATCTGTTCGGAACTGCACCAGAATATCCAGGAGAAGTTCAACGGAGCAGGGGTGGAGATCATGTCTCCCCATTATGCTCAGCTTCGGGACGGGAACACGACCACAATCCCCCCGGCAAGCCGGCCGGCCGACTACACTCCGCCGCACTTTCGAGTGAAAGGTGAACCTGAATAAAGCAGTAGCACGCGGAGACGTGCAGGGCAAATTTATTGTCTCAATTTACCGAAAACCACGAACGAAGCGTTCCTCCCCTTGGGTTAAGGGGAGGTCAGGAGGGGTTACGATAGCCGCGCATCTGCATTGAGCTGAATAGTTACAACCAAACAAAATAAGGTGGTTACAGCGATACAACCTTTCACCGGATCGGTGTGTACGTCATGTTTTGCGAGGGTATCAATGGTGAAAGGAACCACAAGAAGAAAAGGCCGACGGGAGTTCTCCGCCGGCCTTGGTTCGTTTCTGTTGGCTCTCCTCGCTACTTTCGGACGAAATCCGCTCTGGCAAAGGTGTATTCGAACTGCATATGGTCGGTGTAGGTGCCGTTGAGGATGGCCACCACGTCTTCGGTAAAGACAAGCTCCTCGTCGGTGGGGATGACGTAGACCTTCACCGGGGAGTCGTCGGTGGTGATGAGGGTTTCCCGTTTACGGGTCATGGCCCCTTTGTTCCGTTCCTTGTCCAGGTGGATACCCAGCTGCTCCAACCCTTCGATGGCCCGCTCCCGGATGGGCCACCCCATCTCGCCGACTCCGGCGGTGAAGACCACCGCATCCAGTCGGCCGACAGCCGCCATGTAGGAGCCGATGTATTTCTTGAGCCGGTATGCCTCGATATCCAGCGCCAATTTGCAGAGCCGATCACCCTTGTCGGCATGTTCGATGACGTCCCGCCGGTCGGTGAAACGTCCGGTTATCCCCAGAACCCCGCTCTTCTTGTTGAGGATACTGTCGATCTCCTTGGCGGAGAGATTTTCCTTCTGCATCATGAAGGCCGGGATGGCCGGATCGATATCGCCGCAACGGGTTCCCATGACCGCCCCTTCCAATGGGGTGAGTCCCATACTGGTATCCACGGAGATTCCGTTTTTGATGGCGGCATGGGATACACCGTTGCCGATATGCATGGTGACGATGTTACACTCCGAGGCCGGCTTCCCCAGGAGTACCGCTGCCCGCTTGGAGACGTAGAGATGGGAGGTGCCGTGAAAGCCGTATCTCCGGACTCCGAAGTTTTCATACCAGTCGTAGGGGAGCGGGTAGAGATAGGCATGTTCCGGCATGGTCTGGTGAAACGCCGTGTCGAAGATCGCCACATGGGGGACATGGGGGAGGAGCGCCTGGGCCGCCTCGATACCGGCGATGTTAGGGGGGTTGTGGAGAGGAGCCAGATGCTGAACCTCTTTCACCGCGTCCAGCACCTGTTCGTCGATGAGCACCGAACAGGTGAACTTCTCGCCGCCATGGACAACCCTGTGCCCCACCGCTGATATGTTGTTGATATCACTCAGTACACCGTGGGCTTCACTGGTAAGGGTCTTGATAATCAGGTTGATGGCAACCTGATGGTCCGGACACTCCGACTCTTCGCGGTGGGTTTCTCGGCCGGGTACTTCATGGATGATGAACGAGTCACCAATGATGACTCGTTCCACCATCCCCTTGGCGATTACTTCCATTTTATCCCAGTCGAACAGTTGATACTTGACCGACGAGCTGCCGCAGTTGAGTGCTAGAATATCCATGCAAATCCTCCCTTAAATTCAAGCTGGGTGAAGAATATTTTGTCTCAGTAAAAAGAGGGGTTGGGCGATACTGAAAAATAAAACTGTTTTTTACATATACAATAGAGTTGCACCGAATTCAACATCTTTTGTGTCCCTTTGCGGAGTTTCCGTCAAAACCTTCTTCTGGACATATCCCGGATTGTGTGCTAATTTGATGGCCGGTTATTGGGAAGTAAAATAGTGAAAAGGAGGTGAATACTTTGGCTCACAAGATTTCTGATGAATGCATCAACTGCGGTGCGTGTGATGATTCCTGTCCGGTGAACGCAATCAGCGAAGCGGGTGACAAGCGCGCCATTGACGGCGATACTTGCATCGACTGCGGCGCCTGTGTGGATACCTGTCCGGTAAGCGCAATCTGCGCAGGGTAATCAATCCGCCTCAAGCAGTAAGAACAGAAAGAGCGGCGCTTCGGGAAATTCCCGAGCGCCGTTCTTTTGTCTGTATCTCGGAAGATATTTTTCTGGTACCTGTCCGCAAGCTGTGATATGAAGTCACACTTAAGAATAGAGGTCGTCGGTGCCGAATGAAACATGTCGTGGAGGTACTCCTCAGTATGAATAGAAAGAATCTCCTCCCCCTGCTCACTCCGAACAGGAGAGGTCGCCTGCCTGGTCGTCTGTTCATTCCGGCGCTCTGCGCGGGGGCGCTTCTGACAGCTTCCGTTATCTCTGCCGCCCCGGCCCCTCCCTCGGATTTAACAGCCTCCGGCGTTACCGCCTCTGCCGGCAGCGCTGCGCCGGCTCTCTCCGGTGTCTCTTCCAATGGGTACACCCTCACGGTCCAGTACTGGCTTAAGCTGGAACAGACCGCCCGTGATACCGAGAAGGCGTTGAGAGACATTTATACCCAGACTGCAGCCGCCATTCCCGATGATCCGGCACGCATGAGATCATACTTTACCCAGAAGTTGGCGGACAAGTTCCCAGGATCGACCTTCAACGGTGTTATGGGGACGGTGGTGCTTCCCGACAAGATGCGGGCGCATTTCAGCGACAAGTTCGTGGTGGACCGGATTGAAGAGGTGGGGAGGATCAGTGTCAATTACTTCCTCAGGCAGGGACAGTTTGTCTGCAGTAACGGCACGAACTCCATCGGCGGCATCGTCAACAAGGAAAATCCGGGGCAGTCGGTTTTTACCAAGGTAGATATCGAAGTCATGAAAACCGACTCCGAAAAGATTCTCGGCAACCGGACCGTTACCGCCAATTCTGCAGAAGAAGCGGTCATTAATGACGCCTATCAGCTCCTCTCCGTGACGAACAACTCCAGAATGGATACCTACGCGGGAGAGTTGGTGGTATCCCCCGAAGCTCAGCAGGTTGCCCTTGGTCTTGCCGAGAAGGGGTACCGGCAGCGTCATCCGGGGGAGTATCAGGCCGGGGTGGAAGGGGCCAAAAAGAGCAAGGGGGAAACGAAAGAGTCAAAAAAATATGATCTTCCTCCGGAGCAAGGTTCCTTGTCCAGAATGCTGCTGAAGTTAGGGGTGATAGGGGGACTCTTTCTTCTCTGCGCCCTGTTCGTGAAGCTGTCCTGGCATTTTGTGGGTGCAGGGTTCAGAAATCTGAAAAAAAATGCCAACAGAAAGCGGAGAGGTTCCCGTACATCAACGACTCCCAAGGACTCATCCGGGTCCGGCGGCACGTCGCACCAACGGAGTTCCTCCCGCTCACATGGTTCTTCCCGCAGTCACAGTTCCTCCCGGCGGCAGAGCTCTTCCGGGTCACGGGGGGGACGCCCTCGCGAATCCGAGGGTGATGGCGACGAATGATCATACTCAGGTTGATAGGCTGAAGAGTATCAGGAAGACACAAAAAAGCCCGCATAAGCGGGCTTTTTTGTGTCTTGATTTGTTTCAGGTTTAACCTTCAGTCTTCAGCCTAAGAGATACTGGCCGGAGTCCGGCGGCGAGACTCTCGCTGAGCAGTTCCGTCAGATGCAGCACTTTCACCCTGGGTGTCGTTTCCGAGAGCGCCTTCTTCAACTGCAGGAGGCAGCCGGGGTTGGCGGTGACCAGGTATTCGGCGCCGGTGGCGAGGATATTGTTCACCTTTCGCTGCAGGACCAGATCCGACATCTCCGGCTGGGCGATGTTGTAGGTCCCCCCGCTGCCGCAGCAGGCGTCGGCCTCGTTCAGTTCCCGGACGTCAAGTCCCGGGATGAGATTCAGGAGGGTTCGGGGTTGCCAGCGAATCCCTTGGGCATGGGCGATGTGACAGGAGTCGTGCCAGGTGACCCGGCGGGAGAGCGGTTTCAGTTTCCCCTTGAGGTCGTCGGCATGGAGCGCCAGAACCTCCGAGATATCCCGCACCTTGTTGCTGAAGCTTCCGGCCGCTCCGTTTTCCGGAAGGTGATGGCCGTATTTCTTCAGTTCGGCCCCGCAGCCGCCGCAGTCCGTGACGATGAACTCCAGGTCATAGCCGCTAAAGAGCTCCACGTTGAAGGTTGCCAGCTCTTGCAACCCCTTCAGGTCGGAACCGAGCATGTTGGGGGCGCCGCAACATTTCTGGGCCTTGGGGGTGATGACCCGATACCCCAGGGAAGAGAGGAGCTCCACCGTGGCATGGCTCGCCTCGCTGAAGATGAGGCTCATGACGCATCCCAGGAAGAAGCCGACCGTTCCCTTCTCTTCCCCCTTGGCCGGAGTTACCTCCAGGAGGGTTTTACGCAGCGGTTTCGCCGGGAGCCGGGGGAGCAGCCCCTCCATTCGACCCAGGGCCGGCGGGAACATCTTGAGGAGGCCCAGGGAGCGGACCAGTTTCTGAAGCCCGGTTTTCTGGTAGAGCCGCAAGGGGATCATGGCGCGCTCCAACCGTTCCGGATGGGGGACCAGCTTCCGCAGGACCAGCTCCTCCATGAAGGAGAGCCCCCCTTTCCCCTTTTCCTCGCATTTGAACTCGGCCACCAGCTCACCGGCATTGACTCCGCAGGGACAGGCGCTGAGGCAAGCCTGGCAGTCCAGGCAGAGGGTGAGATATTCCAGCAGCTGCTCGTTCACCTCCAACTCCCCGTCCTGGACCTTGCGCACCAGAGCCACCCGACCCCGGGGGGAGGCGGTCTCCAGAAAGGTTTCCTTATAAGTTGGGCAGTGGGGGAGGCACATCCCGCAGCGCATGCAGTTCAGCAGATCGACATATTCCATGAATAACTCCGTGACTGGGGACCAGGGACCGGGGACTGGTTTTGACGTTCCCAGTCCCCAGTCCCTCGTACCTGTTGTTAAAAAACTTTCCCCGGATTCAGTAGCCCCTTGGGATCAAAGGCCCCCTTGATCCCCCGCATGACTCTTAAGCCGGTCTCTCCCACCAGTCGCGGCAGGTACGGCTTCTTGGCGATACCCACACCATGCTCTCCGGTGATGGTTCCCCCCATCAGGATGGCCATGTCGAAGATCTCACTGAAGGCTTGGTGACAGCGGCGAATCTCGTCATGGTCACGCTCGTCGGTGAGGCAAGTGGGGTGAAGGTTGCCGTCCCCCGCGTGGCCGAAGGTGCCGATGGTGAGGTTGTATTTCTTTGCCGTCTCCTGGATGAACTTCAGCATGGGGGCGATGCAACTGCGGGGGACGGTGGCGTCCTCCAGGATGGTTGTGGGTTTGAGCCGGGCCAGAGAGGAGAGGGCGACCCGCCGGGCCGTGGCCAGCTTCAGCGCCTCATCCGCCGTGGCCGCGGTCTGGAAGAAAGAGCAGCGGTGCTTCTCGCAGATTTCCCGCACCCGCGCGGCATCCTCCTCCACCTCCGCCGGGTGACCGTCCACCTCGATGAGGAGCACCGCATCCACGTCCAGCGGCAGACCCACGTGGGCGTACTCTTCCACGCATCTGATGGTCACCTTGTCCAGAAACTCCAGGGTGGCGGGGATGATCCGGGCCGCGATGATGGCCGAGACGGTGAGGGCTGCCTGCTCCAGTTCCGGGAAATGGACCAGCATGGTCTTCTTCGTGCGGGGCTTGGGGACCAGCTTTACCGTGATCTCCGAAAAAACTCCCAGGGTCCCTTCCGACGAGATGAGGAGCTGGCTCAGGTTGTACCCGGCCACATCCTTCACCGCCTTTCCCCCGCTTTTCAGCAGGTCACCGCCGGGGAGGATGGTTTTGAGCCCCATGACATAGTCCGCCGTGACTCCGTACTTCAGCCCCCGGAGTCCCCCGGCGTTCTCCGCCACGTTTCCCCCCATAGTGGAGATGTTCATGCTCCCCGGGTCGGGGGGATAGAAGAGGCCGAGAGCTTCCGCCGCCTTGTGGAGGGAGCTGGTGATGACCCCCGGTTCCACGGTGGCGGTGAGGTTTTCCTGGTCGATCTCGAGTATCCGGTTGAGGCGGCTGGTCTGCATTACCACTCCGCCTGAGGTGGCGATGGAGCCTCCCGAGAGGTTGGTGCCGGAGCCGCGGGGGGTAAGGTTCACCCCTGCCTGATAGCAGAGCGCCATGATTTTGGCCATTTCCTCGCTGCTTCCGGGAAGGAGCACTATCCCGGGAACGCTCTCCAGTTCCGGCGTGGCATCATAGCCGTACACCGCCAGCGATTCCCGGTCGGTGAGCGTATGACGTGCCCCCACGATCCCCTGCAGTTCCTTTATGAATGATGGTTCCATATCTCAACTCCCTCTTGCTCAGCATGAACTGTTTTTTCCCCGGTCCCCAGTCCCGGATTACCGGCCCCCGCCTTTACGGCACCATCCATTGCAAAAAATACGCCTGGAGATAGACGATAACACCGACGATCACCGTCAGGAAGAGAGAATGCTTGAGGGTGAAACGGAACAGGGTTCCTTCTTCCCCCACCATGCCGCAGGCGGCGGTGGCCACGGCCAAAGACTGGGGGGAGATCATCTTCCCCATGACGCCGCCGCTGGTGTTGGCAGCTCCCATGAGGATCGGGTTGAGCCCCAGTTGCTCGGCCGTTGCCTTTTGCAGTCCGCCGAAGAGGACGTTGCTGGAGGTGTCCGAGCCGGTGAGGAAGACCCCCAGCCACCCCAGGAACGGAGCGATGAAGGGAAAGATATGGCCGGTCTTGGTGAAGATCAGCCCCAGGCAGTTGGTCATTCCCGAGAAATTCATGACATAGGCCAGCCCCAGGACCGAGGCCACGGTGATGGACGGGTAGCGCATGTCGTAGAGGGTTTTCCCCAGAAGGCGGAAGGTATCGCCCAGGCTGACGCCGCAGATGAGGGCCGAGAGGAAGGCGGCAATGAGGATGGCGGTGCCGGCTGCCGACCAGAAGTTGAACTTGTATTTTGCGGGGACCTTGGCCGGAAGCTGGTCAGTGAGTGCCTTGACCAGCGGTTTGAACGTATCCTTGGCGACGAGGCTGTTCTTTTCCAGATCATCCTTCACCAGTTTTTGAAGATCCGTCGACTTCTTGGCAATGGCATTGAATCCGGCGTAGCGCTCTTCAGTCAGGATGGCTCCCTGACCGGCCAGACCCCGTTCCATTGGGAGGAACTTCTCTTCCAGCGATTTCAGGTCGTTTACCAGGGCAATGGCCTTTACCAGGGTCGGCTGGGTGGCGGGGAGCGCCAGGAGGAGTTTGTCCGCCTCGGCAAGAACGACGGTTCCCTTCTTGATTCCCTCTTCCGGCTTGGAGACCTTCTTCACCACGGCGTTATGCAGACCGACTACCTCGATCTCTTTGGTCCCTTTGTCCAACTCCGTCTTGATGGAGGGAATTCCCCAGAGGAGGACCATGACCGTCAGGGCCAGGTAGGGAGCCCAGGCACGAAAGACCTGGCCCGGGGTGTAAGGGTGCTGCTCCTTGCCGCTGCTTGGCTCTTCATGGTCGAAGATAAAGATCTCCTTGGGATGCCAGACTTGCAGCAGCAGCACCAGGGCGGCCATGGCGGCCAGGGAGGAGATGATGTCGGGGAGATAAGGACCCAGGTAGCTGGCTGTGGCCCACTGGCAGAGGGCAAAGGTGACCCCGCAGACGATGATGGCGGGGAGAACCTCCATGGTCTTCTTCCATCCCACCATGATCATGATGACGTAGAAGGGGATGACCGAGGAGATGAAGGGGAGCTGCCGTCCCACCATGGTAGAAAGCTTCATCATCCCGTCGTCACCATATCCCATGACCCCGGCCAGGGCCACCACCGGAATCCCGATGGCGCCGAAGGCCACCGGCGCGGTATTGGCGATGAGGCAGACTCCGGCGGCGTAGAGGGGGCGGAAACCGAGACCCACCAGGGTGGCGCCGGCAATGGCCACCGGGGTGCCGAAGCCGGCGGCCCCTTCGATGAAGGCACCGAAGCAGAAGGCGATGAGTAGCGCCTGGAGGCGGCGGTCGGCGGTCACTCCGGCCAAGGAGGCCCGGATGATCTCGAACTGCCCCCCCTTCACGGTGATGTTGTAGAGAAAGAGAGTAGTGATGACGATGTAGAAGACCGGGAAGAGGCCGAAGGCCGCACCCTGAGCAAAGGCGAGTCCCGCCAGTTTGGCCGGCATCCCCCAGACGAGGACGGCGATGGCCAAAGCGGACGCCACGGCCAGGGGACCCGCCTTGTGGGCTTTCATCTTCAGTAGAGCCAGGCAGACGAAGATAATGGCGAGAGGGATGGCGGCCACCAGGGCCGACATCCCCAGCGATCCGGCTACCGGCGTGTACGTCTGAATCCAGGGCATGTTCGGTTCCTCCTGTGGTAGGGAATGAGACGAGGTTATGAAGTTAACTGGTAATACCAATTACTTTATTTGATTGTCACTGTCAATAACTTTTTTTATATCCATAACATCCCTTGACACGGTGCTTTTCCTTCAGTATTCTGCATCACGAATAAAATAAAGAGAGTGTTTGACGAGGTGGTAAAAATGGTTTACCAATTTGCTGAGGCAGCGGAAGCGGTGGGGAGCACGGTAAAACGGTTTTCCGCAATGGCGGAGGCGCTGCGGTACCTGCGGGATCTGATCAAAGAGGAAAAGGTGGCAGTCTCGGAGCTGCCGGATGAGTATGCGGCGCTTCGGGACGCATTCCCCCCGGCAGATCCTTGCGAGTACCCCCAGGTAAGGTTCTGTCTCAGCTCAGCCCAGGCCGGTATCGCCCGGACCGGCACTCTCCTGTTGGATCTTGGTGACCCCACGGGGCGCAGCGCCACGGCTCTGGCCCCCATTCATCTGGTGCTCCTTAAGGAATCCACCATCCTTCCTGATCTCCGGAGCGCGGCGCCACTGTTGGGAGCGGCCTTGGATGCCGGTACCAACGCCTACCTCTCTTTAACCACCGGGCCTAGTCGCACCGCAGACATCGAGCGGGTGCTGACCATCGGGGTCCATGGCCCCAGGGAACTGCATATCCTCATTCTGGAAGGAGCGTGACATGGGAAAAAGTGAGATTCGGGAGAAGATCAACAACAGCTATCTGCGTCGCGCCCTGAAGAATTTTGCCGCGGCCTACCCGGTGGCCCGGGCCAAGGCGCTGGAGGGGATCGATTTTGAAGGACTCCGGAGCAGAATCTCGGAAAGTAAACGGGGGGTATTGAGGCGGTTGCCGGAACTGGTGGCGGAATTCACCCGGAATGCGGAAAAGGCAGGAGCCACGGTCCATTTCTGCCGCACCAGAGATGACGCCAACCGGACCATCCACCGGATCATGCAGGAGCAGGGGGCGACGTTTCTGGTCAAATCCAAGGCCATGACGTCGGAAGAGATCGAACTGAATCACTATCTGGAAAAACAGGGGGTTCGATGCCTGGAGACCGATCTGGGTGAGTGGATCATACAACTCGCCGGGGAGCGGCCATCCCATATGGTCCTTCCCGCTATTCACAAAAACAAGGAGGAGGTGGCGGAGCTCTTTTCCAAGGCCACGGGGAAGGAGTTGCCGGCGGATATTCCGACCCTGGTCAAGGCAGCGCGGGAGGCGCTGAGGAGCGGTTTTCTCACCGGTCAGGTGGGGCTCTCCGGCGGTAACGTGGCCATCGCCGGTAACGGCGCCATCGGGATCATGACCAACGAGGGGAACGCCCGGTTGGTCACCACTATCCCACGGACCCACATCGCCCTCATAGGGGTGGAAAAAATCGTACCGGATCTGGCTGCGGCCCTGGATGTCATGGAGATTCTTCCCAAGAACGCCACCGGCCAGAAAATCACCTCCTACGCCTCTTTCATCAAGGGACCCACGGGTGGGGAGGGGAGGGCGCTTCATATCGTGCTTCTGGACAACGGCCGGATGGAGCTGGCTCTGGACCCGCTGTTCAGTGAGGCTCTCACCTGTGTCCGCTGCGGAGCCTGCGCCAACGTCTGTCCCATCTATGAGATCGTGGGGGGGCACGTCTTCGGTCACATCTATGTGGGGGGGATCGGGCTGGTCATCACCCCTTTCCTCCATGGCTTTGACAAAGCGGAGGATATTCTCAAGCTCTGCATCGGCTGCCGCAAGTGCAACGAGGTCTGCGCCTCAAAGATCAACATCGAGGGGCTCATCGTGGATCTGCGGGACAGGATCAGGAAGCCCACCGGTCAGAAGTTTCTCTTCGGAACCTTCATGAAAAATAGAAAGCTCTTCCATGGCGCTCTTCGGGCCGCATACTTGGCCCAGAAACCGTTTCAGGGGGAGGGGGGGCGGATCAGGCATCTCCCCCTGGTTCTCAACAGTGATGTGGGCGGCAAATCTCTTCCCCCCATCGCGGAAAAGCCCTATCGCGACTTGGTGAAAGAAGGCAGTTCCCGGTCCCCACTCCCCGATCCCCGGTCCCGAGAAAAAGTACTTTTCTTTACCGGCTGTCTTGCCGACTTCGTTTTTCCGGAGATCTGCCGGGATGCCCAGGAATCACTGGAGCTGCTGGGGTACCAGGTTAGTTTCCCGCAAAATCAGCTCTGCTGCGGCATTCCTGCTCGTTACTCCGGCGAGATGGAGGTGGCGCGGGACATGGCACGGCTCAATATCGATGTTCTTTTGGCCGAGGGTGCCGATTACATCGTGACGATTTGTCCCACCTGCACGGTGTCGCTGAAACATGATTTCCTCAAGCTGCTGGAGGGGGAGCCCGTCTACCACGCCAAGGCGGTCAAACTGGCGGAGAAGGTTTTCAATTATTCGGAGCTGGCGGCGAAGAGGCTGGGGACTGGGGACCGGGGACCGGGGACTCGGGGCTCGGGAATGGTAAACGGCACGCCGCACGCCGCACGCGAAACGATCACCTATCATGATGCCTGTCACCTCCGGCGGGGGTGCGGGGTGTACGAGGAGCCGCGACGGGTATTGAGGGAGTTGGCAGGGGTGGAGATCAGGGAGATGACCGACTGTGATAAATGCTGCGGCTTCGGCGGTTCCTACTCCTTCAAGTTCCCGGAGATATCGGCGGAGGTGCTGAAGAACAAGAAGGAAAATATCAAGGAAAGCGGCGTGACCACGGTTGCGGTGGACTGTCCGGGGTGCAAGATGCAGATCGAAGGGGGACTGGAGACCGACGGGAGCAGCATCAGGGTGGAGCATTCGGCGACCCTGGTGGCGCGCCGGTTGAGGAGATAAGATGTCGGGGCACGGCGCGCCGTGCCCCGACGGTTGTCCCTCAACAGGATTCGTGATAGCTTGTCGGAAATTCTTTCACAATGGGGGTTGAAGATGAACAGATGGGTTCTTATCTTCATGGTACTGTAAAATAAATGCGAAGGTAATGTCATGAATAGGGGCGTTGCAGGTGAAGATGACTCGCTAATGGTGAACTTCTGTTCAGTCCCGTAACAGAGGAGTTGCTAACGGGGGAAGATTCAACCCTGGAGGAGGAGTCCGTCGCCATCACGGCGGAGCTCGTCATCGGCTCACGTGGCGATCCCCTCACGGAGCGCGGAGTCCGTCTCTGGGCGCTGGTTCTGGATTCCCGCTCCATCCCGTGCCACCTTGAGAATCAGGGGTCATCCTGGCGACTCATGGTTCCTTCCCGCCATCTGGACTCCGCCATCACTGAACTGCATCTTTTCGTAGAGGAGAACCGCAACTGGCCGCCGCCGCTCCCATCGCCCCATCCTTTTACCGAAAACACTCTTGCCACACTCTCGGTCCTGCTTCTTCTGGCCACCTTCTACAACATTACCCGCCTGGATCTCTCTCTTCCGGGAGGGCACTCCCCGGACTGGTTCACCTTGGGTAACGCCAATCCCGTTGCGATCCGTGATGGCCAGTGGTGGCGTCTGGTAACGGCGCTTACTCTTCATGCGGATCTGCTGCACCTGATCAGTAATCTGGCCATCGGGAGCGTCTTTATTCTCTGCCTCTGTCGCGATCTTGGTTCCGGGCTGGCCTGGACTCTTATCCTTGGTTCAGGCATCCTGGGTAATCTGGTGAACAACCTCGTTCAATCGCCGGACCACCGTTCCATAGGGGCGTCCACGGCCCTGTTCGGTACGGTGGGGATACTGGCGGCGGTGAGCATGATCCGCTCCCCTGGGCATTTCAGGAAGCGGAGATTATTGCTTCCCGGCGCCGCAGCCCTGGCGTTGCTGGCTCTTCTGGGGACAGAGGGGAAGCAGACCGATCTGGGGGCGCACCTCTTCGGTTTCATCTCCGGCTTAGTTCTCGGTCTGGGTGCCGAATATCTGGTGAAGAGGAACGGTCGGCCAAGCCGCAGGCTCAACTTCCTCTTGGCGCTGCTGGGGATTCTGGTCGTTATCTGGGCTTGGTGGGAGGCGTTACTTCCGAACCTTGTCTGATGTGGAGTAAGATTTTCTCTTCGTGACCCCATACCACGCAAAAAATGCAGAGTGAACTACGTACACCGGAAATTTAGAGCTGCAGTTCTTCCCTACCCCTCGCGTAACCTCCCCTGAAAAGCATACTCTCGCAGCAGTTAACATTCCGTTATGACTCAATAAATAAGGCGTATCCGGGATTTGTGACCGGTATCCGACATGATCACCCATATAATCGGCATAACAGTTGCAAATGCTAATAATATTTGATACATTAGCGAGCAATTGTTTGAATCGGCATTTCTTGTGAAAATCAACTCACGTGCGAGGTCACGGGATATGAAATCAAGAGGAGCTGAGAACTGGTCCGAAGAAGTAACCCCGCAAGCCGGTTTTACTCTGGCAGAACTCCTTGTCGCCATGGGAATCGTCAGCATCAGTCTTCTGGCCATAATCCCCCATCTCCTCAATACCATGGATATCAACAGCTCCATCGGTATCAGTGTGAAAGCCAAGGATGCCGCGGCCATGAAGGTGGAAGAGCTCATCTCCTTACCGCGGGATCTGGTTGATACCTACCTGGCGGGGGGTACCTCTTACTCGAGCCCGGTGGAATATCTGACAAATAAAGGTGAGGTGACTACGGACAAGGATCCGGCGGCCAAATTCAGGAGAACTTTCAGAATAGATCAGGTCCCCGGAGTGACGGTCGATCCGAAGCCGGTCATCATTACGTCGGTTGTGCAGTATCAGCAGAAGGGGCAGACCAGATCGCGCTCGTTCAGCACCATGTGGAGTTTCTGACATGAGAGGTTATTCAAAGGGAGATAACGGTTATTCGCTTCTGGAACTTGTCGTTACTCTGGCCATATTCGGCATTATCAGCGCCATGATGTTCGGCACATTCACTGTGGTGCAGAGGCAGGTGGCGCTGACAAGTTCGGACAACTCACTTGCGGCAAAGGGGGAGCGAATCTTGTCGTTCATGGAAGAGGATATCCGGATGATCGGTTATCTTCTTGGCCCGGACGCGCGTATCCCCTACTGCACGGGGAGCACGGTGCCGCCGGTGGCTCCCAACGTCCTCACTCATACCAGTTCCACCCCCTACGATACGTTGCAGTTTCTCACGTCCCAGCCGGTAATGATCAATGAATCCGCCGCTTGCTTCAACAATCAGCAGCTACTGAACGGGGGAGGGGCGCCGTCGGATTACTTCCTGACCACGGTAGGTGATACTCTGGCCGGGAATAACAGTCTCAACATCGACGCGGAGAGTTCCTGTTATGATGATATTTCCAGTGATGCCGGTCGTTCCCTCATAACCTTTGACTCTCTGCTCCTCTCCGCCGCCACCATTGCCGGTAGTGCCCCCCAACTCTACTACCAGGTTGACTCTCTGCAGGGAACGTCAGTGACCCTTACGAAGGTTCTGGAGCAGAATGTCCCTCGTAATTCGACTGTCTACGGCATCCGTCAGTACAAGTATTCGGTGAATACCATCGGGGTGAAACGAGATCTCGTGAGATCGTCTTGGGATAAGTCGTGCGGCGAGGATCCTGTCAAACTCATCGCATCGTCCAATAGCAGCAATTCTGCCGGCGGCGTGGACGGGTTCAAGGTCGAATTCACGTTTCTGGATACCATCAACAACGTCCTGGTAACCCAGGCGACCCTGCCGCCGTTGACCCAGCTCAAGACCGTCACGGTCTGGCTCCTGGTGCGTTCGGACAGGATCGATAACGGCTACACCGACAGGGCGACCTATATTCTGGGGAGAACAGCGGACAAGATCACCCGTGGCCCGTTCAACGACCATTACCGCCGCCTGCTGCTCACAAAAACCATCGAGGTGAAGAACCTTGTCTTCTTCAACTGATCCGCACAGATCAAAAGAGAGGGGGATGGCCTTTGTCATCGCCCTGCTGGTAACCCTCCTGCTGACCCTGGTGGTGGTTGCGCTCTCCTACCGCGTGGGGCTTTTTACCCGAAGCACCCGGGACACCGTCATCAAGAGTCAGAATCTGTACACCGCCGAGATCGGCCTGAATCAGTCCCGCTATATCCTCATGTCCAAAGATTGTCTCCCCCCCAACTGGGGCGCCGGCAGCTGTATGCCCGGAATCAACGACAAGAGCTTTATTAATCTGTCAAGCAGCATTCATTCGGTCTTTACCAGAGCGCTCCCTACCTTCACCCTGGGCGGGGAAACTTACAATCTCGACCTCACCGGTGCCATGGCCCATGGTGCCAGTGATACCTACACGTACAAGATATACGCCAAGACAACCAATATACCCAAGGTGGTGGAAATCATGGCGGTGGCGGAGCGGGCCGGAGATCAGACCCAGACGGTCATCGACGCCGGAGTGATCTACACGAAACCCCTCGGTACGGACTACAAACAGTTCGGTCAGGGGGGACCACGGGAAGGTTTTACCGGAGAGTCCGTCGGCTCTGCCGCCGCCAATCCTCGAAAAGAATTTTAGGAGAAGAGCATGAAACCATCGGATAGTTTCTCCTCTGCCGTCTCCCTGGCTACCTTTATTCTGGTGACGCTCCTGGTGGCGGCTGTAACGGAGGCCCCGGCTACCACACGTGCCTTCGGCGCCGGTTCCTATATCATTGCCGCCGACTCCTGCTGGCAACCGAACAATGACACCGGCAACACCGTTGCCAATGCAGCCTATTGCGATACCAACAAGAATGACCAGTCGCTGTTCCAACTCTTCGGTCTGCTCTACGCTCTGCTGGATGTCGGTGACCAGCCGGACCGTTGTGTCAATAACGACGGCTCCGTACCTCAGCAGAAGGCGCTTTTCGGCTATTGCAAGCAGATCAAGGCCTACTGGATTATCGACAACGGCAAAAACAGTTCTCAGGACCCGGACCTGACCCTGATCTCGGATGTCAAACCGATAGTTACCATTTATAACAGTACGAAAACCGGAACAGTGGCGCCCATGAGCAACTATGTCACCAAGGCGGATTCCGGGACAGCCGGCTCCATCTCCTACAGGGGGGGACCGTTTGTCATCGACGTGAACGACATGACCACCGCGGAGCTGAATATCGTCAAGGCCAAGTTTCCCTCCGTCAAGATTCACAAGACGAATATCTCCTTCTCCGGCAATGTGGATAAGGTCCTGGTGGGGAAACCGCCCCGGGTCGCCGTGTTGAACGAAGGGGCTAGTGACGTCCTGGAAGATTATATTCGGGCAGCCGGACTCTTCTCCTGGCGCAACACCGTTTTCCAGTATGTAAGCTCGGTGGATATCATGAACGGCTGCCTGGATGATCCTATTCCTTCCACCTGCTCGGCCGAACGTTCCGATATTGCCGCTCCATTCACCCTTCTCTGGGCCCCCCACTGGATCGTGGATTCCGCCGTAGACACCGTAGAGGAACAGAAGCTGACAATCCGCAACATACGGAAGTATCTTGAGCGGGGGAATTCCGGTTTTTTTGAATGCGCCTCCATCGAAAGTATCGAAGGCTCAGCCTCCGGAGGAATCAGTGTGGGGAGTGACGGAGGCTTTACCATAGGTTCCAATAAGGCGACCCCCAGGATAGAGACCAACGGCGGCTGCTCCGACGGGGGGAAATGTTCCGTCGATTATCTGAAGTTCGAGCAGGCCCCGTTCTGGCTGGTCCAGTGCGGCGGTTGGAATTACCAAGCCACCGGCGGCCACGTGCACAACCTGCGCCCCAGCTTGGCCAAGTCGTACAGTTATCTCACCACCCTGACGGCCAACGACAACGGCACCACCCCGGATGACCGTTACGTGGGGAGCCAATTCACCCGTTTTATTCATGATGATACCACCAAGCTGAACAACAGCTATATTCCCGGCGCCGGCGCCGCCGCGGGGTACTATGCCTACGACTACCTTGTGGGGGGACGAATTAACGGGATCCCCGGCGAGGGGTATGTGGCCTATCTGCCGGGGCACAAATACATCGGTTGCAGCAACAGTACGACCTACGATTACCCCCCTTCACGGACCCTGGATTTCTCCTTCAACATGAATCCGCCGTCAGTCGGCTCAATTTTCATAGAACTGGTGCATACCGGCTGTACCCAGGGGAGCAGTTGCCCCAAGGTGCAGTACAATCTGGGAACCGGCAGCGGCACACGAAGCACCACCGGCGGCAAGGTGGATCTTAACGCCGAATTGGCCTCCTTTGACTCGGGAACCAGCACGCTGTCAGGGGTGCAGTTTACCAGCAGCGATCCCACCGCCACGGCCAATCTGCAGATAACCGACTTCTACGTCACCTTTGACGGCAACGGCGGCATGGTGAAACTCACCAATGTCACCGACCTTACCGAAATCGATAAGCGGCAGAGTCTCTGCGCTCCCAATCAGAGCAGTAGCGGTGCACCGGTGCGCTGTTCGTTGTGGGCACCGGCGAGCATGCTGACCCTGACTTTCGGCAATGATATCAGCAGTTCCCTCAGCAAGATAGTTTCGGTGAAGCTGCCGTTAGCCGGCGGATCGGTGACTGCCCGGTTCGATCTTTCGGTGAACAGTCAAGGTTCCGGGGCTGTAAACACGGTGGGGAACCTCACCCTGGATATGAGTTCGGCATCCTACGACCCGGCAACCCATACCCTGACCAATATACTTGTAAAACGTGGCGCCACCTGCGCCGATGTGACCCTGACGGATATTCAGGTCACCTTCCCGGGAAACGGCAAGCTCTCCCTCGTATACAATGATACGACCTCCCAGGCCGTCTGCTCCCCGGATCAGCTCTCGCCGGCGACCTGTAGCGGTGCGATCATTCCGCCATCATATTCCATCGCCACGCAGCTCACCTGGGCCGGGACGTTGACTTTGCCCTCCAAGACCCCTCCGGAGGATGCCAGCCTGACCCTCAACTATACCTGTACGCCGGCCTGCAGTACGACAACTATCACAGCTCAGCGGGGGAGTATCAGCAGCAATGCCGACATGACCCTGGATTTTCAGAACGTCTCCGTCAGCGCCACGGCGCTTTCCAATATCATGCTGACGATCATGGGGATCGATAAATCGGTGAAACTGACCACCATTATCCTTGCCTATACCGGCAGCACCGCCACCGCCAAGGCGGTCACCTACAAGAACACCACCAATAATGTGGTCCTTTTTACGACCAACACCAAGACATCGCCCCCCATCATGACGGTGAACAAAACCATTCCCTTGCCGACGATTACTATTCCCCCCTCAACCTGGAGCTATCTTTTGGGGAAGGGGATCTGCTCCTACTACATTAGTCCCTACCTGAGCAGCTGTACCATAGACTGGACCAAGTCAAATACCTGCGGCATCAAATATGTTCTCAACACCCTGCTGGCTCTGAAATTTCAGACCACCACCAGCGAGTTTTCCAAAACCCAGCCGCTGGTGCTGGACAACATCCTCTACAAGGCCAGTTATGACTACCCAAGCTATCGCGGACATCTCAAGATGCTCAAGGTTCCCACAGATACTCAGACCAACGCCGTGACGGTGTGGGATGCCGCCAACTCCATGCCCCCTGCCGGTACCGGCAATTTCCCCACCGCACCGCTCAGGGCAACGAATCCGTCATCCCCCGACCTCACAACGCCTCGCTATATCTTCACCAACCTCCCCGATAAAATAGATCCCATACGGTTTGATCCGGGCGGTTTCGACGCCCTGGACGCCACCAGTAAAGCAGCTTTCAGAACGCAGATAGGGGTGGGAGCCGTTGAAAACGACACCAATAACAATAATGCCAAGGTCATCATCAATACCGTACGGGGGCGCACGGGGGCTTCCACCGCCAATACCTCGGGCACAGACCAGGATACGATGCGTCTCTGGGCCATCGAGAACTCGACTCCGGCGCTTAAGACCAGGTCGAAATTTGTGGAATCCACGGCTGCCGCCGTTTCAGACTCCGCACTTGCCGCAGGGAAGGACCGGCGTGATCGGGTACTCTTCGCCGGGGGGGATGACGGCATGCTGCATGCCTTCTGGGCCGGCACCTATGACCCGGTGAGCGGAACCTATCCCGATTACGACAGCAAAACCGCCGAGAAACTGCATCTCCTCAAGGAGATCTGGGCTTACATTCCGTCGGCGCTTCTTTCGAATCTGAATAAGCAACCATTCAACCCGGACCCCACCAATGAGGCATCCTTCGAGCCCAAGGTTTCGGTGGACGGTTCACCTGCCCTGGGGGATTTCCTGATCTTGAATACGACTTCCAACAAGTGGGAGTGGAAAACCCGTCTGGTAGGTACGGCAATGGTTCGCTCCGAAAATCGCGCCGTACTCTTCTCCCTGGATGTGACCGATCCCTATAATCCCCAACTCCTCTGGGAAAGCTCCTATGACAAGAGCAGTGATACCGCCTGCAGCGGCACGTTGAAAAACTGCAACATGGGGAATTCAAAGGGGGTCGCCATCGGCACCGTGCAGATAGGGAACCAGTTGAAAGATTATCTCTTTCTTACCTCAAGCTGGATCAACAAAAAAAATGTGGCGAAAATCGATACCGTAACAAAGGAGTATGCCACCTGCACGCTGACCGACACGGCACCCACCTGCGTGTATGGTGTCACCGCCTACGCCCTTGACCTGGACACCGGCAAGGTGATATGGGCACATCCGCTCCCCTATACGGATGACGCGGTGGGGATCAACGAAACCCCGGCGGTGCCGGCCCTCATGGATCGTGATAATAACGGTTCCTATGATTATCTGGTATTCGGCGATATGCAGGGAAGGCTCTGGGCGCTACGCACTGCGGACGGGAAAAACCTCACCGACAGTGATCCCGTCTATCAGGTCAAGGAATTTAACGCCGATGGCTCGGACAGTTCCACTCCCACCGGAGCAAAAGAGCCCATCGGAGCGGCGGTGTCGGTCTACAGGGATTATGTGGTTTTGGCGACCGGAGGCGCGGATGTGGCGTCAAACGGGAGTGCCACCGATGCGCGGAAATACCGGGTAGAGGTGATAAAAATTGGGATCACCGGCGGGGTCAAGGACAATAACCAGACGGTGCTGCTGGCCGGCTATGACGGCACCACCAAGAAAGGTAATGAAAAAGTATGGGCGAAGCCGGCTATTACCAGTGATCTGAAGATATATATAGGGACCGCACGAAGTTATTACAACAATCAGACCGTAGCAACTCTTGAGAGTGACGGACGGGTAATCGTCATAGATCTCAGGGTAAAACGGGATACTGTTCAAGGTATAACCAATGTGGCCGTCGTGGGGGGGGGAGGGGGAGAGTGGTTTTCCGGTGGGTTTGTGGGGGGATTCGACTTTGATCACAAGCACGCCTACATCGTGACCCTTAAGCCCACCATAACCGCTAACACCAAGACCTCCGTACTCCAGATCGGTGCGCAATCGGATTTCACCAGCACAACCAGTCAGAGCAACCCCTTCAAGATTCTCTGGTGGAGGAAAATGTGAAAAACAAGAGCGGCATCACCCTGATTGAGGTAATAGTTGTTGTGGGGCTGATCGCTCTCCTCACCGGTATGGCAGGCGCCCCCTTTCTTACCTGGTACCGCCGGAGCAACTTGGAGGAGAGCGCCGGCACGCTCCATGAGACGTTCAAATGGGCACAGTCCCAGGCCATGAAGCGGGGGGGGGTGGAGATGCGCAATTATTCCTCCCAACTGATCAAGAAGCGGATCTACGTGGCAGTGGATGCGACTACCGGTAATTATCAGGTCGTTCAGTGGCGTGACGACAACCACAACGGTATCAGAGATAACAACGAATTCTCGGTGCTGAACAGCGGGTCGCTGGGGAAGGGGAAGGCTCACTTCGGGCTGCAACCCTCTGTTAACAAGGCAGCCTGCAGCGACGGGACCTCGGACAGCGACCTGGTAATCCGGAACTTCATGCCTTGCCCGCCCGTGGATCTACTCAATGGTCAGAAGTGCATGCGGTTCGACGACAAGGGGTTTCTTACGGAGTCTATGCAAAACGCCGGTCTGTTTATAACGAATGACGCAGATTCCTTCGCCATTGCCCTCAATCCGGCCGGCATCATTACCCTCTGCCGCTGGAGCGGAACCGAATGGCTCTTCGTAAGATAGTCGATCCCAGACCTGCTCCGACACTCTCATTCCTCACTACCTATCCTCTCTCTCCCGCATATTTCGCCACAATGCATTCTCCATCTTCATGAAAACCGTCTACCTGTGAACTCCGTCATTTTTTTAAAAATAGGCTAATATTGCATTGAATCATAATTAATTTCATGTTATCCGTATTACCCGCTCTACTGGAGGGGGAGAGTGGCAGGATCTCAAAGGCTAAATCCCCAGGAAAAGGTGACGCCGTCCGTATTATATGACTTTTAATTTTTCAATAAATGCTGTATAAATAAAAAAATTAAATATATCAATATCCGACGGTAACGCGCCATGTGCGTTCCGCCGTCGCAACTGGCAGAGCGAATCAGGTGAGGCGCCATGTTTTCGTTCAGGAAAAAAGAACTGGTGGGAATCGATATCGGCTCCACATCCATCAAACTGGTACAGCTCAGGGAAACGAAAGGGCATTACGAGCTGGTCAAGGTCGGCATGGCGAATCTCCCCACCGAGGCTATTGTGGACAACACTCTCATGGATATCTCCGCCATAGCCGAGGGGGTGCGAGGTCTGATCAGGACAGTTAACGTCACGGCTCAACAGGCCGCCTGCTCCATAGCAGGCAACTCGGTCATCATCCGAAAAATCAGTTTTCCCGAGATGACCGCCGAAGAGCTGGAAGAGCAGATCAACTGGGAAGCCGAGCAGTACATCCCCTTCGACATCAACGACGTAAATATCGACTTCCATATCCTCGGTCCCGACGAGAGCGCCCCCAAAAGGATGAACGTCATCCTGGTGGCAAGTAAAAAGGATATCATTCATGATTACGTCACCCTGTTTGACACGGTAGGAGTAACGCTCACCGTTTTGGATGTGGATGCCTTTGCGGTTCAGAACGCCTTTGAGGCGAACTACGATCCGTCGCCGGACGAGGTCATCGCCTTGGCCAATATCGGCGATGCCACCACGAATCTCAACATCGTCAAAGGGGGGGAATCTCTCTTTACCCGGGACATTCAATGGGGGGGGAAACAGTATACTCAGGAGATTCGGAAGAAGCTGGCAGTGAAGGGGGACGAAGCGGAGAAACTGAAGCTCTCCCAAGGGGGCGCCTCTGACGAGACAGTGCTCGGGGTCATCCTCTCATGTAACGAGAGCCTGGCCATGGAACTTTACCGCTCCATGGATTTTTATGGGGCTAATACCGGTAGTGACAAGATCACGAGACTGTACGTCAGCGGCGGCTGTTCCAAGACGCCATTTATTTTGGATGCGATCCGGAAGCGCCTGGACATACCGGTTGAGCTCATTGATCCCTTTCAAAAGATCGTCTGCCCGGATAATATGTATCCTCCCGGTTTTCTCAAGGATGTCGGACCTCATGTTGCCGTGGCGATGGGGTTGGCCATGAGGAGGTATGGGGACAAATGATCAAGATCAATCTGCTCCTCGTCCGGGAAACCCGGCAGAAAGAGACCGTCAAGCAGCAGTTCACCATCCTGCTCCTCTTCCTGGCAACAACGGTGGTCATCATGGGGGGAATTCAGTGGTACTTGGTGCTCAGGATCAATGCCGCCAAACTCTCCATTACCAAGGCTGAAAACGAGATCCAGCAACTCAAGGCCAAAATCGGTCAGATTGATAATATCAAGAAACTGCAGGCAGATGTGCGCAAGAAGCTGGAGGTTCTCAAACAGCTCCGGGCAGGGAAGAGCGGTCCGGTGAAACGGTTGGCGGCATTGAGCGATGCCGTCCCCGACAAGGTCTGGTTGACCAAATACAGCGAAAACGCCGATGCCCTCAGTATCGGCGGGATCGCCTATACCGAAGAGCTCATTGCCGATTTCATGCGAAATCTCGAAACATCCCGCCAATTTCATCAGGTTGAGCTGCTGGTGTCCGAACAGATGGATCTGTCCGGCGTGAAGGTCAAACGGTTCGACCTCACCTGTAAACTGGGGGCTCCCCGAAAAGAAGAGCCCAAACCGGGACAACCGCCCACGTAAGGAACCGGGGGAGACATGGAGCCGCGACTGGAAGCACTCTTCAGGCTGCCGAATAAACAGAAGTTGCTGATCCTGTTTCTCCTTCTCATCGTGGAAGTCGCAGGATATTACTTCTTTTTTTTCACCCCACGGCAGGTTGAATATGCGCAACTCACCGATAAACTGACTACCCTGCAAAATGAGGTCGGCGAGAAGCGCAAGATCGCCGATAACCTCCCCCGGTTGAAACATGAATATGACCTTTTGCTGCAGGATCTCCAGAATGCCCTCACCGAACTTCCCAACCAGAAAGAGATCCCGACTCTGCTCACCGGTATCACCTCGGCGGGGAAGGCGGCCGGTCTGGATTTCCTGATCTTTCGCCCCAAAGGGGAAGAGCCGAAAGATTTTTACGCCGCAGTGCCGGTTGATATCTCCGTATCCGGAACCTATTACGAACTCGCTACTTTTTTCATCTCGGTGGGGAAACTTCCTCGCATCGTCAACATCGGCAATGTCTCTTTTGCCGACATCCGGGATGCGGGGGGGCGCACCATGGTACGGGTAACTTGTCTGGCAACTACCTTCCGGTTTCTGGACAAGAAGGAAATAGCTCATGATGCCAAGTAAGAAGAACCTGTTCCTGGCGCTGACTCTTCCGGCGCTCCTGGCAGTGGCCCCTTGCGGTTGCGGCACGAAAGAGAAGGAGTCGCGTCCCGGCGCCACCAAGTCGGCAGAGGGGGTCAAATCTCCCCTCCAGAAGAAAATCAGTTCGGCAGCCCCCCCCTCTCTCCAGGAGCAGTTCGATTTTTCGTCCAAAAAAGATCCATTTCGCTCTTTTGTGGCCGCCACCAGGGCGAAACTCCCCCTGCCGCCAATCTCGGAAAATCAGATTCCCATTCAGAAGTACGAAGTGAATCAGTTCAAACTCATGGGGATCATCACCGGGTTGACGGAAAACAGAGCCATGGTGCTGGATCCCACCGGGAAATCCTACGTCGTAAAGGAAGGGTCATTAATCGGACCACACAACGGTCGGGTGCGGAGTATCAAGCCGACCACTCTTGAGGTTGCGGAGCAGTATCGTGAAGAAAACGGCAAGATCAGGAACCGAGGCGTTAAACTTACCCTTCCCAGGAAAGAGTAAGGAGTGTACTATGAAATCCCTGTTTGAAAATATCATTAGAACTGCGGTGGGAACCTTGATTCTTTGGCTGGTGGCCTTGGGGCTGGTCATGCCTGCCTTGGGTCAAGAGGTCAAGCCGCTACCGTCTCTAACCCAACCGGCAAGGTCCGAGACTGTTCCGGAGCAGGCGGAGAATAAGAGTGATCCTCCCCCACTCTCGCCCCTTCACGCCGTGGTGACGGGGCTCACTCTCGTGAAGCTTGTGGAAACGGCGGAGGGGATTGATCTTGTCACCGATGGTCCGGTTGCCGACTATACGGCCTTTCCCATGACGAAACCGGACCGATTGGTCATCGACCTCCCTGGTGTCCGGAACGGCGTGGGCTCCGACAAGGTCAACCTCAACAGCTTCGGTATTACCAGCGCCCGTCTGGTTGAATTAGAAGGGAAAAGCCGTATCGTCTTTCATGGGAGAGCAGGTGTGTTCACTCTGGTAAAAGTGATCAGGACTAACCAGGGGGTAAGGCTTCAAACGGTTTCTCCGGGGAATTTCACCGGCAAGTCGGTGGAAGAGGCTCCTGCTGCGCTTGCAGCGGCGGGGATCGATTCCCATTCACGGGTCGAATCTCTGGACTTTGCCATAGTCGATACCGGTTCCCGGATCACCATGAAGGTGGGGGGCTCCTGTCTGGCGACACAACCGTTCAAAAATTCCGAAGGGTTGTCATTCTTTGTGAAAAAGTGCCTTCTCCCCCGGAACATTCGTCGACCTCTGGATACCAGAGCCTTTCCCAGCGTGGTCCGGTCGGTGACTCCCTATCAGCTATCGGTGAAAGGGGTACCGGAGACTCGGGTGCTGGTGAAGCTGAATCAGCCTGCAACCTGGTCCTTGCGCCAGGAGAGCGGCACCATACTCCTGGATATCACCCATCCAAAGCTTGCAGTGAAGACGGAGCCGGAAGCTCCGGTCAAATCTCAACCTCAACCTGTTACTCCTCCCTCCTCCGAGACAACCATTAAAAAATTGCAGGATTCGGTGGCGGCTCCCCCCGGCACAAAAAAGCTCTACACCGGGCGGAAGGTAACACTGGAATTTGTGGATGCGGATATCCGGAAGATCTTCCAGCTTATCGCCGAGGTGAGCAATCTCAACATGCTTCTGGGGGACGACGTCACCGGCGTTATCACCATCAAGCTGGTGAACGTCCCCTGGGATCAGGCCCTGGACATGATCCTGGAATCCAAGGGGTTGGCCATGAGGGCCGAAGGGAACATCGTCCTGGTTAAACCTCAGAATAAATTCAAGAGTTCCGACGAGGAGGCCCTGGACGCGAAAAAGAGCCGGGAAAAGATGATGGAGCTGAAGACCCGGGTCTTTGATGTCAACTTTGCCCAGTCCTCCGATCTGGTCACCCAGTTCAGGACCCTGGGGAGCGGTCGTTCCGATAGCTCCATCACCCAGGACGAACGGACCAACAAGGTCATCGTGACGGATATCGAGCCGGCGGTGATCCGGATGCAGAAGTTTCTGGAGAGCATCGACATACCGGAAAAGCAGGTGCTCATCGAGGCGCGCATCGTGGAGGCCTCCGACAGTTTTACCCATGACCTGGGGATTCAGTGGGGCATTCATTATCGTGATGCGTCGGCCTCAATCCTGGGAGTCAACAGCCTCAACTCCGGATTCGGGGGGGCGGTCTCTTCGCCGCCGACTTCGGGGACTTCCGGGCCGGGGATGGCCACGGGGATCAGCTTCGGCACTCTGGCTAGCAACATCAGTCTGGATCTGCGCCTTTCCGCTGCGGTGACCGCCGATCTGATCAAGATCGTTTCAACCCCCAAGATCGCCACACTGAACAACAAGGCGGCCAAGATCACCCAAGGGCAGTCGATCCCGTACCAGAATACCACGGCCAACACCGGCGCCGTGACCCAGTTCGTGGAAGCGGCGCTCTCCCTGGAGGTAACACCCCATATCACACCGGACGGCAGCGTCATGATGAAGATCAAGGCGTCCAACAACTCTCCCGGAGCGGTCCCGCCGGGGGGGACGGCCCCGGCCATCAACAAGAAGGAAGCGACCACCGAACTCATCGTGCGCAACGGCGAGACCACCGTCATCGGCGGCATCTACATCGACAACGACACCGAGAACAATTCCGGAGTTCCGTTCCTCATGGATATCCCGTTTTTCGGCTGGCTGTTCAAATCCCATACCAAGAGCAAGCTTAAGACCGAACTATTAATTTTCATAACGCCGAGGGTACTGAGTTAAGGAGGATTTTTCATGAAACGACTGGTTAGGTTTCTTGTAGCGCTCTGTGGGATAGGTCTGGCATCATGCGGCGGTGGGGGAGGGGCGACGGCCACCGCGACTGTCACGAACCTGGACTCGGATGTGGCCAAATGGGTCGGCACCCCCTGTGGAGTAACTTCAACCTACACTGTCCTCCCGGATGATCTCAATGTCACCCTTGCCGCGTTTCCTTTCCCCTCCACCAGCAATACCGTTAATGAAGCGGTTCTGGTCAATTCCGTGGATATTGTCTACTCGCCGGCCAACACCATCTCTCCGCCGCTGCCTTCTCCAGCTCCCATGACCTTGGTAGGCACCCGGGTGGAAATGGGGAACTCGGTGACGATTGCCGTGCGGGTGGCCCCCCAGGACTTTAAGGGTGCGCTGCCGTTGAGGGCGCTGCGCTGCAGTTCCATCATCTACTCCTATTACGTGACCATGACGTTTCATTGCCAATATTACAAGGCCGGGGACACCTTTGACGTCTCAGCCCAGAGCAACGTCCGGTTTGCGGATTTTGTGAACTGATCAAGCAAGTTACCTCCAGTTAGTGGGGGCTGATCATATTCCGAATGTCATCACGAGGGTAACCATATGAAGATCGAGCGGTTTCTGTCAGCAGTCGTCGGAATCACCATGATTGGTTTGCTGGTGGCCTGTTCGGGAAGTTCGGGTGACCCGGCGCAGAATGTTGCCTCCAAAAAGAGTCTATCCAAACTCGCCGGTTCCGAGATCCTCGTGAGCGGGATGACACCGGACGCCTCGGGGAACTACACTGCTCCCCAGCCGGGAGACCAGCAGAATCCCCATACCATCTATCTCCCCGATAAGAACCTTTATTTCGTTGTATGGGAGGACTGGCGCGACCAGAACACAACCGGTGCGGACATCTACGGCCAGTTCGTCAATCCGGACGGCACCGTCTGTGGTGGGTCATTTCCCATCTCCCAGGCGCAGGGGAATCAGACCTCGCCTCAGGCCGCGTACCGCATGGACCCCACGGGGAGCGACAGTAAGATCGTCATTGTCTGGCAGGATACCCGGGGGAATGCGGCTGGCGGGTACGTCTCCTACGCCATCATTCCGCAGAGTTCTATTCCCATCGGCGGATCATGTTCCGCCTATGTTCCCCCTCTTCCCTCCAATGGTGTTATCATCGGTTTCAACCCGATCAAGCAACACGTCACACCCTCAATTACCCCGACTTCTACGGCGAATTTAAGCTTGATCGGTTTCGGCGACGGCACCGTTACCGACTATCCCGCAACTCTCACAACACCGGTTGTCAGAAATAGTGTGAGTATCCTGGTTAACGGTGCGAGTGTCGCTACCGATAACGGCGCCGGGCTCTTTAATAGTGCCGGTAACACCCTCGTCGGCTCCATCAACTACGATACCGGCGCTCTGTTAGTGAAATTCAATAAGGGACCGGCTGCCAGTGCGGCCATCCAGGCCTCATACAACTACACGACCTATTCATTGTCGCCTAAACCCGATATTCTACGGATTGACGATACCCTCCAGTCCCGCAAACTCCCGAAGATTGTCTATGATCCGGTGCAGGATCGGTTCTGGCTGGCCTGGGTGGAGTCGCGGACGCTCCTGACCACTAACAACGAACTCTGTTTCGGCAGAGCCAACGCCTCCTATGCCACCGGCGATAATTCATTTCTGGGCTATATCTCCCTGGAGGGCGCCACTCTGAATCCACAAGCCTCGTTTCTTGGAGTCACCGGAGCCGACATTCTCAGAAATGGCGCAACCATAAATGACCGGCTCATCTCCAACAGCCTTCTCTCTCTGACCGAAACCTATAACTACGAATTTTACACCACTCTGAATAATGTCATGCTTTCCGTGGACTCCACCTCACCCGAGTCCCTCTTCGCCTGGGAAGGGGTCAAGCAGGATACGACCCTTACCTGTAGCTGCACGGATAGTAACGGCAACGGCATCTGTGATATCTTCGAACCGGTCACCTTTACCTTCAGTACCAAGCCTCATGATAACGGCATGGCTCACATCTATGCCCTGTTCGGCAAGGAGGCCCCACAGCCGGTTATTTCCTCGCATTTACTGGATTCCGGAGCTGGACCCAGTTACAAACCTGCGTTGGCCTTTGATCCCATCGGCAAAAAATTCCTGGCCGCCTGGGAAGACATGCGCGACGGCGCCACCAAGAAGATCTGGGGCCAGCTCCTCTACTCCGGTGGCGGCCTCTATAACATCAATCACTTCATCGGATACCAGGATTCCAGCGGAACCGGAACTCTTGATGCAAATGTGGCAGCCTCAGCCCAGACCACTCCCGCGATCAGCTATGATAGCGTGAATCAGCGGTTTTTCGTCGCATGGAAGGATGGGAGAAACGGTATATCTTCACCGGAAAATCTCGATATCTATGGCCAGTATCTGGACACGGAGGGGACGCTCCGGGGTTCCAACTACGCCATTACCAATGCGCCGGGGACTCAGGATTCCCCGGCAATCAGCTATAACAGCACGACCAATCAGTTTTTGGCTGTTTGGAAAGACGCCCGTAACGCCAATCCCACCGCCGGCATTGGTACGGGTGCAGATATATACGGTCAGCGCTTTTCACTGGGGCAATCCGGCCTGACCCTGCTCAATCTGGATAATTCGCCGTTAAATCCCGCTCTGCTGGATTTCGGCTCGGTAACAGTCAGCCAGACGAATTCACGGTCGTTCAAGGTTAAAAACACGGGAGATACTACATTATCCATCTCCGGTCTGTCGGACCCCGGCGCCCCTTTCACGGTAACTCCCACCGGGTCGGCGCAACTTCCTCCCAATGCCGAGCTGACCTTTACCGTAACCTACAAGCCCACTGTCGTGGGGAGCTCAAATGCCTCTTTTGTGATTTCATCCGATGCTCAGAATAAGACAGTGGCGCTGAGCGGACAGGGAGTCACTCCCACATTGGATGTCAACACCCTGAACATGAATTTCGGCAGCGCCAAGGTCGGTCAGAGCGCTCAGGACCAGTTCCTTATTATCACCAATAACGGTACTGCCACGATATCCCTGACAAATATCACTGGTATCGCCGCTCCTTTCAGCATAGTTAATCAACCGGCGCTTCCCACGGTTATTGCCCCTGGGAAATCCGTTTCCATGACGGTGCGCTTCACACCCACTCAATCCGGTGATTTTACCGGCCAGATAAACCTGATTACGGATAATCCCACCATCAACAAAACCGTACAGTTGTCGGGTAAGGGGATTGCGCCGATTCTCAGTGTCTCCACGGCAACTGTGGATTTTGGCGTGGTCAAAGGGGGGACGAGCAAGGACCTGACTTTTACCATCGGCAATACAGGGAACGACACCCTGACGGTCAACGCCCTGACCGTGAACGGCGCATCGTTTTCGGTGGTCTCACCGGCGACTCCGGTCTCCGTAGCTGCGGGAGCGACCTCCACCGTGACGGTTCGTTTTACCCCGGACAGCATCGCAACCTTCACCGGAACCCTCTCCATCGTCAGTAATGGCGGTTCGGGGAGCGTGGCTCTCAAGGGTATCGGGGCGGGAGGGCAGGTAACTGTAACGCCGGCGCAGGTTGATTACGGAGCGATCGCTTCCGGGACCTCGAAAACCGTTGCCCTGACGGTGGCGAACAGCGGCAATGCGCCTCTCAATATCACCAGTTTCACCAATCCGGGAAACCCGGTGTTTTCCATACTCTACACCGGCACCGCGCCCATTCAGCTCCTCCCCAACACCAGTATCACCCTCTTCGTCACCTTCAACCCGGCAGCATCAGGGGTATTTTCATCAAGTTTCGTCATCGGGACGGATGCCACCAACGGCAATCAGACCATCAATCTGCAGGGTCAGGCAACCGCATCGCTCATCGCCACCGCCACTCTCCCTGCGGTCGCCGTCGGTTCTACCTACAATGCGACCTTGGTAACCAATGGCGTCACTGCGCCCCTGACCTGGAGCATCCTCAGCGGGAGCCTTCCTCCCGGCATTTTATTTAACACCTCTACCGGCGCCTTTACCGGGACCCCCTCCACGGCCGGTACGTATCAGCTCGTCGTTCAGGTGGTTGATGCGGCCGGGAGAATCGACCGAAAGACCCTTGCCATCGTCGTTGTGGATGCGGTGAGTATCACCACGACAAGCATCTCCGCAGAATGGACCCGACTTGTCGCATATACTCCCGTAACGTTGACGGCCAGTGGCGGTGTGCCGGGGTATAGCTGGAGTGTCGTTGCGGGAGCTCTTCCTAACGGCATGAGTCTTACCGCCGCCGGTATCCTGGGCGGCACACCGAATCTTGCGGGGAGCTACACATTCACCGTTCAGGCCAAGGATAGCAACGCCACGACTCCGGCAGCGGGGACCAGGCAGTTCACCATCGTGGTCAATGCGGAGCTGCTGTTGACGACCGCCATCCTGCCCAACGGCACCCAGAATCTGCTCTATTCCCAGACTCTGGGACATACCGGCGGCACCGCCCCCTTTAGTTGGGCGGTGACCGGTGGCGCACTTCCTGTCGGCATGAATCTTGACCCCTTCACCGGTGTCATCAGCGGGATGCCGTCCAGCGCCGGTCCGTACTCCTTCACGGTCACGGTGACCGACAAGAGCGGGGCGACCTCATCGCAGACGTTGGGGCTGACCATTACACTTGCTTTGGCAATTAACACCGGTACGATTTCCGATATGAAGACGAATGTGCCGGTGAGCGTCACCTTGCAGGCGACCGGCGGCACCCTGCCGTACAGTTGGTCTCTGACGGCCGGAACTCTGCCGGATGGCGTGATTCTGAATGCCGGTGGCGGGACCGTTTCCGGTACCCCGACCAAGGCGGGCAGTTACAGCTTCACCATTCAGGTTGCCGACACCGCCGGCAACACGGCCAACAAGGTCTTTACAGCTGCCGTGCGTGATCCGCTGCTTATTACCAGCGGCGTCCTGAAGGCATGGGAAACGAATCAGGCGGGGTACGTGGAGACCCTCACTGGAACCGGCGGGGCAGCGCCGTATGTCTGGGCGCTGAAAGTCGGCGATAAACTTCCTGACGGGCTTGTTCTTAATGCTGCAACCGGCGTGATCAGCGGCAAACCGACCTTGGCTGGAACCTTCAACTTCACCATAGAACTCTCCGATTCGGCAACGGTGCCGGAGAAGGTGACCAAGCAGTTGAGTCTTATCATTGCCGATCCGATGATAATTGCTACTGATTCCATACCCAGCTTCACCGCCGGATATCCTAAGAGTGTTACCCTTGGTGCTACTGGGGGGACAGCGCCACTGACGTGGACCAGCTCGGCAATGCCGGACCTGATGATTCTTGATAATAAAACCGGGATCATTTCTGCCAATTTCAGTTCTTTAACTCCAGGCACCCCAGGTGTCGTCACTACGATCATTACCGTAACAGACTTTACCGGACGAAGTGCGAGCAAATCCTTCAGGATTACGGTTGTGCCTCAGATCCAAATTCTCACTTCGACACTCAGTCACTGGACCCAGGGAGTTGGCGGGTATACCGATAAACTTCAGGTTCTTGGCGGACAAGCACCATATCGATGGGAATGGGGCGTCCCTTATCACATTAATGGTGTCGAACGGACTGATCCTTCACCAGTGGGTCTTGTTCTTGACCCGGTTACAGGGAGTGTCACCGGCACACCGATTGGATTATATCCCAACGGCTATAATTTCGGGATAAAGGTGACCGATGCCAATGGTGCGAGTGTAGTCGGGATAATTACCGGGTTTGTTGTTAATTCGCCGATGCTTTTCAACTCGACTATTCTGCCAAGCAGCTTGCCTAACATCCTCTACAATTCTTCATTGCAACTTTCCGGGGGGACCCCTCCGTTTAACTGGGCCGTAATCAGTGGCAGCGGCGCTCTGCCTAATGGATTGACCATTGATAGATTTACTGGGGTCATTTCCGGCATTCCCACTACCCCCGGTACCTACAATTTCACCCTTCAGGCGATTGATGCCACTGGTACGATCAAAGTTCAGGCTACGAGCATCACGATCAATACTCCACCTGCGATAATCACCGATTCCATTTCAGACATGAAAACCGGGTCTGCGGTCAGTGTGTCAATGAAGGCTTCTGGTGGAACATTGCCGTATACCTGGTCCATCGCCAATGGGAGCCTACCCAGCGGGCTTGTGCTTAATTCTGCCGGAGGGACCATTGCCGGGACTCCGACTCAGGCCGGCACCTATACCTTCAACCTTCAGCTTTCTGACGCTACAGGGACTATCTCCTCCAGACTCTATACAATTTCGGTTCGTGACCCGTTAGTTATTACGAACAGTCAGCTAAAATCGTGGCAGGCGAACCTTGATGGTTTTGTTGAAACTCTTACCGGGACCGGCGGCGTTGCTCCCTATAAATGGGCATTGGCCACCGGTGACACGTTACCGACAGGCTTAACTTTGAATCCGTCGACTGGTGTGATCAGCGGCACTCCAACGAAGGTGGGAAGCTCAGCGTTTACTATAGAGTTGACCGATTCCGGGACGATTCCTGAGAAAGTCACTAAAACCTTCAGTATTGTCATCACATCGCAGATGTCCATAGAATCCAACCCATCGTCAATTGTGACAACCGGCTCAGTTGATTATTCGCTCGGTTCGGCAGTTTACTTTACTCTTCTTTCGCCCGGCGCAACCCTGCCGACTAAATGGTCAAGTACAGCACTTCCCACCGGTTTATCATTAAATGCAGATACCGGCGTGGTAAACGGTAATCCCACCGTATCCGGCACCTGGAATACAATTTTTACGGTGACGGATAATTCAGGCCGCACTGCATCAAAAACTATCTCGGTGGTGGTTACAGCACCGGTCTCGATCACCACGACAAGCATCCCGAGTACGTGGACCAGAAACGCACTGTACACGGCGGTTACCCTTCAGGCGAACGGCGGGACAACTATCTATACCTGGAGTGTAAGCGCCGGGAACCTGCCCACCGGGATGACCCTGAGCGCCGGGGGTGTTCTCACCGGGACGCCAACCACGGCGGGGAGTTACACCTTCACCGTGCAGGCGACGGACAGCAATACGTTAGCGCCGGCCATGGCAACCAGGCAGTTCAGTATCGTCATCAATGAACTGCTGGCGATCACGACCACGACTCTGGCGAACGGGACCAGCGGCATTCTCTACGGCCAGGCTCTGGCCAAGAGCGGCGGGACCACACCGTTTACCTGGGCAGTGAAGAGCGGTAGCACTCTGCCTGCCGGACTGACCCTTGATTCGATTAACGGGACCATCGGCGGCATGCCGACCACGGTGGGAACCACGACTTTTACCGTGACCCTCACCGATGCCAGCGGAGCGAAGGTGGAACAGGGGCTGAGCCTGACCATTATTTCCCCCATTACCATCACCCAACCGCCTGTTCAACAGCTGGCCGTCAACGCGGCCTATAGCCTCACACTGGTGACCACAGGCGGAAAAGCTCCCGTAACGTGGCTGGTGACGGCGGGAAGTCTGCCGACGGGTTTAAGTCTTAATTCCAATACCGGCGTCATCAGCGGGACGCCGAATACTGCGGGTGACTACAGCGCCATCATTCTGGCTACGGACGCCGAAAGTAGAACGGACAGTAAAGTCGTCTCCTTCAAGGTGGTGGCTCCGGTCTTGATCAACACGACAAGCATCTCGAGCACGTGGACCAGAAACGCACTCTATACGGCGGTAACTCTGGGAGCAACTGGCGGTATCGGTTCATACAGTTGGAGCGTATCAGTCGGATCTCTCCCCACCGGCATGACCCTGAGCGCCGGGGGGCTCCTCACCGGGACACCGACCACAGCGGGGAGTTACACCTTCACCGTACAGGCGACGGACAGCAACGCAACGGCCCCTGCTACGGCAACCAGGCAGTTCAGCATTGTCATCAACGAACTGTTGACGATTACGACCACGACTCTGGCGAACGGCACCAGCGGCATTCTGTATAACTTAACCCTGGCGAAGAGCGGCGGGACCATGCCGTACAGTTGGTCGCTCAAGTCCGGCGATAGCCTCCCAGACGGATTATCGCTTGACCCTATCACCGGGAGCATTAGCGGTGTACCGATTGCAGCAGGGAATAAGAGCTTCACTGTCATCGTTAGTGATGTCTGCGGAGCGACGAGCAGCGCGATTCTGAATCTGACTGTGGCCAGCCCTATATCCATCGTTACCGCTGCTTTACCCGGCGGGGTAAAGGGGGTTTCTTACAATGAAACTTTGGCGGCAAGTGGTGGCGTCCTGCCATACACGTGGTCTGTTAACGGCGCGCTCCCTCCGGGTTTGACCGCGACTGCGGCAACCGGATTGCTCTCCACCGGAACGGGAACCTTGACCGCGGGTGGTCAGTATAACTTTACGGTGATCGTCACTGACGGCGAGGGGAGAAGTGCTTCCAAAGGACTCTCCATAAATGTGTCTGACCCAACAACATCCAGTGATATCAGATTTGTAGAAGCTTCATTGTCCGTAATTACCGCGATGAACTTCGGGTATGTCAGGGTAGGCAGCGCCGTCACTCAGCAGATCAACCTCGCCAATAAGGGTGCTTCGTCGGCAACAATAATATCAGTTCAACTTGCGGGCTCCGGGTTCAGCTTGGCAAATCAGATTCCCGTGCCGTTTACGCTGAGTTCGGGAAAGTCGATCACTCTTCCCGTACCCGTAACATTTGCCCCTCTGTCGGGACAGGATTATACCGGAACCATGACGCTTACCGATACCGTCGGCGCTACTTACCAGTTACAGTTCAGCGGTACGGCAAGGACTGAGTCCGCTACTGTAAAGCTGATCAGCGGTGGCGGTAGTTTGGTTCTCTATAACGATGGTACGGCCTCGGCCGCCAGTTCTAGTTCTGCACCTACCAGTCAACAGGTCGATCAAGCGATGAATTTGAAGATCGACGGCTTACCGTCGTCCGGCCCTAAGGCTACGGTGATTCTCGATGTTACCTTTACGGCTCAACTTACCGATAATTCGGTCATCTATAAGATAGTGAACGGGGTGTGGATTAAATTGGCTAAAGGCACTGATTATACAATTCTTGGTGATGGTAAAACAATCCGTTACAACATTGAAGATGATGGACCTCTTGACAGCGACAAAACTCAGGGAGTTATCGTCGACCCGGTTGTGGCTACGACTACCATCGCCAATAACGCCGCACCCTCCTCAAGCGGTGGCGGAGGCGGTGGCGGTTGTTTCATTGCCACGGCTGCCTATGGCAGTTACCTTGATCCGCATGTTAATGTGCTCAGGAATTTCCGGGACAACATACTCATGAAGTCGACAATGGGAGCAGCATTCGTCAAATTCTATTACGCCGGCAGCCCCCAAGTCGCTGACGTTATCCGCGAGCATGAAGGGTTACGGTTCATGACCCGCCTCCTCTTGACCCCATTGATTTACGGCATCGAGTTTCCTCTCCTTGCCCTGATGGGAGTACTCTTGGTTATCATCTGCGTGCTGAAAGGAAGAAAAAGAGTCTTGCCAACGATGTTTTCCGGCGGCAGGTAACTGTTTTAATCGGGGAGGGGAGCTTACTTATTTTCCTCTATGTTAAATAATGCTATAATGGAAAAACTAACGTAAAGGAGCAGGTATGTCGCTTACCAGAAAATTGATTATTGTGGGGTTATCAGTATCTCTTGCTGCATGTGGTTCGTCGGCTCCGACCAAGGAAGCGGTAACCGCCTCCATCAAGAAGATCATGCCGGTAAATTTTGAGGTGGTTCAGGTTACTCTGCTGAAAGATATCTCCGGATTGAGTGAGGTGGTTGCCCTGGTGGACAAACAGCCGGTGGTGTTTTATACCGACAAAACCGGCAAATACGTCCTGTCCGGAAGTCTGGTCGCAGTGGAAACCAAACAGAATCTGACACTGGAAACGCAGAATAAATTCAAGTCACTGCAACCTGCAGCCTCGACCGCACCTGCTCCCCCCCAAGGGAAGTGAATGTAACGCCGGATATATGAGCATAGGCAAAGGGCGACTTATTAGAGTCGCCCTTCGTTGTACCTGGTTTTCTCTCCGTTCAAGAGTCGTCACTCAACATCTGGAGGTGTACCGTGAATTTTCAAATGGTATTGATCGTACTGCTGACAGGGTTTCTTCTCTCTCTCTCCGCCTGGGCCGAGATGCCGCTGATTCCCCGGACCGGACAGACCTCGAGTTATGCCGTTGGCGATGACGGCGCCCTGCAAAAAGGGGTCGCTTGGCCGACTCCTCGCTTTACCGATAACAGTAACGGCACGTTGACCGACAACCTGACCGGCCTCATCTGGCCCACGGCCGCCAGCTGTTTCGGCCTGCAGACGTGGTCGGCGGCCTTGACCGACGCAACGTCTTTAGCAAGCGGTTCCTGTTCTCTGTCTGATGGTTCAAATGCCGGTACCTGGCGACTCCCCAACAGGAAGGAACTGAAAAGTCTCATTGACCTGCAACAGAAAGATAATGCCGCTTGGCTCACCTCTGTCGGTTTCACGAAACCTCCCTCCGACTATCCTTACTGGTCCTCAAGTACCGTGGCAAATAATAATACCTATGCCTGGAGAGTGAACCTGCTTAACGGTTATGTGAGCAGCGATAGCAAACTCAATAAGGGGTACGTGATTCCTGTACGGGGTGGGAACTAGAGATTGCATGATCCTCTACGTATTTCTTCGTAATAGCGGGTAATTATTGATCATGAGTGCCGTGCGCACTGGTGAGATGTATTCAAGGGAGGAACGCAATCATGAGATCATCTTATTTTCTCTTCTTGTTCCTGATGCTGATGCCACTGTCACCAGTCAATGCCGTGTCGCTGCCGCAAAGCGGACAGACGGCCGTGTATGGATTAAACGACGATGGTGCTCTGAAAAAAGGTTTGGCGTGGCCTGCGCCTCGTTTTGTCGATAACGGCAACGGCACGGTCTATGATCTTCTTACCGGTCTGATCTGGACTAAAAACGCCAACTGTTTCGGGCCTCAGCCCTGGAGTGCCTCTCTGGGGAAAGCCAACTCCCTTGCCAATGGCGTATGTGGTCTGACGGATGGTTCTTCTGCCGGTAATTGGCGGTTGCCTCAACTGGCAGAGATGGAAAGCCTGATTGATCTCTCCCGTTCCATTCCGACTCTTCCCTCCGGTCATCCATTCAATGACGTTCACAGTGATCTTTACTGGTCTTCCAGCAGCTACGCCGGCAATACCTCATATGCCTGGATGACGGACTTTTACTCCAGTTTCGTCGTGTATAAGCTCAAGGATTTGAGCTATTACGTCTGGCCGGTACGGGACGGCTTTTGGGGACTGGTCGTATCACCCAAGGGGACTACCGATTTCGGTAAACTGTTGGTGGGTGGTCCTTCTCCTGTGCGGGAATTTACCCTCCGCAACTATGACAACACAATCATGACCGTTACCTCCATGGAGATCGTGGGGACGAACGCTACCGAGTTCAGCGTTACCCCGGGCGGCAGTCACCCCTGTGCGAGTCTTACCCCGACTCTCGAATCAGGTAAATGGTGCACGGTTCAGACAACTTTCACGCCGAGCATGGCCGGTGTGAAAGATGCGGCCCTGACCGTTTTCCGGAACAGCACAACCTCAACCGCCGCTCTGCACGGTACGGCGTACACCACCATCAAGGGTACCGTCACCAATCTTTCCGATGGCAACCCGCTTGTCGGGGTAACAGTGTCCCTTGCCGATGGAACACTGGCCACGACCGATACCCAAGGCGCCTACCTCTTTACGCCACCTCTTGTTCCCCAGAATTATGCAGTCACCTTCTCCAAAACCGGATTTGGAGCCTTGACCCGCAACGTGACGCTCAACCCTGCCGCTCACGTGGTCGAGAATGTCGGCCTTACTCTGTCCGGTCCCCTTAACATCACGACCCCCTCGCAACTCCTTCATGCTGAAGTTGGCGTTAAATTCAGCCAGTTTATAACCATTGACGGTGGCACCTGGCCCTTTACCTTTGCTCTTGCCCCGGGGACCAGTCTTCCACCAGGTCTCGGATTCGATTCACAAAACCGGGCGATTACGGGGACGCCAATGGCCAAGGGTTCTTTTACCTTTGTAATGACAGTTGCTGATGCCATTGCTCGTTCGGCGGAGAGCGAATTCACCATACAGGTGACCGACCGTCTTGCCGTGACCTCCGCAGACCTTCTGCCCAGGGGAACCCGCACTGCCGTCTTTACACAAGGAATCGCTGTTACCGGAGGCGTCCAACCCTATACCTTTACCCTCACCGGTGGGGCATTGCCAACCGGCTTGTCACTTTCAGCGTCAGGGAATATCACCGGCACTCCTTCCGTTACAGGATCGTCTGCATTTACGGTGTCAGTTGTCGATGCTGCCGGTCGCAGTGCCTCGAAGCAGTTTACCCTTGTCATTGATGATCCCCTGGTGCAAATCACCGGTCAAGTAGCCGACGGTCAAACCGGCACTGCCTATTCCCAGACATTGACAGCTACCGGTGGAGTTGCCCCCTATACTTGGAGTCTCTTCTCCGGAACAGTTCCTGCCGGTTTGTCGATTACGGACAGTGCCACCGGGATTATTTCCGGCACCCCGACATCTTCAACCCGTACTACGGTCGTCGTGGCGGTTGCTGATACTGCGGGAAGGGTTAACTACCAGATATACACTTTTTCCGTCTATGATCGACTCACCGTGTCGACGACCACTCTGCCGAACGGTCACGTAAATGACGCTTATTCGGAGTCGATCACTCTGCAAGGCGGCAAGCCGCCATTCAGTATCAGTCACGTCGGGTTGCTGCCGAATGGGGTTTTGCTTGATCCCGTTACCGGTGTCATATCGGGCATACCGACGACTACCGGGCTGAAGAATTTTGACGTGACGGTTCTGGATAGCTTTTTCCCAACACCGAACAGCGTCACACAGAGCTTGAGCCTTCGTATCGTTACCTCGCTCACCGTTACCACCTCCTCGATACTTCCCGTAGTCAGGAAGAGCGAGATGATGAATCCTGCCGTCCTGGTGGCGAAGGGTGGAACTTCACCCTATACGTGGTCCCTGGTCAGCGGCGCCCTGCCGTCGGGTGTCATTCTTGATCCCGCCACAGGGGAACTCTCCGGCACCCCGGCCAACCAGGGTGATTTTATCTTCACGGTTCAGGTGAAAGACAACAGCGACGCCACGGCTCAGAAACAGTTTCTGCTCCATGTGGCGGAGACCCTGTCCATAACCTCCACCGACCCCCTGCCACGTGGCGGGGTACGGGTTCCCTATGCCATGACCCTGGCGGCCCAGGGTGGTTACTCTTTTTACACGTGGCGGCTTAAGAGCGGGACCCTGCCCGATGGTCTGACCCTGGACGGGACGACCGGGAACATTACCGGTACCCCGACCGCCCGGCAGAGCTATCGCGTCACCGTGGAGGTGAGCGACAGCGACACCCCGGCACAGGTAGCGGAGCAGAATTTCACGATCACGATCGATGATACCCTGTTCATCCCATCGGATCTGCCCGATGGTCGGGTGAATGAAGCCTATTCGTCCCTAGTGCAGGCAGGACTGGGAACGCCGCCTTATGCTTGGAGGTTGGTTGGTGCAATACCTCCGGGTCTCGATTTCATCTCGACAACAACCACCGTGACCCTCGCCGGAAAGCCGACCATGGCGGGGATCTATGGCTTCGAACTCGAAGTTACCGACTCCGGCAATCCGCCGCAGAAAGTGCTCAAGGCGTATAACCTGCCGGTATACGCCAAGCTGGACATCACGATTTCTTCTCTGAAACAGGCCAACCGGACTATCGACTATAGTGATACGATCACCGTGACGGGAGGTACTCTCCCGTATCAGTACCTGGTGACGGATGGTACCCTTCCACAGGGGTTGATGCTTAACGGTAATACGGGGCTGATAACCGGCATTACGAGCCTGCAGGCCGGGTACAGCAGCAGCTTCGCCGTGACGGTGACTGACGGCGGGAACCCGGCGGCGTCCGTCACAAAGCAGTTTGTTCTGTTCGTTGTTAATCCTCAGCAGGTACCGCTGAACATGACGACACCCACCCTGGCACCGGCCAGCATGGGTGTCCCGTACAGCCAGTCCCTTTCGTATGCCGGAGGAGTCTATCCGTATAGATTAGAAATAGTTTCCGGATCACTGCCGACGACACTCATCCTTGACCCGGCCAGCGGGGTCATCTCGGGGACGCCGTCAGTCGCAGGCGCGGCTACCTTCACAGTCCGGCTGACTGATAATACCTCGACGTCGGTGGAACGCCAATATACCCTGACCGTGACGGATCCTCTGACCTTTACCTCTTCGATGGACCTGGGACGGTCCACGGTAGGAGCATATTTGGCGAAGGCACTGGCTGTCAGCGGCGGGGCTCTGCCGTACACCTATGCCATGACCGACGGGGTGCTGCCCGGAGGGATAACCCTCGCCGCCAACGGAACTCTGACGGGAACGCCGACGACGATCGGAACCTATACCTTTACCGTTCAGGTCACCGACGCCGAAGGGCGGATTGGGAGTATGCAGTACTCCATCCGGATCATGACGGCTCTGCTGCTGACCACCACTCGCCTGGCCGACGGGATCGTCAATGCGACGTATAAGCAACTCTTGACGGCCATGGGCGGCTTTGGGCCATACAAATGGAGTGTCTCCTCCGGAACATTGCCACCAAACCTCTCTCTTGACCCAGCGAGCGGCGTCCTGAGCGGGACACCCACCGTCTCCACGCGGCAGTCGTTGGTAATCATGGTTACCGACGCCGATGGACGGATCTCCTACCAGGACTATATCCTGAATGTAACTCCACCGCTGTCTGTCACGACAACCACCCTGCCGAACGGCCTGCTGAATACGCCCTATCAAGAAACAATCCTGCTGAATGGGGGGCTGGCACCCTTCACCTACAGCATTACCGGTCAACTCCCGGCGGGACTCACTTTTGATCCGGTCTCCGGTGTCATCTCAGGAACGCCGATTACGGTAGGCACCACCACGCTAAACGTAACCGTTGCCGACAGCGGCTATCCGGCACCGCAAGGCGTGGCACAGAGTCTGAAGATCATCATAGATAACAAACTCACTATCACCACCAGCGCCAACCTGCCCGTCGCCAGGAAGAACGTAGGGATCAACCCGATCGTCCTGGCGGCTAATGGCGGGCCGTCACCTTATACCTGGTCAGCCTCTACGGGACTTCCTAGGGGTATCATTGTCACTGCTCTGGGTATTCTCAGCGGGACTCCAATGGATGCGGGTGACTACCGCTTCACCGTCATGGTAGCAGACAGCAACGGCGTTACAGTTCAGAAAGAATTTGTCTGGCACATCTCCGACACCCTTGCCGTGCTCACCGGCGCCATAGATTTTGGCGCGGTTGGAATTCCCTACGCGTTTATCCTCACCGGTGGCGGCGGTCTGCCCCCCTATTCCTGGCGGCTCACGCAGGGATTCCTTCCCAGCGGACTGATTCTTGATGGCGCAACCGGCGCCATAACCGGT
>CAIUWK010000052.1 GCA_903902855.1 uncultured Geobacter sp. | reverse complement strand
TCACAGTCGGTCACCAGTACAGGTGTTGGTTATCCATCAGGTGGCCGTCGATGCTGTGGTTATATTAAGAGATTTATTAAGAAACGCGATCTAAAAAACACCATTTTTATAGCATGTTACAGAGGTTGCGGGAATTACTGCCAGGGATGCATGACTATAAAATATTGTTTTGCTTACTGCAACAAAAATAATTTTTTCAGCACCACCCCGGATATGGACAAATAATACATGGCGCCCCCGTCGAGCACGCCAAAAGACGTACCGTTACGTTATTTCGCCACGAAGAGCCGGACTCAGGAAGAAGGAATCAGACCTTCACCCCGTACAACTCTCCCCCTCTCCCCCCTGATCTCATTTCCCGCGTCACTCACCTTCACCTTGCTCCCTGCCGCAATGATTCCAACCTGAAAGAGTTCCGCAGGCAACTCTTTTGTCACAAAAATAGTTCTTGAACATCCCACAGTTGCATATGATGCAATTAATTGGCACGCCTATTGCTTTCATTGGAGAAGACGAACGCCGAAACCGTCAGCAAACGCTCCTGAATATCTTGCTAATCTTACCGAGAGGGTCGGGAGATGCACCCACCAGCGAAGGAGCAGGTGGTGATCAGCGTCGGCTCGACGACAGGGACTCCGGACCCCGAAGGAGAACAGATGGAGCTGCAGTTACCAAAAAAGTCGCTGAATATTCTCTGCGTTGACGACGACGAAATCATCCTCAAAACGTTGAAACGTATTTTCCGAAGAGAGCAGTTCCAGGTGCTGACGGCCACCTCTGGACGGGAAGGACTGACCATCCTGAAGCAGACGGGAAACATCGCCTTGATCCTCAGCGATCAGCAGATGCCGGAGATGACCGGTACCGCTTTTCTTCAGGAGGCCAGCAAGCTTTTCCCGGACAGCACCAGGATGGTCCTCACCGGCCACAGAGATGCCGACGCTGCCATTGATGCCATCAACCATGGAGGGGTGCATCGCTTTCTGGTCAAACCGTGGGACGAGGAGGAATTACTACAGACGGTTCGTGACGGAATTCAGCGGTATCTGCTGATTCGCGACGACCAGAGCCGGAATGAAGTGGTGCGACTTCAGAGAGATGAAATGGCGGAATGGAACGCCAATCTCAAGAAACGAGTTCTCCAGCAAACGGCAATGATGAGACAACAACTCACGGATTCGCGCCAGAATGTCACTCCCCAGAAGATCGGCGAGGTCATCATCTCCCGTTTTGCGGATCTGTTGGCACAGTGCTACTACCGGATCAGCAAACACTCTCAAACCGTGGCGGCCCTTGCGGCGTCCATGGCTGAAACAATGAAACTCCCCCCCACCCAATGCGAAGAGATCAGGAATGCGGCGCTTCTTCATGATATCGGCAAGATTGGGATGCCGGATCGTTTACTCTCCCGAGGGAGAGAGTTAATGAATTCAGATGATTTGAAAGAGTACCAGACCCATGCCGTCAGAGGGCTGAAGGTGATTGATAACATTGACGAGTTACGGGAAGTGGCGTCATATATCCGTCATCATCACGAGGCATTTAACGGTCAGGGATTCCCGGATGGCCTTGCCGGAGAGCGGATACCCTTGGGGGCGCGCATCATTGCCGTTGCCGATTATGCCGAAAATATTTTTTTCCGTGAGGGGACTCCCAATGCCAAATATGTGGTGACCAAGGCAGTAGCCGGCGAAATGGGCCGACTCTTTGATCCGGCGCTAGCCTCTGCCGCCAACATTGCCGTGATACAGATCCTGCGCTAACACCCTTTCTTTCGCAATCGAGCCGCACAGAAGCCGTCCATGCCGTCATGGCGGTGGGGCCAACTCCGGAACATACCCCGTTCAGTAAAAAAATCCGCCAGGTGGGGAAAGAATTCCCTCCCGTTTTCCAGCACGAACCCGGGAGAACGAGCAAGAAACTCGTCAACGATCGACTCGTTCTCCGACTCGCTGGTGGAGCAGGTGGCGTAGAGGAGCAGGCCGCCGGGGGCGACGCAGTCGGCGGCGGCCCTCAGGATCTTCTTCTGAGTCACGGCAAGTCGCTGCAGATCTTGCGGCCCCTTGCGCCACTTCCCCTCGGGATTGCGGCGGATGACGCCAAGCCCTGAACAGGGTGCATCCACCAGCACCCGATGGAATCCCTCACTGAATCCGGCGGGAGGGGTGGTGGCGTCACCCCGCAGGGTGGAGATTATGGAGATCCCCAACCGCGCGGCGCTTTCCGCAACACGGCAGAGTTTGCTGTCCGTGAGATCACAGGCGGTGACTGACCCGCGGTTCTCCATGAGTTGTGCCATGAGGGTGGCCTTGCCGCCGGGGGCGGCGCAGAGGTCCAGGACCCGTTCCCCAGGCTGTGGATCAAGTAACAGGGCTGCCAGTTGCGACGATTCATCCTGGATAGTAAAGTGCCCCTCCCGGAAACCGGGGAGCAGTTCGACCCCCCCCGGTGCCTGGAGCTTCAGGGCAAAGGGTGAATACCGGCAGGGGGTGGCGACTATACCGGCGTCGGCAAGTCTCGCTCTCAACGCATCACGGGAGATAATCAGGGTGTTAACCCGAGCGGTGAGTGGTGGCTGCTCTCCCATGGCGGCCGCAAGGGCCTCGGACTCCACCGGTCCTAACTGCGCCAGCCACTGTTCCACAAGCCAACCGGGGTGGGAGTAGACGGCAGCAAGGAAGCCGGCGGGATACTTCTCCCGGTCCGGATAGCCGATGCTATCCCGTCCCCGGTCGGCCGAGCGAAGCACTGCGTTGATGAACCCCTTGGCCCGGGGGATCATGGCTGCAGCCAGGTTGACGGTTTCATTCACCGCCGCAGAGACCGGCACCCGATCCAGAAAGAAGAGCTGGTAGAGGCCGATGCGCAGCAGTACCCGGACGGCCGGTTCCAGCTTGTCCGGCGGCTGCGTGGAAAACTGCCCGATGATATGATCCAGGGTTCCCCGGCGCCGAAGGACGCCATAGACGAGTTCGGTGAAGAGTCCCCGGTCCGCCCCTTGCAGTAATCCGCCGGAAAGCTCCCGATCAATGAATTGATCGGCAAAAATGGCTTCATGTTCAATACGGAGCAGGAGGTCGGCCGCGGCGCGGCGGGGGTTTGGTGAGGGCACAAGGGTCTCCGATCAAACAATAACTCACGTGCGGCGACAAACAGGCTGTCACGCAAAACGCGGCGAGGTGCGTACTAGGGTGGACATGGATTTACCGTTCTCGTGCAAATCAATTCACCAGGCCCATTCTCAGCTCTGTAAATAGCTATTTCTACCCTGCATTTCCCTTGGACAACCCCCTTGAACACGACCGGCTCCACCCAGTCCAGAACAGGGACCACCACCCATCCCCCCCCCGCAACCGCTCTTTCCGTTACAGCCAGCAAGGATCTTTCAAGAACAGCATCAGGGAAGGGCTCCAGACACGGCCCCATGGTGGCCCGGATCCGTCCGGCCTGAACGACGTAGCGGACCACTTTTTTTGGGTTAAAGAGGGAAGGACTCTCGGAAAGGGACTCTGCCGTAGCAACATAGGTGTCTTGCTCTTTGCGGGAAACGTACATAATCGAGGTGGAACCCTGTTTCTGTATCCGATGATCAGCCGCAACCTGCACTACAGACCGTTCCACTTCATTCTGCGGCAAACGCGACTCTTTTTCTTTCTTCCATGTCAAGTCATCAGGGAGCTGCTCATAAAAATCGCTCAAAGAACCGGTAAGCCTCGTCTGCCCGGAACAACCCGCCATACAACTGAAGGCGACACAGAGTGCAATCAGAAAATACACTACATTACCTCCTTGGGCCATGGGCCACTGCTTCCAGGCGACGGACCTTCTCCACTATTTCATGCACCCGGCGCAGAAGGATCCGCCAGGACATCCTTTATCGCCTGGTCACCGGCAACAGCCAGGTCCGGATCCAGAAGGCTCCCCATGACCATTGAAAGTTTCGAGGTTACCTGATACTTGGCGTCGCGCCCGGTTTCTTTCGAGAAGATACTCTCGATAAAATTGGCGACATGAATGATCCGCGATCCCAACGGAATCTGCTTGCCGATCAAACCGTCAGGATATCCGTTGCCGGCGAAATCTTCATGATGATGGCGGATGATTAGCCCGACCTCCTTGAGCTCTTCGCTGATCCCCATTATCGACTGCCCCCTGACGGGGTGGCTACGATACTCGGTATAGTCATCGGGGCCCAGCACCCCTTGGAACAAAAAGCCACGGTCAGACATGCAGATCAAGCCGACATCATGAAGTCGCGCTGCAATGAGAATCTTCCTCTGCTCAGACTGTGGGAGGTTCAGGGTTGAAACCATGGATGCCGCCAGCGCCTCAACGGTACGGGAACGGGTATCGAGTTTAGCGTGGCGCTGCTCCTGCACATTGGCCAGCATGAGGACAAAGGCGTTTGTGATCTTTTCCGAAATTTTCTGGGTTCGGTCGCTCTGCAGGCGGGCCTCCTCAGACTTGCTCCGAATCAATGCCGATTGCTGAAGGAGCCGTTGCTTGAGACTGGTGTTCCATTCCGCCAGTTCATCTTTTTGGCGTTGCACCAGCGCCTTGGCCTCTTCCAGTTCGGCATTTTTCGATTCGATCTCAAGCCTCACCTGCCGGAGTTGCAGATGTGTTGCAACCCGGGCCAGCAGTTCATTGGGCATAAACGGCTTGGTGACGTAGTCCACGGCACCCGCCGCGAATCCCCTGACGAGCTCCTCATTGTTGGTGATACGCGTCAGGAAGACCACAGGAATATCCCGGGTCGACTCATTCTCCTTCAGTGCTTGGCAGACCTCGTAACCGCTCATCACCGGCATGTTGATATCCAGCAGGATCAGATCCGGTCGGGCCGTGGCTACCAGCGCCAACGCCTGGCGTCCGGTGGTTGCGAATATTATTTCGTATCTATCCGACAGAAAATTTATCAGTACCTCGATCATATCAGAGGCATCATCAACGATGAGTATGGTCGGACGCGCTATGGATTCCGGTGTCATGACATTCCTTCCGCTAGGGGGATGAGTAAACAGATTCTTCCTTACCTCTCTTCGAACCTGACCGATATCTGGTCAAGCAGGGAAAGGGCTCCAGCAAAGTCCAGGCTCTCCAGCCTGCTGCCGATTTCACTCACCTCCGCATCTACCCCGAACCCGACGAAAGTGCCGCTCATCTGAGCAAAAAGCTTGCGAGCCCTCACGTTGTTGGCCGCTATGCATTTTCTCAGGTCAGCGACGGTACTACCACCGTTGCACTGCGGGGAAGGGGATGACGGAGAGTGCGAGGGGGGGGCAACCGGCCCCAATGATCCGGCAGCAGCAAGAGCAGGGTTCAGTGCCCTCTCCAGCGCGTTGATGAGTAAATCCACCTCGGCCATTCGTCCCTCCCTCATGGCGTGCTCCAGAGCAGACGCTGCCTCACTCAGTTCCCTCGCATTCAGGGTTCCGGCGCTTCCCCGGAGAGAGTGGGCAATCCGTTGGGCATCATCAACCTCCCCCTCCGCCATCTGCCGACGCAATTCCGATATGGCGGTCCTATACATGTCGCAAAAAAGAAGAAGAAGTTTACGGAGCAGCGATGAATTGCCGTTGAGCTGAAGCAACGCCCCGGCTATGTCGAAGGGGGGGAGATTATCGGGTACTCCATCATCGGGGAGGGGCGACAGCTCTTCGCTCCGGCGCTCTTCTGCAGAGAGCAACCTTTCCTTGAGCGGATATTCTGACATGAGTATCTCCATACGAGAATTCGATGTTGAGGGTAAGGGATTCCCGGAATCGGGCATACAACCGGACAGCCGGACAATTTCATCCCGAATCATACCAATTATTGAGCTTTTATCAACAGGATAATGGTATAAATACTTAGTGACTCGCTACGGAAGAGCGAAAACAGAACCGTTGCGAACTGCAAATGACCCATGGAGAACAGCATGAACGTACTGATCGTTGAGGATAACCGGGAAGAGTCCCTGCCGATCCTGCGCCACCTGCACGCCGAGAAGGATTTCTGCGGAGAAAAAACAGTGACGGAATATATGGTGGAACTGCTGGCCCTTTGTAACCGGGCCGATACCCTGCATGAGCTGATGCAAGAGCTGACCATTTTTTTTCACCGGCTTACAGGGTGCGAAGCCGTGGGAATACGGCTCCGGGAGGGGAATGACTTTCCCTATTATGTCTACTGCGGATTTACCGGTGAATTCGTCCAGTCTGAGAACCGTCTCTGTACCTTGGATCAAAACGGTGCGCTCCTTTGTGACGCCACCGACCGGCCCGTTTTGAAATGCACCTGCGGCGACGTCCTCTGCGGCCGCTTTGACTCCTCGCAACCCTTTTTTACTCTCCAAGGGAGTTTCTGGTCAAACAGCACCAGTGAGCTTCGATCACTTCCCACCGAGGAACAGCCGAAGAATAGTCGCAGTCGCTGTAACATCGAGGGATACGAATCAATGGCCCTGATCCCGCTCCGTACCCGGGGCGAGACCTATGGCCTGCTCCAGTTCAACGACAAACAACCTGACCGGTTCACGTTGGCGATGATCGGGCTAATGGAACAATTAGTCGATTATGTCGCCATCGCACTGGCCAAGCTGAAGAGTGATGAAGCGCTCAGGCGCAACCAGAAGCGGTTGCAGATGGCCATTGACGCCGCTCACCTGGCAACCTGGGAGTGGAATCCGGCAAGTGGCGAATGCATTTGGAATAAAGCACTGTACCGGATGCTGGGGTATGAACCCGACAGCTTTACCCCCACCTATGCGCAGTGGCGTAACAGGATTCACCCGGAGGAGGTGGAGGGAGTCGAGGCTAACCTGCAGCGGGCAATGATGCATGAGAACGATTCCCACCTGCAATACCGGGTGTTGCTCCCTGACGGCGCCTTGCGTCACCTGGAAACGCACTTCAGGTTTGTCCGGGAGATGCCGGAGAACAGCCTGAGCTGCTACGGTGTGACCAATGATGTCACCAGGTACAAGCAGGCAGAACAACTCTTACAGAACGACAATGCTCTCCTTGAGCAGCAGGTTCTGGAACGCACCTCCGAGTTGCAGGAAAGCCGGAGCAAGTACCAAATTATTTTTGAGAACCAGATCTATGCCATCTGCATCCTTGAGGTGGATTCCGGAATGATCCTGGACGGAAACGAGGCCCTGGTGGCCCTGTATGGCTACAGCCGGGAAGAGCTCCTTGGGGGGATGCGAATCTCCCAGCTTTCCGCCGAGCCCGAGGCATCCAATAGCTCCATACGGAAGAGCCCCCCGGATGGGACGATATTCATCCCCTTGAGGTACCACCGGAAAAAAGATGGGACCGTTTTCCCGGTGGAGATTGTCGGCGGGCGGTACCAGTGGCATGGCACCCAGGTCATGTTCTGCCTGCTCCACGATATCTCCTCCCGGATTCAGACAAAGGCCGCACTCAACGAATCACGCGCATTCCTGGATGGCATCATTGAACAGAGTCCCATCAACATGTGGGTTTCGGACCGGCACGGAATCCTCATCCGGGCTAACCAGGCCCTGCGCCGGCAACTCAATGCCACGGACAAAGAGCTCGTGGGGGTCTATAACATTTTTCTAGACCCCGTGGTTGAGGCCCAAGGGGTCATGCCGTTGATCCGGGAGGTCTTCTCCGCAGGACGCACCGCACGCTTTAACCTCACCTATGACTCTCCCCTGCTCAAGCAGATGACTCTCGCCCCAACAAAACGGTGCGTCCTTGATGTCACCATCTCACCGATTCTGGACGCCCACGGGGTCGTGACCAATGCCATTATTCAGCACCTGGACATCACCGAACTAAAGCAACTGGAGGCGCAGCTCATTGCTGCCAAGGTGACTGCCGAAGCCGCCAGCCAGGCCAAGAGCGAGTTTCTGGCCAACATGAGCCATGAAATCAGGACCCCCATGAACGCCATCATCGGCCTGGGTGACTTGGTGCTTCAGACCGAGCTGACCATTCGACAACGGGATTATCTGACCAAAATGACCACCGCTGCCTATGGCCTGCTGCAGCTCCTCAACGACCTCCTGGACTTCTCCAAGATTGAGGCCAAGAAGCTGGAACTGGAGGAGATAGCTTTCTCCCTCCGGCCGCTCCTCGTGCATATGGAAAATCTCATGGAGGTGAAGAGCGCCGAAAAAGGGTTACGGCTCTCCGTGAAAATCGACCCGGCAACGCCGGAGCACTTGGTGGGTGATCCCCATCGCCTGCAGCAGATCTTGCTCAACATGTTGAGCAACGCCATCAAGTTCACCAAAAAAGGAGAAATAACCCTCTCGGTACACCCCATTTCCAGCACAAACGACCGGATAACCCTCATTTTTTCGGTAAAGGACACAGGTATCGGCATGACAGCCGACCAAATCAACGGGATCTTCGCCCCGTTCACCCAGGGAGACAACTCCACCACCCGCTGTTACGGCGGAACCGGGCTGGGACTCAGTATCTGCCGCCAGTTGGCGACCTTGATGGGGGGCACCATTGAAGCGACCAGCATCCCCGGCCAGGGGAGCAGCTTTACCTTCACCGGTCGCTTCACCAAGGGGGGGCAGATTGAGCCCCCGGTAAAACCGGCGGCCAACCGGATCGACACAGGGCCGCTTCGGGGGTGCCGTATCCTCGTTGCCGAGGACAATCCCATCAATCAGCAGGTGATCTGCGCCATACTGAGACAGGTTGAGGCGGTGGTCACTCTTGCCGGCAACGGCCAGGAGGCGGTAGCTGCGGTCAGCGCCACGACTGCCGGGTATGACGCCATTCTCATGGATCTCCAAATGCCCCTGCTGGACGGCCTGCAGGCCACCCGATTGATTCGCGAACAGTATCCCGCCGACATTCTCCCCATCATCGCCTTGACGGCCCATGCGGCGGAAGAGGAGCGAGACCGGTGCCGTGACGCCGGGATGAACGATCATCTGGTCAAACCGGTGACCCAGTTACAGCTTTACAGCTGCCTCCTCCGGTGGACACGCCCCCCGGCGTAGGGAGGATCACTGGAACTCTATCCGGTAAAAGATGTCCCCCCCCGTGGCTTCGGTGCTGGTACTGGTCTCGATCTCCCACTGTTTAGTTATGATGTAGCGAACCTTGAAGATATGGCTGTCATTGAAGAGTGACCAGCCATAACTGAAATAGAGCTTCGGCGTCAGGTATTTACCCACCTGGAGCACGCTCTCGGTAATACCGGTGGAGGAGCTCTTCTGTCCCGTCCCCAGAAGGCTCGGCTCCACCTTCGTATAATTGGACACCTGCTGCTTGGCCGTGGTGACCTCAAAGGTATCGATCCCCAGACGGCTCTTGATCTGCTCCTGGAGAAAGACCGACTCCCCCCGGGAAGCAAGAACCGAAGCGGCTTTCATGAGAAGATCACTCTTCTCCTCGCTCTCGTTGAGCCGCCGCCCCAGTACGATATAGGAGAGAATATCCACATCGGGCATGGCCGGGTCGGCATATAGCCTGACCACCGGCACCACGGGAGTTCCCTGGACCGTCACGCCGGCCTTGACATCGCCGATTTCCCGCAGAGCCAGAATATCCAGGGTCGGGCGCTCCACCGAACCACCGGCAAAGATGGCCCGGCCCCGCTTGATCTCCAGGGTAACGCCATAGGTGCTGTAGCGCCCCTTGACCACCCGGATCTCGCCGGTCCCCTTCATCTTCTCGTTGCCGTGGAGCGTCAGCTCCACCTCCCCTTCCAGCTTGGCGTCCAGCCCGGCCTCCTTCACGAAGACCTTCTCCCCCAGCTCCGCCTTGACCCGGATATCCAGCCCCAGACGGGATTGCCCGACCACCGGACCTTCCCCCTGCGCCACGATCACGTCGCTGCTGGGCTGCACCGCGGTGGTCCGATCACTCCCCTTGGCCAAGAGCTCCGGTATCCTGACCACCCCCCGGACCTCCAGCTGTTCCGGGGTTCCCTCAAAGGTGATATCGGGAGCCACCACGGCCTGGAGCTCGGGGAGTCGAACCACCTGAAACTTTTCCCCCTTCACGCTCCCCCCATACCTCTTCACCCGGTACCCCTCAAGTCGGACCTCTCCTTTACCGCTGAGTCCACCCCCTCCGGAGGCCATCGAGAACCGCTCAACCCTGAGCAGATCACGATCCAGCGATGCAACAAGCTGCAGCTCCTTCAGGGTAACGCCGGCAGAGGGGAGATAGGCCCCCGCCTTGGATAACTCCAGCCGTCCCGTCATACGCGGTTCCCGCCAGGGACCCTCAGCCCGGAGCTCCAGAGCGATCTCGCCGCGGCTCTCCCGGAGCACCCCCGGAAAGAGGATCGTGAGAAACCCGTTTTCATGAAATTGCCCCTTCACGCCTCCCCGGAACATCCCTTCCGGATTCAGCGAGGTCGCTAGCCGCGCCGGCAGCGGCAGGCTGAAGTCGGCGGTAGCCTCCCCATACTCGGCCAGGGTCAGGGAGGCTCTGCCGGTCAACGCCTCCCCCTGCCACTGCCAGGCAAGATCCCCCTTCCTGACCTTGGCGGAAAGCTCCCCCCCCTGGCGGCGCCACAGGACGAAACCGTCGCTCAGGCTGGCGGTTCCCGTCAGCTCCAGACGCTTCTGGGGGAGAAGCCTCCCCTTCACCTTACCCGAAAGGGTACCGCCGAGACGAAGTTCCGGAGGAAGATACCGGCGAAGCAGCAAAAGATCGACCCCTTCCCAGGCAACATTCAGATCACCCTGTTGTGGTATCTTCAGACGGGCGGGTACCGGGGAGGTAAACCGGCCATGAATGCCGATCCCCTCGGCCGTTCCCAGATTCAGGGAGGCGCGAACCCCCTCCCCATCCGCAGTAAGATCCAGGGATGCCTGCTGCACCGTGACCGTCCGGTCGGTCATGGCCACCACACCGGCAGCGGAAATATGGGTTACCAGATTCACCCGTTCTCCGGTGAGACTCTCCAGGCGGAGGGAACCGGAACTGGTTCCGGAAAGTCTGATGCCGGTCAGCCACTGTTCCCCTCGCCGCAACTCCAGACCGTGCCAGGAGGCCCGGAGATCCCCCCGGAGCGGGTCCAGATGGATCCCCCCCCCCAGCTCCAGCTCTCCCGTACCGATACCGGTGAACCGGAGGGGAGAGAGGGTGATCGTCTCGGGGGAGAGAGTCAGCCGGGCAGGCGCCGCCAGCTTCCAGGAGCCGATCCGGTCCCTCCCTGACAGGGTAGTAATCTCTCCCTGCCAGGCTCCCTGTCCGTACCCCCCGGAAGCGGCGGCAGTGATCTCGGCCCCTGCCGAGGTGAGGGCCACATCCAGGGTATGCCGCTCCGCTCTCCCCTGGAGGAGGAGTGAGGCGCTCTCCGCATGGAGATGATTCCAGGTTACCCCTCGCAATCGAGCCGTGACATCCAGGGGGACACCGGGCCGGTTATCAAATCGTGCCGTCAGCTCTCCGGCGGCAATGGCCACCCCGTCGGCCGTCAGCTCCCGGCCATGGCCGGTGAAGGCCCCCGCCATCCCTTCGGCACTCTGCCTCACCCACCCCTTCAGCTCCACCTTGCCGCTGCTCTTTGGAATGAGCGCGGAGAGATCGGTGATCGTTGCCGCCACATTCAGCCGCTGACGGAGATCCCCCTGGGCGGAAATATCAAAACCGTTCCCCTTCAGAAGGAGCCGCCGGATTCGGAGGGAATTGCCCAGGGAGTCGGCGACAACTTCTCCTTTCAGAGGTTGCCCCCGGAGGCGGCTCTCCCGAAGAGATCCGGAGAGGGAGGCGCGCACCGGGCCGGCAACAGGCCATCGGGCGCTCCCCTGCAACGTCAGATTCACCACCCCGTTCCAGTCGGGAGTGACCCGGGCCGGGTCCAGCTTCTCCCCCGAGAGGGAGCCGGCCAGTTCGAGCCCCTCGTGCCACCCCATACGAAATCCCCCCTTCACCCTCCCCCCCAGCATGAGTCCGTCCAACCCCGTAAAAGTCATCCCTTGATCATCCCCCGAAAAGCTCCCGGCGAGCCTCGCCGTTCGCCAGCTCTCCCCCCGGTTGTTCAGGTCGAACCGTCCGGTGTAGTGGAGAGCAGTCCCCTCCAGGGTAAGCTCACCGGAAAGCTCCGTGGGAGTTCCGGTCTCCGGTGCCAAGTCAAGCCCGGTCATCCGGAGGGCCAGACTTCCCCGGGGCTGCGTGGCGGTGAGAATGACCCTCCCCTCTCCCTGGAGGACGCCCCGCTCCCCTGGCCGGGTGATCTTCAAATTTCTCAGGTTGAGGGAGTTACGGGTAACCCCCAGATCGCCGGCTAGCTCAATTCCCGTGCGGGAACCACGGAATGCAGTGAGGGAGAGGGGGCCGGAAAGCTGTTCAGGAAGGGAGCCGGAGAGGAGTCGGGCCCGAAGATCGAACCTTGAAAACCCCGACAGGGGACCGGTCGGGGTTGCGGTGATAGTCGCGAGGAGTGTGGGACGCCCGAAACCGGCCGCAATCGTCCCTGCGGCACGCCCTTGGAGAACGACCAGCTCCAGGGCTGTTGCCGTAAGCAGGTCATGGCGCCAGTCAACTGCCCCGGAGAAGCTGGTGATCTTTACCGGAGCTCCGCCCAGCCGCCGATACTCCAGATCATCCACCTGCAGGCGATCCACCCAGGCATCCAGCCAGGTGGGGACCCCGGTAAGTTTCGGCCAGGTCAGCTCCGGCGGCTTCCCGCTGTCGGGCTGATCATCCCGGACACGAACCCCCCGGAGAAAAAGCTCCTGAACGGCCAGGTGCCCGAAAGGGAGGAGCAGCGGTCGACAGCGGAGCCGGAACTCCTCCAGGGTCGCCCCCCCCAGAGGCCAACTGACGGTCATCCCCTCCAGACGAAGTGTCTTCCCGATCCCCCCCGTTACCGTCCGTGCCTGGATCTTCACCGGTGTCCGCCGGGAGAGCTCCCCCAGCAGCCACCGGACCCCCTGGGGAGACTCCAGCAACCAGCTCCCAACGGACCAGACCCCACCCACTACCACCAGGATCAGGGTCAGCGTTCCGTAGATGATGAACCGCTTCATGGCTGGAATCCGATGGTGAAATGAACCCGGAAACCGGGATCACCGACCCCCACTTGTCGGGCAAGACTCAGATTCAGCCCACCGATCCTGGTGTAGTAGTGGAGACCGATCCCCGCCCCCTGATAGAGGCGGAAATCGGTAAAGGATTGAAAAGCATTTCCCAGATCGTAGAAGAGCGACACCCCCCAGCTGTCAAACAGGGCGCGCTCCAGTTCCAGACTCCCCTGTAAGAGATTGCTGCCGCCAATAACCTGGCCGAGATCATCGGTGGGGCCAAGGGATTTGTAGGCGTACCCGCGGACACTACTGTCGCCGCCGGCATAGAACCGGAGGGAGGCAGGAAGCACGGCCAGGGGATCATTTTGCCAGGTCGCCCCGATCTTGCCGCGGCTTCCCAACGTGAACCGTCCGGGGAGAGGAAGCAGATAGGCCCCTTCGGTGAGAGCCTGGAGGAACCCGGTATCCGAGCCCATGAGCCGGTGAGTGCCCCGCAGCTCAAGGGTATAGTTATAGCCGCTGGTGGGGCGGATCACGCTGTTATACCGCCGGCCAGAGAAACGGAGTCCCGGCATCACCAAGCGGGCGGAAGATTCCTGCTGACCGACGGTATACAGCTCATACTGGAGTCTGAGATAGGCTGTCCCCAGCTGGCCGCTACCGAAGCTATCGGTCCGGTTGATTTCCAGGGCAGCCAGGGAACTGAGATAGGAGGTCACATCTTCCCGCTGAAGATTGGCCTGGAGCCCGGTCACGCTCTTCAGATTGTCGGGGCTGGGAATAACATAACCTCCTGCAATACCAAAGAAATTCTCCGACGCGGTCCCCTCAAGGGTGAGAACGTGCCCCCGCTGAAACAGATTCAGCTCCTTGTAGCTGAGGGAGCCACGAAAGCCGGTATCGGTTCCATAGCCGACACCCGGCCTGAGGGTGCGTCCCGGAGCCGGTTTCAGCCGGATTCGCACCGGGATCTCAAAGTCGACGGCCTCATCCTTCGCCGGAAGGAGCGTGACCTCCTTGAAATAGCCGCTGCCGGAAAGATTGGAGTGGGTTCTCCCCAACCGGTCGTAGGAAAAGGGGGCGCCGCTCTTGAAGGCTACGTACCGTCGGAGCAGATTGTCCGGGTAGAGGGGGGCCCCCTGAAAGGTCACCGAACCGAATCGATAGAGATGGCCGGTCTGCAGCACGAGCGTGATCCGCGCGGTGCCGGTGGCAGGATCAACCCGGACCTCGTGGAGCGGGAAGTCGGCATCAAGGTATCCCAAGACCTGTGCCCGGGAAAGAAGCTCCGACTTCCCCGCCTCATACTTCTGATGAAGCAACGGATCACCCTTCTTCAGGGGAAAGGCAGCCACGGCAGCGACCACACTCTCCTGGGAAGCGCCCGGCCCCTGCAGCTCCACCTTCACCTCGGTGAGACGCACCGGCTCGCCCGGGACCACGGTGACGCTCATGAAATAACCGTCTTCTTGCGTACCGGTAAGCCCGGTGGTCACCTTGGCTCGGTAATAGCCGAAGGGTTCCAGGGCCGTTCGGACCTTGGCCTCGGCCTGGGCCGCGTACAGCTCCAGCCAGAGCCGATCCACAGAATCCCCTTCCATGAGCCCGTCGGGGGGAGCAAGCAGGGCCTGGACGTTTTTCAGGACCTCCCCCTCCACCCCTGCCACCCGCACCTTTACCGGCTCTGCCGCGGTGAGTGGCAAGATGAAACCCGTAAGGATGAAGAGCCCCCAGCAGAGAGTAAGTAAACGGAGAAGGAGCATGGCAGGAGAGTATCACAGAGAAGACGGCTATTCAAACAGTTACACAACAGTGAAACCGGAGATACCGCTCCCTCGGAAGGTCATACCCTTTTCAGGACCATGATATACTCATGCCCCAGGCGAGAGGGGGCAATTTCCTGCAGAGAGAGGTCCGGGGTAAGAGAGACGGTCAGATGGCGGCAGAGCTCTTCCATGGAGCTCCTGGAGAAGAGATGGAAATGGGGATCGGAGGATTGCTCCGCCACCAGTTGTTCCAGGTATTCCCGTTGCCGCTGCTCCGTCATGGGGCGCCGCCGGCGCATCCGGTTCAGATTGGGGATGGAGATCTCCACAAACTCCCGGCAGTGTTCCCGGTTGCGCCGCGCAAACTCACCCAGATCGCCGTTTTTGACCAGTTCGTAATCTTCCTTCAGATGCACCAGGGGGGTTATGCCGCGCCCCTGGTCAAAATTCACGGCGCCGTTGGGGAGGGTGAGAAAGAGTATCCCGTTCACCTTCAGGACCCTGCGCCAGTTCACCAGGGTCTGCAGCGGATTGGACGCATGCTCCAGGAGATGATTGGCGATGACGAAATCCTGAGATGCAGGAGCAATGGAGGTGAGCGCAAATCCGTCATCCAGGAGGTCGCTCTCCACGATCCGGGCCGCATCCAGGTGGGGATAGCGTCTGATATTTTCGTCCCGGGTCACCTGGTCCAGATACCGGACGACCACCCCCGGCGGCATCTCGAGCGGATGTTGCAGGGCGCCGATCTCCACTCCCGCACCCTGGAGATACCTGAAGGCGAGCCTCTTTCGCGCCGAGTACGACGGAAAGAGGAGCGATTCAGTGAAAAACGTCAGCAAGCGGGCGATGACCCTGCCGGCCATGACTAACCCGCCTGCCGCACCAGGTCGGCCAGACAATCGATGAAGAGGGGTGACGAATTCAGGGACGGCGAGCGCCGGAACTCCGTGATTCCCAGGGCAGCGGCCTCTTCCCCGTACTGGATGTCCACCTCGTAGAGAGTCTCGATGTGGTCGGAGACAAAGGAGAGGGGGACCATGAGCATCCGTTTGCACCCCTTCTCTGCCCGCTCCTTCAGCATCGCCTCCGTGGAGGGCTCCAGCCACTTCACCGGCCCGGCCCGGGACTGGAACGCCAGATAGTGGTTCACCTTTCCCAGACGTGCCACCACCAGTCGCACGGTTTCCTGGATATGAGAAAGATAGGGGTCACCCGAATCGATGAACGACTGGGGGAGGGAGTGGGCGGAAAAGACGATATCCACTCCGTCCCGATCTGAAAACCGCGCCAACCCCTCCCGAATCTTTTCCACCAGGGCATCGATATAGAGATGATGATCAAAGAACCGGTCGATGACCGTGAGCGCCAGAGGGCGCCCCGAAGCGGCCTGTACCCGGTCCAGTTCATTGATGCTGGAGCCGGTGGTGGCCCGGGAAAAGTGGGGGTAGAGGGAGAGCGCGATGACGCGACCGCATCCTGCCTTCCGGGCCGCCTCCAGGGCATCTCCCGTGGAGGGACGGGAGTAACGCATGGCCACAAAACAGCGATAACCACTCCCCAATCGCGCCTCCAGGGCCTTGGCCTGCCCTTGGGTCAGCTCCCTGATGGGTGATTTCCCCCCGATCTTTTCGTAGTACCCACGCACCTTGGGCGCCCGTTTCCTGACGATGAACCGGGCGATGATCGGCTGGAGTAAGGAGGGTCCGATCTTGATGATATCCCGATCGGTAAAGAGATTCAGCAGAAACGGCTTCACGGAATCAAGGGAGTCGGGGCCTCCCATCTGGAGGAGGATGACGGCGGTGGGCTCGGACATGGAAACCTCGGTGAAGAGATGATGCGGCGGTCAGCCGGGAGTGTGCCGCTAAAGGTACCAGATAACCACTTTGACGGGAACGAAAAAGAATAACTACTCAGGTTAATAGGCTGAAGGCTGAAGGCTCTCAGGAAAAACTCCGCAAAATCAATAAAGACGACTTATACGAGACGGGTTTAACCTTCAACCTTCACTCTTCAGCCTTAATACCTGAGTAGTTCCGAAAAAGAATAACACCGAAAACAAATGCTGTTTTCTTGACAACCTTCGGAGATACGGTTTACTCTGCGGAAAGGCGGGGACCGGGGACCGGGAAGTCGGGGACTGGGGAAACCTGAACGTAGAACTTGGAACTTTCGGTTTAAACGGGCGTTATGTCAAACGTGGAACTTATTCTGTCGCGACAGTACTGGGTGTTTGATCTGGATGGTACTCTCACGCTGCCGGTGCATGACTTCTCGGTCATCAGGAAGGCACTGGGTGTTCCCAAGGGGACCGATATCCTCGGCTATCTGGCGTCCCTCTCCGAAGAAGAGGCGCAACCGCTTCACGACAGGCTCGTGGAGTTGGAAACCGGCCTGCTGGATCGCATCGAACCGGCGCCGGGACTGCTGCAACTCATGGAGACCCTGCAGCGGCGAGGGTACCGGCTGGGGATACTGACCCGCAACACCCGCGCCATTGCCCGCCAGACCCTGGAATGCCTGGGGATCGGAGAGTATTTCCCGGAGGCGGACATTCTGGGGCGGGGGTGTGTTCCTCCCAAACCTGACCCGGAGGGGCTCTTTCGCCTTTCGGAACAGTGGGGTACGGCGCCCGGGGAGCTCGTAATGGTGGGGGACTACCTCTTTGACCTGCAGACCGGGCGAAACGCCGGAGCGGCCACCGTGCACGTGGATCGGACCCGAAACTTCGCCTGGCCGGAACTGACCGACATCTGCGTGGAAACATTGGCGGAGCTGCACTCCATCCTCCCCCCCTGAACCGACGCAACAAGAACGTATGACTTTACCTGAACCTTAACCTGATTTCCAAGGAGGCAGCATGATGAAAGCGGTGGTACTGAGCGGTTTTGGCGGAGCAGAGATGATGACGATCGGCGAGGTGGCGACACCGGTACCGGGAGAGAATCAGGTGCTGGTGAAGGTCATGGCGACCTCCATCAACCGCCCCGACCTGGTGCAGCGGGAAGGGAAATATCCGCCCCCCCCGGGTGATTCGGAGATTCTGGGGCTGGAAGTTTCGGGAATCATCCAGGAGCTTGGTCCCGGAGTCACCGGCTGGCAGAAGGGGGACCGGGTCATCTCCTTGGTGGGTGGAGGGGGATATGCCGAGTATGCCGTAGCCTACGCCAACCATCTCATGCGGATACCGGAGAGCATGAGCTTCACGGAGGCGGCCTGCGTCTGCGAATCGTACATTACCGCCTTCCTCAACGTCTTCATGATCGGCGAGTTCCGTGACGGGCAGAGCGCCATCCTCCACGGCGGCGGCGGCGGGGTAAACACCGCGGCGATCCAGCTCTGCAAGGCACTGGCCCCCACCAGCAAGCTCATCGTCACCGCCGCGCCGGAGAAGATGGAGCGGGTCAAAGAGATCGGGGCCGACTTCCTCATCAATTTCCGGGAGACGCCGGACTTTACCGAGGTGATCAAGGAGTTCACCGCCAAGAAGGGTGTGGATCTGATCCTGGACCATGTGGGAGCCAAGTATCTGGCCCCCAACATGAATTCCCTGGCCTACAAAGGGAAACTTGTGGTCATCGGCGTCACCAGCGGGATCAAGGCGGAGCTGAACCTGGCGCTCATGATGGTCAAACGGCAGCAGATCATCGGCAGCGTGCTTCGCTCCCGGCCGGTGAGTGAAAAAGGAGAGATTGTGGCCGAATTCACCCGGCGGGCCCTCCCCAAATTCGCCGACCGGACCATTGTTCCCATCATCGAGAAGGTCTTCCCCCTGGAGCAGGTCGTTGAGGCCCACCGGATGATGGAAGCTGACCAGCATTTCGGCAAGATAGTACTGCAGATCGCCGAGTAGGAGCCGAAACCATCGATACAATGAACAGTGGCCATGGGTAGTTTCCCATGGCCACTGTTGCGTTGGAGGCACTGTCACTTATTGTCCATGTTAAAAGCTTGCCCTTCACGTTTGTCGTACATTCGCTCCACGGCGCGATAAAACTCTTCGTACATGTCACCATAGTTCAGGTAGGTTTCTTTACCGCCGCTTTGTCGGTTGCAGTTTTTTTCATGACGCTCTCCGCAAACATTTCATCAATTTTTCCCTTCCACTCCTTCATTGCGCACGCAACGCATAAACGTATGACTGTCCCCCCTCGCACCTGCCCCTCAGCCGCATGATCATTTAACGACGATTATTTCGTTTGGATTTCTTCGCCTGTTTTCGATTATTCCGGGCTTTCTCCTTCTTATTGGTGGCCGTATGAAGTGACGACACAGGGGTATTGTTTGCAAGACCCTTCTGCCGAAAACAGGCAAAACTTGAAAGATAGTCGTGTACGTCTTCCGGTAGCTGCCACTTGAGCTTGCGTTCCAGCTCCACCTTGACGGCATCGAGCCCCTTGGCCATTGTCCGCTCCAGATCTTCCAGAGCGACATCTCCTTCACAAACATATCCTTTGGCGAACAGCTCCCTGATTTCTCCAATCAGCTCTCCGGGGTACAGGTCCAGCAGCTCGCAGACCAGCGCACCCCAAAAAAACTCTCCGGATTCAGCAAGACTCTCGTCGAACATTGAGGCGAACAGAGCGATGCCTTCTTCGCGTGATAGATCGCCGCATGCAACACCCAGCTTAATTGCCTCCATGGCAGAGCTGCGCAGAAATTCATACGCATCGCGGTTACGTACGATTTTCAAGATTTGGGTATAGTCACCGCCGGAGGTGCGGCAGAGGAGCGCCGGCAGGGTCTCGGTCAGCATATCCGACCAAAGGTACTCCCGCTGTTCATCCGGGATGGAAAAGGCCCGAATGATAGGAAGATGGGCGCGTATTTCTCGGAAATGCGCCAGCAGCGCCACGGCGTAGATTTCCGCATGATGGTTCCCGGCGGCATACCTCTCCGGCTCAGCGGCGAGATCATCGAGAATGGCGAGCAAGAGTGGGGTAATTTCCTCCCGGAGGGTTAGCGCCTCCTCCATCTCCTCACGTTTGTAGTTACCGGTAAAGTCGTCAAAAGTCGCTACAAGTTCCTCTGCTCGTGACATCCTGAATTCTCCTGTTATATTCTCGTTTATTTTGACTTCTCAATCACCTCTTCCCGGCTACACACCCTTCCCTGCGGACTGTTTACGCAGACGCCAGACACCTCTCCATTTCGCGGACCAGTTCAACGATAACGATGGGTTTGGTAATATAGCCGTCAAATCCCTTCACCTGAATCGCGTCCTGCTCTTCCCGCAGGGCGCGAGCGGTCACCGCGATAATCGGCAGGTGACCACCCCTCTCCTTCTCTCTCTCCCGGATGGACTGGGTGGCCTCGATGCCGCTCATGATCGGCATCTGGATATCCATCAGGATCAGATCAAACGGTTCCTCTTCCCACCTCTGCAGGGCTTCCCGACCATCACGAGCCTGGACGACGGTATGCCCGGCTCTCTGCAAGATCCGCGTGGCAAAGAAGAGATTGATCTCCTGATCATCAACCAGGAGTATCCGCAAGGGTACCCCATCCTGGACGGGAGGCGCGCCGGCACTACTCCCGTCACAGCGGGGCACTGCGGCTTCGTTGACAGAAAAGGGGATTTGAATGGAGAAGGTACTGCCGTACCCTTCCCTGCTTTCGGCCCAGATCCTCCCCCCCATCAGTTCCGCCAAGTTGGTGCAGATGGCCAAACCAAGACCGGTTCCTCCATATTGCCGTGTGGTGGAGGCATCGGCCTGGACAAAGGGGGAGAAAATCTTCTCCATGGCTTCGGGCGAAATGCCGATACCGCTGTCCGTGACCTGGATTTTCAGGAGAGCGCTGCTGTCGTCGCGCTCACTGACAGTGACGGCAATACGGATCTCCCCCCTATCGGTGAACTTGATGGCATTCCCCAGAAGGTTTAGCAGGATCTGCTTCAGACGGAACTGATCCCCCAGGAGGTGGTCAGGGACCACCATGGGGATGTCGGCCTTTACGCTGAGTCCCTTGCTCCGGATGAGAGATACCTGACTCTTGATGACATCGCTTATGCTCCCCCGCAGGCTGAAATCTCTCCGCTCCAGCTCGATCTTGCCCGATTCGATCTTGGAGAGGTCCAGCACATCGTTGATCAGGGAGAGGAGGCTTTCCGAGGATGTTCTGATGGCGCCCAAGTATTCCTTCTGCTCGTCGGTCAGGGGGGTGTATTCCAGGAGTTGGGCCATCCCCATGATGCCGTTCATGGGGGTGCGGATTTCATGGCTCATGTTGGAGAGGAATTCACTCTTGGCCCGACTTCCCGCAAAGGCAGCCTCGCGGGCCAGTTCAAGCTCACGCTCGGACTTCTTCCTCTCGGAAATTTCCTGTTTCAAACCGGCAACCAGATCAATGGCCATGGCATCGAAGGTACGCGACAACTCTCCGAATTCATCATGTGTCTCTGTGGCGCAACGGACAGACAGATCCCCTTTTGCCGTTGCCTGAACAGCTTGGTGGAGTTTCAACAAGGGGTGCAACACGCGGCGGTTGAGGAGAAACGTAATACCAGCCAGGATCAGGAACATCAGAATGGGGATGGTAATGGCCAAGACACGATACGCCCGCTCTGTTTTTTCCCGGTGACTGACGGTGGTCATCCCCCAGTGATAGATGGAGTCGGCAAGGATCTGGGTACTGGCGTGCAGCTGGTTGAGCAGCAGGTTTTTTTGCCGGCTCTGCAGAGCGGTATTTTGGGGGAGTGCGGAAACCAGCTGCTGAAACAGTTCGGTCAAAAGCATCGCCTCGGCGAGGGCCTCCGGCGGGGCAGGGACGGCATCGCCGGCTCCGGCCTGCAAAATCAGGAGTATGGCGGCGTGCTTCGCTTTCCACTGCTGGGCAGCCCTCTCTTCGGAGTACAGGGCATACTCATGGGCCAGGACCAGCAGTTCCGACACCTGGTTTGCTGCCGTCTGTGCCCGTTCTTGGGAAAGTGAAACCTTCGTCAACTTGGCCGTAATGATCCAGCTGGTTGCGGCCAGACCGATCACCATTGCAATGGCTACGGCAAGAGATGCCTGGAGCAGCGTCCTGATACGCATGGGCTACCTGATTATGGTAACGGCTGTTGGGCGAACCCTGCTCAACGGAGCCATGGAGATGAAATTGAGATAGTTGGGAGATTTCCCCCCCTTTACCAGCCCCTCCTGTCGCGCCCACCTGGCTTCCCCTTCCAGAGTGGTGAGGAGTGACTGGTCGAGGGAAAGGCGATAGTTGTACCGCGGCCAGATCCAGTCGATGAAGGGAGTATCCAGTTTGAGTCGATCCAGGAGGATGGTTTTGGCTTCACCCGGCCGTCTGTTGATGAATTGCTCCGCACGGTCCAGAGCGCGAAGAATCCTGACCAGTTCGTCGTCCCGGGAGGCGAGCACTTTTTTATTTACAATGAGGTTGAAGGTAAGTCTGTAGACCGCGGACTTGGAGAGCATTCTGGCCCCCGGCACCCCGTTGAGAGCTTTGAACGGAAAGGGTTCCCAAATCGCTATGGCGTCGACTTCACCCTTTTTCAGTGCCTCCGCCATGGCCTCGGGCTGAAGATTGCGCAGTCGCACCGACCTGGGGTCTACCCCCTTCAGCAGGAGCAATGTTTCCAGAAAGTAGTGACTGGCGGCCCCGGTTACCGTACCGACGACTTTACCCGCCAGTTGTTCCGGTTTATTGATCCCCGTATCCCTTCGGGTGATAATCTTCACATCGTCATCACTGGTAACAAACGAGGCAATGACCGCAAAATCGGTTCGCTGAAAGCTGTTGAACATCACCACGGCTTCGGACGAGGTGGCAAGGTCTGCGCCCCCTTCCAGCAGTTGCTGCATCGTCCGATGCCCCCCCACAACCTCGGTTATCCTTACCTTCACCCCCTCCGCAGCAAAATACCCCTGGCTCTCGGCAACATAGAACGGCAGTGACAGTGGGGTTTGGGATACCGAAATTCGGAGAGTCTCCGCGGATAATGCCGGGGAAACCGCCAGGAGTGAGAGGAGACCACAAACAAAGGGAATCAGAGCGGAGCGAACTCCCATCCGTTCAAGAAGAGAACATGGCTCCTTGCGGCTACGGAATAAGACGTTGGTGGCCGGTTGATACGCTGCCATACTGCCTCCAGGAAAAACAATCCGACATCTGATGGTGCCATACAACATACCAAAACAACTACTGAAAACAGTACGAGACAACTGCTCTTCGAGCCGTGACTGTACCGCCCCGAAGGGAAGTATGTCAATGCAAATTGTAGGAGGGATTTTCAACGGACAACCGCACCCTTCGCCCCTGTCAGACAGAGAAACAGAAAGCCCCGGGAGGTGATCCGCGGGGCTTCGTTTCATCAGATTGCCTGAACGGCGATCTTTCTCGGCTTGGCTGTTTCGGCCTTGAAGAGTCGGAGCGTCAGCACCCCGTTGGCAAGTGCCGCATTGGCCTTTCCCGGATCGATCTCATCGGGGATCTGAAACTGGCGGTAAAAGCGGGACAGGGCGAATTCCCGATAGACCTCCAGACCCGATGTCGCCGCGACGTCGGGAACCCCTTCGATGGTCAGTACACCATTTTCAATGGCGATGGTCAGCTTCTCCCGAGGAACCCCCGGGAGGTCCACCTTAAGGATAAGTCCATCTGCCGACTCCAGTATATCCACTACCGGACGGATGAACTGTTCCAGGGACCGGGTCTCTTCACGTTTGAGCTGGTTGCTCTCCTGAGACGGGGTGATAGTTCTTTCTGCCATGTGAGTATCCTCCTTCCTTCTCGCCTCGAATTCTCTCCCTCTTTTCCATGGCCGCATCACGACACCGATAGGGCGATCTTCTTCGGCTTGGCGGACTCGGCCTTGTTCATGGTGACCGTCAAGACGCCGTTGCGACAGCCGGCGACAATGGCGCCGTTGTCGATCTCTCCCGGTAGCTCGATACTCCTCTGGAACCGGCCGCCCCCTCGCTCATTACGGTGCCAGACAGCATCTGAGTCGCCCGGGTGCCCCCCTTGCCGCTCCCCGGCCAAGGTAAGGGTGTTCCCCATGATCGTCAACTCAAGTTCCTCGGGGTCCACGCCGGGAATGAAAGCCTCCACGAAAAGATGATTCTCATCTTCCCTGAGGTTAACCTGGGGAAACCGTCCCCCACCGCTGAGGAATGCCGGGTGGGAGATCCTGCCGTTGCCCACTCCCCGGAATGCCGCATCGATCTCTCGGCGTAGCGTATCAAGTTCACGAAACATATCCCAGCTTGCCATGATTACGTTCCTCCCTCTCAGCGTATTAGCCGGAGCACATCCGGCACCATCAAAAAGATAAGTGCCATTTTCCTGATGTCAAGGGCTCACTGCACAGTAAATATCCGGGATAACTCTGCTCCCCGAAGATTCGGGAAGAGTTGACAACAGGCGCCCGCTCATCTATTGTGTGCTCTTTCTGCCGTCCCCACGGGGGATGAAACAGAGTGAATCACGACGAGGTGAGATAACCATGATTACAGAGAGAACTGAAGAGGAAGAAGCCATCGAAGAAGAGAGTTTTGCCGAGCTTTTTGCCCGGAGTTACCACGATCCGGGGCGACTGGATCCGGGGCAAAAAGTGACGGCCAGGATCCTCTCCATAAGCGGCGACTGGGTCTTTATCGATACCGGCAGGAAGGGTGAAGGGGTCTTGGACCGGAAGGAACTGCTGGATACTGACGGTAACCTCACGGTGGGGATCGGGGAGAGCGTTACCGCTTGGTTCATTTCGGCCAGCGGCAACGAGCTCCGCTTCACCACCAAGGTTGGAGGAGGAGGCTCTTCCGGCAATGCTCAACTGGAGGAGGCGTGGCGCAGCGGCATCCCGGTGGAAGGGCTCGTGGAAAAAGAGATCAAGGGGGGATTTGAGATCAAGATCGGCGGCACGGTGCGCGCCTTCTGCCCCTTTTCCCAGATCGACCTGCGCCGGGGCACCCCCGACACGTTCATCGGCAAACATTTTTCCTTCCGGATCTCGGAGTATGCCGAGGGTGGACGTAATATCGTCGTTTCCCGTCGGGCACTGCTGGAAGAGGAACGGCTCCGGGAAAAAGAGCTTCTTAAGGAAACTCTTGCCGTGGGACAGACGGTCCGGGGAACGGTCACCTCCCTGCGCGATTTCGGCGCCTTCGTCAATGTGGGGGGGATCGAAGGGCTTCTCCCCATTTCGGAGGTCGGCTGGGGACGGGTGGCGGACATCAGAGAGCGGCTGACAGAGGGAGATGAGATTCAGGTGGTGGTCAAATCCCTGGACTGGGAAAAAGAGAAATTCTCCTTCAGCCTCAAGGATACCCTGCCCGATCCGTGGGAAGAAACGGTGAAGGCGTTCCCGGAAGGGAGCTATGTCACCGGCAGAGTCGCCCGGCTGGCAAACTTCGGTGCCTTCGTCACCTTGGGCGAGGGGATCGACGGGCTCCTCCCCATCTCCCGCCTGGGGGGTGGCAAACGGATCAACCACCCCCGGGACGTCCTCAAGGAAGGGGAGGAGATCGAGGTCAAGGTGGAGAGCGTGGACCGTGACAGTAGACGGATCTCCCTCTCCCCGGCTGCGGCGAGTCGCGCCGCAACCCAGGCGGAAGCGGAACTGGTGGACTTTCGGAAGATCGCGGCAGAGGGTGCCGGCCGCTCTCTGGGGTCATTGGGCGATCTGCTTAAGGCCAAATTGAAATAATCAACAACAGCATAAGGACACGGAGAAAGCGGAGAGCGTTAAGAACTCTTCTGTTTTCCCGTGTCCCGACTGTAGTTATTAACATTAACGCAGTAATGTGCGAAATAACGGTAGCCGGAGAAAGAGTTTTGCATCACGACAGGCTGTTAGTACATCTTCTCCTGGGGGGACTCCTGATGACGCTGTCGGCGTGCACCGGCATGGTCCCGAAGAAGGATCTTCCCTATCCCCTGACCAACGAGAGTTTTAGTGACCCGGTGAAGACGGTGTCCATCCCGCTCCCGATCATCGCCTCCAGCCCCAACGAAGGGATCACTGCCGGCGTTCTCACCGCATTCCTTTTGCACAACAGCAAGGACGAGGTGAGCACCCTTCTCTCACCTCAGGTGAACTGGAATCGGAATTTCGGGATCACCACCACACTCTACGGTGCCTTCTACCCCACCCCCAACCGCTCCTGGGAGACCAACCTCTCCCAGTCCACCAAGGTCAACTGCGACTACGAACTTCGCCTCAGGGACAAGAACTTCCTGCAAAGCAAGATCGAAACAAACCTCTGGCTCTACGGGTTCGATGACGGTTCCGCCCGTTTTTACGGCTTCGAGCATAGCAAAAAACAGGATGAAACAAACTACGGCGACGTGGAGTACGGATTTACCATGACCGGCGGTTACGAGCTCTTCAGTGGACTCCAACTCATCCTGGGGGAACGGTTACGCCATCTGTCCATCGGCCAGGGGGCGGTCACCTCTGTCCCCTTTATCCGTGATAAATTCTCCGAACAACGTGTACCGGGGATCAACGGTTTTACCGCCCATGCCCAGAAGCTGGCAGTTGTCTACAATACCTTGGACTCGGCCACCGCCCCCACCAGCGGGCTCTACCTTCGGGCCAGTGTGGAGGCAAGCGCCACCATCCTGGGAAGCAGCGCCGACTACCGCCATTACGACGCCGAGGTCAAGGGGTACCTTCCCCTGGATGATGCCCGCTTCATCACGGTGGGGCGTGTGGCCTGGAATCAGACCCTGGATGGTACTGTGCCGTTCCTGGAGCGGAGCATCCTGGGGGGGGAAAATAGCTTACGGGGGTATGGGCGCAACCGGTTCATCGACAACACCTACCTCCTCTGCAACTTCGAGGAGCGTATTCGGCTCTTCCGGTGGGAGATCTTCAACGTCACCGCCGACTGGGAGGTGGCGCCGTTCATCGATCTCGGCGCCATCACCAAGCAACTGGATACCATCAGCACCCGTGATTTTGAGTTGAACCCCGGTATCGGCTTCCGGGCCACGGTGCGTCCCAACATCGTCGGCCGGGTGGACATCGGTTTCGGCAAGGAAGGTCCGGCGGTCTTCGTGGGGCTGGGATACCCGTTCTGACCCCTCAAAACCCTGGGTTCAAGATTCGAGGTTAAAGGATCAAGGTTCAAGTTCTATGTTCTACGTGCATGGGTTTGTGACTCGCCAAAGCGAACCTCTAACCTAGAACCCGGTCCCCAGTCCCTGGTCCCCGGTCTTTATCCCCTGCCTCGTTCCTCTCCGCTTCAATTGGTTGTCGATGGCGTTGAGCACCTCGAATTTTTTCAGGGACCAGAGCGGCGCCACCAGGTGATCGCGGCCGCCGTCACCGGTGAGCCGCTGAATGACGATGCTGGGATGAAGCAGCTCCAGATAATCGCAGACAAGCGTCACGTAGTCGTCCCGCTCCATCACCTTGATCTCCCCCCGGCCATACGCCTCCTCCAACAGGGTCCCCTTCATGACATGGAGGAGGTGCAGTTTCACCCCATCCACTCCCAGCCGGTTCAACACCTCCGCCCCGGCCAGCATCTCCTCCCGACTCTCCCCGGGCAGCCCCAGCATCACATGGACGCAAACCCGCAGCCCCACCCCTTGAGCCCGCCCAACCGCCCCCTCCAATGTCCGGAAATCATGTCCGCGCCGGAGATACTCCAGTGAACGGTCCAGATGAGACTGCATACCCAACTCCAGCCAGAACCAGCTCTTCCGGGCATACTCCCCCAGCAGAGTCAAAACCCCGGAGGAGAGACAGTCTGGACGGGTTCCGACGATAAGCCCCACCACCTCGGGTACGGAGAGGGCCTCATCGTAGAGCCGTCGCAGTCGCTCCACCGGGGCATGGGTGTTGGTGTACGCCTGAAAATAGGCGATGAAGAGCCGGGCCTTGTACTTGCGGGCCATGATCTCCTTGCCATGCTCCAGCTGCTCACGGACAGCAGTATCCGGCAGGATACCATGGGAGCCTGACCCCCGGTCGCCGCAGTAGATACAGCCACCGATCCCCACCGTGCCGTCCCGGTTGGGGCAGGTGAAGCCGGCATCTACGGAGATCCGGTTGACCCGGCAGCCGAACTCCCGCTTCAGCAGGTCGGAAAAGGCGTTGTATCGTTTTTCTTCGTCCATACTCCTCCGCTTGATTCCCACATAAAAGGCCATCTCGTCACATAATTCAGCCGGGTTAACGTCTATTTCTCTCGCTAACTCGTATCATTACTCCCTCTCAGTGAGAGGGCGGTCTAGTTTGATTATGAAATAGAATCAGCAGTTGCCGCCTGCCGTCACGGTTCATGGGCCTTGCGGCCGTTGACCCGCTCATAGGCCCGGCAGAAAGGGCAGATCCCCCCCTCCACACTCTTCACAAACTGAAACGCCATACCTTTCTGACTCTTCCGGGCATGACTGCAAACCGGGCAGCTCCCGCAGACCGCCGCCAGAGCCCGATCCAGTTCCGTTACATTTTTCCCTGTCATATTTTTCCTCTGTGCTGAGAACGTAAAACGTGAATGGTGAATGGTGAAAAAAGCCTTTGAACTCTTCACCATTCACTCTTCACCATTCACTTCTTGAAAATATCCAACTTCTCGCCGTCAAGGGAGAGTTCCACCAAGATAGTATCCCCTTCCAGAAACTTTCCTTCCAGGATCATGAGCGCCAGAGGATCCTGAATAGTCCGCTGAATGGTCCGCTTCAGAGGGCGGGCCCCGTAGGCCGGATCGTAACCTTCACGGGCGATGAATTCCCGGGCCTTCTCCCCCACCTCCAGCTCCATATGCCGGGCAGCCAGCCTGGTGCGGAGTCCGGCAAGCTGGATCTCCACAATCCGCGTGATCTGCTCCAGGGGGAGCGGATGGTAGATGACGATCTCGTCCACCCGGTTGAGAAACTCCGGTTTGAACTGCTCCTTCACGCTCTCCATGACCAGTGACTTCATCCGCGAGTAGTCGCCGCTGTACTGCTGAATCCACTGGGACCCCAGGTTGCTGGTCATGATGATGACGCAGTTCCGGAAATCCACTGTCCGCCCCTGGCCATCAGTGAGCCGGCCATCATCCAGGAGCTGGAGAAGCACGTTGAAGATTTCCGGATGGGCCTTTTCAATCTCGTCGAAGAGGACGATGGAGTAGGGGCGCCGCCGCACCGCCTCGGTGAGTTGCCCCCCCTCCTCATACCCCACGTAACCGGGAGGGGCACCGATGAGCCTGGCCACGGTATGCTTCTCCTGATACTCGCTCATGTCGATCCGGACGATGGCCTGGTCGTCGTCGAAGAGAAACTCGGCCAGGGTCCGGGCAGTCTCGGTCTTCCCCACCCCCGTGGGCCCCAGGAAAATAAAGGAGCCGATGGGGCGGTTGGGGTCCGAGAGCCCGGAGCGCGCCCGACGCACCGCATTGGCCACCAGGATCAACGCCTCGTCCTGCCCCACCACCCGGGTCCGGAGCCGCTCCTCCATCTTCACCAGCTTCTCCGATTCCGACTCCAGCATCCGGTTCACCGGGATGCCGGTCCACTTGGCCACGATCTGGGCGATGAGATCGGCGTCCACCTCCTCGGGGAGCATCTTCCCCTCCTTCTGACTCTCCTCCAGCTCCCGTTTCCGGAGCACCATCTCCCGCTCCAGGGCCGGGATCTCGCCGTAGCGAATCTCGGCGGTGCGGGCCAGGTTCCCCTCCCGCTCACTCTTCCTGGCCTCCTCCTTCTTCTCCTCGATCCGCTGCTTCAGCTCACTGAGCGCCTTGATCCCCACCTTCTCCCGCTGCCAGTGATTCCGGAGCTGGGCCGATTCCCCCTTGAGCTCCTCCAGCTCATCGGAGAGCTTCCGGAGCCGCTCCTGGGCATGGGCATCTTCCTTTTCCCGGAGAAGGGCCTGCCGCTCGATCTCCAGCTGGATCATCCGCCGCTCCACCTCGTCGATCTCCATGGGCATGGAGTCCACCTCGATGCGCAACCGGCTGGCCCCCTCGTCGATGAGGTCGATGGCCTTGTCCGGGAGGAACCGGTCGGTGATGTAGCGATCCGAAAGGGTCGCCGCTGCGATGATGGCGCTGTCCTTGATCCGGACACCGTGGAAGGTTTCATACCGCTCCTTGAGCCCCCGGAGGATGGCGATGGTATCTTCCACACTGGGTTCTCCGGTGTAGACCTGCTGGAACCGCCGCTCCAGGGCCGCGTCCTTTTCGATATGTTTCCTGAACTCGTTGAGGGTGGTGGCGCCGATGCAGTGGAGTTCGCCCCGGGCCAGGGCCGGTTTGAGGAGGTTGGAGGCGTCCATGGCCCCCTCGGCGGCGCCGGCCCCCACCAGAGTATGTAGTTCATCGATGAAGAGGATGATGGCCCCCTGGGCCTTGGTCACCTCCTTCACCACCGCCTTGAGCCGGTCCTCGAACTCCCCGCGATACTTGGCCCCGGCGATGAGCGCCCCCATGTCCAGAGAGACCACTCGCTTGTTCTTCAGCGATTCGGGGACGTCCCCGGAGATGATTCGCTGGGCCAGCCCCTCCACGATGGCGGTCTTCCCCACCCCCGGCTCGCCGATGAGGACCGGGTTGTTCTTGGTCCGCCGGGAGAGGACCTGGATCACCCTCCGAATCTCGTCGTCCCGACCGATGACCGGGTCAAGCTTTCCTTTCCGCGCCTGGTCGGTGAGGTCTCGGGCATATTTAGCCAGTGCCTGGTATTTCTCCTCCGGATTCTGGTCCGTCACCCGCTCATCCCCCCGCAGCTCCTGGAGCGCCTTGAGCAGAGCGTCGCGGGTAATACCGTTATCGGTGAGAATCCGCCCCGCAGCGCTCCCCTTTACCTCGATAAGAGCCAGGAGAAGGTGCTCGGTGGAGATGAACTGATCCTTGAGGAGGTCCGCCTCCTTGAGCCCCCCTTCCAGCACCCGGTAGAGCGGCTGGGAGAGGGTCAGAGTGGCGGCCCCGCTCACCTGGGGGAGCCGTTTCAAAGCCGCCTCCAGTGCGCTCTTCACCGAGGCCGGCGCCCCCCCGATCTTCTGGAGGATGGGGGCCACCAGCCCCCCTTCCTGTTCCAGCAGGGCAAGCAGGAGATGTTCCGGCTCCACCGTGGCGTTTCCCCGGCGGGAGGCGTCCTGCTGGGCCGCGGAGAGTGCTTCCTGGGTCTTGATGGTCATCTTGTCGGGGCTGATCATGGGGTACTCCTTTGGTTGTCTCTGAGAGAAAATATAGGAATGGCGAGAGTGGGTGTCAAGGAGCGCTCACACGATTATCAGTTCAGGAGCGCCGGCGGATATGCCGTGATAAATTAGGACTGTTTCCCTTTAGCCCAATCTGGTATAAATGTTCAACGGCAGCAAGATTCATGAAGTGAGGCCGTGCTTCTGCAACAGACTCGGCAGATGCGGCACAAAGAGGTAAAAAGAGGAGATGATGATACAAATGTCGCCCCCGCAGGATCAAGAGATGCAGCCCTTTATCGACGCGCTTCGGCAATTTTTTAATGTTACCGGGGGGACAAAGTATCCGGATGCCGAGTATTGTCAGATAGTGCCGGCCTACCTCGCCCGGATGGCGGCAGGGGTTCTTGAGGCCATGACCCAGCTGAAGCCGTCAGCTCCCGCGGAAATCACCACGCTCCCCACGGCGTTCACCGACTCAACATCCGCAACTGCAGGATTCGCCGGCGCCTACTCCGGCTCGCTCTCCATCCACTGCCCCACCACTCTTGCCGGCATCCTGGCCGCCCGGATGACCGGTCTGGACGACATGGATGAGCCGGAGACGATTCATGACGCCCTCGCGGAAATGGCGGGTGTCCTGGCCGGAGAGATCAAACTGGCCCTCTCCGTGAGCGGCCTGGATATCCAGATGTCTACCCCGGAGGTGGTCTCCGGATCGAACTACTTGCTCACCGCCGCCAATCACCAGAGGGTTACGGTCACCTTCATCCTGGAAGGGGAACCCCTGCATATCTCCATGGTGGCGGAACGAAACCGGTTTCTCCACGCTGCCGCCACGGAGTTGCGGAACAAAAGGGAATGGCTGAGCCTGGCGGTGGAGGGGGGACGTCTGGGGCTCTGGCATTGGGAACCGGCAACGGGGAAGGCCCGCTACAGTGACGAATGGGCTTCCATGCTGGGGTATGAGGCAAAGGATCTGATCCCGGATATCAGGACCTGGGAAGCCCTGGTTCATCCCGAGGAGTTGCCGGGAGTGAAGACTCTCCTGGAGGCGTACCTCTCCGGACGCTCCTCGTCTTACGAGACGGAATACCGGATGTTGGACTGCTCGGGCCAGTGGCGCTGGATCCTCTGCCGGGGGCGAGTGGTTGAGCGCCACGGTGACGGAACCCCCAAGCTGGTTGCCGGCACCCACCTGGACATTACCGAGCGGAAGATGGCGGAACTGGCCCTCTATGAATCACGGCAGGAGCTGAAGGCCCTGAATGAGCAACTGGAAGAGCGTGTCACTGAAGAGGTCCGCAAAAATCGCGACAAGGAGAGCCGCCTGCGGCAGCAGGAGAAGCTTGCCTCCATCGGCCAACTGGCTGCCGGTGTGGCTCATGAGATTAATAATCCCATGGCGTTCATCTCCGGCAATCTGCGGGTTCTTGCCCAGTATTTCGACCAGATAATCGAGTATAAAAAGCTCCTGAAGGAGGATGAAAGCGGCGCGACATCCGACCTGGAGTATATTCTCACCGATGGTGTGGACGTGATCGCCGAATCTCTGGAAGGAGCTCAGCGGGTGGCGAAAATTGTCGGGGATTTGAAAAATTTCTCCCGCGTAGATGCCATGGAAAACGAGCCGATGGCTCTTCCCGTCTGCATGGAGAGCGCCCTGAACATCTGTCATAACGAACTTAAATATGTGGCGACCATCAGAAAAGAGTACGCTCCCGTGCCGGAACTCCTCTGCAACCCCGGCCAACTGAACCAGGTATTCCTGAACCTGCTGATCAATGCCGGCCAAGCCATCACCCCGCCGGGAGAGATCACCTTGCGCTGCTGGTATGACGAGGAGTTCGTCTACGCCTCGGTGACCGACACCGGGAAGGGAATCTCCCCTGAAATTCGAGGCCGCCTCTTCGAACCGTTCTTCACCACCAAGGATGTGGGGAAAGGGACCGGTCTGGGGCTCAGCGTCTCCTACGAGATCATTAAAAACCATCAGGGTGAGATTCTGGTGGAGAGCGAGCCCGACCGGGGAAGCACCTTCACGGTGAAGCTCCCCCAGAACCGGACGGCTGCCTCATCATCGGTTCCACCGAATCCCGCACCGGGATAACCACCCGCTTTGTCTCGAAAAAATATCACCAGACCTATTACTACCAGCTACAGGGGTAGAGAAATCCTGTTGACGTGCCGGTGGCGCTATGCTAATCAAGTTTCCTACGGGAGAGTACAATGAGAAATAACATCGTAGTACCGGGAGCCGGCGAGCTCACCTATGAGATCCGCAACATCGTCAATGTGGCGGAAAAGCTCCAGCAGCATGGGGTGAAGATCAACTGGGAAAACATCGGTGACCCCATCGTCAAGGGAGAACAGATTCCCTTCTGGATGAAAAAGATCGTGGCCCATGAGGTGATGCAGAACGACTCCTGGGGATACTGCCATACCCGCGGGGTTCTGGCCACCCGGGAGTTCATCTGCGACCAGACCAACGGCCGCGGCGGTGCGCAGATCACCACCGACGACATCATCTTCTTCAACGGCCTGGGGGACGCCATTGCCAAGGTCTACGGCTGCCTTCACCCCGAATCACGGGTGATCATGCCGACCCCCTCCTACACCACCCATACCCTGGGGGAGGCCCGGCATATCCACGCCGTACCGGTACATTACCGCCTGAAACCCGAGGATGGCTGGGCCCCCGACCTGGAAGATATGGAAAACCATATCCGGTACAACCGGAATGTCTCGGCAATCATGCTCATCAACCCGGACAACCCCACGGGGATGGTCTACCCCAGGGAGACTTTGGAGCGGATCGTCGCCATCGCCCGGAAATACGACCTCTTCATCATCGCCGACGAGGTCTACATCAACATAGTTTATAACGGTCAGGCTACGGTCCCCATCTCCGACGTCATCGGCGATGTTCCGGCTATCTCCCTCAGGGGGATCTCCAAGGAGTTCCCTTGGCCCGGCTCCCGCTGCGGCTGGATCGAGGTTTACAATTCGGGAAAAGACCCCAACTTCGACAAGTACATCACCTCCATCCTGACCCTGAAGATGAACGAGGTCTGCTCCACCACCCTCCCCCAGCGTTGCATCCCGGCCATCATGCTGCACCCGGAATACCCCGTCTACCTGGCCCAGCGTTCCGCCTGCTACGAGAAGATGAGTAACATCACCTACGACTTCCTCCGCCAAGTGCCGGGGCTGATGGTCAACCGGACCAACGGCGCCTTCTACATGGCGGTGGCTTTCCAGGAAGGGCTCCTCACCGACCGGCAGTCCCTCTTCATAGCCAACCCCGAGGTGAGAGAGGTGGTGGGTAAGCTGGTGAACGCCCCCAGCGTCTCCCCGGACAAGCGGTTCGTCTACCACATCCTGGCGGCCACAGGAATCTGCATCGTCCCCCTCTCCTCTTTCTCCACCCCGCTCCAGGGGTTCAGGGTCACCCTCCTGGAAAAAGATGAAGAGGAGTGCCGGCGGGTCTACCGAATACTGGCGGAAAAGATCGGGGAGTACCTCCGCTCCTGATAACCCGAAAATCAACAGGTATGGACAGGATGAACAGGATAACATCGTCACCATAACTCAAGCTGGTATGTCGCAAGAGTTTTCATCCTGCATATCCTGTACATCCCTGTTAATTCGCCTCTTCATGTCTCACGCCAAAGGCCGCACCCCGTTAAGGATGCGGCCTTTGGCGTTGAGTGGCAAGGCTCCGGCTATACCGTCTTCATGACCTCTCCCAGTACCACTGTGGCATAGGAGCCTTTGGGGAGGGTGAAGGAGAGGATGAGATCGCTCCCTTCCCGGACCAGTTCCGGCTCTCCCAGGAGTATCCGGAAAGGGCGGCGTTCCCCCTCCATCCGGAGTCCAGCGGGGAGGTTGAACTGCTCCGGGGAGAGCCCTTCCATGGCCAGCAGCGCCTCTTCCCGCGCCAGCACCTTTCCGGCGGGAAGGGTCATCTTGCAGCCGAAGAGGGGGCCGCTGGGGGAGATCTCCTGTCGGGCAGCCCGGGGGGCCTCCAGGGCGGGGTCGATAACCAGAAAACAGGCGCCGTTATCGTGCCGGAACGCCAGATCCCCCTCCTCCAGAGTGTCGAAGCAGGGGAGTCGCTCCTCCAGCAGACGATCGAAGAGCCACGACTGAAGAGCAGAGAGATAGAGTTTCTGCAACCGGGGATTGACGGCGCGAAACGCCTGTTCAAAGGCGTCGGGACGTTGGATCAGCCGCTGCGCCACCTCCCGTTCGGTGCGGCAGAAACCGGGAAAAAGCCGGACAGCCTCCTCGTACTCCCCCCGGTGGTACGCCTCCACCGCCTCGCGCCACCGCTGGTCGCTGATTCCCCCCGGCTCCCCCATGAGAGTGTCCACCGCTTCCTGGAAATCCCGATGGAGGAGCGCCCGGCCGATGAGGTGGGAATTTCCTTGGCTCCCGTACCGCTGAACCCCGAAAAAGTTGGGGACTCCCCGCTCCGCCAATACCTGAAGCGTCTCACCGGCGTAACCGACGGCTCTCTCGTTAACTTCGCGAACCCGAATCCGGAACCGGTTTCCCCGGAGATGCCCCAGCTTCAGCTTGTTTCGGTGAAAGGCAGCGTTGAGGGGGCGGATACCGGGAAGGTCCAGTGCCAAGGCGACCTCCGGTTTAATCCGGGGGAGGGAGAGGGCCTGGCGGGTGATCCCCTTGCTGTCCTTCATCCCCGCGTAGCCGATATCACGTTCCTCAATGCCGAGGGCGCGACTGATCCGCCGGATTGCCTCCGGGGTGGTGAGTCCCCGTTTTTCGATCTCCAGATAGAGGTGCTCCCCCTCGCCGCAGGGGAGGTAGGCGGGGATCTCGGTGACGAGAAAATCCTCGTCACTCTCCTTGAAGAGCCCCCCGGTTCCGGGGATCTGCGCGGTCAAATAGCGGGACATGGGATCACCTTCTTGTAGTGAACGTAATGAATCTTCTTCCCCTGGGCCATGAATTTCTCCATGTACCGGGAGAGGTGGTACCCCTCCAGCTCAAACCGGAAAAGCTCCGGGGCCAGCAGGTTGGTCACCCCCGCCACCTGGGGCATGAATTCCGCCACATCGATGCCGTAGTCGTCAAAGTCGGTGGCAAAGAAAAAATCGCCACCCGGTGCCAGATAGGGGAGAAAGAACTCCAGAAACTGCCGGTTCACCAGCCGCCGCTTCCTGTGGCGTTTCTTGGGCCAGGGGTCGGGACAGTTGATATGCACTGCCACCAAGGAGCCCAGGGGGATCCGCTCCAGGAGGAACTGTCGCGCCTCTTCCCGGAGGACCCGGACGTTGGCAAGCCCCAGCAGCTCCAACCGGCGACAGGTTTTGTAACACCCTTTGTTGTAGTAATCGATGGCGATGTAGTTCCGGTCCGGCCGATCCGTTGCGGTTTTGGCAACAAAGTCGCCGGTTCCGGAACCGATCTCCAGCACCAGAGGGTTGTCGTTGCCAAAAAGTGAGGCCCAGTCAACGGGGGAGGAAAGCTCCTCGGCCCGGAGATAGAGAGGGGAATCGATCTGAATAAAGGACTGCATGAGGTTCCTCGGTCGGTAGTTTCGGCGCACTGTACCACAGGAGGAGGGGGGAGATGAAGCGGTTTTGTCGACGGTGCGCTGCAGGGCAGTGTCAGGCGTCTGAGGAAACAGCAACGCCCCCGGCAGGTGGTCCGTCCGGGGGCGCTCTGTTCATGAACCGGGAACGTTCCCTTACTCGATGGTAAAGGCCACGTAGCGGAAGCTGTTGCCGTGGCGCAGCCGGATGCGCATGGTTGACCCCTTCTTGGCCGCAGTAACCGCCTTGTCGTAGGCCGCCACCGTGGCGATCTTCACGTTATTCACCTCCAGGATCAGATCACCCGGGCTGATGCCGACGTTTTCCGCCACCCCCCCCGGTTTCACCTCGGTGACCGCGATCCCCACCGTCTCCTTGATCCCCAGCTTGGCGGCCAGCTCCCGATTCAGTTCGCTCACCACCATCCCCAGTCGTTCCGAACCGGCAACACCCACGGTGTCGCCGTCACTTCCGTCCGCCAGTTTTTCCACCGTAAGGGTCACGGTCTCGATCTTGCCGTCCCGGAACAGTTTTATCGGAACCTTGCTCCCCACAGTAGTGGCGGCCACGGTCTTGGGAAGCTCATTCATCTCCTTGATCACCTTGCCGTTGAACTCCAGGATGATGTCACCGTTTTTGAGCCCCGCCTTTTCCGCAGGGCTCTCCTTGGAGACATCGGCCACCAGCGCCCCCTTTTCGCTCTCCAGGGCAAAGGCCTTGGCCAGCTCCGGGGTTACCGGCTGGATGGTGACCCCCATCCAGCCACGCGTGACTTTACCCGTATCCCGCAACTGGCTCACTACCCCCTTGGCCATGTTAATGGGGATGGCAAAACCGATCCCTCCTCCCCCCCCGGCTATGATGGCGGTGTTGATGCCGATGACCTGCCCCTGCAGGTTGAAGAGTGGGCCGCCGGAGTTGCCGGGATTGATGGAGGCGTCGGTCTGAATATAGTCATCATAGGGGCCGCTGCCGATGACCCGCCCCATGGCGCTGACGATGCCGGCGGTAACGGTCTGGGAGAGTCCGAAGGGGTTGCCGATGGCCATAGCCCATTCACCCACTTCGATCCGGTCGCTGTCCCCCAGGGGGGCAAAGGGGAGCTTTTCTCTGGCCTCGATCTTGAGCAGCGCCAAGTCCAGCTTCTCGTCGCTCCCCTTCACCACCGCCTTGTACTCGTTCTGGTCACCGGGAATGGCGATCTTAACCTTTACCTCATCCATCCCCGCCACCACATGGTTGTTGGTGAGGATATAGCCGTCATCGCTGATGATAAAGCCTGAGCCGAGACTCCGCTGCTCCCGCTGTCGAGGCTGGTTGTTGAAGAACTGCTCAAAAAAATCCTGGAACGGCTCATTCATGGGGTTTGTCTGGGGGCGGCGTGTCTGGCGCTGGGGCTGGGGATGTTTGGCCGCGCTGATATTCACCACGGTGGGCTTCAGCTGTTTGGCCAACTCCACGAAGTCGGGACCGATCCCCTTGGCTGCTGCGGGTGAGATGGTGAGTGTGATGAGGAGCAGGACTGCCGGCATCAGCCGGCTCAATGGTTGTGCTGCGGTGAACATGGGAACCTCCTGTCCGAAATATAGTCTGCCGATTCAATGTAATGAGCAGCACCGGATTTGTCAACGGGCAACCATCCCCTGATTGACCGGATCCTCCCACCCCTTTAAACTCTGGACCTTGCACCTTCAGCCTTCAGCCTTCTGTCTTATTATCCCCCTCCCTCTTCTCCCGTCGGCGAAACGGTTTTAGTTCCCACGGCAGAGTCGACGTGATATTTTGGCAGGTAACAATGACCGGGGAGGCTTGACGGATGGCAAAGGGTTACGATGCAAACAGGGAGCAGAAGGATCTGATCGCATCCTTCGGCAAGATCCTGGGGAAGCGCGCCAAGTTCACCTGTGAGTGGTGCGGATCAAAGGATGACCTCAGGCCGTGGGAGTACTCTCCCGGCGAAGAGCCGGCGCCGGAACTGCTGGCGCTCCTCTGCGGTCGCTGCCGCGCAATAGCCGGAGGGGCGCCTGCGGAACCGGGAGAGCTGCACACCCTGCGTAACGCCCTCTGGAGCGACATCGAAGCCATCGCCGGCGGCGCCGCCAGGCTCCTCCTCCGGAGCAAGGTTCCCTGGGCCCGGGAGGCCATCGAGGAGAGCATCTACGATGAAACGTTGAGGGAGAAGCTGTTCAAGGAACTGCGGTAGCATGCAGATGGAGACGATTACCATCACCATCCCCCCCTGGGTTAGAAAGTTCCTGGGCTCGGCAGAGATCTTCCTGCAGACGACGGAAGAGCGGATGCAGCTGGTCATCGCCCTCTCCCGACTGAACGTGGCACAGGGAACCGGCGGCCCCTTCGGCGCAGCCCTGTTCGAGATGGAGAGCGGCCGGCTGGTGGCTGCCGGGATCAACCTGGTGGCATCGAAAAACTGCTCCATTCTCCATGGCGAGATGGTCGCCCTCATGCTGGCCCAACGGATGCTCGGCACCTTCGATCTGGGCGGCCCCGGAATCCCGGCGTGCGAATTGGTGACCAGTGCCGAACCGTGCGCCATGTGTCTCGGCGCCATTCCCTGGTCAGGGGTGCGGCGGCTCGTCTGCGGGGCGCGGGG
>CAIUWK010000051.1 GCA_903902855.1 uncultured Geobacter sp. | reverse complement strand
ATCCAGGCCAACAAATATGCTAACATTCTTCATGACTCGCCTCCTTGGTTATGGCTCTGCGCCGTGGGTTTGATTCCGACAGCGTAACCCACGTTTGCAAGGGGCGAGTCCTTTTTTTTCAACTGGCAGACATTATGTCTAACCGCTGAACATGGTTTTTTTAGTTCCACTCTGCTGACCAGGCATCTGGAGGCAAAGGGTTCCCGGAAAAATTCCGGAGGCTTTCTTTGCCTTTTTCCGTCCGGCACCTCTCCTGGACCGGGGGGAACGGCGCGGCAGATCACCACCACTCATTTAATGAGCAGAAGGGAGCAGATCATGATTATGACTCTGGTAAAGAGAGGACAGCATGACCCGGTATGGGCCGATCTTCGGGAAGAGGTCGCCGAAATGGCCGAATCCGAAAACATGTTAGCCAGCTATCTGCACGCCACGGTTCTCAACCACAAGAGTCTGGAGCACTCCCTGTCGTTCCTGTTGGCCGGGAGACTCTCCTCCCCGCACCTCTCCGCCATGTCGCTGCGGGACGTCATCGACGAGGCGTTTCATGCCGATCCGGAAATAGGGACTGCCGTTCGCTATGATCTATCGGCGGTGGTGGAACGTGACCCGGCGGCCCTTGGCGTGGCCCAGCCGTTTCTCTATTACAAGGGGTTTCACGCTCTGGAGGCATTTCGGGTGTCGCACTGGCTCTGGAGCAAAAAGCGCAACGCCTTGGCCCTCCATCTCCAGAACCGGATCTCCGAGGTATTCGCGGTGGATATTCACCCCGCAGCCAGAATCGGCAAAGGGATACTCATCGATCACGCCACCAGTGTCATTATCGGAGAAACCGCGGTTGTGGGGGACGATGTCTCCATGCTTCATGAGGTAACTCTGGGGGGAAACGGCAAAGAGAGCGGGGACCGGCACCCGAAGGTCGGCAACGGGGTACTCATCGGCGCCGGAGCCAAGATCCTGGGTAATATCAGGATCGGAGACGGCTCCAAGATTGCAGCGGGGAGCGTCGTCCTAAAGGAAGTTCCACCTCATTCCACTGTGGCGGGGATTCCTGCCAGGATCGTCGGGCAACCCATCACCGTCATCCCCTCTCACCTGATGGATCAGAATTTCGAATACGACTACTGCATATAAGCCCCCCGGCATGCGACTCTCCCAAAGAGCCCTCAATTCCGGCTGCGGCGGATCAAGCAGCCACGGCTCACGAATTTGGCGATCGCCATCATTATCTACCTTTATTATGGTTTTTATGTATATACTTCTTGACTCCCACAATTGCAAATGATAGATTGGCGTCATTCAGCAAACGCGTGGAGATGAACCTGGTACGATTCCGTTCCCGATTCCAGCAGGTTCGCCATTTCTGACCATCTATACCGAGGAAGAGGGATAATCTCCCCCTCCCTTTTTTCATATCAGAGCGAGGAGATTGTTCATGGCCGAAAACTTCCGTTTCTCCACCCTGTTGGTCCATGGCGGTCTGGAACCCGGACCGGGGGGCGCCACCACGGTCCCCATTGTCCAGGCATCGTCTTTTGCCTATGATACCGCGGAAGGGTTGGAAGATGTGTTCCGGGGACGGCGGATGGGGCAGGTCTACAGCCGGATCAATAACCCCACCACGGAAAGCCTGGAGCGACGCCTGGCGCTGCTGGAGGGAGGGGTCGCGGCGATTGCCACCTCCTCGGGCATGGCGGCCATCACCACGGCAATCATGACCATCGTCCGGGCCGGCGATGAGATTCTCTCCTCTTCTTCCCTGTTCGGCGGCACCTTCTCGCTGTTTCGCGACACCCTCTCCAATTTCGGCATCACCACCCGGTTCGTGGACCCCACCGATCCGGAGGGATTCAGGAATGCTCTTAACGAACGGACACGACTCCTCTTCGTGGAGACCATCGGCAACCCCAAACTGGACGTGCCGGATGTCCCGGCTCTGGCCAGGATCGCCCACGACGCCGGCATCCCGCTTCTGGTGGACGCCACGGTGACGACCCCCTATCTGGCCACCGGCGCGGAACTGGGCGCCGATATCGTCATCCATTCCACCAGCAAGTACCTTAACGGCACCGGCAACTCCATCGGCGGCGTCATCGTCGATCTCGGCCGGTTCGACTGGAACAGCCCCCTCTTCCCCCACTTTGCACCGTTCCACAAAAAATACCGTGCCTTTGCCTTTTCGGCCCGGGCCCGGAAGCTGGTCCATAAGGATCTGGGGGCGTGCCCGGCCCCCATGAACTCCTTTCTCATGACCGAGGGGATTCAGACCCTGGCACTCCGGATGGAGCGACACTGCAGCAGCGCCCTGACTCTTGCCCGTTTTCTCAAGAACCATCCCAAGGTAACGTGGGTGAAGTATCCCGGTCTGGAGGATTCCCCGGACTACGCCGTGGCCACACGCCTCTATGGCGGACGGTACGGGGGGCTCGTCACCTTCGGCACAGGGGACAAGGGGTCGGCCTTTCGCGTCATCAACGGACTCAAGCTGGCCAAGAATCTGGCTAACATCGGCGATGCCAAGACGTTGGTGATTCATCCGGCCAGCACCATCTGCTGCGACTATAACGCCGAAGAAAAGGAACTCATGGGAGTCTCCGAAGACCAGATCAGGGTCTCCGTGGGGATCGAAGACATTGAAGACATCATTGAAGATTTCAGACAGGCGCTGGAGTAAAAACTGCTGCACACCAAGGAGACCCCATGACAATTACGGTAAACGGCGCGACGACTGAGCTCCCCGAAAACAACAGTAGGACCATCGATTCGTTACTGGAAGAGCTCAAGGTATCCCAGCGCCTCTATGTCACCGTGGAACTGAACGGCGAGATCCTGGATCGCGACGCCTATGAGTCGACCCTTGTTACCGAGGGGGACGCCATCGAATTCCTCTATTTCATGGGAGGTGGCTGCTGATGGCTCTCACGGAAACCCAGATCGAACGGTACTCCCGTCATATCATCCTCAAGGAGGTTGGTGGGAAGGGACAGCAGAAACTGCTGGAGAGCAAGGTTCTCATCATCGGCGCCGGCGGGCTCGGAGCTCCCATCGCCCTTTACCTGGCCGCAGCCGGGATCGGCACCATCGGCATCGCCGACGCCGACGACGTGGAGCTCTCCAATCTGCAACGTCAGGTGATCCATTTCACCCCCGACATCGGCAAGCCCAAGGTTCTCTCCGCCAAGGAAAAGATCCAGGCGATCAATCCCGACGTTCAGGTCCGGACGTATCATGAGTGGATCAACGCCGCCAACATCATGGAGATCATCAGGGATTACGACTTCGTGGTGGACGGCACCGACAATTTCGCCGCCAAGTTTCTCATCAATGACGCCTGCGTCTTGGCCGGCAAACCCTACTCCCATGGCGGCATCCTCCAGTTCGTGGGACAGACCATCACGGTACTGCCGGGGGAATCCGCCTGCTACCGCTGCATCTTCCCCACCCCGCCACCCAGGGACGCCATCCCCACCTGCTCCCAGGCCGGGGTCATCGGTGTGCTCCCCGGGGTCATCGGCTCCATCCAGGCCACCGAGGCGATCAAGTTCCTCCTGGGAAAAGGGGAACTCCTGGCCGGACGGCTCCTGATGTACGATGCCCTGAAGATGAAATTCCGGGACGTGGAGATCAAGCGGAATTCCCACTGTCCGCTCTGCGGTGAGAACCCCACCATCACCGAAGCCGAAGACGATTTGAGCCTCCTCACCGTCTGTGACCTGGAGCAGTCATGATCCGGATACCGGAAGCGATCCACGACGAGATCATGGAGCATGCCCGGAGCGGATTTCCTCTGGAGGTCTGCGGCATCCTGGGGGGGTGTGACGACTCCGTCACCACCCTCTTCCGGATGACCAACAGCGACGCCAGCAACGAGCACTTCACCATGGAACCACGGGAACAGTTTCGCGTGGTCAAGGAGCTGCGTGCTCAAGGGATCACCATGCTGGCGGTCTACCATTCCCACCCGGAATCTCCGGCCCGCCCGTCGGAGGAGGATATCCGCCTGGCCCTCACTCCGGGGATTTCCCATGTCATCGTCTCCCTCCAGGATGCAGCCCGACCGGTGCTCCGCTCCTTCAAGATCTCTGACGGGGTGGTGACCCCGGAAGAAGTGGTTATCGGAGAGTAATTTTATGGCAGAGCAGCAGGTAAAACCGAGCATCGATCTGGGGAACCTCAAGGCAGGCGGCTTCATCAAGGAACGGGGCAAAGATCTCTTTACCATCCGTCTCCGGGTTCCCGGGGGGAGAATGGCGGTCCCCCGGCTGAAGAAGATCGCCGAAGTTGCCGAAAAATACGGCGGCGAATTCGTCCATCTCTCGGTGCGGCAATCCATCGAACTGATCAACATCAATTTCAAGCATTTCGACGCCGTGGTGGAGGAGTTGGGAGAAGCCGACCAGAAGGTGGCCTCCTGCGGCGCCCGGGTCCGGGTCCCCGTGGCCTGCGGCGGCTGCGAATACAACCCCAACGGACTGGTGGATACCCAGAAGTCGGCCTTGGAGGTGGATCGGCAACTCTTCGGCACCCCCACCGGCCACCACAAGTTCAAGGTCGCCTTTGCCGGCTGTCCCTTCGACTGCCCCAAGTCGGCCACCAACGATGTGGGGTTCCAGGGGGCTCTCCTCCCCAAACTGGACAAGGAGGCCTGCATCAGCTGCGGGCTCTGCGCCAAGAGCTGCACCCCCGGCGCCATCACCATGGGAGAAGAGAGAAAGCCGCTCCTGGCCATTGATCCCTGCATCTGGTGCGGCGACTGCGTGAAAGTCTGCCCCACCGGTGCCTGGGAAGCGAAACAGACGGGATACAACGTCCGGATCGGCGGGAAATGGGGGCGCAACCCCCTGGTGGGTACCCTCTTCGCCACCTTCCTCCCCCAGGAACAGGTGGTTGCGTTCATCACCCGGGTGCTGGAGTGGTACCGGGAGAAGGCCGAAAACCAGGGGCGGATCAGGCTGGGGGATATCATCCTCAAGGAGGGGCCCGAGCCCCTGCTGGAGCGGTTGAGACAAAGTTTTCCCGATTCCGTGGTGGCCGAGACCATCCCGCCGCAAATCATCAACACCCAGATCGGCTCAGGGAGGTAACGGCATGGCAACCATAGACCTGCGAGGGGTGAGCTGCCCCACCAATTTCGTGAAGGCCAAATTGGCTCTGGAAGAGCTTGAGCCGGGCGACCGGCTGGAGCTCCTCCTGGATGACGGCGAAGCGGTCAAAAACGTCCCCCGTAGCCTGAAAGGGGACGGACACAAGCTCCTCGCGCTGCAGGAGACGGCCGAGGGGCACTACCTGCTGACTGTAGAGAAAGGTGAGGAGTAGGCGATGAGTAGTATCAGCGGAAAAGCAATGACTCACCTGCAGCAACTGGAAGCCGAAAGCATCCATATCCTCCGCGAGGTGGTTGCCGAATTCGCCAACCCGGTCATGCTCTACTCCGTCGGCAAGGATTCGGCGGTGATGCTGCACCTGGCTCGCAAGGCATTTTACCCGGCTCCCCCCCCTTTTCCCCTGATGCACGTGGACACCACCTGGAAGTTCCGCGAGATGATCCGGTTCCGGGACCGGATGGTAGCCGAGTGCGGGCTCAAGCTCATCGTTCATGTGAACGAGGAGGGGGTGCAGCGCGGGATTACCCCCTTTACCCACGGCTCGGCCCTCTACACCGATGTCATGAAGACCGAAGGATTGAAACAGGCTCTCGATATCTACAAGTTTGACGCCGCATTCGGCGGTGCCCGCCGGGACGAAGAAAAATCCCGGGCCAAGGAGCGGATCTTTTCCTTCAGGAGCGCCAACCATCGCTGGGACCCGAAGAATCAACGGCCTGAACTCTGGAACCTTTATAACACCCGCATCAGACCGGGGGAGAGTATCCGGGTCTTTCCGATCTCCAACTGGACCGAACTGGATGTCTGGCAGTATATCCACCTGGAGAAGATCCCCATCGTGCCGCTCTACTATGCCGCAGTCCGGCCGGTGGTGGAACGGGATGGCATGCTCATCATGGTGGATGATGAGCGACTGGAACTCAAGCCGGGAGAGACGGTTGAGTACAAGTCGGTCCGATTCCGTACCCTGGGGTGTTATCCCCTCACCGGCGCGGTGGAGTCAACCGCGGATACCCTTCCCGCCATCATCCAGGAGATGCTCCTGACCCGCACCTCCGAGCGCCAGGGGCGACTCATCGACCACGACCAGGCCGGTTCCATGGAGAAAAAGAAACAAGAGGGGTATTTCTGATGGCCCACCAGTCGGATCTCATCGAACAGGATATCCTCGCCTACCTCAAGAGCCAGGAGGAAAAGTCACTCCTGCGTTTCATCACCTGCGGCAGCGTGGATGACGGAAAAAGCACCCTCATCGGCCGCCTCCTCTGGGATTCCAAGATGGTTTTCGAGGACCAGTTGGCGACCCTGGAGTCGGACAGCCTGAAGGTGGGAACCCAGGGGGGAGCCATCGACTACGCGCTGCTGCTGGACGGCCTGCAGGCTGAACGGGAGCAGGGGATCACCATCGACGTGGCCTACCGCTACTTCTCCACCGACAAGCGCAAATTCATCGTGGCCGACACCCCCGGTCACGAACAGTACACCCGCAACATGGTCACCGGAGCCTCCACCGCCCAGGTGGCGGTCATCCTGGTGGATGCCCGCAAGGGACTGTTGACCCAAACCCGGCGGCACAGCTTTCTGGTCTCGCTGGTGGGGATCAAGCAGATCGTGCTGGCAATCAACAAGATGGACCTCATCGACTTCGATGAAGAACGGTTCCAGTCGATCCTGGCGGATTATCGGCTGTTTGCCGCGGATCTGGGGTTCTCATCCATCGCTGCCATCCCGATCTCGGCCCTGAACGGCGACAACATCATCGAACCCAGCGCCAACACCCCCTGGTATCAGGGGCCACCCCTGTTGAACTATCTGGAAACCGTCCAACTGGAGGATGACGCCCGGCAGCAGCCATTCCGGCTCCCCATCCAGTGGGTGAACCGTCCCCACCTTGATTTCCGGGGTTTCTGCGGCACGGTGGCCGCCGGCACGATCCGACCTGGGGACGAACTCCAGGTAGCTTCGTCAGGGAAAACCAGCCGGGTCTCCCGGATTGTCACCATGGACGGCGACCTGCCGGAAGCGGTGGCCGGCCAGGCGGTGACCCTGACTCTCACCGACGAAATAGACATCAGCCGGGGGGATCTGCTCACCGGAATCGGAGCGACCCCGCTTCATACCCGTCACCCGGAAGCTCACCTGGTCTGGATGAGCGACGAACCGCTGCAGATCGGTCAGCTCTACCTGGTCAAGAGCGCCGCCGCCGTTACCCCCGGCCGGGTAACCAGGGTGGAATATGTGGTGGATGTCAATACCCTGGAACAAAAACAGGCTCCGACTCTGGGGTTGAACGGTATCGGCGTGGTCCGACTGGAACTGGACCGACCGATCTCCCTGGACCCCTACCGGGAAAATCGGGCCACCGGCAGTTTTATCCTCATCGACCGGTTTACCAACGCCACGGTGGCGGCGGGAATGGTCATCGCCATAGCGCCGCTGGAGTTACGAGAGAAGCAGATAACCCCGGAACCGGAGGGAACAGACGCCGTCGGGAATCGGATAATCACTCTGAGTGGAGCAGCAACCAGCGGCCCCGGGGTAAGCCTGGTGGACCTGACCAGACAATGGGGCACGCTGGAATTCCAGCTATCCCCCGGATTCATGGAGCATCTGGGAAAGGGGAACAGAATCCTCTTCCGTTTGCGTGACTTGGGACAACTCCCCGCCGTGGCACAACTCGCCTATGAGCAAGCCCTCTCCTTCGAATTCGATCGGACGGCGGATGCTGTCTCCATCCTCCTCTTCAAACGAGATACCGCACTTCAGCCACGATCCTATGATGACGACGGGACAGGGATCTAATTGTAACGTTAGGTTGATAGGCTGAAGGCTGAAGACATATATCGAGAAAAAAAGGACCCCACCATGCAATTCAAGATGGAGTTTGCACGCCGCAGTGAAGAGGAGTACATCAAGGATCAGGGGCTGGTCATCGACTATGACGAGATCGCCCGCAAGGGGAAGATGTCCAAGGAGGAGGCGCTGATCTCCAAATGGTACGGCGTCTACACCTCCCGCCAGCAGGGGAACCACATGGCCCGCATCGTGGTTCCCGGCGGGAAGATCACCTCATCCCAGGCGCGAAAGATCGCCGATGTCTCGGAGAGCTATTCCCAGGGGCTCCTCTCCATCACCACCCGGCAGGCGATCCAGCTCCATTTCCTCCAGGTGGGAGTACTCCCCCAGCTCATGCGGGATATCGCCCCGGTGGGGCTCTCCACCTTCCACGGCTGCGGCGACGTCACCCGGACCATTCCGGCCTGTCCTCTGGCGGAGAGCTGCCGCTACCGGCGGTTCGATGTCCTCCCCCACGCCGTGGCCACCATGAAGTACCTCACCTCCTGCCGGGATCTGGACAACCTGCCGCGCAAACTGAAGTTCAACTTCTCCGGCTGCCCGGCCGACTGCGCCCAGCCCTACATGAACTGTGTCGGCGTCACCGCCGTCACCAGGAAGAACCAGGGGAAAGCGGAAAACGGTTTTCGGATTACCATCGGTGGCGGTATGGGGTGGAAAGCCTACGTGGGACAGGAGTTGTTCGGTTTCGTCCCGGAAGGCGCCATCCTGGATTACTGCCGGGCCATCGCCCTCCTCTACCGGGACAATGGGGACCGGTTCAACCGGACCACCTCCCGGCTCAAGGTGGTAGTGGCGCGGCTGGGGATCGACCGCTGCCGGGAGATCGTGCTGGAAAAGCTGCGCCAGGAGGGAAAAGAGTTCACCAACAACGTGGTGGGCACGATCACGGAAATCGGCGTCCCCTACCCTTGCCGCCCCCTCACCGAAGAGGATCCGGTGGGGAGCAACGGCAGGGTAACCGTGAGGATCATCGTCCCCAAGGGGGAACTTACCTCTTCCGCGCTGCGGCGAATTGCCGAGCTGTCGGAGATCTTTGCCGACCAGCGGCTCTATACGGACAACCGCCAGAACCTGTCACTCCACGGCGTGGCACCGGATCAGGTCGCGGCGCTGAAAGAGGAGCTCCACGCTCTCGGTTTTGTCACGGAAGGGTTTTTCGGCCTCACCGACATGGTCAGCTGCGTGGGGAGCGCCCACTGCCCCAAGGCGGTCACCAGCACCAGGAGCCTCTTCGATCTGCTCACCCCACTCGTGGCTGCCGAAAAATACCGGACGATCCGCCATCAAGGAATTCTCAACATCACCGGCTGCCCCAACTCCTGCTCCCCCTACCGGATTGCCGATATCGGATTCCGGGGGGAACGGATCAGGGAAGAGTCCGGGGCGGTGGAGGGGTATGAGTTGCTGCTGGGAGGGAGCGAGCAAGAGCACGGTCAAAAGCTGGGTGATTTCAAGGTAGTGGATTGCCCGGAGATCGTGGAGCGGTTTCTCGACCTGTTTCTGGCAGAGGGGGAACAGCAGGAGAGTATCCGGGATTTCGTCAAACGGGTGGGGATGGAATATCTGAAACAAGCGTGCCTAGTGGAGAGCTATCAGTACCTGAAGGCGCCCCCCCCGGTGGAGTTCTCTAGCGGCAAGGGGTACGGAACCCTTCCCTCGGATTTCGCCGCGCAAGAGCGGAGCGTCCCCTGTCAGTCCGGCTGTCCGGTCTCCACCAACATCCCCGGCTACATTGAAAAGATCGCCCAGGGGAAGTTCGATGAGGCCTACCGGATGAACCTGGAAGACAACGTGCTGCCTGGGGTGCTCGGCCGGATCTGCGTCCGCCCCTGCCAGTCGGAGTGCCGCCACACCTGGACGGACATCAACGGCAGCGTGGAGATCTGTCACCTGAAGCGGTCGGCAGCCGATCGGGTCGCCGGGGAACAGCTCCCCCTCCCCTCCTGGTTCCCGGAGAGCGGACAGCGGGTGGCAGTGATCGGCGGCGGTCCCGCCGGACTCGCCGCGGCCCGGGAGCTCAGCCGGTTCGGTCATACCGTCACCATCTTTGAGAAAGAGCCTCAGCTGGGAGGGATGCTGGTGGACGGCATTCCCCGCTTCCGGCTGCCGCTCTTGGTCGTCCAGGAAGAGATCGCCCTGATTACCGGCAACGGTATTGAGGTCCGGACCGGGGTGACCGTGGACCGCAAGGAGCTGAGCCGGATCGCCGCTGAGTATCAGGCACTCCTGCTGGCCACCGGCACGACAAGACCCAACCTCATCCCCCTGGAGGGACTGACGCCGGAACTGGTCACCACCGGGCTTGAATTCATGAAGAACTATAACCAGGGGGTTCTCACCTCCCTGGATGGGGATGTGGTCATCATCGGCGGCGGCTTCACCGCGGTGGACTCGGCCCGGGCCTGCGCCCGCACCGCCCGGAAACTTCTGGGAGAAAACGGCAATGTCACCATCGTCTACCGGAGAAACGAAGAGTATCTGGCGGCGGACCTGGCCGAACTGGAGGAGCTGTCCCGGGAGAAAATCAGCGTCAGGACCCTCCTCTCGCCGGTTTCCGTAACGGCGACCAAGGGGAAACTGGAGAGCATCCGTCTCCGGAAGAATTTTTTGGGGAAAGGGAGCAGCAAGGGGAAACCGGAGATCATCCCGGTGGCGGGGAGCGACTTCGATCTCGACTGCTCCCATCTCATCCTGGCCATCGGCCAGCAACAGGAGTGGTCCATCCTCCCGGAAGGGGTGACCCTGACGGAAAAGTTCAGAACCACCGATCCTCGGATCTTCACTGCCGGAGATTTCCGCAGCGGCAGTCTGGATGTGATCCATGCCATCGCCGACGGCAAGGAGGTGGCGGCGGTTATGGACACTCTCCTCATGGGGGAGAACCGGCGGGAAGAGCGGATACTCCTGGAACCGGGGAACGACAACGGCGAAACAGGGAGGTACCGGCAGCATGACCTGCAGGATTCCCCCCCCATGCGGACACTGGAACTAGCGCTGAGGATTCCATCTGATCCCGAGGTCGCCCTGGGTTACGACAACCAGGAGACGCAACTGCACGCCACCCGCTGCTACCTCTGTCACTACACGCTGGAGATCGACCAGGACAAGTGCATCCACTGTACCTGGTGTATCGACGTGACGCCGCGAAACTGCATCCATCAAGTGTCGCAGTTCGACACCGACGAGGATGGGGTGATTCGGAAGGCCCACCCCACGGATAGTGCGGCGGAGGCGACCTTCATCTGGATCGACAGTACAAACTGCATCCGTTGCGGCAAGTGTCTGAGGGTCTGTCCCACCAGGGCCATCACCATGAAAAAGAGCACCCGGGTCACCTGTCCCACCGGAGGGAGCTGCTGAAGCAGACGCTGAGAAGGAGACAGCCATGTCATATCGCAAGATTCAGGAATCATTGAAGAGTGTCCCGACAATTGAGGGGGCGGGTGTCCGGCTCAAGCGTGCGTTCGGCCATGCAGAGCTCCCCCGGTTCGACCCGTTTCTGATGCTTGATGATTTTCACTCGTCCGACCCGGCTGATTATCTGGCAGGGTTCCCCTGGCATCCCCATCGCGGGATCGAGACCATAACCTATCTGCTGGAGGGAGTGGTGGAGCATGGCGACAGCATGGGGAACAAGGGGACCATAGAAGCGGGTGACGTCCAGTGGATGACCGCAGGCAGCGGCATCATCCACCAGGAGATGCCCAAGGAGAGCCCCACCGGGACGATGTGGGGCTTCCAGTTCTGGGCCAACCTCCCTGCCGCTCGCAAGATGATCTCCCCCCGGTATCAGGAGGTGAAAGCGGCCGACATCCCGGAAGTGGTCCCGCCTGGCGGCGTGACGGTAAAAGTCATAGCCGGCACGGTCAATGGTGTTCAGGGACCGATAAAGGATATCGTCATTGAACCGGAGTTGCTGGACATCACGGTTCCAGCCGGCACGCGGTATGAGCATCTCCTGCCGGGAGGTCACACGGCATTCACCTATATCCTCTCAGGGGAAGCCTCTTTCGACGAGTCGGGAAAAGGGTACCGGAGAGAGACCATACTGCTATTCCAGCGCGAAGGTGATCTGATCAAAGTCGAGACACGACAAGAGCCGGTCCGTTTCGTGCTTGCCTCCGGCAAACCGCTGGGTGAACCGGTAGCCTGGGGCGGGCCCATCGTCATGAACAGCAAGGAAGAGCTGCAACAGGCTTTCGAAGAATACGGAAAAGGGACCTTCATCAAACAGTAACGAGATTCAGCTTCTCACTATCCTCCCCCTGCCCTCTTAGCATCGCATGGAACCAATCGTGAAGTGGCAGGTCTACATTATCCTCTGTTCGGACAACAGCTTCTACACGGGGATCACCACGGATTATGAACGGCGGTTCCGTCAGCATGCTCTGGGGAGAGGCGCCAAATATTTCCGGGGACGGCAACCGCTGCGCATCGTGTACCGGGAAGAGGGGCATGACCGTTCCACGGCCACAAAACGGGAAGCCCGGATCAAGGCCATGAGTCGGGCTGACAAGGAGCTCCTAGTGGCAGGGGGGATAACCGTGAGAGGTTGAAAGGATTGCACGGCATGAAAATCATCACGATTTTGATTCATCTTCATAACAACGTGGATGCCTTCTCCCTCAAGCAGCGACACGTGGAACTCCTTCGCACGGCTCTCCCGGAGGTTCATATCACCGTCGCCACCGGGAATGACGATTTTCTTGATAAACTTCCTGATGCGGAGTGCGCCCTGGTGTGGCACTTCAAGCCGGAGTGGTACGAACGAGCCCCTCTGCTCAAACTCCTGTTCACCCCCGCAGCCGGACGTGACTGGGTAGCAGGAGATCCGTCGGGCCGGGTGAAGACATGTTACGGCAGCTTCCATGGGCGCATCATGCGCGAGAGTCTCCTCTCCATGATGCTCTATTTCAATCGTTCCCTGCAGAAGTCGCTGGAGGATCAGCAACAGAAGAAATGGGGGCGCCTGGAGTATGGTCGGTGCGTCGGGCTCTTCAGCCAAAGGGTGCTGATCATCGGTTGCGGAGCGCTGGGGAAATCCATGGCAGAGTTGCTGAAGGCGTTCGGCGCGGATATCACCGGGGTCAGGCGCAATTCCGCTGTTTCTGAGGTGAACCCCGGCGTCGACCGGATGATTCCTTTTGACAGGCTTGAAGAAGAGCTCCCTGATGCCGATCATGTCATCCTGCTTCTGCCGGGGGGGAGTGCAACCGACGCTATTTTCACCCCGCGACACTTCGCCGCCATGAAGCCGGGAGCCTATCTCTATAACCTGGGACGGGGGAATTGCTACCGAGAGGAAGATCTCTTGCACGCCCTTGAAAACGGTCCCCTGGCGGGAGCCGGTCTGGATGTCTTTGATCAGGAACCGCTCCCCCCCACCTCACCCCTCTGGGAAAAAAAGAATGTGCTGATCACCCCCCATTCCAGCGCCATCAGCCGGGAGTATCTCGATCTCTTCATGGAAGAGTTGCTGGGAACAGTCCGGAAACTATGACATTTCGCTGGAAATAATGGGTGCATCCACTCCCCACTGTTTCTCAGCTTCTCCTTCCATTAAGGGATGGCGCCGGAACTCTGCGGATTGTGTATGGGAAGGCCATGCTGCCGCCTGAATTGCCTAATTTCCAGTTCCCTGAGGTCATCAGCTGTTATCTTCCCATCGTTGTTAACGTCAAGGGCCTTAATCCTCTGGGGGGCCGCCGAGATTTCGGCAGCGTCAATTACCCCGTCATGGTTGACATCAAGGAGCTGCATAAGATGAATCGGTTGTGGTTCCTCTTTGAAAAACATGAAAACGTTTGTTGCGATCAAACAGAGTACGATTGATATGGTCGCCGTCCTGGAAGGGAAATAGTACAGGAAAGGTTTAAAGTTTATAACGAAGTGCAATAATCCGACTGCGATGAAGAGATACCCAATCCATTCATGAACCGCGTGCATATTGCCCGGATGTATGTTGAATACCAGAAACAGTCCACTAATTGAAACAATGAGATAAGTTATGGCGGTTACGGGGCTGATCCAGAATCTGGACATAATCTGCTTCTTCATTGACTGGTGACTCCTTTTTTTGCCTAAGCGACCCAACTTCGTATAAACGCCGCTCCCGGCTACTCTTCAAGAGAGGAACCGACTGTCAATATCCAATCTTATAATCTTGGCACCGCGCCCCATGTGAAGAACGCGAATGGTGCCGGATATACCTCTGCTTCAAGTATAGGTAATACGTTAAGAAGTAAGGAAATAGGGGAAGAATGTCTGAATGTCAAGCATATTTCTATGACACCTATTTCTTCAAGATTGTATTCAATTAGCAGAAGATAGGGGGTGGTATGGAGCGCTCACCCCAGCGGAAACTGATGAACTTGTGGATCTCCACCCGGTTTCACACTCTTGACAACTTGGCATCCCGCCCCCGCAGTCTCATGAGGCTCTCCTTTCCCGCCACTCAGAAATCCAGCAACGGGTCGCACTCGGCGCACGATTTCTTCTTCTTTTTGAGAGACGTCTGGGTGGCACGTACGGCTCGAACTCCCGGCCGTAGGGGTTGAGGGTAAACTGGAAATAGTAGTTGAGCCCCCGATCGTCCAACTCCTTCAGGTGTTTCATGAGCGGTCCCGGATTCTTGGTCCAGAAGCAGATGGCATCCACGTCTGCCGGTAGCAGGCTGAATCCGGAGACCTGCTTACTGTTGAAGAGGTTGACCCAATAGAAATAACCTTCCCGCACCCGGTTCATAAACCAGTCACTGTAGAAGGCAGTGATGTCGGTGCGTCTGCTGGCGGAGATGATCATCACTTACCTCATGATGAGGAAGTCAGGCAGTTTGGCTGTTTCCAGAACATGACAGACCGGCTCGATATAGTAAGGGAAGTAGGCGAGGAGATAGGCCAATTATCTCGTCTGTCGTTATATCAGGAGTTGCAGGCGACGCCCACGCAAATTGATCCGGCAGAAGCATTTTTAATTTTTTGCACCATTTCGGCATGCCGAAATGGTGACTTATCTATCCGGAAAATAAGCATTAAGGTCAAATAGAACACTATTTTTATTTGGTCAAAATCTAATGAAACCTGCCAAGAGCAGCCAAATCCCACGATTCCGGCCCCTACAGCGATTGGGGTAAATCCT
>CAIUWK010000050.1 GCA_903902855.1 uncultured Geobacter sp. | reverse complement strand
ATCCTTATTCCGTGCGAGAATCTCCTGTACCGGATCTGCGGTGTAGACCAGAACGAGGAGATGGAGTGGAAGCGCTATGCCCGGGCCATGCTCCTCTTCAACCTGATCCTCTTCGCGGCCCTTTTCGCACTGTTGATGCTCCAGCACCTCCTCCCGCTCAACCCCCAGAAATTTCCGGCCTTCACCTGGCATCTGGCGCTCAATACGGCCATAAGCTTCGTCACCAACACCAACTGGCAGGCGTACAGCGGAGAACAGTCCGCCAGTTACTTCACCCAGATGGTGGGGCTGACTGTGCATAATTTCGTCTCCGCCGCCACCGGCATGGCCATCGTTATTGCGGTCATCCGTGGTTTCGTCCGGCGCAGGACTACGCTCTTGGGAAACTTCTGGGTCGATATAACCCGTAGCATCCTCTACATCCTCCTGCCGTTGTCGCTGCTCTTCGCACTCTTCCTGATATCACAGGGAGTTATCCAGAATCTTTCTCCCTACCGGACAGCATCGCTGGTCCAGGCGACCAGTTACGACAAACCGAAGCTTGACGGCGCCGGGAACCCGCTGAAGGATGCCTCCGGCAAGGCGGTGACGGAAAGCGTCGCGGTCAAGGAAGTACTGATTCCCATGGGTCCGGTGGCCTCTCAGGAGGCAATCAAGGAACTTGGCACCAACGGCGGCGGTTTTTTCAACGCCAATTCGGCCCACCCCTACGAGAACCCGACTCCCCTCACCAACTTCGTAGAGTCGCTTCTGATCCTCCTCGTCCCTGGAGGGCTCGTCTATGTTTTCGGCCGGATGGCGGGAAACATTCGCCAGGGCCGAGCTCTCATTGCAGCCATGCTGTCTCTCTTGATTCTGGCTTTTGCGGTTCTGTTCTGGGCCGAGAAAACCGGGAACCCGCTGGTAGCCAACCTCGGTGTTCACGGGGCGTACCTGGAAGGGAAGGAGACCAGGTTCGGCCTGGCCGGGAGTACTCTCTTCACCGTTGTCACCACCGGCACCTCCTGCGGCGCGGTCAACACCATGCACGACTCCCTCACTCCTTTGGGTGGGATGGTTCCGCTGAGCCTGATGCTCTTGGGTGAAATCGTGTTCGGGGGGGTGGGATCGGGGCTTTACACCATGCTCGCCTTCGTGGTCATCGCGGTCTTCGTGGCGGGGTTGATGATCGGCCGGACTCCCGAGTATCTCGGGAAGAAGATCGAGGCCCGGGAGATGTGGATGTCGATCCTGACGGTCCTGACCGCAGGGGTTACGGTCCTCGTCTTTTCGGGGATCGCCATGATCCTGCCTGCCGGGGTCTCCTCCATGGCCAACCCCGGAGCCCATGGCCTTACCGAGGTTTTCTACGGCTTCGCCTCGATGGCCAATAACAACGGCAGCGCTTTTGCCGGGCTGAACGCCAACACGGTCTTTTATAATGTTGTCGGGTCTATTGCCATGTTGCTGGGGCGTTTTGTCCCGGCGGTGGCCATGCTTGCCATGGCCGGCAACCTGGCGGAAAAGAAGTACGCTCCGCCCAGCCTCGGCACCCTCCCCACCGACCAGCTACCGTTTATCTTCTGGCTGGTGCTGGTTATTCTGATCGTCGGGGCGCTGACGTTCTTCCCGGCACTGGCCATGGGACCGATCGCAGAGCAGTTGACCATGATCATGT
>CAIUWK010000049.1 GCA_903902855.1 uncultured Geobacter sp. | reverse complement strand
CCCAGCCGTGGCAGCGTGACGGCTTTCAAGATTCAAGGTGATGCCTGACTATGGGGACGTTGACCGGGAATAAAAACTAGAAATTATCAATCGAAATCTAACAGAGAATTTTTACAAATGTTTGAAAAATAGAGTTTTCTGTTAGAAAATAATTTTTGTATTTCAAGCGTTTACCTGTGTCTAACAGAAATAACAGATATAACAGAGCTGGAACACACATATATAAATATTTACAGCAAAACAGGGAGCTGAACATATATAAATCAAATAGTTACAAGACAATTGAGCTTAAAATAATGACTCCTTGATATTATGGAAAATCAGCATCCCGAACGGTGACGATGGTGATAACTCGGAAGACACTAACGGTCGAACCGCCGCCGCTCCTCCGCCCCCTGTCCCTTCACCCGTAGGTTAAACATAATATATCCATCACTATATATCATTAGATTCGTACTAACAAATGTTAACATTTACGAGACAAACCGCGACATTCAAGGCCGTCAAGACAACGGTATATACATATTTTTTTGTTAGATTTGTTATATGTGTTAGAGGTATAGGTATTCACTGATGAAACCTGATGGTAGGGAGTGTGTCAATCAGGACAGGCAAGAAAGATTAATATTGCCAAGCAAAGGCAGGAAAATACAACCATAAACATTAACAAGACACAACTAATCCACAATTTGATTCTTTCTTTTGGGGAGGGAGTAAGAGGGGAGCTTTTGAGCTGAAAGCCTGCGCGTTCCTACCCATGGCCTACCCAGCAGGCTTTGCACAATGTCAACATACCGAAATACAAGGGTTATAATGGTTTACGTGATGTTAATTTGGAACATGGGGTAGCACTTTCAACGAAACTTTCGCTGTGTCAAGAAATCAATGACCTCGTTCCTTCACCGGAGCGAGGTCTTTTGAGTTTCAGCATTCACGACCTTCCGGCCTTGCTCTCCCTGGATACCGCCTTGACCTTCGTGTTGTATTGACGAAAAAAAACGGCAGATGAGTTGATTCTTTTTTGAGGAGTATGGAATGGGGGAAGAAAGAGGGGGCGCAGGAGCCGATAAACCGAATTAGCCAAGGCAGCATGAAGCTGTCGGGCGGCTTTTGTCGTGTTGACTTCGGTAGGGCTATCTTGTGCTATCGTGGAAGCCAGGCGCCGAACAGGGCTCGAAAGAGCCGTCACAGCGAAATGAAAATTCCTGTTTTTAGACGTTTCAGCGATCCTGTTTACTTATAATTCAACGAGTTAAACCAAAACTTCTGCATGCAGAAGTTTTGCAAAAAGGGTTTTTTCAGCTCTAATTTTATCCGAAGTTTTTGTCAGGATATTTTTCTTATTAAAATATTTGATTGCTCATGCAGGGTTTTCCTGCTAGCGTACCTCCCATCAATTGATTACTGAGGGGTGGCGGCATGGTCAGGCATATCGATACAAATTCTGATCCTCGCCGGCTCGCACCTCCATAAATTCAACACTAACCAAGACCGGCGTTACGGAATCACTTCCGTACGCCGGTTTTTTATCGGGGAGTGTTCGTAATCTCCACCGGCCCGTTTCTTCTCGTTTCGGCTGATGTTCAATATTGGAGAATGACAGGGGCATGTTTATGTTGCCCCAGAGAGGGAATGTGGAACTCCGGTCATCCAGCCCGGCTAAAATGATGCTGCACATATTTCGAATTATTAAACGGTGTAGTGTTATTTCACCGCAGGTTACACCGATCTTCGGAGCCTGAATAACGTTACCTGGCAAATCGGAACGGCTCTACCCCTTCCGTATCACGATGACACGTTCTCGTTGGTAATTACCCGGTACAGCTTCCATCATCTGTTGGAACCAGCCTCAGCACTTGCTGAAATGATCCGTGTCTGTAAACCCGGTGGCCGGGTGTTGGTCGCTGATGTGGCAGTACCCGCTGAGAAATCTGAGGCTTACGATCGACTGGAGGTCCTGCGTGATCCTTCGCACGTTCATGCGCTGACCGAGCCGGAATTTGCTACGCTGTTCTCTCAATCCGGACTGGTGGCGTGCCGACGCACTGCCTACGGCGTTGATATCGAACTCGAAGCACAGTTGCGAGCGTCCTTCCCCCTTCCCGGTGACGACCTGGTGATACGGCAGATGGTGACTGATGACGTGAGAATTGACCTCTTGGGGATCAAGGCCCGGTCGGAATCGGGCACCGTTACCTATACCGTCCCGATTGCTGTCTATCTCGGGGTGAAAACTTCCAGCACAGTCATTCGGTAACAATCACAGTCTGAGGACTGGCGCGATGACCACCCCATGCTTACCATCAGAGCCTGTGCAACCGATCGTGAGTTCACGAAAGCAATGCAGATCGTACAGAATTATATGCAATGGCTTGATCTTGATCTGACGTTCCAGGGTATCGCTGAAGAGATGAATGGATTCACCTCGATGTATGGTCTGCCACATGGTATTTTTCTGCTGGCCTGGAAGGGTACAAAGGAAGGTGAAAGCCTGGTTGGCGGTGTCGGTCTGCGCAAAACCGGGTCAGATTCATTTAACTCCAATGAAAAGGGGTCGACGCTCCATTACCACTTTGCAGCGGTAACGGTGGACGGCGTTGTGCAGACCATCACCGATCCCGCACTCTTCGGTTTCAGCTTCACTGCCGTCACTGCACCTCACACCATAGAGGTTGTATTTACCCTTGACCCCCCCCTGCTTTCCATCCTCAAAGACGGTTCAGGCAAGGGAACGGTCAGTAGCGGTACCGGCGCCATCTTCTGCGGTGCAACCTGCAGCGACAGCTATCCTTATGGCAGTGACGCACTACTCTATGCCGTAGCCGACCCCTTCTCGCTCTTTACCGACTGGAACGGCGGCGGATGCTCCGGCAAAGATATCTGCACCGTCACCATGTCAGGCCCACAGACAGTCACAGCCACCTTCACCACCGCACCAAAGGTCAAGGTCGGAACAAAGGAGTTTTCAACGGTTCAAGAGGCTCACGATGATAAGGCGACCACTGATGGTACGACTATACGGATGCTGGATACTGTCGACGCAGGGTCATTGACCACCAAACAAGCGACTTCCGTAACCATCAGCGGTGGTTACAGCGCAGATTTACACTTCACAGGCCGGCAGTTCATTCATTACAGGTGGTATTGTGGTCCGGAAGGGAACGGTAATTTTGGACAGGGTGATAGTAAAATAGCCGAAACCGGGTCAGATTTATTTAAATCCAGCGTGTCCCCCTCCAACGGGAAGTTACCAAGCGTTCTCGGTCGGGGGGGGTATTTCCACCGCCATCAGGAGGAAGAATCAATTCTTTGATCGTTGCTAACGCAATGAACTATGATATATCCTGCCGAAAATTGACACTTGGTGTGAGGCACAATCGTGGCACAGATAACACCTTTCGATGAAACTATCGCTAAATTCATGAAAGATCATGGGGCTGAACGGGTCGGGATCTTCGGATCTTATGCTCGTGGTGAGGCACGTCCCGACAGCGACCTCGATCTACTGGTTTGGTTTACGGAACAACAGAGCCTTCTCAAAGTAATCAGACTTGAACGTGAATTATCTGACCTCGTGGGAATTAAAATTGACCTATTAACGGAGCAGGGCATCAGTCCTTACCTTATTGATCGGATCAAACAGGAACTCAAGGTAATCAGGCTATGATTCGCGACGACAGCGTCTAAGGGAATTAAACTTTTTCACTCGCGCAACTAAACAAAATCTTGTATAAATTATTATACAAGGAGACATGCCATGGCGACAGTAAATTATAGTATTCCCGATGATGTTAAAGAGTTGTTCAATACGGCTTTCACCGGGCGAAACCGGAGTGCAGTCGTCTCTGAACTCATGCGGCAGGCAGCCGAACAGGAATTACGCCTGCGCCGCCGCCGGGAAGCAATTGACGCCGTCCTTGAAGAACGGAGTCATTTGGCACCTGTTGCACAACAGCTCATCAATGATGTCCTTAACGAGGTGCGACAGTGAAACCGGTCGTCGTCGTGGACGCCAGTGTAGCGGTCAAATGGTTTCTCCCCCCTTCACCTGATGAGCCTGATGCAAAGTTGGCCCTTGATCTGCTACAGGCGTACCGAGATGACCTCATCGAACTCCTCGAACCACCCGTATGGCAGGCTGAGGTGGCCGCCGTCCTGGCACGACTGGTGCCCGATAGTGCCGAAGGGCTGGTGTGGCGACTTCTTTCCTTTGACCATACCCCGGCATCGGGAGTAAGAGTCTACCTCAAGGCCACTCAGCTTGCCATTTCCCTCCGCCATCATCTCTTTGATACCATCTACCATGCCGCATCTCTCATGCATCCTTCCGCCATACTGATAACCGCAGACGAAAAGTATCGGCTCAAGGCAGAGACATTCGGCAAGGTTCTCCCTCTTGCCCGCTGGAAAGAAATTTTCGACACGATCCCGGAACATGAAAATCCCGGGGAAGCGGGACGCCCATAAGCGGTTAGGCTTTCGGGAAACCGGGACAAAACTGATTTTCGCTAAGGGATCTTACAGAGGGGCTACTGGGCCGGCATGAGAGGAAACGTGGTTGCGGAGAAAATCTTTCGTTAAGCTACCTTTACGTCCCACCATGCCGACTCATCTCAAAAGCTGAAAGACGCCGGCTCATGCGTCAAGAGCGACAAGGAGAACGGCGCTACTTCAGCAGCACTGCCAGATCCTTGTCGATGCTCTCGGGGGTGTCGGTGGGCGCATAACGCTTGAGCACGGCGCCATCGGGTGCCACGAGAAATTTGGTGAAATTCCACTTGACCGCTTCGGTCCCCAAGAACCCCTTTTGGGAGGACTTGAGCAGCCGGTAGAGGGGATGCGTGTCGTCACCGTTTACCGCTATCTTGGCAAAGAGCGGAAACGTCACGTTGTACGTCAGGGAGCAGAAGCTTTGAATCTCCCCTTCCTCTGCCGGCTCCTGGTGCCCGAACTGGTTGCACGGAAAACCGAGCACCGCGAACCCCTTATCCCGGTACCGCTCATGGAGCGCTTGCAGCCCCTCGTACTGGGGGGTAAATCCGCAGCGACTGGCGACGTTGACGACGAGGAGCAGCTTGCCCCGATACGCCTCCATCTTCTCCACCTCTCCGTCAATCCTCGTGACATCAATATCGTAGATGTTCATGGACGCTCCACTCTCCGTTCGCGGTACTGTCCCGCCGAAGCCCCCCCCCCTATTTCTTGGTGGAAAACCCCATGCGATCAAGATGGTTGCAGATGAAACCGTTCCCGATACAGAGGGAATAGCCGCAGAATTTGGGGCTGGGCCGCTTCACCTTGCACTCGAAAAACTCCCGGCTGATCATCCTGGTCCGGCAAACTCTCTCGGGGTTCCACACGTTAAAGATATTCATACATCCCCCTTGACCAGGTCATCGTCCCTTTTCATTTTTTTTGATCTTTTTTTCCGCCTTTTTTTCCTTGGGGCTCTTGGCCGGATCCTTTTTGACCGCTTTCTTGCTGTCCTCGCCTTTGCTCATGATATTTCTCCTTTTGCGTTATGATTGACGCTACGATACCACTCATTTGACGTCGGCGGGAGTATTTATTCCCGGATGTTGAATTCCCCATCCCCCCCCGGCCCCGCCGCCGGAGCATGAACCGGCAGGGAGCGGGTTCGGAGAAGCTGCACATCCTCCTCATGATACACTTTGGGATTGCCCACGAGCAGGGAATAATGCTATAAAAAGTATCAGTATGAACCGCAGGGTTTAGCCCTGTGGTTCTTTTATTTTGAAAGGAACCTATTATCCCATGATCTCTGCATCCAACATCACCCTCGCCTACGGCAAGCGCATCCTCTTCAAGGATGTGAATATCAAGTTCACCCCCGGCAACTGCTACGGCCTCATCGGCGCCAACGGTGCGGGGAAGTCCACATTCCTCAAAATCCTCTCCCGGGAGATCGAACCGGACAAGGGGACGGTCTCCATCGGCCCCCGGGAACGGATGGCGGTACTGAGGCAGGACCAGTTCGCCTTCGATGAAGAGACGGTCTTCAACACCGTTATCAGGGGGCACGAGCGGCTCTATGAAATCATGATGGAGCGTGAGGCACTCTACGCCAAGCCTGACTTCAACGAGGAGGATGGCGCCCGTTCCGCCGAACTGGAGGGGGATTTTGCCGAGATGAACGGCTACGAGGCCGAGTCCGAGGCGGCAGTGCTCTTGAACGGCCTGGGAATTCCCGAAGAGCTGCGCCACAAGAAGATGAAGGAGCTTGAGGGAGGAAACAAGGTGCGGGTACTCCTGGCCCAGGCGCTCTTCGGCACTCCGGATGTACTCCTCCTGGATGAGCCGACCAACAACCTGGATCTCAAATCCATAAAATGGCTGGAAGATTTTCTCTATCGCTTCGCCAACACGGTGATCGTCGTCTCCCATGACCGCCATTTCCTCAACCAGGTCTGTACCCACACGGCGGATATCGACTTCGGCCAGATTCAGGTCTATGTGGGGAACTACGACTTCTGGTACCACGCCAGCCAGCTGACTCTCCGGCAGAAACAGAACGAGAATCGCAAGGTTTCCGACAAGGCGACGGAATTGAAGGAATTCATCCAGCGCTTCTCCTCCAACGCCTCCAAGGCCAAACAGGCCACGTCACGCAAGAAGCTCCTGGACAAGCTGACCCTGGAAGACATGCCGGTCTCATCGCGCAAGTACCCGCACATCATGTTCAAGCCGGAGCGGGCCAGCGGCGATATCATCCTGGAGATTCAGGGGCTTTCCAAGGCTATCGACGGCGTCGCGGTGCTGAACGGGTTCAACCTCACCGTGAGGAAAAACGACAAGATCGCCTTCGTGGGGGGGAACAGCCTGGCAAAGAGCACGCTGTTTCAGATCCTGGCCGGAGAACTGGAACCGGACAGCGGCACCGTCCGGTGGGGAGTAACCATCACCCGCGCCTACTTCCCCAAGGAAAACAGCTCCTTTTTCGACAATGACCTGAACCTCATCGAGTGGCTGGGGCAGTTTTCTCCCCCCACCGAAGGGGAGACCTTTGCCCGGGGCTTTCTGGGGAGGATGCTCTTTTCCGGTGACGAGGCCTCCAAAAAATGCTCGGTCATCTCGGGGGGAGAGCGCGTTCGCTGCATGCTTTCCCGCATGATGCTCACCGGCGCCAATGCCCTGGTGTTGGACGAACCGACCAACCATCTGGATCTGGAATCCATTACCGCCCTGAACGACGGGCTCATCGCCTATCCTGAGGTGATCCTCTTTGCCTCCCACGATCACGAATTTGTCTCCACCGTGGCCAACCGGATCATCGAGATCACCCCCGGCGGCGTCATCGACCGGACCATGGGTTTTGAGGAGTATCTTGAAGATTCCGACGTCTCCAGGGAGCGGGATGAGTACTATCACGGCCATGCCGAAGCGCAGCTGTAACGGCTATCTCCGACGAGGTCACAACCCGTGAGACTCTTGCTGATCATCGTTTCACTGCTGTTCTGTCTCCCCATCGGCGCCCCGGCCGCCCTGTACACCGTCACAAAGGTGGATGACCGGCTCTATGCAGCCATCGTCGACCCGGTGGGACCGGTGGCCAGCAATGCCTTCATCATCGTGACTCCCACCTCTGTTCTGGTGGCCGGGGCCCACTTCACCGCAGCAGCGGCAGCCGAAATCACCCGCATCGTTGCCGGCATCACCCCTCTGCCGCTCCGGTCGGTGATCCTGACCCATCATCACCAGGGGTGCCGCACCATCGATTTCGGCTTCCCCCCCACAGTGGAGATCATCACCTCCACACAGACCTGGGGGAAGCTCAAGGCGGAGCAGCAACCGCTGTACAATCATATAGTTGCCTTCGATAAGGAGCTGACCATCAACGGCGGGAAACAGACGATCATGCTCCGGAACATGGAGCAGGGGCACGCCGAAGGGAATCTGGTGGTGTACCTCCCCGAACAGTCTGTGCTCTTCACGTCGGATCTGTTGTTCAACAACGAGGCGGGATTCATGGCCGACGGCTCTGCCCGTGGCTGGGTGCAGGATCTGCTGCTCTTGGAGGATCTGGTGGTGACCAACGTGGTGCCGGGACGGGGCAAGGTCACCGACAGTGGGGGGCTCCGCCGGTTTCGCGCCTTCCTCCAGGATTTTTTCACCGAGGTCCTGGGGCATCTGGAGCGGGGGGAGTCTGCCCCGGAGACCGTTCAGGGGTTCCGGTTCCCTCCCGAAAAGAACCCCCTCCATTTCTCGGGGTATCAACGAAAAAGCATCGAATGGGCCTGGAAAGAGTTACAGAAGCAGCGTTAGGAGGAGGGGAGAGCCCCTCCCCTGTCACGGGGTAATCGTGGCATAGACAGGAACGACGATTTCGCGTTTCTGCGGGTTATCGGTCTGGATCGTCAGATAGCCGCTGAGGAACCGACCTTCCTTGGGGATGGTCACGGTGACGGCAATCTCCCCGCTGCGCCCCGGATTCACCCTTCGTTCCTTCATCAGCCCCACAATGGATGCCTGGGGAGAGGTGACCGAGTTGATGTTCAACGGTTTACTCCCCCTGTTCTCCAGCGTCAGGAGGAGCTCTTTCCTGGAACCGGCCTTGAGCGCCCCCAGATTGAGCGTGCGGGGAGTGGCGGCAATGATCTCCAGAATCTTCCCCTGCATGGTCAGGAGCGCCGACGGAGTCCGAGGGTCGTTACTCTCCAGATAAATCGTCTTGGTGACCTGGCCGGCAAAATTCGCGGAATCGAAGGTGACCTTGACTTCGCCACTCTTTCCCGGAGAGATCGTCTTTGCCGATAGCGTCGCCGCCGTACAGCCGCAGGAGGAGCGGATCTGGTTGATGGTCAACGGTTGATCCCCTCTATTCCTCACGGTGAAGAGATGATCGACCTTCTCTCCCTGGGTCACCGTACCGAAGTCATGGAGCGGCTTCTCCACCGTAATAGACGGAGCAGCCAAAGCCGGCGCCGCCATGAGCAGAAATACGCAGCCGATAATTCCCTGTTTCATACTGTTCACCTCACACGTTGGTGTCCAACCTATACCACAAAGCCCCCATCTTGGCCATAACGATTGACACCCCGCAGGCTTTCTGATATACAAACAGCCAAAATATCGAGAGTTTTCATGGACAAGACGCCAACCGAACCACTGTTGCGACCGGTTTTTTCAGCGGAGCAGATTGCCGCACAGGTCAGAAGAATCGCCGGGGAACTTACCGCCGATTACGCCGGCAGGGAACTGCACCTTCTGGTAGTACTCAAGGGGGGATTTATCTTTGCCGCCGACCTGGTGCGCCACCTTGACCTGCCGGTGACCATGGATTTCATCAGAATTGCCAGTTATCAAGGGACGCACTCCAGCGGAACCGTCAACTTGGCTCTCCCCCATGAAACCGATCTGCGGGACAAGGAGCTCCTCATCGTGGAGGATATTCTGGACAGCGGTCTGAGCCTTGACTATCTCATGAAGTCACTGGCGATGCAGCAGCCGAGATCCTTGAAAACCTGCGTCCTTGTGGCGAAACAGCCCCCCCGCACGGTGAGTAGTGAGCCCGATTACTGCGGATTCTCCTGGGACGGCGGCTTTCTTGTGGGGTACGGACTTGACAATGATGAACAGCTTCGGAATCTCCCCGCTATCTACGAATTGGTCTAACACACAAGGGCGGAATTCGCTATGATCATTCAATGTGACCACTGCAGCGCCAGGTTCAGGCTCGATGACAACAAGCTCACCGAGTCCGGGGTCAAGATACGCTGTAAGCGGTGCCAGCATGTTTTTCTGGTGCGAAAAGAGCTCCCCCAGGAAGAGCCTCCCCCCCTGCGGTCCGATCTTCAGGAGAACGGCACTCGGGGGGAAAGCGTCCCGGAACCTCCGGCTCAGGGGGGATCATGGCCGGATGCCGGCTCTGCTCCTTTTTTCCTGCCGGAGGAAAAACCGACGGCGGCGCCCCAAGAGGAAATTTCCTGGGGGTCACGGGATGACGCCGAGTTCGCTCTCTCCTTCGAGCCCCAGGCGCCGGAGCCCGAACCGTCCGTCACCTCCCCGGGAGATGAGTTCAGTTTCCCCTTCGAACCGGCAGCACCCGCAACGATTTCACCCGCCGAAAGCGCTCTTCAGGGAGAAGAGGAGCCACCCCCTCCCGAGAAGTCAGCCATCTCCCATGACGAGCTGGAATTTTCTTTTACGGAAGATAAACCGTCCCCCCCCGAGTCGGACAGGTTCGACAGCTTCGAAACCGCCTCGGTGGAGAATCTCCCTCCGGCGGAACTTCCCTCACCGACGGAAATCGAGTTTGACAAGAGCATGAGTCCCCCTCTCCCGGAGCTCCCCCCCCCCTCGCCCTCCTTGGCGGAAGCGCAGACGTTCAGCGACTCAAGCAAAACTGCGGTGATGCCGCCGGTTGCTCCCGAGCTACCTCCCCCCACCATTGACCCCGCACCCACGGATGACTCCGCATCGGAAGCGTTACTTCCGCTCTCCCGGCGTCAAAGGATTTCTCCTGTCCTCCTCGCCGGTATGATCTTCGGTGCGCTCATGCTGTTACTCCTGGGAGGGGTGGGTGGCCTCTACCTGCTGGGTGGTTCGGAGGCGCTGCAACAGGTCGGGCTCGGCTCTGTTGCCCGGTTACTGAATCCGGAGGAGCAGGTTCAGGCGCGAATTCTGCTCAAGAAGCTGGAGGGGAGTTACGTCAGCACCACTGAGGGGAAGGAGCTCTTCGTCATTCGCGGAGAAGCCTTCAATTCATACCCCACACCCCACGCAGCCATCCAGGTGCGGGGGCTGATTTACAACGCCGCCGGCAGCGTCATCCTCCAGAAGAGCAGCTACTGCGGCAACCCGCTCACCCCGGAGCAGCTGGCAACGCTCCCCATGGCCAAGATCGAAGAGAGTATGAACAACCGGCTGGGGGACTCCTACGCCAATATCGGTGTTCCCGCCGGGAAGACGGTCCCCTTCCTCATCGTCTTCTCGTCACTCCCCAAAGAAGCCGTGGATTTCGGGGTAGAGGTCGCCTCTTCCCAACCGGTGGGGGAGCTGCTCCAGAAAAAGTAACACTCCCCTTCCGGGACCAAGGGATCTCCCCGTGAATCATCAGCTCTATCTGTTTTTGTACGGCCCCGGCAGCATCAATCAGAAGCTCTTCCTGCTGATCAACCACGACTGTGCCAACCGGCTCTGTGACCTCCTCCTGCCGCTCCTCACCTATCTGGGGAGTTCCAGAATGGTCTACCCCTACCTCCTCATCCTCATCGTCTGGGCCGCGGTGGACCGGAAACGGATGCCCTGGAGCTACCCGGCGCTTTTCATCCTGGGAACCCTTCTGGGGATGGTCATGGAGGAGGGGCTCAAACAGCTGATGCAGGTCCCCCGACCGGCGGCGGCCATGGGAACGGGGATGGTCCGGGTGCTGGGGGAGTTGAAGCTAAAGAACTCCCTCCCCTCGGGACACGCGGTCTTTTCCTTCATGTCGGCCTACACGCTGGGTCACGGACGGGGGAGGGAGTGGCAGGTTCCCCTCTGGAGTTTTGCCGCCGGGGTGGCGTTCAGCCGGATCTACATGGGGGCGCACTACCCGCTGGACGTCCTCTCCGGCGGATTCATCGGCATCCTGGCCGGGTTCACTGCCTGGCAGGTGGGGACGGCTCTGGGTAAATCCGGCGGCGCAAAGAAAAGGCATCAATAAAACAGATAGATCGCATCCAGGAAGAAAAAGAGCCATCCCAGCATGGCAGCCATTCCGAAATACCAGAGCGGCTTTTTTTTCATGAGACTGGCAATTGAGGTCATCATGATGGCTATCTGCACGAAGAGAAGACCGTAGCCGAAGTTCCCCCCCACATGCTGAGCCGTGATTTTGGTCGCGGTCAGCTCATCCGCCTTGGCCTTGATCTCTTTTTTCTCTCCCTCGTACCGCTTGATCTCCTTTTCGTAATCCCTGATCTTTTCGGTAAATTTTCCGAACACCTCCGGCGACAGGCTCTTCCCCTGGGCCAACAGTTGCAGCTCCAACGCCTGCTTCTGCATGTCAAAGGTATGCGACTTGATGCTCTTGGCCTGATAATAGGACCACTGGTTGGTCTCCTGCCCCTGCATGAGTACCGCTTTGGACGAAAACTTCCCCATATACATGGTTGTTATCGCCGAAATGACCGCCATGAAGGCCGTGGAAAGGGCCAGCCAGCTCAACCACCGTTCCTTGTTCGTCTCCGCCATATCCCCCCCTTTAAACCCGTTATAGAGTTCAAGGTTCAACGTTCAAGGTTCAAAGTTTAACCCTGAACCCCGAACCTAGAACCTTGTTATTCCACATACACCCTCGGGACCCGCTTGCTGATCGTACAGAAGATCTCATAGGGGATGGTCCCGGCCAGTGCCGCCAACTCTTCCGCCCGGATGCAGTTCCCCTCCCGATCGCACCCCAGCAGGGTCACCTCGTCCCCCACCGCCACCCCTTCGACTTCAGTCACATCCAGCATGATCCAGTCCATGCAAACCGTCCCGGTGACCTTCACCCGCCTCCCCCGCACCAGAGCCTCCCCCCGGTTGGTGAAAGCCCGGAGATACCCGTCGGCATACCCCACCGGCACACTGGCGATGCGGGTGCGCCGCTGCGCCACATACCGGCGGGCATAGCTGATGCTGGTCCCCGGTTCCACCCACTTGAGCATCCCGATCCTGCTCCTGAGGCTCATGACCGGCTGAAGATCCAGCATCCCCTGGAAATCGGCCGAAGGGAGAGCGCCGTAGAGGGTGATGCCGGGGCGGATCAGATTGCAGCAGGAGAGGGTGCCGGTGATGGCGGCCGCGCTGTTGGCGATATGGATATAGCGGGGAGAAAAACCGAGACTCCGTGCGGTGGCCACCGTCTCGCTGAACCGCTCCTCCTGCTCCCGGGTATAGGCGGCCGCATCGCCGACCAGTTCATCGGCAGCGGCAAAGTGGGAAAAAATCCCTTCCAGCTCCAGGTGCCGGAATCCTTTCAGCTCCCGGAAAAACTCCTCAGCCTGATCGTGACGGATACCCAGACGTCCCATCCCCGTGTCTATCTTCAAATGGATCAACGCTTTGCGGAAGAGCTTGCGGGCCGCGGCGTCCAGGGGGCGCAACTGATCCGGATCAAAGACCGCCGCAGAAAGGTTGAAACCGACGCACTTGCGCTCCTGCCCTGGATAAACCCCTCCCAGCACCAGCACCGGCCGGTCGATGCCGCTTTTCCGGAGCTGAATCCCTTCCGCCAGGAAGGCGACCCCAAAGGCGGCGACACCGAGTTTTTCCAGCTCCGCGGTAACATCCATGAAGCCGTGACCATAGGCATCTGCCTTGACCACGGCAAGAATGCCGCACCCCTGGGGAACGGCCTCCTTGATCCGGTCGAAGTTTGCGCGAAGGGAGCGGAGGTTGATCTCCGCTATGGTGGGGCGACTGTCGAACATGTTTCCTCTATAACCGGAAGCCCCGAGTTCCTGGTCCCTGGCCCCGAGTACCGGGTCCCGGAAGTTATCATGTCGTTCCGAGGGTGTAAAGGCAAAATCCGTTGACTATCTGGTAATTTTCCATTAGTCTGGCATCCTCGCATCATGCCTGCTGGGGGAGTTCGGTTGAACTGAGATCCGCACTGAGCGGAGACCCTTGGAACCTGATCCGGTTAGCACCGGCGGAGGAAAGCGGCCTGTTCGGCGTCAGAGATGATGACCGAGAAAGAGCCGCGCCCTGTCGCGGCTTTTTCTCTTTAAAGGAGTGCCATGACTACCCCCGATCACCCCCTTCGACTCGTTGTCAGCAGGGAAAAGAGCCGGATTCCTCTCAAAGGACTCTACCTCATCACCGATCAGTCGGACAACTTGACGGAGAGGGTCTCGGCTGCCCTCAACGGTGGGGTCCGCATCGTCCAGTACCGGAACAAGGGGGGTGAGGATGATCGACGCTGGGAGTTGGCCTGGGAACTGAAACAGCTCTGTGCCTCGGCCGGGGCGACCTTCATCATCAACGACGATCTGGAGATGGCCAAAGAACTGGACGCCGACGGCGTGCATCTGGGGCAGGACGACGGAGAGGTGGCTGCTGCCCGCAAACTCCTGGGACCGAAGAAGATCATCGGCGTCTCCACCCACTCCCTGGACGAGGCGATCCGGGCGGAAGCGGACGGCGCCGACTACATCGGCTTCGGCGCCATGTACCCCACCAAGAGCAAAGAGATCGTCCACCTCCCCGGTCCGGGGCGCCTGGCAGAGCTTCAGGGACGGCTAAATATCCCCATTGTGGCCATCGGCGGCATCACCCGGGACAACGTAGCCACGGTCATCGATGCCGGAGCCGACGCCGTGGCGGTGATCTCGGCGATCCTCTCCGCCACCGACCCGGCCATGGCCGCTGCGGAACTCGCGCTCCTCTTCAACCGGAAGGCATCCTGGCCACGGGGTGTGATCCTCTCCGTGGCGGGAAGTGACTCCAGCGGCGGGGCGGGCATTCAGGCGGACCTCAAGACCGGGACCCTCCTGGGGAGCTACGTGGCCACCGCCCTCACCGCCCTCACCGCCCAGAACACCAAAGGGGTCAGCAGCATTCACAGTCTCCCCCCCTCCTTTGTGGAACATCAGATGGAGGCGGTCCTCTCGGACATCCCCGTGGATGTGGTGAAGATCGGCATGCTCAACTCGGCGGAGGTGATCGCCTCGGTGGTGGACAAGCTGACCGAATTCAACCTGAAGATCGTGGTGCTGGACCCGGTGATGGTGGCCAAGGGGGGTACGTCTCTCATGGATCGGGATGCGGTGGGGGTTCTTCGCTCCACACTCCTCCCTCTGACCTATCTCCTCACCCCCAACATTCCCGAAGCGGAACGGCTCACCGGCACCGTCATCCGGAATGAAGAGGATATGGCTGTCGCCGCCAAACTCCTGCACGGCATGGGTGCTAAAAATATCCTCATCAAGGGGGGACACCTCATGGACGGGGAGTCCGTTGATCTCCTCTACGACGGCAGCGCCTTCATCCGCTTTGCCGTCCCCCGACTCCTCAGCAAAAACACCCACGGCACCGGCTGCACCTTCGCCACCGCCATCGCAACCTATCTCGCCCAGGGAGAACCCCTTCCGGAGGCGGTGAAGCGGGCCAAGGAATTCATCACCGCGGCCATCAAGAGCGCCCGCCCCCTGGGACGAGGGCACGGCCCGGTCAATCACTACGTCGCCGCAAGAGAAACCGGGACCCGGGACTAGGGAGTGGGGAGTGGGGATTGGTACCATGCAAGCCCCACTCTCCCACCCGGTCATCCCGTCTTTTCCACCAGTCCCGAGTCCCGAATCCCGAAAAAAGGAGTTAAGCGTGACCCAGCTCGAATCCGCCCGGCAGGGCATAATCACCGAGACCATGATAGAAGCGGCCATTACCGAAGGGGTCGAACCCGAGTTCATCCGGGCCGGCATTGCCGCCGGAAACATCGTGGTCTGCCGCAATATCAAACGGAAAAACGGCCGCCCTCTGGCCGTGGGGACCGGGCTTCGCACCAAGGTCAACGCCAACATCGGGACCTCCGCCGATGACATGGATATCGCCACGGAACTGGAGAAGGCCCGAGTCGCCGTGAAATACGGGGCCGACGCCCTCATGGATCTCTCCACGGGAGGTCCGGTGGACGAGATCCGGCGGGCCATCGTGGCCGAGACCGAGGTCTGCATCGGCAGCGTCCCCCTCTACCAAGCAGCCGTGGACACGGTGCGGGTACAGAAGAAGGCGATGGTGGATATGACCGTGGAGGATATCTTCGACGGGATCATCAAGCATGCCGAGGATGGAGTCGACTTCATCACCGTCCACTGCGGGGTCACCCGCGCCACGGTGGAACGGATGAAAAACGAGGGGCGTCTCATGGACGTGGTTTCCCGGGGAGGCTCCTTTACCATCGAGTGGATGATCCATAACCGCCAGGAGAACCCCCTCTACGAGCATTTCGACCGACTGCTGGAGATCACCAAGCGGTACGACATGGTCCTCTCTCTGGGTGACGGTTTCCGCCCCGGTTGCCTGGCAGACGCCACCGACCGGGCACAGATTTTCGAGTTGATCATTCTGGGAGAGCTGACCCAGAGGGCCCAGGACGCCGGGGTTCAGGTGATGATCGAGGGACCGGGACATGTCCCCCTCAACCAGATACAGACAAACATCATCCTGCAGAAACGGCTCTGCCACGGCGCTCCCTTTTACGTCCTGGGGCCGCTGGTCACCGATCTCGCCCCCGGCTACGACCATATCACCTGCGCCATCGGTGGGGCCATCGCCGCCGCCGCCGGGGCCGACTTCCTCTGCTATGTCACCCCCAGCGAACACCTGAGGCTCCCCACCGTGGAAGATGTCCGCGAAGGGGTCATCGCCTCCCGCATCGCAGCCCATGCCGGCGACATCGCCAAGGGGTTGAAAGGGGCCATCGACAAGGATATCGCCATGGCCAAATGCCGGAAAAAGCTGGACTGGGAGGGGCAGTTCAACCTGGCCATGGACCCGGAAAAGGCCCGCCGACTTCGTGCGGAATCAGGCGTGGCCGACCACGGCGCCTGTACCATGTGCGGCGCGTTTTGCGCCTACAAGGTCATGGACGGCGCAATGGAACAGGACGCGAGCCAAGGGACGGGGGCCGGGTTATAGGTCCGGGGTCCGGGTTCTCTCCTCAGCAATAACGAAACGACTCTTTTGAGGGGATTATTTCCACGACGTTCCCTTTGCCGACGCCCACTGCGACAAAGGGGAACTCCGACACCAGGACGTCACGGTTACCCCGGATATTCTTCGAGGTGACATCTACCTGGATCACCGCAGAGAGAGTGTCAACGGAACAAGTCACGGTATCTGCCAGAGAGATCACCCGATTGGTCGTCACACCGGATTTATTGTATAGTTCCCGGCCGTTGACGAGTATGATCACGGAATCGTTTTCAAAGCCATCCTGAAGCGCTATCTGCAGGTTATTCATTCGTCTCTCCCGACAGCGCGGAGCAGTTGCCGGATCATCGGCAGCCGCTCCGCGTGATCTCATTCCATTATCTGCACGCGGCTTACCCCTGCAGCACTGCATCTATCCTGGCATGGGCGCGCCTGAGATCATGCTGTGCCAGCTTCTGTTTGTCAAGATATCCCCTGAGCTCGTCAAGGGTCTTTTGCGCCCCTTTCCTGTCGCCGCTCCTCAGGTGACTTTCGGCGACCTTCCTCATGGCGTAATTCAGGGTGATACTGTCCACCCCCACTCCCCTGCCGCTGCTGCTGAAAACCTTGCCGATCAATTCATCGGCCTGCTTTACATTCTGCTTCCTGACGGTGACCTTCTTGCCGGAGCCTACGGACTTGAACTCACGGGAGGCATTGACCCCTTGCACCAGCGCCGCATAGACGCTGAGAGGATGGTCGGCATACTGGTCAAGCACCTGACTGAGGGCATCGTTCCCTTTTTGCAGATGCGCGGCGTCGGAGCCCAGCAGATAAAACAATTGCCCTTGCTCATCCCCCAGATACAACTCGGCGATGTCATCGTCAGCAGCAGATAACGGAGACTTTACCCTGATCTTCAGATCCGGCGAGGTGATAAGCCCCCCCTCCGGGGTATAGTAGCCGGCCTTGAGAATATAGGTGCCGGGCTGATCGAAATAGTGGCCATCCTTGCCGTACCCGATGTAGGCGCTTCTGGTGAGAGAAGGATTGGCCTCACTGAGTGCCACCACCTGTGGTCCGGCCAGATGCTCGGCCAGAGGCTCGTAGGTGACCACGCTGCCGTTGGGCTTCTTGATGGCAATCTTGGTCACGTCGTAGTTCGGATGGAGCAGCCCGTTGACCTGTTTGCCGTTCAGGTCGCGCAGGCGCAGGCGCAGTTCCACCACCACCGGTTCACCCAGGGCATAGGTCCCTTTTGCTCCCATGTCCAGGGCGAGTCCGGAGTTATTCTCGATGACGGGATTGGTGATATCGGTGCGGAGCTCTCCGGTCCCGAAACCGGCATTGGTCGCCCAGTTGTCACCTCCCATGATGACATTGTTCCGGTTCCCATGCCTCACGTGGGTCAACTCCAGATCGTCGAACTGGAAGGCAAAATTGGCCCAGAAACTCCCCGCACCGTGGAGTTGGTCATATTTCCAATCATAGTTCATCCAGGAAAGGGCATGGGGACGGCTCTTATCCCAGGAGTGGAGCATGTTGAAGGAATGCCCGACTTCATGCACGTAACAGTACAACGTGTGGCGGTTGGCATCGTTTGATCCGGCGCCGCCATAGTACGAATTGATCTGCGACTGAAATACCGCGCACCCCTGCCGCTGGGATGTCCCGGAATAATCGAACATGATCCCGAAGAGCGTGGAGCCCCCCGTGGTAAGCTCATGCCGTGACTTGCAGGCAAGGAGATACGTCTGCCACTGGGGGGAATCGGAGACGATACTGAAGTGGTGGTGCATGGCGGCTTCCAGTTCGGCGTTCGTCCAGACCGAATCCGCCCCTGCCTCAATCATCGGCACGATATCCGTCCCTCCGGTCACCACCAGCTGAACCCCTGCCTCGGCATATGACGACACCAGATCCAGTGATCTGACCGTGCCGCCATGGGGCAACGTCCCGGTATTGTAGCTTCCGAAAAGCGCTGTTCCTGCCTCGTAATCCTGCTCCAGACGGACGGTCCGGAAATATGATGACTCGAAGGGGGAGACGTAGGTCGTTCCGGCGCTACCGGCCCCGTTGTAAAAGATCAGGGTGGCGTTTCCCCTGGGGTAGAGAATGTACGTTCTCGGGATGGTGATAGTGACGACGTTGTAGGAAGTTACCCAAGTAGTCGTCACGGTCCCTCTGATGGCAACGGATGCCGTGCCCCAAGTTACGGTCAACGGGCCGGATTTGAACGAACCGTAGTAGGTTTTGACCCCGCCGGCAACAGTATAAAAATCGCCGCTCACCAGATTACAGGGGCGGCTCCCATCCAGATCCACCCTCAATTCCAGTTCATAGCTTCCCACTGTTGCCCGGTATCGGCCGCTCACGGCATTCCGGGGCAAGACGATGGGGCCGATGGGTTTCACCGGATTTATCGGGATAATGGGAGTCAACGCCTCCGTTGTTTGAGCAGACGCCCCCTCCGAAGCGGCCGCTTCCTCCATAACGATAGTCGGTTCCTGCTGAAAAAAGTTATCGGTATTTGCCGGGTCGAGCATCTTGTTCTCCTTTCTTGTGGGGTGTCTGCATAATCAGCCATCTGCACGTCAGGTTCGCAATTCCGGCTCCGGGATACCACCACCTCCCTCCACCCGCCGGCCGGCTTCCACGTCAAAGGTCTCACCAGAGAGCAAGCATACTGTAGCCGCGCTAACCTGACAGATGACTAACGGATTCTCAAAAAAATGGACGTTGAAACAGCACTCCACCACGGAGAAGGGGAAAAAGCTTTTGTGTCCCAAAAGACGGATCGAGCCATGACTGTCGTACTACGGATGAATCGGAGTGCGGGGAAGGGGCAGGAGTGTACGAGGAGGAGTCAGGATTTTTCCGGGTTGGTGATCATCCGGTAGATCTCTTCCGTTCGGGGGGATGGTGCGATCCCCAGGTTGAGTGCGAGGTTTTTCCGGCAGCGCTCATAGGCAGCTGCGGCCTCGGCATGGAGCCCTTCCTGATGGCAGCAGAGGATAAGCTGCTGGTAGAACTCTTCGGAGAGATGATCAATCTCCAGACCCTCCCGGTAACAGGCAATGGCCTGGCGGGTTTCACCCTGTTCGTCCAGCCGTCGACAGAGGAGTCCGGCGTGATGGGTGAACTTGACGCGCAGCCGTTCCCGGCAGGCAAAGCTCCACGACTTGTCCACGTCACCGGGGAGGAAATGCCCCTGATAGAGGAGCAGTGCCTGCCGCTTCAGGGTATCGGCGTGGCTCTCATCTCCCCGGGCAAGAGAATCACGAGCCTTTATCAGGAGCTCCTCAAAGAGCCAGGCATCCACCCAGACCTGCTGCCGGTCAAGCTCGACTTCTCCCTGCTGCAGCCTGATCACCTTCTCCGATCCCAGCAACTGCCGTAACCGCCGCAGGGTGGTCGTCAGCGAGTCCATGGCCGCCCCCCCCGTGGCATCGGGCCAGAGGGCTTCAATGAAGTGTCCCGTGGTGACGGTTCGGCCACCGTGGGAGAGCAGAATTTTCAGCATCTCCAGCGGCTTTTTGGGCACCTTGCCGGAAAAGGTGAGCGGCACCCCGTTGCAGGCCAGCTCGAACCGTCCCAGGGTATGCACCGTCAGCCGCCGGGATGTACTCTTCGGACCGGGGGATGGTGACGCGGGAGGATTGAGCAGGTCCGTGGGGGGGAGGCCATGGCGCAGACAGAGGAGGAGTCCGGCCATCCAGCCATCGGTCCGGCTCAGGAGATTCCTGACAAAGAGCTCGTCAACCTCTGCTCCCGGAAGAGTGCCGGCGATCCCCAGCGCCTCCTGAGGGGTCACCCGGAGCTCTTCCCAGGTAAGGTCGGTCAGCACCCCCCGGCTGCGAAAACCGTCCAGGGAAGGTGGGACGGGGTCTCGGCTGGTGACGATGACCCGGTTGGCTGCGGGGAGCTCCTCCAGGCAGCAGGCGAGGAAGAGCTGGAATTCAGAGGCGGCGTCGACGGCATGAAGCTCATCGAACACCATCACGGTGCAGGCCGGTACGCTCCGGAAAAATTCCCGGAACCACTCCCTGGCCCCAAAGAAATCAATTTTCCCGTCACAGAGGGTGGGTGGGGAGAGATCGGCAGCAGTGACCAACTGTCCCAGGGAGTGAAAAAGCGCCATGCCATCGGCATCGCGACCATCCACCCGGTACCAGATTGTCGGCATCTTGCGAAGTTCCAGGTAATGGGCAACCAGGGTGGACTTACCGGCGCCGCCGGGGGCGGAGATCCAGACAAGAGGACGTTCCAGACAGCCGTCAAGGAGGAGATGGAGCCGTTCCCGGGGATAGGGGTTTTGAAGCCGGGGAGGATACATTTTGGAGCAGTGGTCGCCTGGCATTGCGTACCTTTCATAAGCACTCTGCAATAATCATGTTTATACAAGAAAGGTCCCCCCCATGGCAAGGAATATTCATTCGTTCCGCTTGCGCTTGCCTAAAACAGCTCCATCTGTCCCGACTCTTTCGGCTTCTTCCCTTTCTTCCCTGAACACTCTTCATACTGTGTGACAAGCACTTCCGGGATCTCGGCCAGGAAACGGGAGGGGCGCCGGGGAGCGGGGCCGGCCCAGGGGCGAACTTCGGAGGAGGTGAGAATCAGCCGCTCCTTGGCCCGGGTGAGCCCCACATAGCAGAGCCTCCGCTCTTCCTCAATATCCGTATCACCCCAGAGGGTGCAGGGGAGGAGCCCCTCCTCCACCCCCGCCATGAAGAGCACCGGAAACTCCAGCCCCTTGGCAGCGTGCAGGGTCATGAGCCCAACTGCCTCGGCCCGCTGGTCATAGACCGTTTCCGCAGCATACCGGCGCAGATGCCGACTGAAGGCGGGGAGGTCAGTGCCGAAACTCCCGGCCAATTCCAGTAACCGCCGGGCATCCCCCTGACCCGGGTCGATCCCCAGAAACTCCAGGGAAGAGGCGAGAGGGTCGGCAATTCCCCTCTCCCCGCATACGCTCCGGAACCGCTCCAGTTCCACCCGCAGACTCTCCATAAGCTGCCGTGCTGCCGGGGCGATCTCCACTCCGGAGAGGAGTGAAAAGAAGTCGCCGGTGAGAGGAAGCGCCTCCTCCAACCGCTGGAGAGGAATCTCACCGATCCCTTTCAGCTCCCCCAGGAGGAGGAGCCAGTCGGTCATCACCTCCGAGCCTGCCGCTGCCTGCAGGAACCAATAGGCGCCACGGAGCAGTGGAGAAAGATAAAAAGGGGTACTCCCCACGGTCTGAAACGGGATACCCCGCCGCTCCAGCGCCTGGGCCAACTCCTCCCCCTGCCTCCCGATCCTGTAGAGGAGGGCAAAATCGCCGAAACTTCGCCCTCTCCCCTCCCCGGTTCCCCCTCTCCCGGAGTTCAGGGAGAAATGTTCTATTCCCCCCATCAGCTCCTCAATCCGCCGGACGATGAACTCCGCCTCCGCCGCCGGGGTGGCTGCGTGGTACCGTTCGATCCCCCCCTTCCCGCCGGGATTCGCCGCCACCAGGGAGAGACCGCTGTTGCTCAGATTGTGGGAGATGACCGCGGTTGCGGCCTGGAGAATGACCGGGGTTGAGCGGTAGTTTGCGCCAAGGGAAAGCCGCTCACAACCGGCAAACTCCGCAAAACGGTAAAAGTACGCCGGATCGCTCCCCCGGAAGCCGTAGATCGCCTGGTCCGGATCACCGATGGCGAAGACCCGGCAGCTCTGTGCCAGGAATCGTACCAGCTGGAACTGGCCGGCGTTCAGATCCTGGAACTCGTCCACGAAGAGCTCCTTCACCCCAGAGCGGACTCTCTCAAGTAAAGCGGCATCTTCCCGCAGACGCCGGAGCAGGGCGGGGATGATCCCGTCCAGGTCCAGGGCACGCAGCCGTTCCAGCTCATCCAGATACCGGGTGATATTACCCGTAGGGGCGAGGCTTGCCTCGCCCAGACTTGCCTCGCCCGAATTCAGCTCCCCCAGGCAGGTCTCCCCCGACTCCTTGAGAAAATGATCGGCTATGGCCTGGGAGAGCAGCTTCCGCTCCGTGGCGCTCATCCCCGGGAAAAGCCGGCGGAGAAGCCGCTCCCGGCTTTCGGGACCGACCACGGTGAGGTCTCCACTTTCCCTCCGCAACCGGTGGAGAGAGAAGTTGTGAAACGTCCCCACGAAGAGCGCCAACGCCACCGGACCTACTGCGGCAGTCAGCCGCTCCCGAATTTCGTCGGCGGCCCTGGTGGTAAAGGTGATGACCACGATTTTCCCCGGATCGCCCCCCTCCCCCAGAAGCCGGACCAGCCGGGCCACCAGAGTGAAGGTCTTACCGGTGCCGGGTCCGGCAGCCACAAGCAGGTGCCGGGCATCGGAGGCGATGGCCGCCTCCTGCTCAGGGTTGGCCCCTCTAACTGGACGGCGCTCCTTCCCCCCATCATTATCGGGAACCGGCGACAGGGGGAACGCTTCCACCTTCTTCCGTCGTACCCTGCGAGTCGGTTCGTCTCCGAACAGGCTCCCCTGCCCGGACAGCGTGGCCAGCTCCCCCTCCTGAAAAACCTTGATGACCCCGAACTCGCCATCATACCCCGGTTGCCGGATGACCCGGCCGCTCCGGATACGCTCCACCGCCTCACCCAGGAGGAGAGACTGACTCCTGATCTCTTCCAGCGGGCTCTTCAGGAGGAGGTTGAACTCTGAACCGAACCGGCCGATGGTCCGGCCGTACTCCCGCAGCACCTCTTTTGATCCCGCTCCCACCCCCAGGAGTTCTCCCAGAACCTCGGGGAGCGGGATGAGACTGAAGACCTCCGGGGCGTCGGAAGGGTAGAGGGGAGCATCCCGGTCGGCCAGCTCCATGACCCGGTGATGCACCCCTACGGTGAGCGGCTTTCCGCAAACCGGGCAGAGCAGCCCCAGCCGCCGGCTCTCATGGGGATCCAGACAGACCCCGCAGTTCCGGTGGCCGTCATAGTGATACTTCCCCTCCTCGGGGAAAAACTCCACTGTCCCCTGAAAACTCTCCCGACGGTTCCCCCGGAGGGCGTCCCGCAGGGAGAAAAAATCCAGGCCGGTGGAGAAAAGGTTGGCCTCCCGCCCCAGCTTGCCCGGGGAGTGGCAGTCGGAGTTGGAGATGAGCGTAAAGCGATCCAAGGGGGAGATGAGCCGGTTCATATCGGGGTCAGAGGAGAGCCCGGTCTCCAGGGCAAAGATATGCTCCGTCAAATCGCCGTAGCATTCCTCCATGCTGTCGAACCCCGACCGAGAACCGAAAAGAGAAAACCAAGGAGTCCAGATGTGGGCCGGCACCAGGAACCCCTCAGGGGCCTGCTCCAGGAGGATCTCCAGCAGGTCCCGGCTGTCCAGCCCCAGGATGGGACGGCCATCCGACTCGATGTTGCCGATGCCGGCGAGTTTCCCGCTGATCCGCGCCGCCGATTCCAGGTCCGGGACATAGAGCAGGTTGTGAACCTTTCTCACCGCGCCGTGACGCTTGTAGATGCTGCTGATCTCGGCGGAGAGGAGAAACCTCACCGGCGCCGAAGAGAGCGGAACCCCCGGCAGGGGTGACAAGATCTTCGACTCATCCTTGAGACGGAAGAGCCCCGGCTCGGCCGGCTCCAGCTCCTCACGCAGCCGACTGAACCAGCCGGGATGGGTGAAGTCACCGGTGCCGATGACCTGGATTCCCTTGATCCGGGCCCAGGCAAACAACCCGGCCAGGGTGCTTTCCCGGCTGGTGGCCCGGGAATAGGAAGAGTGGATATGGAGGTCTCCGATATAGTTCATGGTTTGCCAGCATACCAGAACTGCCGTTGCCGGACACGGAAAATTATTGCATTCCGCTATCGTTGCCGGTAGCATCTCGGTCATGAAAATAGCGCAAAATAGAGAGTTCGGTGATATCCGGCAAAACCGGCTGGAGGCATGGCGCATCCTGGGGGGTGGGATTCTGGGGATGATGGTGGCCATGGGGATCGGCAGGTTCGCCTATACCCCCATCCTCCCCCTCATGGAGCGGGATCTGGGGCTCTCCCACGCCGAGACCGGCTCCCTGGCCTCGTTCAACTATGTGGGGTATCTGCTGGGGGCGATCCTCTGTTCGCTCTTCCCCAGGCTCCTGAAGAGCGTGCCGGTGAATGTGGGGGCACTGGCAGGGAGCATCGCCACCACGCTCTTCATGGGGGCTTTTGCCTCCCCCCTCTGGTGGGGTCTGCTCCGGTTCACAGCGGGGGTCGCCAGCGCCGTGCTCTTTGTGGTCATCGCCGTGGAGGTGACCGAGGCCCTTGCCAAACGGGGCGAAACCGGCATAGGGGGGGCGCTCTACGGAGGAATCGGCCTGGGGATTGCCCTGAGCGGTCTCATGGTGCCACGCTTGGATAATTGGGGGGGATGGCAAGGTTGCTGGCTGGGGATGGGAGTGATCGCCTTGGCACTGGCCGTGGCGGGACTGCTTCTGGCCGGCAAGAAAAACGCGGCTCCCCCGCTGGGGAATATTCAGGGAGCGGCAGCGAAAAAAAGTTCCGACATCGGCCGCCTGGCAGCGGCCTACACCTGCGAGGGATTCGGCTACATCATCAGCGCCACCTTCATCGCAGCCATGGTGGGGCGCACTCCCGGACTGGAACAGTACGCCTCCCTCAGCTGGGTGGCAGTGGGGCTGGCCGCAGCCCCCTCCACCATCCTCTGGCAGTTGACGGCGCGCAAAATCGGAGTAAAACGGGCGGCGCTTCTGGCCTACACCATCCAGGCCGCCGGCATCCTCCTGAGCATCCAGGCGCGGACCCCGTTCATGGCAGCCTTGGCAGCCGTCAGCTTCGGCGGAACCTTCCTGGGGATCGTCACGCTGGTCATGTCCGAGGGAAACCGCCGCGCCGGGAGCGACGGGAGGCGAGTAGCGGCGCTTCTCACCGCCTGTTTCAGCGCCGGTCAGGTGGTCGGCCCTACCTTGGCCGGCCTCGTGGCCGACCGGGGGGGATTCGCCATCCCCCTCATCCTGGCGGCCCTCTCCGTCACCCTGGGTGGGATCATCATCGCCACGGACCGGCGGTTCGGGCAATGAGAAAAAAGTCATACACAATTAACAGAGATGAACAGGATATTCAGGATAACGTCTTCTTCCTGTCCATCCTGTATATCCCTGTTAAATAGTTTTCGTCTACTTGAGAACCTTCACTGACTTGATCACCACCGGCGTTTTGGGAACATTTTGAAACACGGAATTCTTCCGCTCCTGGGGGGTCGCCACGATCATGTCAACCACAGCTATTCCTTTTACCACCTTGCCGAAGACCGCGTAGCCATGACCGTCGGGGTTAGGGCGATTGAGATTGCCGTTATCCACCAGGTTGATGAAAAACTGCGAGGTGGCGCTGTCCGGGTCTCCGGTGCGGGCCATGGACAACGTACCCCGATCATTCTTCAGTCCGTTACCGGCTTCATTTTTGATAGGGGGATTTGAGCCGGGCTTGGGCTGCAGCTCGGCGGTCAATCCGCCCCCCTGAATCATGAAGCCGGGGATAATACGATGAAAGACCGTCCCGGAATAATAACCGCTTTTAGCGTACTCCAGAAAATTCTTCACCGACAGGGGAGCTTCCTTGGCGAACAGTTCCGCCGTGATGATCCCCATACTCGTTTCGATCTCCACCAGGGGATTCTTTGCCGCTGCGGGAGCGGCAGCATCCTTGGCCAGGAGAGGGGTTGCGCAGAGGAGGACGAGTGTCAGGATTACCAGTACTTTTTTGAACATTTTTGATCTCCTTGATGTGCTGTTTTTCCCCTTATATGCCAAAATACCCAAGGCGTCAACCGCTCCGACGACTTCTCCGCCATGACCTCCCTCCTGACCCGTGATATTTGTTTGACTCCGGAACAAAAAAAAAGTACTTTACACCGGTTATTCTGATGGAGAGTTTCATGTGGAGAGCACTGTTTTTCTTTGTTTTTTTTGCACCCCTCACCGGGGGGTGCAGCATCGTTGCCATCATCGGGACCCTGTTCGACGCTACCGGCTCCTTCGCCCACGGCTGCGCCCGATTCTGGAGCCGTAACGCCCTGGCCCTGGCGCGGGTCAAGGTGACCGCCACCGGGACCGAGCATATCCCCCTGGAGGGACCGGTCATCTACATGGGAAATCATCAGAGCAACTTCGATATTCTGGCACTGACCATCGCCATCCCGCGCCGTTTTTCATGGCTTGCCAAGGAAGAGCTCTTCCGGGTCCCGTTCTTCGGTGGGGCCATGCGGCGGGCCGGCTACATCCCCCTGGACCGGAGCGACGGCCGCCAGGCACTGAAAAGTATCGATAAAGCCGCCGGTCGCATCCGCGAAGGGGTCAGCGTGGTGCTCTTCCCGGAAGGGACCCGTACCCATGACGGAACCCTTCTCCCCTTCAAAAAGGGGGGGTTCATCCTGGCATCCCGGGCCGCCGTGCCGGTGGTCCCCTTTACCATCAACGGCAGCAGGGGGATCAACCCCCGCAACCGGTTCGCACTCTATCCGGGGAGGATCAGCATCACCTTCTGCCCGCCGGTACAGCCGGACGGGACGGGGAATCCGGCCCGGGAACTCCTGAGGGAGCAGGTCCGGACCGCCGTCGAGAGGGGGGTGGAGAGAGTATGATCTATCTGTATCTGGCCATGAGCGCCGCCGGAGCGGTGACCGCCGGGTGGGGAATCCGGGCCGCCCACCAATTCAGGACGCCGTGGGACAGCGCCGCCGCAGTGGCTGCGGTGGCCGGACTCGTCGCCTTCATCCTCGGGATACTTCTTGCCGTACTCCCCAACTTCTTCATCACCTGAGATCATGGAACAATTCAAGAGCATAACCGTCAATATGACCGTCATCGCGATCATCTCCCTGCTCCTCCTGGCCGGGAACACCCAGTTCCGTCAGTGGAGCCAGTTTGCCAAGGGTGAAGCGGCCGAAAAGACGGGGGACCTCAATCAGGCCATGACCGGCTATGAGTCGTCAATCCACATGTACACCCCCTTCAGCCCGTTGATCACCAGGGCTGCGGAGCGGCTCTGGAGCATGGCCGAGGAGGCTGAAAAACGGGGGGATCGGGAGCGGGCGCTCATCACCTACCGGGTGCTCCGGAGCTCATTCTATTCGGCAACCTGGCTACTGCAGCCGGGCGAGGAGTGGATCAAACGGTGTGACGAACGGATAGCGACCATCGTTACCAACAAAAAAAGGTAAAAGGCTAAAGGTGAAAGATACTAGCGGACTGAAGATCATCCCCCTGGGTGGAGTGGGGGAGATCGGGATGAACATGACCGTCTTTGAGTACGGAGACGACATCATCGTGGTGGACTGCGGCCTCATGTTTCCCGAATCGTACATGCTGGGGATCGACATCGTCATCCCCGACATCTCCTATCTCCGTGAGAACCGGGAGAAGATCCGCGGCATCGTCTTCACCCACGGCCACGAAGACCACATCGGCGCCCTCCCCTTTGTCCTGCGGGACATCACTCCTCCCCTCTTCGGCACGGCCCTCACCCTGGGGTTCATCCGGGAAAAGCTCAAGGAATTTGAACTGGAGCGCTCCGTGGAGTTCAACGTGGTGAAGCCCCGGGACAAGGTCCGGCTGGGGGCCTTCGAGGTGGAATTCATCCGGGTCACCCACTCCATCGTGGACGGCTGCGGCCTGGCCATCCGCTCCCCCGAGGGGGTGGTGATCCACACCGGCGACTTCAAGCTGGACCAGACCCCCGTGGACGGGGAACTCACCGACCTGGCCACCTTTGCCCGCTATGGTGAGGAAGGGGTCCTGGCGCTGTTGGCCGATTCCACCAATATCGAGACCAGCGGCTTCACCCTCTCGGAAAAATACGTGGGAGAAGCCTTTGACGAGATTTTCCCCAAATGCCCCGGGCGAATCGTGGTGGCGGCCTTTTCCAGCAATATCCACCGGGTGCAGCAGGTGGTGAACACGGCGATCCGCTTCAAGCGGAAAGTTCTCCTCAACGGCCGCTCCATGATCGCCAATGTGCAGATCGCCCGAGAACTGGGATACATCAAGATTCCCGACGGGCTGATGGTGGACCTGCGGGAGATGGCCCGACTGGAGCCCCATGAGATCTGCATGATTACCACCGGGAGCCAGGGGGAGCCCATGAGCGCCCTCTCCCGTATTGCCATGAACGACCACAAGCAGATCAAGCTCGTTCCCGGCGACACGGTGATCCTCTCTTCCAAATTCATCCCCGGCAACGAGCGGACCATCTCGGCCCTCATCAACAACCTCTACCGCATCGGCGTGGAGGTCTATTACGAGAAGGTCTCCGAAGTCCATGTCTCGGGGCACGCCAGCCGCCAGGAGCTGAAGATCATGCACAACCTGGTCAAGCCCCGCTTCTTCATCCCGGTGCATGGCGAATACCGGCACCTGGTCCGGCACCGGAGCCTGGCCCTGCGGCTGGGGATGCCCCCCGAAAACTGTCTGGTCATCGAAAACGGCGATGTGGTCAGCTTCAGCGACGGCGAGATGTGCGTGCTGGACAAGATCGAGACCGGCCGGGTCTTCGTGGACGGCAAGGGGGTCGGCGATGTGGGGAACATCGTCCTCAAGGACCGGAAGCATATGTCCGAGGACGGCATGGTGGTGGTGATCATCGTCATCAACCAGGCATCGGGTCAGCTCATCTACGGCCCGGATATCCTCTCCCGGGGGTTCGTCTTCGAAGATGAGAGCCAGGAGTACCTGAACGAGGCGAAGAAGCTGGTTCTGGATACCTTGGCCGGCCTGAACACCACGGTCATGGCCGACTGGGGCGAGGTGAAGCTGGAAGTCCGACGGGTCCTCCGGAGATTCTTCAACAAGACCATCGAACGGCGCCCGGTGATCCTCCCCATGATCATCGAAATGTAGAAAAACGGGGACTGGGGACCTGGGACCGGGAACCGGAAAAACGGTTTTACCAGTCCCGGTCCCCGGTCCCCAGTCCCAGGTTCTTAACTTATGGATAATGACACCGCACCACGACTGATAAACGAAGTAAAGGGTTTCGCCCTGGGAGCCTTGGGACTCTTCCTGGGGATGGCGCTGGTCAGCTTCAACGGCTCGGACCGGGCCCCCAATACCTGGTCTTCCCAGGCAGGCACCAGTAATCTCTGCGGAATTTTCGGTGCCCAGGTGGCGGACCTCCTCCTCATAGGATTCGGGCTTGCCGCCTACCTGATCCCCCTGGCACTCCTCTACCTGGCCTATCGGTTGCTCCGCTTCAAGGGGGTCCAGTGGAGGGGGTACAAGTTCGGCGCCTTCCTGGGACTCGTCATCTCCCTGGCTACCATCTTCGGCTTAAATTTCGAAATAACCTCGTTCCTCGGCCAGCAGGTTCCCACCGGGGGGCTCTTCGGCTTCGGAGTCGCCGATTTCCTCAAGCGTTTCCTAGGCAAACCGGGGGCGCTCCTCCTGATTCTGCCGCTACTGGCAGCCTGTATCATGATCCTGGGGCGCTTTTCCTTCACCCTCTACGCCGACTGGTGGCTGAATGCGTTTCGACAGAAATGGCAACGCCACCGCGAGTTGGCTGCGCTTCAGAAAGAGGCCGAAACCGACTCCCCCCTTCCCGGCGCAACTCCCCCCATCAAGGCCGTCCCTCTGCCGACACCGCTCCCCGACGCCATCATCCTGAAAGAAAAGAAGAAGGAAAAGGGGAAGACTGCACCGATTCAAGAAGCCTTCGACTTCATCAAGTCGGAAGGGGAGTATTCGACCCCCCCTCTGTCACTCCTGGACGTGCCGCAGACCATGGACAGGAAGGTCGACAAGGAGGTTCTGGAGCTGAACGCCCGCCTGCTCGTGAAGAAACTGGCCGACTTCGGAGTGGACGGCGAGGTGGTGGAGATCTGTCCCGGACCGGTCATCACCATGTACGAATTTTTTCCCGGCCCCGGCATCAAGGTGAGCCGCATCGCCGGACTCTCCGACGACCTCTCCATGGCGCTGCAGGCCCTCTCCATCCGGATCGTGGCTCCCATCCCCGGCAAAGGGGTCGTGGGGATCGAGATTCCCAATAAGAACAGGGAGACGGTCTATCTCCGTGAAATTTTCAACTGCGAGGAGTTTCACAAGAACAAGATGAAACTCCCCATGGCGCTGGGGAAGGACACCGCCGGTTTTCCGGTGGTCACCGACCTGGCCCGGGCCCCCCATCTCCTGGTGGCCGGAGCCACCGGTTCCGGCAAGTCGGTCTCCATCAACACCATAATCCTGTCGCTCCTCTACACCGCCACCCCCAAGGACGTCCGGATCATCATGGTTGATCCCAAGATGCTGGAGCTCTCCATCTACGAGGGGATTCCCCATCTCCTCCTCCCGGTGGTGACCAATCCCAAGAAGGCGGCACTGGCCCTCAAGTGGGCGGTAAGGGAGATGGAGCGACGCTACCGGCTCATGTCGGACAAGGGGGTCAGAAACATCGACTCCTACAACAAGAAGATCGAACGGGAAGAGAAGGAGGCCGAGGAGCACGACGCCAACCGGACCGTGACCATCGATGAGATCGAAGAAGCCTTTGACGACCCGGTGGACGAGTTCACGGAGGAGTTCACCGCCGTGGCCGAACCGTTGGAGCACGGCCACCTCCCCTACATCGTGGTTATTGTGGACGAACTGGCCGACCTGATGATGGTTGCGGGGCGTGAACTTGAGGAGTATATCGCCCGGCTGGCCCAGATGGCCCGGGCCGCGGGGATCCACCTGATCCTCGCCACCCAGCGCCCCTCCGTGGATGTCATCACCGGCCTCATCAAGGCCAACTTCCCGGCTCGGCTCTCCTTCCAGGTATCGTCCAAGACCGACTCCCGGACCATCCTGGACTGCAACGGCGCCGAGACCCTGCTGGGAATGGGGGACATGCTCTTCCTCCCGCCGGGAACCTCCCGGCTCCAGCGGCTGCACGGCGCCTTCGTCTCCGATGCCGAGGTCCAGCGGGTGGTGGACTTTTTGAAGAAGCAGGGAAAACCGGTCTACGACAAGTCCATCATGGCCATGAAACCGGGGGATGACAAGGCGACGGAAGACGATGACGAACCGATCGACGACCGGTATGACGACGCCGTGGCCCTGGTTGCGGAGGCCAAGCAGGCCAGCATCTCCATGGTACAACGCCGCCTGCGCATCGGCTACAACCGGGCCGCCCGGATCATCGAGAAGATGGAGCAGGAGGGGATCGTGGGCCCCAGCGACGGGACCAGCAAGCCGAGAGAGGTGTTCATCAACAAGATTTGAGAAGAGGGATCACGGCACCCGAAACTCGCAGGGGACGGCGGTCTGGCAGAGGCCGCAACCGGTGGCAATGACGTTGTACTCCGAAGCCACGGCCGCAGGGATCGTCCCGTAGACATGCTCCCGACAGATATTCTTGTCATGACCATCCGGGGTGAGCGCCCCCACGGGGCAACGTTTGATACAGACGCCGCAGGCGCCGGGCTTGCGATAATAGAGACAGTTGGCACGATGGTCGGATGCGGTGCGGGGGGTGGGGGTCAGAACCAGGTCGGTGACAACGCTCCCCAGCCGATGGGCGATCCCGTTTCCCGTGATAAGCCCGTCATTGAGACTGAAGGTCCCGAGACCGGCGGCATAGGCGGCATGGCGCTCGGACCAGGTGGAGGCAACCCCCACCGGAGAGTCGCCGAGCTCCCGCCAGAGCGGGGAGTACTGGGGGATGGCAGAGCGATGCCCCTGCTCAACAAGCCAGCCGGCCAAGTGGCGGCGGAGCTTGCCGTTGAACGCCTCGCCATGCTGCCGGACCCAGGCCCACTGTCGGGAAGGATAGATCGTCTCTTCCCGGTTGCTCTCCCGAACCGCAGCGACGATGGGGAGAACCCAACAGATGACGCTCCCCTCCTCTTCTCCTCCCCCGATCTCTCCGGCAAGAATCTCCGCCGGGGTCAGATGAAAAGGGCCGATGATCTCCCGGTACCGGAGAAAGAGCGGGTCACGGAACGACACGAACCCCACCAACGGCTCATAAAACATGGGACCGGAGCCGTCAGGGAGACGGTTTTCCGGATGATCTACCACGAAACTGCGAATCTCGTCTTTTACCCTGTCTCGCATGACATCCTCTCACCACCGGAGCTTAGAAATAAGAAAAACACCAGAACCTTAGAACCGCAAAGACGCAAAGTACGCAAAGAAAACATGGCGAAAAGACTACAAACCGGTTTCTTTAGTTTACCCCAAAAGAGATTTTTCCTTTGCGGTTCCTTTGCGTCCTTTGCGTCTTTGCGGTGAAAAGGGTTTCGCTTTATCTGCAAGAATCTGCGTAATCTGCGGAGAGTGCTGTTTACCGGTACGGATCGTCATCCCCCCCCTTCCCCTTCGCCGCCGGTTTCTCCGCTACTGCCACGGCGATGGGCGTTTTATCCTTTACCCCGAAAACCTCTATCCCGCTTCTCCCCTCCAGTGGGCAGACATGCTCGCAGATACCGCAGCCGTTGCAGAGCTCTTCCACCACATACGGCTCCATGAGCGTGATTCGCCTGCCGTTCAAGTCCACCGTCTCCACGGTGCGGGAGCGGATCGCCTTTTGGGGGATGGGGCAATGCTCTTCACAGACCATGCAGTTGCTCTTCCGGGCAAAGGGAAGGCAATGATTCTTGTCCAGTACCGCCTTCCCCATGACCTCCCGCTCCTTCTCCCCCTTGGGAAGATTCGGGATGGCACCGGTGGGACAGACCTGGCCGCAAAGCGTACAGTGGTATTCGCAGTACCCCAGCCGGGGAATGAGGAGCGGAGTATAGACCCCTTCAATCCCCGCCTGAAACGTCGCCGGGTAGAGGGCGCTCCGGAGGCAGACCTTCATACACTCCCCGCATCGAACACATTTTGCCAGGAATTCCACCTCATCTCTGACACCGGGGGGGCGCAGGAGCCGTTCCCTGGCCTGGGCCGACTTCCACCGGAGCCCCCGGGCAAAGAGGAGCCCTCCTGCAATCCCCCCCAGAAGAACCCGCCGTGCCGGCAGATAGGGACGCGCCCGCAGATGAAGCGAAGTGGTCAAGCGAAACCGGACCCTACCGCTCCCGCAGACCCGGTCACAGGCGAAGCAACGGAGACATTCCTCCCCATCGGGCATCTTCCGGTCATCCACGGTGGGGCAGACCTTTCCGCAGTGCCCGCAGTCGTTGCAGACCCGGTCAGGAGTCCGCCGGACCGGTGAGAGTCGCGAGGCCAATCCCAGGAGCGTCCCCAAAGGGCAGAGATAGCGGCACCAACTCCGGCTCCCGTAATGCTCCAGGAAGATGATAACCAGCAAGAGGAGGGTGGAACTGACGGCCAGGGGATAGGAGCTTTCCCGGAACGGAAGGAGGTAGTCGCGGAACAGGGCATAGCCGGGGGCGAGGTGATCCCGGGAATCCCCCATCACCCGGTAGAGCCCCACCCACCCTGAACGGGCTCCATCACCCAGCAGAGGGTAGGCGAAAAAAGTAACCGCCCTCAGGAGTATGGCCATGGGATCGAAGATTCCCGCCAGATTCAGTCCGGCCAGGGCCGCCCCCAGCAGGCTAAAGAGGAGCAGGTACTTCAGGTTCCCAATCAGCCAGGAGGGGGGATGCCGCTTGGCAATCCTCACGGTCACCAGGTCCAGAACGGTTCCCAGCGGACAGAGCCAGCCGCAGAAGAACCGGCCGAGGATCATGGTCAGGATGAGGACGAGGAGAGCCGGGAGGAGGAGCAGGGTAAACGACTTTGCCGCCGGAAGATACATGGTCAGGACCAGCGGGTCGGCGCGAAAAAAACTGTTCACCGCAGCCGGGATCTCATCGTTCCCCCGGTAATCGGTGGCAACGAAGAGAACCAGGAAGAGGAGGAGGAAGAGGAGCTGGGAGATACGTGCGGGAGTATGTTTCATTCTTTTACAACCCTGAACCGCGGAGACACTGAGACACGGAGAAAATCAATACGAAAATTTGCAGGGATGGACAGGATACGGCAAAGTTTTTTTGTCATTTCGACCAACGGGAGAAATTTTGAAATTACAACATCCCCTATCAGGTTCCAGCCTGTCTATCCTGTATATCCCTGTTAAAAGCCTTTCTCCGTATCTCCGTGGTAATTGTTTTTACGGATTCAAACCTTGACGATCCGGATTTTTTTGAGGTCCATCTCGCCGATTCCCCGCTTGGCTGCGGCCACGGTGACGCCGATGTCCGACGGTTTTTTCCCGAAGAGGGTGGTGGCATAGGCGTCGGCAGCCACGATGTCGGTGGAGGCGATGACCGTGTTCATGATCTTCACATCAGCCGGATCCCCCCCCTGGGGGCCGTGATCGGTGAGAATCCGGGTGGCGTCGATAACGGTGAGGTGACTCTTGAGAAAGGCGTTCACATCGGCCAGGGCCGGCTCGATCTGCTTGTGAATTTTCCCCCGGTCTCCCCCCATGACCCCCATGACGTTCTTCAGCCCCAGGGTCAGTCCAGTCAACTTGTGGTGCTTGGCCACCGGGACATTGATGAAGACATTGGCTGAGAGCACCTCGCCGTAGAGTTCCCACTCCTTCAGTGCCTCGCCGTTGAGAAGCACCTTCTTGAACCGCTCGTCCTCGATGAAACGGACCTCCACGTTGGGCAGTCCCTTCAGCGCCGCCGGGATGCCGCAGTTGGCATAGCAGCGCCGGGCATCGTTGCAGGTCCGGTCAAAGACCTTCACCTTCTTCGCCCCCGCTGCCAGAGCCTCCTCCACCACCGCTCGTACCACCTGGGGATTGGTGTTGGCCCCCTGTTCCGGGGTCCGGTCCCACCCCATGTTCGGCTTGACCACCACCACGTCACCCGGCTTCACGAAGCGCTTCATCCCCCCCACTGCGGCGATGGCGTTCCGGGTGATCTTCCCGTAATCGGTCCCCGTAGCCACCCCCACGGTGGGAAGCTCCCGGGCATTCAAGTTCCCCACCATCCGTGGGGAGAAGAAGGCCGCAATGGCCATGAGTTTAATAAAATCCCGTCGTTCCATGGGTCACCTCATCGTTGTGAGTTTCTCACTATACGGCGTCACTATCCGATAAATATCTGTTTTTTGCAAGCGCTCTGTTTCTGTGTACGGTTAATGGTGGAGCGACCCGGTACGGGGCGGTCATTCAACCATTCATCGTGGCGGTCAATAACGCCGGCATGCTGGAATAGATGTTCCATGGCAGGATCGGGATAACGTAGGGGCGCGGCTTGCTGCGCCCGTTTTGAATGTTTT
>CAIUWK010000048.1 GCA_903902855.1 uncultured Geobacter sp. | reverse complement strand
CAGTTCTTCAAACCCGGGATGAACCTTGGCTGGTCCGGTTTTACCCCCGCCGGTTACCCGAAAGAGGTTCCCATCGCCGTCGCCGACTATGTTGAGAAGAACAACCTGCAGGGGAAGTGGAAGTTCAACCTCTTCATCGGCGCCTCCGTTGGCGCCGAGACCGAAAACCGCTGGGCCGAGTTGGACATGATCGACCGCCGCTGGCCGTATCAGACCGGCAAGAACATCGCCGCCGGCATCAACGAAGGGCGGATCCGGATGGGAGACAAGCACCTCTCCCTCTTCGCCCAGGATCTTGGATACGGTTTCTATACCAAGGACAGCGAGAGCGGCAAGCTCGACTTGGCCATCATCGAAGTCTCCGCCATCACCGAAGACGGGAGCCTGGTTCCCACCACCTCCTGCGGCGTCATCCCTGAAATCCTAATGGTCTGCGACCGGATCATCATCGAGGTGAACACCGGACAGCCCTCCTTCGAGGGGATCCATGATATGGTTTCCTGCGGCACCCCTCCTAACCGTCAGGTGCTCAACATTACCACGGCCGGTTCCCGCATCGGGACTACCTCCATCCCTTGCGATCCCAAGAAGATCGTGGCCATCGTGGAGTCGAAACGGCGGGATAAAGGGCGCGCCTTCACCGAAAGCGACGATACCTCCGAGGCGATTGCCGGCCACATCATCGACTTCTTTACCCACGAAGTGAAGATGGGGCGTCTGCCCGACAACCTCCTCCCCATCCAGTCGGGTGTCGGCTCCATCGCCAACGCCGTCGTGGGCGGTCTGGCCAAGGGTCCCTTCTACAACCTGTCGGTCTTCACCGAAGTGCTTCAGGACACCATGCTGGATCTCTTCGATTCCGGCAAGCTGGACGCAGCCTCCTCCTGCTCTCTCTCCCTCTCCGAGACCCTGGGCTTCCCCCGCTTCTTCGAGAACTGGGACAAGTACTTCGACAAGATCACCCTCCGCCCCCTCTCCATCTCCAACGCCCCGGAGCCGATTCGTCGTCTGGGTGTTATCGCCATGAACACCCCGGTGGAGATCGACATGTATGCCCATGCCAACTCCACCCTCGTCGGCGGCACCCGGATGATCAATGGCCTCGGCGGTTCCGGCGACTTCCTGAGGAACGGTTTCCTCAAGATGATGCATACCCCGTCCAGTCGTCCCTCCAAGACCGACCCCACCGGGATCTCCTGCGTTGTGCCGCACTGCTCGCATATCGATCACACCGAGCATGACCTGGACGTTGTTATCACCGAGCAGGGGTTGGCCGACGTTCGCGGACTCTGTCCCCGGGATCGCGCCAAGGTCATCATCGAGAAGTGCGCCCATCCGGATTACAAGCCGATCCTCACGGAATACTACGAGATGGCTCTGGCCGATTGTCTCCGTCGCAAGGTTGCCCATGAGCCGCAGTTGTGGGACCGCGCCTTCAAGATGCATCTCAATCTTGAGAGAAACGGCACCATGAAGATCAAAAACTGGGACATCAAGCTCGACCTCTGCGAATAGTCGATCTTCTTATCTTTTGCTGTTTGTATGACAACGCCCCGCCGGTTTCCGGCGGGGCGTTGTCGTTGCTTCTCCTTGCCTTTTCAGGAAACTCCTGCTATGAAATCCGTCATCACACAAAAAAGGTTGAACAGATCATGACCCGAGACGAAGCACGCAAAAAAATCATCTTTGCCCTGGATGTGGACAGCATGGCCCAGGTGGAGCAGTGGGCAACCCTCCTTGCCGACAAGGTGGGGATGTTCAAAATCGGCAAACAGCTCTTTACCTCCTGCGGTCCCCAGGTAGTCCGGTCGGTGCGGGAGCGGGGAGGGGAGGTTTTCCTGGATCTCAAGTATCACGATATCCCCAACACCGTGGCCATGGCGACCTTGGCGGCAGCCCGTTTGGGGGTGACGCTCTGTAACCTCCACGCCTTGGGCGGCTACGAGATGATGGCGGCCACCAGGTCGGCGCTGGATCAAGAGTTCTCCCCTGGGGAGCGCCCCAAGGTCCTGGCGGTCACCATCCTCACCTCTTCAACTGCCGAGACCCTGAAAGGGGTCGGAATAAACCTCCCCGTGCCGGAGATGGTGGTAAAACTGGCCATGCTGGCCAAGAGCGCCGGAATCGACGGGGTGGTTGCCTCGCCGTTGGAGGTCTCCCTCATCCGGGAGGCGTGTGGCAATGATTTTCTCATCGTCACCCCCGGTGTCCGCCCCTCCTTTGCCTCGGTGGATGACCAGAAGCGGATCATGACCCCGGCGGATGCGGTGAAGGGCGGGGCCGATTATCTGGTCATCGGCCGCCCCATCGCGGCGGCCAAGGACCCGGTGGCTGCCTGCGAAGCGATCATCGATGAGATAATGGCAATTTGACAAGCAATTTACCGGGATATACAGGATGGACAGGATAATAGCTTTATGAGCGATGATATTATTTATGGCGTGAATTCCATTACGGAGGCTCTCCGCGGGAGCAGGAAGGTCTTTGAACTTTTTCTGGCAGAGGGGGCCGACCGGCGGTTGGAGCCCTTGGCGCAGCTTGCCGGAGAGAAAGGGGTTCCGGTGCGGCGGCGTGACCGTGCCAGTCTGGCGCGCCTTTCCGGGAGTGAGCATCACCAGGGGGCGGTACTCCGGGTGGAGCCGTACCCCTATGCGGAGCTCTCCGATCTCATCGATAGCTGGAAGGAGAGCGGCGAACCGGGTTTGATCCTGTTGCTGGACGGTATTCAGGATCCTCATAACCTGGGGGCGCTCATCCGGAGCGCCGCCTGCGCCGGGGCTCACGGAGTGGTTATCCCCCAGGATAGGGCCGTGGGGGTGACCCCCACAGTGGAGAAGGTGGCTGCCGGCGGGGTCGGCGCGGTGGCGGTGGCCCGGGTGGCCAATATCTCCCAGGCGCTGGAGTTGCTGAAGAAGGAAGGGTTCTGGGTCTACGGGGCCGCCGGGGAGGCGGGGGAGTCGCTCTATCGGCAGGATTTCCGGGGGCACACGGCGCTGGTTATCGGCGGTGAAGGGGAGGGGTTAAGGCCGCTGGTCCGGAAACATTGCGACCTCCTCCTTTCCATCCCCCTCAAGGGGGCCATCACCTCCCTCAACGCCTCGGTGGCCGGGGGAATCATGCTCTTCGAGGCGGTGCGGCAGAGAGCTCTTCTCCCATGACACGCTGGTTCGTCGCCATGGCGTTCCTCCTCTTATTGTTCGGCTGCAAGGCGGAGAACGGGTTGGCGCCCCTCTCCTCGGACGCCGTGGTGCTCTGCTTCGGCGACAGTCTCACCTACGGCACCGGGGCCGAGCCGGGGCAAGGCTACCCCGAAGAACTGGCCCGGCTCATCAATCGGCCGGTGGTGAACTCGGGTATTCCCGGTGAGACCAGCGGCGAGGCCCTGGCGCGACTTCCCGGCGAACTGGATCGAACTCAACCCAAGCTCCTCATCCTCTGCTCCGGCGCCAACGACATCCTCCGTCATATGGAGCTGAACCAGGCTGCTGCCAACCTGCGGGAGATGGTGAGGCTGGCCCAGGGGAGAGGGATAGGGGTGCTCCTCATCGGGGTACCTCATTGGGGTCTGGGACTCCGGCCTACCCCCTTCTATGACGTCGTGGCCCGGGAGTTGAACGTCCCTCTGGAAAACAGGGTGTTTGCCAAGGTTCTCGCCAAGGGTGAGCTCAAGGCCGACCCGGTACATCCCAATGCCGCCGGCTACCGGAAGGTAGCGGAGGCCGTGGCCTCGCTCTTGGCCCGGAGCGGCGGGGTGTGAAGAGGATGTCCCTTTGGTGACTACGTTATGGTGTGTGGTATGAAATATCAAGGTACATCCTCACCATCACTTGTCCGCACTGTTCGCGCCACCATCCGGCGGTACTCCCTGTTTGCTCCCGGAGAGAAGGTCGTCGTCGCGGTCTCCGGGGGGATCGACTCCATGGTTCTCCTGGAGCTCCTCCCTACGCTGGAGGAGCTTGGTCTCAATTTGGTGGTGGCGCATCTGAATCATCTGCTGCGGGGGGAAGAGTCGGAACAGGATGAGGAGTTCGTCCGGGAGGCGGCCCAACGCCACGGTGTTCCCTGCCGGGTCCAACGGGTGGCTGTGAAGGAGTTGGCACATCGGGAAAAACGCTCTCTGGAGGATGCCGGGCGGGAGGCCCGCCAGCGGTTTTTTGAAAGTCTGCTCCGGTCGGAAGGGGCGCGGGCCGTGGCCCTGGCTCACCATGGAGACGACCAGGCCGAAACCGTGCTCATGCGGCTCCTCCGCGGTTCCGGCGCTGCCGGGTTGACGGGGATGGCTCCCCGTACCGGGTGGAAGGTGCGCCCCCTGTTGGAGGCGACCCGTCAGGAGATCGTCGAGTATGCTCATTCCCGGAATATCCCCTTTAGGGAGGATCGCTCCAATGCCGATCAACGATTTCTCCGGAACCGGATTAGGCACGAACTCCTGCCTCTCCTTGCCACCTACAATCCGCTGATCATCCGGACCCTGGGGGGGACGGCCGCCATTTTGGGGGCGGATGACGAACTCCTCACCGGGAGAGCCGAGCAGCGGTTCGCTCTTCTCGTAACGGCTTCCGCAGGGAAACTCCTCTTTCCGGTGGCGGAACTGCTCCACGAGCCGGACGCAGTCCGGTTCCGGATCTATCGACGGGCCATTCAAGAGTTGTGCGGCAATCTGCGTGGCATTTCCTCCCGACACCTCATGGACGTGGATCGACTCCTCTTTCATGAGGCCCCCTCCTGCTCGGTGTCGCTTCCCCGGAATCTTCGGGTGGGACGGGTGTACGATGCGCTCATGTTTTCCCGAACAGCACCCTCTGAAGATCGCACCGAATTCACCATTGACGGCCTGGGGCTTCACCCCATGGGCGAGGGGGAACTGCTGGTTTCTCCCGTGCTCTCCTCATTCCCCTTGGATTCACTTACCCCCGTGCAGACTCTCATCGCCCTGGATGAGGCGCCGTTTCCCTGGAATGTCCGGACCTTCCGGGAAGGGGATCGAATGATCCCCTTCGGCATGACGGGGAGCAAAAAGCTCAAGGATATCTTCATAGATCTGAAAGTCCCCCGTCATCTCCGCCGGGAGCTTCCCGTTCTTTGCGATGCCCAGGAGCGTATTCTCGCGGTTCCGGGTGTTCGCCGCAGCGCCCTGGCGCCGGTGACGGCGGTGACGCGGGAGGCGGTGCTGGTTACGTTTTCCTTGAAGTGAGGTAACGTCGCATGAAACCACTCACCTCGACCCCTTCGACTTCCTTCGACTGCGCTCAGGGCTGGCCTCTCCCTACGGTTTTTCTTGACGGTATCCTTTGATCTTTTGCTATACTCCCGGTCATGGTAGAGTTTCGTCGGAGGAGGTTCCCATGGGACCATTGGCGCTGAAGCTGGAAGAACGGTTTACTTATGGCGATTATCTGACCTGGGATGACGGTGAGCGGTGGGAACTCATCGACGGGGTTCCCTACAATATGTCCCCGGCGCCAACAGTGCGGCATCAGGCGATAAGTCGAGAACTGTCGACCGAGTTCGCACTCTATCTGCGGGGTAAGCCCTGTCAGCTCTTCGCTGCTCCTTTCGATGTCCGTCTTCCCGAGGCGGACGAGAGTGACGAGTTGGTGGAGACAGTGGTACAGCCCGACCTCTCGATCATTTGCGACAAGAGCAAGCTGGACGAGGCCGGCTGTCGCGGAGCGCCGGACTTGATAGTGGAGATCCTCTCTCCAAGCACGGCGCACAAGGATTTGAAGGTGAAGTTCGACCGATACGAGCGGGCCGGGGTGCGAGAATATTGGATGGTTGACCCTACCGGCTCAACGGTACAAATCTATACCCTTGGAGCTGAAGGAAAATATGGTCGTCCGGAGGCATTCGGTGCGGCCGATCGGGTAACCGTGGGAATATTTCCCGAACTTGAAATTGATCTCGCAGCGGTATTCACCCCATAGCCGGAAAAGATTCCCGCCGGAGGTCATGAATGCTCCGCACCCTCTCTTTTTCTCTCCTGTTGTTACTCACTCTCTGGTTCCATTCCACCGGCTGGTCTGCCCCCTGTCCGAAGCTGACCCCCGATGCTGCCGCAGTGCGGGTCACGACTCTCAGCCGGGAGATCAGACGTCACAACCGCCTGTACTATGAACAGCTGAAACCGGAAATCAGCGACGCCGCCTATGACCGGCTCCTGGCTGAACTGGTTCTGCTGGAAAGCTGTGTTCCTGATCTGGCTGCCGCCGATTCTCCCACCCGCAAGGTTGGTGGCTCTGCCCGCGACGGCAGCGCGACCATCCCCCATGAACGCCCCATGCTCAGTTTGACTTCCACCATCGGCCCGGAGGCGGTGGAAACGCTGCTGCGCAAGGTCGCGGCGTCGGCGGGTGAGACGACGCTCCTGGCGCAACCAAAGGTCGATGGTCTTCCCGTGGAGCTGAGCTATGAATCCGGCAGACTTGTTTCCGCTGCTACCCGTGGGGATGGCCGTTCCGGTGAGGATGTTACAGCGCGGGTCAGGCAGATCAAGGGGGTCCCGGTGACATTGACCGGTTCGGTTCCCAAGAGGGTGGTGGTGCGGGGGGAGGTTTACGCCGAACGTGGATCTCCGACGGTTTCGGCGGAGCAGGGAGCTTCACCCTACGCCACGTTGCGCCACCACGCCGCCGGGGCGCTCCTGTCACGGAACCCCGACCCCCTCGCCGTGGCGTGCCTGCGTCTCTTCCCCTTTGAGCTGGTGAACGCCCATGAGGTGGCCGCTGTTCGCACCGACCGGGAGGCGTTACAGCGTCTGGCCCAGTGGGGATTCCCGGTATACCCCCTGATGACGGTCGCCATGACATCTCTGGACGGAGTCCGGGAGTTCTATCGCTCCTCGCTGACGGGGCGTGAAAAACTTCCCTTTGCCGTGGACGGTATTGTGGTGAAGGTTGATGATCTGGAGCTGCGGCGGCGACTGGGGGAGGGGAGTCGGGCCCCCTTCTGGGCCGCGGCCTGGAAGTTCCCACCACTCACCGCCCGAACCGTGGTGGAAAACATTATCCGGCAGGTGGGGAAAAGCGGTCGGCGCACCCCCGTGGCCCAGGTGACGCCGGTGCATCTTGGCGCTGTTCTGGTGAGTCGGGTGTCGCTGCACAACGCCT
>CAIUWK010000047.1 GCA_903902855.1 uncultured Geobacter sp. | reverse complement strand
GTTTGAAGTCAGGTTTCCTCTGCGTCCTCTGCGAGAGACCGCTTTTTCCGGCTTGTCCTTCACTCTTCACTCTTCAGCCTTACTACTGAATGACTTATTTCTTTCGCAACTCACCAATCTCATCATCCGTTAAACCGGTATACTTCCTGATTTTATCATTTAACTCGCCATCATTTATCATCTCAATGGCAATCTCCATCTTCCCTTCGATCTTTCCTTTCTCAAATTCTTCCTGGATCTTGTACCGATCTCCGGCATCACGTATCTGCCAGTATTCGTATATAGCTAACTCCTGTTCACTCCAGGCATTCATCGACGCCAATTTGTATGCTTCGTTAAGCTCCGGAATTTCAGCTGAATTTTTGGGAATCATCGACAGATTGTCGGCATTTTTTATGAAGAAAATCCATTTTTCGATGATGGTTTCGAGCTCTTCTTCCCGTTTGTCGAATTTCTTCAGCTCTATGAAGTTGAATTCAAGATCATGCAGATCCTGATTCATGGTTTCGCGGTTTAGAATGAGATGGCGAGTAAGATAGTTGTCACCCTCAAAGGAGTTGAAATCAAGTATGCCGATAAATATGACCTGATTCAGCTTTGGATACTCTTCTCCTTTTTTTTATCCGACCGATATATGCCTTGGATGTGTAATAGATAGCGCGTTTGTCGAAGAATTTGGTGTCCTTGATCTGCATTTCTACGATAAAAGTTACATCCCGGTTGTCAACTGCACGGATATCGAGAATAGTTTCTTTCAATATGGGAATATCAGGGGGCTGCCACGGATTTTTCAAGGTGACCGCCTTGATACGCCGGTCCCCTTCCAATTCAAGCACGGCATTCAAAAATCCGATGAGAATCTCTGTGTGCTGATCGCTGCCGAATATTTTTTTGAAAGCTATATCGGTTTTGACATCAACACATTGCATGAATTCCTCCTGCGGATAACGCTTTTGAATCTTGTTGAATTGTTGAATTGTTGAATTGTTGAAGCGTTGAATTGTTGAAGCGTTGAGATGTTGAATCGTTGAACTGTTTTTTCCGGCCAGTATAACGTGATCTATTAGTTACGACAACAATTAAGGTTAAGGTTTCCTCTGCGTCCTCTGCGAGAGAGCGCTTTGGTTGTTGTCTAAGCCGGACAAGCCGGAACCGAACAGGACACGAGGTATGCAGAGGAAAGCAGTAACGGAAAAGAGAGCTGTTGACGAAAATTCAAGCAGGGTGGGTACGAGCAGACGTCTTTCAGGGGGGGTATCAATCGGCGTCCGCTTGCAAAACCACGGAACCGAAATCGCGGAAGTCTCCTAAACGGGTATCAAGAATACTCTTCACAACTTCCAGGTTCAGCTTCCGATAATCATGCACCGCCACATTGCGGAAACCGACCATGGACTTGAGGCGCTCTCGCAACTCCAGTGGGATGATCTCAGCCTCGGCAAGCATGTCAAAAGCATCTCGCGAATCTTGAGGGACTCCCAACTTCCGGATACGGACCAGATGCATGGCTGCATCGATGGTAGCCTCGCAGGCCCGTTGCAAGTTGAGGAGAATCGAGTCCTGACGAGTGTAGTTAGTCTCCAACTCCTCCTGGTGCCCGCAATATTCCGTCTCGATGCGCTCAAGGCATCGCTCAATGATGGCAACCTTGTTGAGAAGAACATCAGAAATCAAAAAACGCTCCCCCTCTGATGTATATCGGAAAGAATATACTTACGCTCTTCATTGAGACGGGCATATGCTGAAAAAACGGAGTCGTCAAACTGCTCAACGGCAAAGAAATCTGAAAAGTACAACCGCTCACCATGGCCGACGACCTGCATTCTCATTACCGTGGAGGCGGTCAGCAAGTCAACCAGATCAACATCACGACCGGCAAGGGAGGCCAATCTCTGAGCGAGGTCCCAACGTCGGATAGGGTCAAGAGGTGTATTTGGTAAAATAGCCAGGTCAATGTCACTACCGGGACGTTCCGCCTCACCTCCCCAAGAACCAAAACGATAAATAGCCTGACAATCCGGAACCGCTTCCAGAAGAGCCTTGATCAGCTGATCGGCTGTATGTGCGTGCGTGTTTTCCAAAACTTGCATAGTTGTGGAATTGTTGAATCGTTGAGTTGTTGAAGCGTTGAAGCGTTGAAGCGTTGAAGCGACTATGTGGCAAGATTGGATTATTTTGCAATATTGTTCAACTGATATTGCCTCAAGGCGTTCAATTTATTTGATACTTTGAGGATATCTTTGCGCAAGTCATTATAATTGTCTTCTGAAATCAAGCCTAAATCTTTTGCTAGGATAAACTGACAACATAATTCCATCAAAGATCCATAGGCGAGTTGGGAGAAATGTGCCTGGTCTTTAGCAGTTGCCCTGCTGGTTCCCTCTGCGATGTTAGATGCGACAGAAACCGCTGCCCGTGTTATCTGGCTCGTTAAACCGAATTTTTCACTACCGGGGAAACTCTTGACTGAAGCATAGGTCAATCTGACTAACTCACGTGAATCCTGCCACACATCGAGCTTCTCGAACGGAAATCGATATGGTTCCATTACCGGCGACTCCATGGCGGTGTGGCTGGTGTCCGAATAACAGTTGAATTGTTGGTTTCCAAAAACTGTTGAATCGTTGAGTTGTTGAGTTGTTGAATCGTTTGTTAGACGCAATCGTATGATTGTTACCATTTCAACTATTCAACAGTTTCACGCCTTCCGATCCAGCAGTTCAACAGCTCAACTATTAAACAGTATCAAAACAAACGATTCAACAGTTCAACGATTCAACAGCACTACAGATTCAACAATTCGACAGTTCAACGATTCAACAGCACTACAGATTCATCAATTCAACAGCCTCACCTAAAGATCTTCTTCCACCACCCGTTACGCTTCTTCTTTGTTGACGGTTTGTCTTCTCCGTAGTAGCCGTAACCATAGCCGTAGCCATAGCCGTAATAGCCGTAGTACTTGCCGCCGTAGTAACCGTACCGCTCGGTCTGGCCGGTCTTGTCGTTGATGACGATGCCGGCGATGGGAGCGCCGATGGCATGGAGCATATCCACGGTCTGTTTGGCCAGCTTTCCCGGGACCCGTTCGGTCTGGAGCACCAGGATCATCAGGTCGGCGGAAGAGGAGAGGAGCGGTGCATCGGTGACCGCCAGGTAGGGGGGAGCGTCGATGAGGATGTAGTCGTAAGTCAGCTTGAGCGAGGCCAGGAGCTTCTGCATCTCCTGGGAACCGATCAACTCCGCCGGGTTGGGAGGGGTCGTCCCCGCAGGGATGAAATTGAGGCCGGGAATACCGGTGTCGTGCAGAACGTCACTAATAGGGGTGTCACCAGCGAGGATTTCACTGAGACCCGGAACCTTCTCCTGCTTGAAGAGGGTGTGCAGAGATGGTCGGCGCATATCGCAGTCTATCAGGAGAACTTTGGCGCCGGTCTGGGTCATGGTCACCGCCAGGTTGGCGATGACGGTGGTCTTCCCCTCGCTGGGAAAGTTACTGGTGACCAGGATGACCTTCTTCTCTTTGCTGATGGCGGAGAAGTGGATGCTAGTTCGAAGACTCCGGAACGCCTCGGTAACCGACGCCTTGGGATTAAGGTGCGAGATGAGTGAGGGGGAGTACTCCTGCTGATCGGTGGTGTCCCCGGTGATGAACGGAATGGTGGCCATGATGGGAAGCCCCAGGAGGCGACGGGCCTCCTCCCCATCCTTGACGGTGTCGTCCAGGTATTCCGTGAAAAAGGCGAGTCCGGCCCCCAGCATGGCCCCCACTAGGAGAGCGAGGATCATGTTCTTCTTCTTGTCAGGTTTGACCGGTGAGCGTGGGAGCTTGGCCGAGTCGATGACATTAATGCTGCTGATGGTTGCGGCCTTGGCGATGCGAGCCTCTTCATGCTTCTGGAGAAGGAAGAGGTAGATGTCCACGTTGACCTTGGAGACCCGGGTCAGGCGTGCCAGTTCCAGTTCGGCGGTGGGAAGCTTCCGGATCTCCCCCTCATACCGCTGCATCAGTGCGTCCACACCGGTCAAATTCTTATCGATGACCTTGAGATTTGCCTCGTAGGTCTCCCGAAGCTTTGTCTGGGTCTCGGTGATCTGTGCCTGAAGCGCCCGCACCCTTGGGTTCTCATCGGTCTGTTCCGTACGAAGCGCCCGCTTCTGGATCTCCAACTCATCCAGTTTGGCTGCCAGGGAGCTGACCGCGCCGTCTTCCTTAATGATCGAGGGGGTATAGACGACTCCCCGGGCCATGGACTCCTTGAGAGAGCTCCGGGCAAACTCCACCTGTTTCTTCTGCAACGAGAGTCCGGCCCGCTCCGTGTCCAAGCCGGCCAACTTCTGGACCACCTGCTCGGCGGAGCTATCCAGCTTCACCATGCCGGAGGCGCTCTTGTAGGACTGGAGATCGGTCTCAGCCGCGTTCACCGCTCCCTGGAGTTTTTTCAGCTGATCTTCGATGAATTCGACGGTTTTGCTCGCCTCCTGGGATTTGAACCCCACACTCTGTTCCAGGTAGACCTGGGCCAGGGTGTTGGTAATTTCCCGAGCCCGGACCGGATTGGTATTGGTCACCGTAAGCTTGATGATGCTCGTCTTCTTCCCCACCTCCACCGCCTTGATCTGACCCTGAAGAGCAGAAGTAGCGATGTCGATAGGAGTCTTGGATATCTTGAAGCTGTCGCCGGAGTTCCCCTTGAACCCGGTTAAGAGAAGTCGAAACGGACCCTTGGAGAAGGGGACATTGTCCCGCCCCTCGGCAACCTGAGCTCCGGTGGCATCGGCAACGAGGTACTTGCCTGGAGCAATCATGGTGACGGTGTAGGGTTGAGGTGAGCCCTCAGGTGCATCGAATTCCATTAGGGTGAAGAGAAGCCCCTTGGAGCGGTCAGTGATCTGCCAATCCAGGTGAAGGAGCGTCACCACCTGTTCGGCGTTGGTGGCGGACTTGAGGATTTCGATCTCCGTATCCACGGGATTCTGGGAAGAGATCCCCAGTTCATCGGCCAGGCTCCCTTTCCCCCCCCCCTTGTCGCCCCGCACATGGAGCGTAGAGGAGGCCTCATAGATCGGCTTCATGGTGAAGGTATATGCGGCAACCCCCACCACCGTGGCAAGGAACGCCAGGACGAAGATCTTCCTGCGGCGGAGGATGATCCGGAGGTAATCCTTCAGGTGAACTTCTTCGACGATCTGCTCGCTATTCAAAGGTTCGGTCATATCACTTCCGTGGTGAAGGGTGAAAGGCTGAAAGGTGAAAGGTGAAAGGTGAAAGGTGAAAGGTGAAAGGTGAAAGGTGAAAGGTGAAACGCACTTTTCACTATTCACAATTCACGCTTCACGTTTAACACCTCTAATTCTTCGTCAGATATTTAATCGTGATAAACGGTTGCATAACGGAACCAAAAGCCTGCAGTGACGGGAGAATCTCCGAGATGGCATCGTTCCATGTTCCCAGGGTACTGCGCGGGACGTAGACGATGTCACCATCCTGCAGGATGAACGAGGCCGACTCGCCGCGCAGGAACTTTTCGTAGTCCACCACAATCAGTTCGCCGGTGGTGGGGGTGAGGGAGCGGATGATCCTGATATGGTTCAGGTTACCCCCCACGAAGTCGGGTTGGAGAATCCGGCTGAGAGGGATGGTGCCGTCCGGCATGGTGGGAATCGGCCCGGGATTCTTCACGGAACCGAAGAGGAAAACCTGCTGGAATCTGTTATCGGGGACAACGATGGTGTCGTTGGGTTTCAGCCAGATGTTCTGCCGCATCTCCCCCTTGGCGATAAGAAGGTACAGATCCACCGGCAGCATCCGGTTGTCACGCAGCAGATGGGCTTTTTTCAGGTTGGCTGTTGGGGTATAGCCGCCACCCAGGGCAACTCCCTGAAGAAGGGTAAGGGGACGATCCACATAGAGCGTTCCGGTAGACTTGAATTCCCCCAGTAGATTGAGCGGCTGGCTCTTGTAGGTAATGATCTCCACCGTGGGCCAAGGATTGGTAAAATATTTTTTCAACCGTTCCCTGAGACTGCGTGTCAGTTGGGAAACCGTCAAGCCGGAGGCCTTGACCTCGTCCAAGTAGGGGAGGTGGATGTCGCCATTCCCATCCACCCGACTGGAGGACCCAGATTTTGTGTCTGAACCGTTAGTACCACTTGAAAAATCCGAACCGTTCATGTTCACGGTAAGGACGTCGTTGACGCCGATGACGTAGTCCATGGAGGGTGGGGGCTCAACGGGTGGCGGTGGTACTTTGACCTCTTCCCGTTCAACCACCGCTGTAGTTATCGCCTTGACGGTTCCCGGGGGGAGGTCGCGGTAATGGGAACAACCGCCCAGAAGAGCGACGGCAAGGAGGGTGACGAGGAGCGTGAGAAGGGTACGATGACTCATGGGGCGCCTTATCTGCCGGAGCATGGGTAGTGGTTGGCCGGAAAAAATCAGAAATAAACGGTGAATACTACCATTTGCAGAGGGAATACGTCAAGGTTAAGATACACAGGTACACAGGCTGAAGACTGAAGACTGAAGGTTAAACCCGTCCAGGATGAGTCGTCTTTACTGATTGTGAAGGGGTTTTCCTGACAGTCTTCAGCCTTCAGCCTCAATACTGAATTTGATTTGTTGAATTGTTGAAGCGTTGAACTGTTGAAGCGTTTGGATTCAGGTTTCCTCTGCGTCCTCTGCGAGAGACTGCTTTGGTCGTTGCCTGAAAACTTCCACTCGCAAAAAAGCAGTCGTCACCCTCTATCCCGGTTCGACCCCAGGCGGAGTTCGGCCAGGCTCTCCGTATTGGGAACGATGGCCGCGGGGATCCCCAATCGACGAAGGCGGAGGGAGATATCACGGGCCTCATCGCGGCTGATGTAGGAACCGGCCAGAATGGTGGTCCGCTTGACCTCCACGGAATCACGGAGAATGGTAACCTTCACCCCGGAAGTTCTCAGTTGAGCGACCTTTTCCCTCGCCTTCTCCAGCCTATAGAAGGAGCCGCAGTAGACTCCATGACTCCCCTTGTGACTCATGATATAGGCGTTTTTCAGTTTCAGCTGTACTCCACGAAGTGATTTCTGGGCTTTCTCCTCTGTTTTATAAATCCCCACCACCACCCGATGCACTGTCTGGGCGCTCTGCTCGTCCCTTGACTCAAGGATCGTGACGCCGTTTTCCGCCAGTTTCTTCGCCACCGGACGGGCTCCGGAGCGGACCGTGAGGGAATCTATCTTCAGGGAATAGCGGGGAGCAGCAGCGGAAGGGGTCATCGTCGCAGCCGGTTTGGCAGGCAACCGAAGTTTCGCCAGGGGAGCGGCAACGACGACAGGGGGCATAACCGCACGGCTTCCCTTCGGTAAGGGCGCCTGCTGCGGGGTAACAGGCGTAATCACGCGGGCAACCGGAGTCCGCTCATTGCGGGTCGCCTGACCGAAAAAGCTCTTCAGCCTGGTACCGAGGGATGAAAGGATGCCGGAAACAGTAGCCTGAGGCTGCACGGGAACGGGACTCCGGAGCAAGGCGGTGACCGGCGTCACGGCGTTCCTTGGTGGAGACACGGCGACCTTAGGCGACGAAGACGGGAGTGTAGTTGCGGTAGTGGCAACGATTGGAACGGTCGACATCGCACTCCGTTGAGACGGAGCCGAAGGTGTAACGTGAGCCACGACAGGCGCTGCCACAGGAGCGGATTCAGCCAACTGATGCAGCTCGCCGTTCTGGTCCAGGCCGTACCGAAGAGATCCTTTGATGGCAACCCTTACCGCTGCGGGGGTGGCAACGCTCTGCCCGGCTGTCGGCAACACCACCGGTTTAACCAGATTGCCGTCCTGATCAATACCATAGCGTTGTTCAACGCTCAACAGGCCGGCAGCCTCCAATCCGGGAACCGCCACGACAGCATTGGCAAAGAGTGTCATAACCAAGGCTGCGCTGCTTCGGAAATACCAACGATGACTCATCAGGGGAACCTTTCCTGTCATGAAAACTTAAGGCCGGTTAGATAAACGGGAGTAATTTAACCATGAATTCCGTAGCGAGGCAAGACAAGTTATCTAAATTAACATAATAAAGTCATAAGAGCCGGGATTCCTCCCGGCTCTTCTTTTATAACTATCCGATTTCATTGGTGCCCGGAGCCGGGGTCGAACCGGCACAGCCTTGCGACCGAGGGATTTTAAGTCCCTTGCGTCTACCAATTCCGCCATCCGGGCTGAAGCAAGGTCTATCTTACGCCCCGCCGTTAACCCTTTCCCGAAGCTCCTTGCCGGTCTTGAAAAAGGGGGTCTTCTTGGGCGGAATCTTCACGACTTCGCCGCTCTTCGGATTGCGCGCCTCGCGACCGTCACGTTCACGGACCGTGAAACTGCCGAAGCCGCGAATCTCTACCTTTTCTCCGGAATTGAGGGCGTCGGCAATCCCGTCGAAGACGATATTGATCACCGCTTCCGCCTCTTTCATGGAAAGAATGCCGTGGGTCTCGGCAAGTTTTTCCACCAGTTCACTTTTCGTCATGCGTATCTCCTTGCAGGGGCGTCGCCCGGTTCCGGCATGGCCGGGTCCGGGCGACCCTGACCATCCTTATTCCTCGGAACTCTTTTTCAGACTTTCAAGAAGCGAACCGAAATTCCCCAGCCCTTCGCCCGGAGCCGTGTCCATATACGAATTCATCTCCGCCTTTTCAGTGGCGGCCTGCAAAGCCTTGACGGAAAGAGAGATCTTCTTTTCCATGGTATCGATGGTGAGCACCAGAGCCTCAAGCTCATCGCCCACATTGGCGAAGCCCTTGGGGGTCGGCACTTTTTCCCGGGAGAGTTCCGAGACATGGATCAGCCCTTCGATCCCCTCTTCGATCTCCAGGAAGATCCCGAATTCGGTCACCGAGGTGACTTTCCCCTTGACCTTGGTTCCCGGACGGTATTTGACAGGAATTTCACTCCAGGGATCAGGAGTCAACTGCTTCATCCCCAGGGAGAGCCGCTCGTTCTCCGGGTCGATGTTCAGCACAACGGCCAGAACGGTCTGCCCCTTGCTGAAGAGTTCACCCGGATGCTTGATCCGACGAGTCCAGGAGATGTCGGAAACATGAACCAGGCCGTCGATCCCCTCTTCAACGCCGATGAAGACGCCGAAGTCGGTGACATTCTTGATCTGTCCTTCAATCTTGGTCCCAACCGGGTACCGTTCCTGAATCTCGGTCCAGGGATTGGCGGTAACCTGCTTGAGTCCCAGGGAGATTCTCCGGTTCCCCAGATCCATCCCGAGCACCAGCACCTCCACTTCGTCACCAACGGTAAGGATGTCCGAAGGATGGCGAACCCGCTTGGTCCAGGACATCTCGGAAACATGGATAAGCCCCTCAACCCCCTCCTCCAGCGCCACGAAGGCGCCGTATTCGGTGAGACTGACCACCCTGCCGCTGATCTTGGAACCCACCGGGAACTTCCCTTCCACGTTGAGCCAGGGATCGGGAAGGGCCTGCTTCAGCCCCAGGGAGATTTTCCCCTTGTTCCGATCGTACTTGAGAACCATGACCTTCAACTGATCCCCAACCTTGATCGCCTCGGAGGGGTGTCCCAGACGTCCCCAGGACATGTCGGTGACATGCAGCAGACCGTCGATACCTCCCAGATCCAGGAATGCGCCGTAGTCGGTGATGTTCTTGACGATCCCTTCCACGATCTGCCCTTCGGCCAGGACCTCCAGGGTCTGATCGCGCATGGACTCACGCTCTTCTTCCATGAGAACCCGACGGGAAAGAACCACGTTCCCCCGCTTCTTGTTCAGCTTGAGGATCTTGAACGTGGCGGTCTGCCCCAGATATTTATCCAGATTGGCCGTGGGCCGCAGATCAACCTGCGACGCAGGAAGGAAGGCGGGGAGACCGATGTCCACCGTCATCCCCCCCTTTACCTTGGCCACAATCTTCCCTTCTATGGTCCCACCTTCGCCACCGGAAGCAGCAATCCTGTCCCATACCGCCTGCCGCTCGGCCTTGCGCCGGGAAAGAATAAGGTGCCCCTTTTCATCTTCGCCCCGCTCCAGCAGGACACTGACTTCGTCCCCCACCTTCACCGTCATGTTCCCCTGCTCGTCCAGAAACTCGGCGGCGTTGATCCTCCCCTCCGATTTATGTCCGATATCCACCAGGACCGTGTCCGCATCCACCTTGACGACGACACCTTTGATGAGTTCGCCCGACTGAAACTGCCGGAGACTTTCGTTGAACAACTCCTCGAACTCACCGATACCGCCCATCATCTCTTCTTCGTCAGCCTGTTGCGCCATGATGTTTTCATCAGGCATAGCCATGTTGTTCTCCTCCATTGCCACCGTACCCCCTGTCGATTTTTCTACTTTCTGTAATGTCCTGCCTCGTGCGGGCGATTACTACATCGCCCCTACATCTTCTATTTGTTCAGCGCTCGGGAAAGTCAACCTCCCCTTACGGTTTACACTGTTCGATCTGCCGGAGCACCTCGTCGATGACCCACTTGGGGGTGGATGCTCCCGCGGTAACCCCCACCGTGTCCACTCCCATGAACCAGTCGGGATTGAGCTGCTGGGCGGTCTCGATGTGGTAGGTACGGGGCTGGAGTTCGGTGCAGACCTCGGCCAGGCGACGGGTATTGGCGCTGTTGTAACCGCCGATGACGATCATGCAATCCGCCTGATTAGCCAGCTCCTTGGCCTCTTCCTGTCGCACCGCCGTGGCGTCGCAGATGGTGTTAAAGACCCTGGTCTCGTTCCCCTTCATGAGACATTCCAGGACCACCTGTTTCAGGTTCTCGAAGGACTGAGTCGTCTGGGCCACTACCCCCACTTTTCCCATCTTGGGGAGACGGCTCGCCTCTTCACCCGAGCCGATGACGAAGACCGCGCCCCGGGCGTAGGAGACGATCCCCTGCACCTCCGGGTGATCCGCATCCCCCACCACCACCACATCATACCCGGCCAGAGAGAGACTCTTCACATGCTCCTGGGCCTTCTTGACGAAGGGGCAGGTGGCGTCGATGATCTCCATCTCTTTCCGGATCGCGGTCTCAAGCTCCCCGGAAGCAACTCCGTGGGAGCGGATGATGACCGTCCCGCGTTCCAGATGCTCCGCATCGCTAACGACCTGAACTCCCAGCTCCTCCAGCCGCGCCACCACCTGGGGAGAATGGATGATCGGCCCAAGGGTGCAGGTCGGGCCGCCACGGTCGGCGGCCTCAAAGGCCATCTGGGTGGCGCGCTTGACACCAAAACAGAAACCGGCCCGTTTTGCAAGCGTTATTTTCATAAATTACTCCTCCCCACCCTGGCCGTATAGAGTAAAATTCAGGTTCAGATTCAGCTTTCCTCTGCGTCCCTCGGCGAGAGACGCTTTGGACATTATCTGAAAACCTTATCTCTCGCAGAGCGCGCAGAGCAAGGCAGAAGCAGACCAAAGACACTTTAAAAATTACAATTAGTCAGGTCAGCCGCTTTTCCGTTTTCATAACTCCCCCTGTCCCCCCTCTTGTCTCAAGAGGGGGGACCTTCTCTGCCACATTCTCTTAGCATGTCCCTCCCCTTGGGTTAAGGGGAGGACAGGAGGGGTTACGACAGGCGGAAAAATGAGCGCTATTCGAAGCTTTTTGCTCTCTCCCGGACGACCTGCTCCATCCGGCTCAGCACTTCCTCAATGGTCACACCGGTGGAATCTATCTCCACCGCATCAGCGGCCTTTCTCAGCGGCGCCAATTCCCGGGCGGCGTCCTGCTCGTCGCGCTGAATCACCGCGGCGATGGTCTCCTCCAGGGTGGCGTCACTCCCCTTCTCCAGCAGTTCCAGAAAGCGCCGCTCCCCCCGCTCCCGGGGGGTGGCGGAGAGGAAAAATTTCACCTGAGCATGGGGAAAGACCACCGTACCGATGTCCCTCCCTTCCAGGATCACCCCCCCCTCCTTCCCCAGCTCTCGCTGGAGCTTCAGGAGGATCTCCCGAACGCCACGCTGGGCCGAAATCCGTGAGGTGAGCATGCTGATCTCGGGGGTCCGGATCGCCTGAGAGACATCCTCCCCATCGGCAATCACCCGATAGCTTCCGTCGTCACGCAGGAACCGGATCTCCACCTTGCGGCAGAGCTGCTCCACCCCCCCCTCGTCATCCGGGGAGATCCCGGAGCGGCTGATAGCCAGGGCCAGGGTCCGGTACATGGCGCCGGTATCAATGGGGAGATACCCCAGACGCTCCGCCAGGAGACGGGTCAGGGTACTCTTCCCCCCCCCGGAGGGTCCGTCAATGGCGATGACCAGACGGGATTCGCTCATGGCCGGGCAACCTGCTCCAACAGCGACATGAAACGGGGAAACGAGGTGGCGATGCAGCCGATGTCGGTCACCGTCACCGGAGCGGTCGCGGCAAGACCGCCGATGAGCATGGCCATGGCGATGCGATGGTCCCCCCGACTCTCCACGGTACAGCCGTCCAGACGTCCCCTTCCGGTAACAATCATCCCGTCGTCGGTTTCTACCACGCTCACCCCGGCGGAGCGAAGGTTGGCGGCCGTGGCACTAATCCGGTCGGTTTCCTTCACCCGCAGCTCTTTTGCATCCCGGATAGTGGTCACCCCTTCAGCCATGGCCGCGGCAATGGCCACCACCGGGAATTCGTCGATGGCCCGGGGGATCAGCTCCCCCTTTATCTCGATCCCTTTCAGGGATGAGGAGCGAACCAGCAGGTCGGCCACCGGTTCTCCGGAGAGGTGCCGCTGATCCTGGAGGGTGATATCCCCCCCCATGGCCAGAAGAATATCGATGATGCCGGTACGGGTGGGGTTGACCCCGACCCCCTTGATGAGCAGTTCCGAACCGGGGACGATGAGCCCCGCCACCAGAAAGAAGGCCGCCGAGGAGATGTCGCCGGGAACCACGATCTCCCTCCCCTCCATCTCCCGACCACCGGCAACAGTGGCCCCGCGGTCGGTCACCCGGATCGTGGCGCCGAAATGGGCCAGCATCCTCTCCGAATGGTCCCGGGAACGATGGGGTTCCGTCACCGTCGTCTCCCCGTCGGCATAGAGCCCGGCCAGGAGGATGGCCGATTTTACCTGGGCGCTGGCCACCGGCGAGGCGTAGTCGATCCCTTTGAGCCCTCCCCCCACAATGGCCAGAGGTGCCTTTTCGCCGCCGTCGCGACCATGAATGACCGCTCCCATCAGCGCCAAAGGAGCGACCACGCGCTTCATGGGACGTTTCCGAAGATACTGATCACCGGTGAGGACGGAGAAGAAGTTCTGACCAGCCAGGAGCCCGGTGAGGAGTCGGATGGAGGTTCCGGAGTTGCCGCAGTCCACCACGTCCCCCGGCTCCCGGAGACCATGGAGCCCTTGCCCGCTGATGGTCAGGATCTCGCCGTCATCGGCGATCTCCACCCCCATGGCGCGAAAGGCGTTGAGAGTCGCCATGTTGTCCTCCCCCCGGAGGAACCCTTGGACGGTGGTCGTCCCCCGGGCCAGCGAGCCGAACATAATGGAGCGATGGGAGATGGACTTGTCCCCGGGGACGGTGATCTCCCCTCTAACACCGGTTGCCGGTTGTACGGTATAGCTCTCCATCCCCTCCCCCTTCAACCCCTAACCTCTAACCTCTAACCTCTAACCTCTAACCTCTAACCCAGAACCCAGAACCCAAAACCTAATCTATTCCATCCCTCAACTCTTTGGAGTCGGCAAAAAAACGCTCCAGACCGTCACTCTCCCCCGCCGCTACCAAGCGCCGGAGATGGGAGAGAGAATCGGCAAAAAAATCCATCATCTCCAGGAGCGCTTCCCGGTTCATGAGAGCGATATCCCGCCACATGACCGGGTCAGAGGAGGCGATCCGGGTAAAATCCCGAAAACCTCCGGCAGAATAGCGAAGAATGCTTTCGTCGAACCGGTCGTACCCCCCAACGGCATTCACCAGGCTATAGGCCACCATATGCGGGAGGTGGGAGATGGCGGCCAATACCCGGTCATGCTTGTGAACGTCCATAAGCACCACTTGGGAACCGGCCGCCTCCCAGATCCGCGACACCAGGGCCAGGGCAGTGGGATCGGTCTGCGGGGTGGGGGTCAGGATACAGCGCCGGTTCTCATAGAGATCGGCAAAGGCGGCCTCCACTCCCGAGTGCTCGGTCCCGGCTATGGGGTGCCCCCCCACGAAGAAGGTCCCTGAAGGCATGAGCGGTTCAGAGGCCGCCACGATCTCTTCCTTCACACTCCCGCCATCGGTGACAATGGCGCCGGGGGAAAGAAACGGGGCTATCCGGGCGATTATCCCGGCGATGGTGCAGACAGGGGTGGCGATAAAGATCAGATCTGCTCCCCTCACCCCTTCACAGGGATCCAGGGAGTAGCGGTCGATAACCCCCAGCTCCACCCCCCGGCGGAGGTTTGCCTCCCCCCGACCGATCCCCACGACCTCCCCCACCATCCCCTGCCGCCGGAGCGCCAGGGCAAGGGATCCGCCGATGAGACCGACACCGATGATGGCTAAACGATTGATGAGAGGCACTCTGTCTCCATAACAGTGAATGGTGAATGGTGAAAAAAGCCTTTGTACTTTTCACTATTCACTATTCACGTTTCACAGATATTCACGTTTCACACTTGATTCTTAGCCTTGGGATACGACCCCAGGATCTTGACGAACTGGCAGCAGTCACCCAGCTCCCTGACAGCTTCCGCCACGTCGGGGTCCGAGATATGGCCGATGAGATCGAGGAAAAAGATATACTCCCACGCCTTCTTCTTGAAGGGGCGCGATTCGATCTTGCTCAGGTTGAGTCCCCGTTTGGCAAAGGGCTCCAGCATCCGGTAGAGGATCCCCGGCTCGTCTTTCACCGAAAACATGAGGGAGCTTTTGTCTTCAGGGCCCCGCTCTACCCCTTTCTTGCCGATGACCAGAAACCGGGTGACGTTGTTCACCTGGTCCTCGATCCGCTCCTTCACCACTTTCAGGTTGTAGATGGTGGCGGCATATTCGCTGGCGATGGCCGCGGCGTTGTAATCCTCACTGACGATCTGAGCCGCCAGGGTGGTGGAGGCCACATCCACCTGGGGAACGTTGGGGAGGTTATCGGCCAGCCAGCCGCGACACTGGGCCAGAGGCTGCGGGTGGGAATAGATCTTGCGCACATCCTCCAGCCGGCCGGTGCGGGAGAGGAGGAAGTGGGAGACCTCCAGCAGCACCTCGGCGTTGATCTTCAGTTCGCTCTCCATGAACATATCCAAGGTGTGGGAGACCACCCCTTCCGTGGAGTTCTCCACCGGCACCACCCCGTAGAGAGCCCGCCCTTTTTCCACCTCTTCAAAGACTGCGGGGATCGACTTCTGGGGGACCAGTTCGGCGGAGAGCCCGAACTGCTGGAGGGCAGCCAGGTGACTGAACGTCGCCAAGGGGCCGAGAAAGGCCACCCGCATGGGTGCTTCCAGGGAAAGGGAGGCGGAGATGATCTCCCGAAAGACACTGCGCACCGCCCCCGTGGGGAATGGGCCGCTGTTCCGGGCGGCGAGCCGCTCGTAGATCTCACGCTCCCGGCCGGGGACGTGAAAATCGCGCTGATTCTCGGCCTTGATCCTCCCCACCCCCTGGGCAAGGGTCGCCCGGCGGTTCAGAAGGTCGAGAATAGTATCGTCGACGGAGTCGATCTCTCTGCGTAGCTGGTCAAGCGTAGGTTCGTTCTGCAATCAGTCACCGAAGGCGGGGGTTATGAAGGTCTGAAAGATTGGAAAATCTAGCCTAACTCCCCAAAAAAAGCAAACCTTTTTTTTCGATGTAGCGTATCAACGGATGCAGACCCGCCGGACTTCGTGAATGTCGGTGACCCCCTGAAAAACCTTGAGGATACCGTCCTGCTTGAGGGTGCGCATCCCTTCGGCCAGAGCCTGGCGCCGGATGATGTCGCTGGAAGAGCGCTTCTTGATGAGTCCCTTGACCTCCTCGGTGCAGACGAGGATCTCATAGAGACCGATCCGCCCCCGATAGCCGGTGTTGAGACAGCGGTTGCAGCCGGTGGCCCGGGAGAGATACATGTCGCTGATACCCAGTTTTCGCAGACTCTCCTCCCCGAAGGTCTCGATGATCTCGCTCCGCTCAAGGTCACTGGGGAGATACCGCTCCCGGCAGTTCTCGCAGAGCGCCCGGGCCAGCCGCTGGGCCAGGATGCAGAGGAGCGAATCGGAGAAACTGTAGGGGTCCAGCCCCATCTCCAGGAGACGTGTCACCGTTTCCGCCGCCGAGTTGGTATGCAGGGTGGAGAGGACCAGGTGGCCGGTGAGTGACGCCTCAACGGCGATGTCCGCCGTTTCCTGATCACGCATCTCCCCCACCATGATCACGTCCGGGTCCAGGCGGAGGAAGGAGCGGAGTACCGTGGCAAAGTTCAGACCGATCCTGGAGTTGATCTGCACCTGACGGAGCCCTTTCTGGGTGATCTCCACCGGGTCTTCCACCGTCCAGATTTTCACATCGGGCTTGTTGATGAGGGAGATGCCGGAGTGGAGCGTCGTCGTCTTCCCGGAACCGGTGGGACCCACCACGAGAATCATGCCGTAGGGCTGCACCAGCGCCGCCTCGAACTCCCGACGATCCCGCGGGGAAAGCCCCAGATCATCAACGGGGCGAGCCTTTTCATCCCGGAGCAGGCGGATGACCACATCCTCCAGATGCCCCACGGTGGGCATGGTGGCAACCCGGAGCTCCACGTCCGCCGGCCCGAAGTTACGGAAATTTATCTTGCCGTCCTGGGGTTTGCGCCGCTCGGCGATATCCAGTTCTGCCATGATCTTGATCCGGGAGGGGAGGGCATACTTGTACTTGTAGGGAATCTTCTGGTAGACCTTGCAGCGACCGTCGATGCGGATCCGGACCGTCACATCCTCCCGCCCCACTGCCGGCTCGATATGGATGTCCGAGGCATTTTGCTGATAGGCGTCGAAAATAATCTTGTTCACCAGCTTGACCAGGATGCTGTCCCGTTCGGTGACCCGTATGACCTCTTCGTCGACCTCCGGCTCTTCTCCCCCTTCGCTGAGAATCTCCACGATGCTGTCGGGAATCTCTTCCAGCTCCGACTCCAGACGGGTGGGGGCGGCAGGAGTCCCCTTGTAGAGCCGCTGTTGAGCAAGGATGATCTCGCTCTCGCCGGCCACCACCGGAATGACCTTAAGCCGCAGGGATGAAGAGAGATCATTGATTTCATGCAGATCCAGGGGGGACGACATGGCCAGGGTGAGGGTGTTGCCGATCCTGGAGACAGGGATGATCCGCCGCTTGTAGGCATAGCCGGCGCTGATGTACCGGATCATCTCCGCATCGATGGAGATGCTGTCCAGGTGAACGAAGGGGAGATCGTACTGGATGGCCAGCGCCTTAGCGATCCCCTCTTCATCCAGGAGATGAAGCTTGAGGAGCATCCGGGGGAGGGGGAGCCGTTCCCGGGCGCTCATCTCGACGGCCTCCCGCACCTTCTCTTCCCCCAGGAAGTTTTTCTGGATGAGGATCTGGGAGAGTTCCTGACGCGTCCCCTTCTGCTCCAGGACATATCCCAGGTCCGCCTCATTCATGAATTCCAGGCGGCAGAGGAGTTGTCCGATGGTCTGCTCGGGGAACAGTTTCTGGAGCTCCAGAGCCTCCCCCAGTTGGGCCTCGGTAATGAGCTGATCCCTGAGGAGGATCTCACCCAGCTTCTTTTTCGGTGTGAGGGGTGAGTCCGTCACTACGGCTGCACCGCTGTTACGGCATACCCGTTGCGGGCAATGAGGTCAAGCATGAGGGGGGAAACCTCCCGGTCGGTGAGAAAAACGGTCCGGTGGGAATCCGGGTCGCGGACGAGGAAGCCGCTCATCTGTACCGTATAAGGGGTCTCCCGCAGGGGCCAGAGACGATGGAGGTCGTAACGAGCGGGGAGCTTGAGGGCGGCCAGGAGCTTCCCGGTGACGGCGCGAAAATCGTCCGCCGGGGCAAGGAGCACAACAGTTACCCCTCTGCTCTCCAGAAGCCGCGTGAGGGTGTAGCTGACCGGGTTGCCGTCAAAGAGGGTAAGGACATAGCTCCTCCCCTTGCAGACAAAGGATCGATCCACATGCACCGTGAGGTTTATCCCCTGCTGCAGCCATCCGGAGAACTCGATGGCCTTGCCGGCTTCCGTTGCCAGACCCAGCCCCGCCAGCACCGTATCCGCCACCTGGAGTCTGCTTCCCCCTGACGCCTGAATGAAGCGATCCTTACCTGCCGGGGAATCATGCTGGGGGAGGTCCGGTTCCAGGAACTGGAAGCCGGCTCTTCCCAGAAACCGCTGAAGTGACTCCGGTGTGGCGTAACGGCCGACAGAGGTGTAGAGGAGCACCGTTTCATTGCGGAGCAGGCTGTCAGCCGTTCGCTCGATGCGGTAGTCGGCTCGTACCGACAGACGAGGGTCGTCGCCGAACTCCAGGATAAAATCCGGTTCCACGGAGTAGAAACCTGCCGACCGGAGGAGCTGGGAAAAAAAACTTTTACCATCCCGTGGCGCCTGGGAGACGATGCGCACGGTGGGGTTCTTCTCCTGAATGAGACTCCTCACCAGAGGGGGGATGCTCCGGTTGGCGTCGATGATGATTCTCCCCCCATCGGCCGCCGGTATGACCTGGAATTTCCCCGGATCAAGGGTCAGGGAAAAATTATCCCCCCCCAACTCCAGGGGCCCCTCAGACTCCGCTCCCGGGACCAGTCTCTCCCAGAGGGCGCGCAGGGGGGTGAACTCCTCCGGCCCGGAGGGGGGGGGCGTTAACTTCAACAGCGACAACCGTCTCTGGTCACTCTCCGCCCCGGCGATCACTGCTCTCTTCTTCTCCCGTGCAGTTCCCTTGCGTGAAGCTCGCTGCAGAGGAGGGGCTCGCTTCTCTATTGCTCGACCGGGGATTTTCCGCTCAAGGAGCTGGGGGTCCAGTTCGAAGCGACGGTCAAGGGGAAAGGCCTCACCGCCAAGAAGCGCGATGAGGAGCGGGCCGCAGAGCATGCCGGCAACTCCGTAGTTCATGGCTCTGTTCATGTCAATGCTCCACCGTCACCCTGTCAGGGGAGTGTGATGACGACCCCGCGGGTTTCACCGGTACCTTTCTTTTTGTAGAGGATAACTTCCGCCCCGGTGGAGCTCTCCCCCTGTTCGATGAGATAACCGTCACGACTGGATTTGGATCTGATGACAGGGGGGTCACCACAGAGTTCTTTGAAAAGCGACGCGACAAAGGGGGGGTCAATGGCTTCCTGTTGGCGGGCAATGACCTGGAGCGCCCGGAACACCCCCTTTTCACGGAAAAGGAGGTATTCACGGCGTGGCGAGACATAACGCTCCCAACCCGGCTTGGCCTCGCCGTAGGTGGAGTCGAATCCCTCCTGGGGAATGAATGAAGGGATTCTCCGGGGAAGCAGCGCCGCCACGGGCGCCTGCTTCAAAGGGGCTGAGACGGGAATCGGCTGTCGCGGAGGAACAGTGCGCTCCCGGGGTTGCGGTCCCAACGGAATGAAGAGAAACAGCGCGCTGCCGCAGACGAACAGGAAACCGCCGCCACCGACCAGGAACGGGAACCTCCACCGTCGAGCCGGAGTTGCCGGCTCCACCGGGAAGGGGGGGGGCCAGGCATACCCCTCCGTGATCCCGACACTCTCCTGCATCCCTTCCGGATGGGGGAGCGGAGTCGACTCGGCAACAGTTGTCGCCTGAGACGCCGGCAACTCGGGTCGAGGAGCAGCTGCCGCTGCAGGGGGGTGAGCTGAAGCAGCTTTTTCATCCAGGGGAAAGGTAACGAAGTCAACCGGCGGCAGAGCCGCTGGGGCGCAGAGAGGGGGGGAGGAGAGCGCCGCGTCAGAGGGAGAGGCTTCAGCAGCGGAGAGAGCCGGCTCCGGCTCCAACGGTAGGGCAAAATCTTTTTTCCAGCGAATATCGGGGGACTGCTCCGGCGGTTGCGCGAGATCTTTTTTCCAGAGAATATCCGGGAACTGCTCCAGCTCTTCCCGGAACTGCTCACAAAGTTCCTCAGCGGGAAGGTTCAGACTGATGCCGTTGCCGAACCCCCTGACCATGCCAGGGGCGGCGGAGGCATGGTTCAGCTGGATGAAGTGGGGAGAATTCGTCTGAAGGAGGGATCTGATGTGACGGGTGACCGTTTCCCCTCTGACCCCGGCAATCTCATCCTGGATAAAGACGACCAGAGGACGCTTTTCAAAAACCTCCTTGAGTCCTGTGTCGAAGTCGGAAAGAAGAGTTATCCGGGCGACCAGGAGTTGCTGAAACGTCTCCCTGACCACTGCCACACGTGGATCATTGCTGATCATGATGATACTGTTCATGGTACCGACCATCCCTTCTCCGAAGCCGACAACTCTCTTCAGGGATGCAACAGTACCACAGCACAACAAAATAAATCAATAACTAATTAGCGCTAATATTAAAAATAAAACCCCAATTACGGAGCTGCCAGCTCCTCTTTCTTCATCTTCATCTTCTTCACCAGTTCCGGATACCCCTGCGCCTTGATGATCTTGTTGAACTGGGAGCGATAGTTGGAGACCAGGCTCACCCCTTCGATCACCACATCATAGACCTTCCACTGGGTTCCCTCCCGCATGAGGCGGTAATCCAGGGAAAATTCATCGCGCTTTGCCGTGACAATGCGCGATTTAACCTCGGCATACTCTCCATCCACAATATCCTTGAGATAGACGATCTTCTCATTATTGTACGATTCGATCTTACCGGCGTAGGAGTTCTCCAGGAGGGTGGCAAAGAGCCCGGTAAACTCCTTCTGCTGAGGGGGGGAGATATCCTTCCAGTTCTGCCCCAGGGACCGTTTCGCCATCTCCCCATGATCGAACACCTGCCCGATAGCCCCTTTCAGCGCCTTACGCCGCTTCTGCTCGTTCTGCGGCTTCTTCAGCTCCTTATCGGCGACGATCCGGACCACCTCGTCAACGGCTTTTCTCACCTCTTCCACCGGTGAAACCGCCCCGAACGAAGGGGCACCCAGAGCCAGAATCAACATAAAAACAGCTGTAAAAACGCGGATCATTTCCCATCTCCTCGAGTGTCAAAATTTTATTTTATTGTAACTGCTCAGGTATTGAGACTGAAGACTGAAGGTTAAACCGGTCTCGTATGGGTCGCCTCTATTGATCTTGCAGAGGTTTTCCTCATACCCTTCAGTCTTCAGCCTATCAACCTGAGTAGTAACAATTTATTTATCTCCGGGAGCCTGCCCCGTGGCCAGCATGAGGTTCGCCTGGGCGAGACGATAATTGTAGAGCGTCTGAAAATACTCCCCCTTCATCCGGGCATAATTTTGCAGCCCGTCGAAAATCTCCCGGGCCGGACCCAATCCGAAATCGAAGTTGGCCACGGCGGCCACGGTCCATTTCCGGGCATTGGTCCAGGCCGTTTTCATACTCTCCGCGCTCTGCTTCGCCTCCATCAGTTCCAGTTGGTACTTCTTCACCTGGAGAGGGATGTTGACCGCCGCATACTCCCTGGTCTTGAGAAGTCGCTCGTACTGGGCCTGCTCCGCCGCGACCTTGGCCTCGGTTATCCCGAAATCCAGATGCCACTTGACCCCCAGGGCGACCCCTCCCCAATTGTGCCGGAACATGGTATCCGTCACATAGGGGTTGTTGATCTTGTCGCGCCCCGGCGAATAGGCCGCACTGTAGAAGGCTCCCAGAAAGATGTCGGGGTAAAAACTCGCCTGGGCCGCCTCCACCAGGGAGGCTCGAGCCTTGAGCCCCTCCCGGATCTGGCGGTACTCGGGACGGCGCAGCTCCGCGTCAGCCAGGTAGAGAGAGAGCTCCCTGACCCCGGTTTCATCCAGGGTGAGATGCTCATCGCTGACATCCAGATCGGCGTCAGGGGAAAGTCCCAGCCGGACACGGAGCGCAGCCAGGGCTAACTGCTCCCCCCCATCGGCCTGATTGAGAAACTTGGTGGCCTCCCCGCTGAAGGCGTCCAGCTTGTAGAGGTCCATCTCGTCCACGTTGGGGGACTCCTGGGCCAGCAATCTTTTAGCGCTGCTCCTGGCCGACTCCAGATGTCCCTGAACCTCTTCAATAAGCCCCTTCATCTCCCGGGCCAGTAACAGTCCGTAATAGTATTCGCGAACCTTTTGGGCGATCTCGTTGCGCCGCTGCTCTTTTTTCGCCCGATCCACCTCGATGCCGAAACCGGCGGCTTTCATATTCTCGCTGATCTTGCCGAAGGTATAGAGCGGCTGGGTAAGAAGGAGATCTCCCGAAGCGAACCAGGTGAGGTGACTCACTCCGTAGCCGGTGTCCGCCGTGCCGAAATCCTGCTTATGGGCCTGGGGGGCCGGTCCCATGAGAGAGAGAAATTCTATCCGGGGGAACCGGTAGGCTCCCGCTTCCGTGAGTTTCGACTGGGCCAGGGCGATATCCGCCTGGGACTCCCCCAGTTCCGGCGCCTGGGCCAGAGCCCGGCTCACCGCCTCATCAACCCCCACAACCAGCTTCACCGGCGGCGCATCAGCCGCCAGAGAAAACCCCGCACCCAAGCAGATGGCCAGCATGACCGCCGGCAGACCATGTCGTAATGCCATTATTCCCCCCTTCCCCGCACTCGATTACTGCCGCTCTTCCCGCCGTTACCAGTCCCCAGTCCCCGGTCCCGGCCTTTCCCCGGTTTTTACTCCACCTTCCCGTGAATATACTTGCTCAACAGCTCCTCGATATCCACCGATGATTCGGTCTCCCGAATCCGCCCACCGGGGACCAGATTTCGCTCCGACCCTCCCGGTTTCAGCTTGAGGAACTTGTCGCCGATGATCCCCCGGGTCCGCACCGCGGCAATGACGTCATCCTGAAGCTTCACCCCGCTATTGATCCGGAGGTTGACCCGGGCCATCCCCTTGGCCGGGAGAAAGACGATGGTATCCACCCGACCCACCTCCACCCCGGCAATCTCCACGAACGCCCCCTGCTTCAGCCCGGAGACCGAATCAAACTCGGCATAGAGGGGATAACTGTCCCCCCCCACGAGCTCCAACTTCCCCAGTTTCACCGAGAGATAGCCGAGACAGATGATCCCCACCAGCATGAAGATACCGACGACAAGTTCCAGAGTACCTTTTTTCATATCCGTACGCCGGCGGTCGCCGGCATCCTCCTATTTGAGAAACTGGATGGGACCTTCCAGGCTCCCGTCGATGAACTGCCGGACCACCGGATGTCGGGAGTTCCGCACCGTTTCGGTTGGCCCCTCTTCGATGATCTCTCCCCGGAAGAGCATGGCGACCCGGTGGGAGATATCGAAGATCTCGGGGATTTCATGGGAGACGATGACCGCCGTAAAGCCGAACAGCCTGTGGGTATCGGCGATGAGCTGGTGGATCGCCCGGCAGATGATGGGGTCCAGCCCCGTGGTCGGCTCATCGAAGAGGATAATCTGCGGTTTCAGGAGGAGCGCCCGGGCGAGCCCCACCCGCTTCTTCATCCCCCCGGAGAGCTCATCGGGGTATTTGTGGTCGATGCCGGAGAGCCCCACATGCCGTAACGCCTCATGAACCTTACTTTTGATCTCCTGCCTGGAGAGAGAAGTCTTCTCCTCCAGGGGAAAAGCGACGTTCTCGAACACCGTCAGGGAGTCGAAGAGCGCCGCGTTCTGGAAGAGCATGCCGAACTTTTCCCGGACTCGATTCAGACTGGAGCGCCCCAGGCGGGTGATGTCCGTACCGTCAACGATCACCTGGCCGCTGTCGGGCGCCTGGAGACCGATCAACTGCTTGAGGAGGACACTCTTCCCCTCGCCGCTGGGGCCGATGACGGCGGTGATCAACCCCCGGGGGATCTCCAGAGAGAGGTTGTTGAGCACGCACTGGGAGCCGAAAGATTTGCAGACGTTGACTAGCTTAATCACAACAGCACCGAGGTGAGGAAGTAATCCCAGATGAGGACCGACACCGACGACATGACCACCGCCGCCGTGGTGGCCCGTGAGACCCCCTCGGCCCCGTGACCGGCATTATACCCCTTGAAACAGCAGACCCAGGAGATGATGAGCCCGAAGGAGAGCGACTTGATAAAGCCGGAGATGACATCTTTGGCCACCACGCTCTTCTCCATCTCGAAGAAATAGGTTCCCGGATTGACCCCCAGCAGCTTGACCCCCACCACATACCCCCCCGCAATCCCCACCACGTCGAAGACGGCGCAGAGGAGAGGAACGGCGATGACCGCGGCGATGACCTTGGGGGAGACCAGGTACTTGAACGGCTCCAGGGCCATGGTCTTCAGGGCGTCGATCTGCTCGGTGATCTTCATGATCCCGATCTCGGCGGTGATGGCGCTCCCCGCCCGACCGGTGACCATGAGAGCCGTCAGCACCGGCCCCAGTTCCCGGATGAGGGAGAGGGCCACCGCGGAACCGAGCATCCCTTCCGAACCGAACTTGGCAAGGGTGTAGTACCCCTGGAGTCCCAGGACCATGCCGGTGAAGGCGGCGGTGAGGCAGATGACGAAAAGGGATTTGGCGCCGATGAAGTGGAGCTGTTTGAGGATATGGATGGGGCGGCCGGGGCGGCGGGCGATGGTATAGAGGGCATAGAGGAGGAAGGTCAGCATCCGTCCCATGTCCCGGAGAATCGCCAGGGTCACCCCCCCCAGCCGTTGAATAGGTTGCCGTATTCCCATGCTACATCAACCCCTGGCTGACAAAACTGGTGAACTGCTCGTCGCCGATGATGATATGGTCCAGGACCTTGATCCCCATGATCTCCCCCGCCTCGCGCAGACGCCGGGTGATGGCCAGATCCTCACGACTGGGGGTGGGGTCGCCGGTGGGATGGTTATGGACGAGGATGATGGCGGCGGCGGACTCCCGCACCGCCGGCATGAACACCTCGCGAGGGTGAACGATACTCTGGTTGAGGGAGCCCTCCGAGATTTGGACCTCTCTCAGGATACGATTTTTCCCATCCAGGAGCATGGCAAGAAAATACTCCTTCCGCTGCTCCCGGTAACGGTAGCGATAGAATTCAAAGACCTGAGCCGGGTCGGTGTACCGGTCTGCGCCGATCCTGAGGGTTTCCTGGCTCAATTTCGTGGCCAAATGAAAGGCGGCCTTGAGGGAGGCGGCCTTGGCGGGCCCAATCCCCGAAACGTCGCAGATTTCAGCCACGGAGGCCTGAACCATCCCTCGTAACGTACCGAACCGGATGATAAGCACCCGCCCCATGTCAAGGGCGCTCTGGTGACTGGCGAAGTCTCCGGTTCGGAGGATGATGGCCAGGAGTTCCGCCTCGGAGAGCTTCTCCACACCGAATTTCAGCAGTTTTTCCCGGGGGCGTTCGTCCTCGGGCCACTCCTTTATCCCGCCGGTCATGACGTCCTCCCTACCGTACCATCAGAAACCAGCCGAAAAAGCCGGCCCCCGCCACGAGACGGTACCAGACAAAGGGGTAGAGGGAGTAGCGCTGCACCATTTTCAGGAGAAGGGCGACGCTGAGGTAGCCGCAGATGGCGGAGGTGGCGATGCCGGTGAGGAGAATCCCCCCCTCCCCCGGCGGGATGCCGCTCTTCACCAGGTGTCCCACCTTGAGCAGGGCAGCCCCCGCCACGATGGGGAGGGAGAGGAGAAAAGAGAAGCGGGCCGCGCTCTCCCGGTTGAAGCCGAGGAAAAGAGCCGCGGTGATGGTGATCCCCGAGCGGGAGACGCCGGGAACCAGGGCCAGGCACTGGGCGATACCGATGAGAAGGGATGACTTGAGGGTAATCCGGTCCATCTTCCATTTTTTCGGACCGATGGTGTCGGCAAGAGCCAGGAGAAGGCCGAACAGCATGAGAAAGCCGGCGATGAGTAACGGGCTCTGCCGGAAGAGCTCCTCGATGGGCTTCTCCAGAGTCTTGCCGAAAATGGCGGCGGGGATGGTTCCGGCGATGAGATAGAGCGGCAGACGGGTGGCAGGAGTATTGAACCGCCTCTGCCTGAGGCCACTGGAGAAATTCACCACCAGATCCACAATATCCCGACGGAAGTAGATGGAGAGGGCGATGAAGGTCCCCAGGTGCAGGGCCACGTCGAAGGTGAGCCCCGACTCGGACCATCCCAGGAGCCGGGGGATCAGGATCAGGTGAGCGGAGCTGCTGATGGGAAGAACCTCGGTGAACCCCTGAATGATCCCCAAAAGCGCCGCGTGGGTGATGGTCATGGTTAACTCCTGTGAAAGATAAAAGGAGACCATAACCAAGAGGTAGGGGAAAATCAACAAAAAAGGGGCACGGTCTCACCCCTCTTCTCTCCGGCTCTCCGGGGAGAAGAGGGGGGCAAGGGGTGAATCTTTGACATCCCGGCCGCTTTCGGCTAGGGTGTCCCCATAAGACCGGAGAGGTGTGACCGGCGGGAATGAGGGAAAAATTTCATGATCCAGTGGGACAAGACACTCCTGGAAAACGGCTTGCGGGTCATCACCGTGGCCATGCCCCATCTGCACAGCGCGGAGGTGGCGCTCTATCTCAAGGTGGGGGGACGTAACGACCCCCCGGGAAAAGAGGGGCTCTCCCACTTCCTGGAGCATATGCTCTTTCGGGGTTCCCGGGACTATCCCACGGGATTGGCTCTGGAAAAGGCCTTCGAGGCCATCGGCGGAGCCGTCAACGCGGCCACCGATGCGGAATCCACCTGTGTCTATTCACGAATCCATCCGGATCACGTGGCGCAAGGGGTGGCCCTCTTCGCCGCCATGCTCCGCCACCCCCTTCTCACCGATCTGGAGACCGAACAGCGGATCGTCATCGAGGAGGCCCTGGACGACCTGAATGAAAAGGGGGAGGAGGTGGAGATCGACACGGTGACCTCTCGGCTCCTCTGGCCGGAACACCCCCTGGGGTTCCCCACCGTGGGAACCCTGGAGAGTATCGCCTCGTTTACGGTGGACGATCTTCAGGAACATCTGGACCGCCATTATTGCCCGAACAACGCCGTGCTGGTGGCCGTGGGGAAGATCGATCCCCCCCAACTGCTCCGGGCCGCGCAAGAGGCATTCGGTAGCTGGGAACCGGGGACGCCACCCGCCATTGTCCCGTTCCAGGGGAGCCAGACTCTCCCCAGGACACTTTTTGTCCCCGATGAAGACAGTCAAGTGGATCTGCAGCTTGCCTTTCGAGGCTTCCCCATCCGGGACAAGCGGCTCATGGCGCTGCGACTCCTCAGACGACTCCTCTCCGGTGGGGGGAGTTCCCGGCTGCACCTGAAACTGAGGGAAGAGATGGGGGTGGTCTATTCGGTGGATGCCGTCATCGCCGCCTATACCGAGGCCGGCAGTTTTTCCCTGGACTTTTCCACGGCGCCGGACAATCTGGTGACAGCGGTCAGCGCCACTCTGGACGAGGTGCGGCGAATCCTGACCGAACCGGTGGCGCCCGACGAACTGGACCGGGTCAGGAGATGGTATCTCTACGAGCTGGAGTTCGGCTCCGACTCCTGTTATGACATGCAGGTGCGGTTCGGCTGGGGGGAGATGGTGGGACTGGTCTGGACCCCCGAAACGGAACAGCGGGAGGTATTGGCGGTGGAGAGCGGCATGATCCGGGAGGTGGCCCGCACACTCTTCGCCCCGGAGAATCTCAACCTGGTGGCGGTGGGGCCGGTCTCCCCGGAGTTAAAGGAGCAGGTCGAGGAGTTGGTGGAGGAGTACGAGCGGTGGTTTCGGACGGAGCTCCCGGGAAGATAAAGCGGAAGGGGAATGGAACGCGGATGAGGATGTTATAACTCCGCGTTCCATTATTACTGAAGTTGTCTGTTCCGTTACTTGTGGTAGCCGAGTTTTCCGGAGATCTCTTCCGCAGCCCTCTTTACCAGCGGGATCAGCTCCTGCTCCATCCGCTCGTCGCTGAACCGCATGGAGGGGCCGGAGACACTCACCGCGCCGATGATCCGGCGAGTATAGTCACGAATGGGGGCCCCGGCACAGCGAACTCCGATATCCAGCTCCTCGTTGTCCAGGGCGTACCCCTGCTCCGCGATGACCTTGAGCTGCGCCTTCAGCAGGTCCCGGTCGGTGACGGTGAAGGGGGTATACCGCTTCAGCTCCTTGGTGGGGAGATACTGCTCCAACTCTTCGTCGGTCATGTAGGCGATCTGGACCTTCCCCGCCGCAGTACAGCAGGCAGGAAGCCGGGAACCGACCCGCGGCACCACACGGACGGTGAGATCGGTCTCCACCACATCCAGATAGATGATGTGAAAATCTTTCAATATGGCCACGTAGGAGGTCTCGTTGCACTGCCGGACCAACTCTTCCAGCACCGGACGGGACTGACGTAACAACCCCATCTGTCGGATGAAGGTCTGTCCCAATTCCAGGGTCTTGAGCCCCAGACGATAGTTTTCCGTCACCCGGTTCTGCTCGATGTACCCCCGCGACTCCAACGTCGCCAGGAGCCGAAAGACATTGTTCTTGTGAAGCTTCAGCCGCTTGGAAAGCTCCGTGACTCCCAGTTCGTCCACTTCATCGTGGAACTGTTCCAGGAGATCAAGGGCATGGGACACCGCCTGGATGATATATTCGGTCTTCTCTTTTCGCGCCATTATCGGTACCTGCTTCCTTTATTCGTGTTTAAAACGTTCCTTTGTTTGTTTTACTTATTAATAGTTATCTTCACTTTCGCAACAAAAAGAGAAAAAACATCTCCCCAACTGTCTATCTTACATGGTATTGTAGATTTCGACAAATATAGAATTATGTTCTACGAAAGTCAAGCCGGAAAAGTAACCATGCCGGTTTTCCCCCGATTCTGAAATCGGATAGTTCAAGGAGACCTGATGCTTAATCTAGCCAAGAAGATCCTCGTGGCCATCGACGGCTCCCCCCAGTCGGACAAGGCGGCCCAGGAGGCGGTCAGGCTGGCGGCGGGCAACCCCAGCAGGTTCAAGAGTACCATCTACGCCATGCTCGTCCTCCCCAATACCCCCAATCCCACCTTCGCCGATTTCATCCCCAAAGGGCCGGTCACCCAGACCAAGGAGTGGGAAGAGCTCCGCCAGAGGGTCTTCTATATCGTCGAAAAGGATGCCCGGGACATGGAGATCCCCCTGGAGGTGCGGATTGCCTACGGCGATCCGGCGGATGAGCTCATTGCCTGCGCCAAGAAGGAGGAGATCGACGTCATCGTCATCGGCAGTTCCGGCAAGGGGTTCCTTAAACGAAACATCCAGGGAAGCGTCTCCTATAAGGTGGTGAAGAATGCTCCCTGTTCGGTATATATCGTGAAAGGGTAGCCCGGAGGCGCCATGCCGCTGCTCAGGACAAAACCATGGAGAGGTCTACGCTGTCGGTATCTTGCCGGACTACTGACCGCCATACTCCTCACCGGCTGCACGGACAAGAGCTCCACCAGCTACCAGGGGTATGTGGAGGGTGAATTCGTCTCCGTGGCATCGGCAGAGGGGGGACGGCTTGACCGGCTCATGGTGGCCCGGGGGGAGCAGCTCCCTGCCAACGCCCCTCTCTTTGCCCTGGAAGCGAACAACGAAACTGCGGCCCTGCGTCAGGCCGAAGAGGAGCTAAACGCGGCCCAGGCCCAGCTCAAGGATCTGCTTACCGGCAGACGCCGTCAGGAACTGGAGGTGATCCGTGCCCAACTCGCCCAGGCCACGGCGAGACGGAAAGGGTCATCCGCCAGCCTGACTCGGACGGAATCGCTCCACAAGGCGGGGATCGTCAGCCAATCTCAGCTGGACGACACCCGTGCCACGGCAGAGGCGGATGCCGGCCGGGAAGTTGAACTGGAAGGGGAGTTGGCTGTTGCCCGGCTGACGGCCCGGGACGAGCAGATCAAGGCGCAGCGCGCCAAAGTCGCCGCGGCCCGAGCCACCCTGGACCAGGCCGCCTGGCGTCTGGGACAGAAAACCGTCACCACCTCCGGCGCAGCGCTGCTCTTTGACACCCTCTACCGGGAAGGGGAGTGGGTCCCAGCGGGCGCTCCGGTGGTGCGGCTACTCCCGCCGAAAAACATAAAGGTCCGGTTTTTCGTCCCCGAGCCGCTCCTGGGGACACTCTCAGTGGGAAGAGTCGTGCTTCTCCACTGCGACGGCTCCCCCGCCGAGATCCCCGGCAAGATAACCTTTATCTCCACCCAGGCCGAGTACACCCCCCCCATCATCTACAGTAACGAAACCAGGGCCAAACTCCTCTTCATGATCGAGGCCCACCCCACCGCCACCCCAACCGCTCTCCATCCCGGTCAGCCGGTGACGGTGAGGCTCCCATGAGCGACCACCTTGCCATCGACGTCACAGGGCTGAACAAGCGTTTCGGCAAAAAAGAGGTGGTCAAAAACCTCTCCCTGCAGGTGAACCGCGGCGAGATCTTCGGTTTTCTCGGCCCCAACGGCAGCGGCAAGACCACCACCATCCGGATGATGTGCGGCCTCCTCATCCCCGATTCGGGAAGCGGGAACTGTCTGGGGTACGACATCCTCCGGGAAAGTACCCGAATCAAACGCGCGGTGGGGTATATGACCCAGAAGTTCTCTTACTGGGACGACCTGACCATCCGGGAGAACCTGGATTTCGTAGGACGGATGTACGCTATCCCCCGCCGCAGGGAGTCGGTGGACCAGGCGCTGGAGGGGCTGGGGCTGACCGGTCGGGCAGGACAGTTGGCCGGCACCCTCTCCGGCGGCTGGAAACAGCGGCTGGCCCTGGCAGCCTCCCTGCTGCACAACCCGGAACTGCTCCTCCTGGACGAACCGACGGCAGGGGTCGACCCGGCGGCACGGCGGGATTTCTGGGAAGAACTCCATCGCCTCTCGGCCCGGGGGATCTCCGTGCTGGTGAGCACCCACTACATGGATGAGGCGGAACGGTGCCACAAGCTGGCCTACATCGCCGCGGGGAACCTCCTGGCACAAGGGACCGCCACCCAGATGATTGCTGCCCAAGGGTTACATACGTGGGTGATTCGCGGCGAAAATCTCATGAACCTCTCCCGGCGGCTCCGCGACCTCCCCGGCGTGGCGCAGACCGTTCTCTTCGGGGCCATGCTCCATGTCAACGGCACGGACAGGGAGTTGCTGGAGGAAACGCTGCACGGTGTAACGGCGGAGAGCGACTGGCGGATGGAAAAAATCGATACGACCCTGGAAGATATCTTCATCTACATGATGAACCGGGCCGGCATCAGGGAGGCGACAGCACCATGAGACTCCTGGACGGTTTTTCCCCGGCCCGCTGGTGGGGCATGGTCCTCAAGGAGTTTCTGCAACTGAGACGTGACCGCCTTACCTTTGCCATGATCATCGCCATCCCCCTGGCGCAGCTGACCCTCTTCGGCTTCGCCATCAATACCGACCCCAAACAGATGCCCATGGCCATCATCAGCGCCGATGAGAGCGACATCACCCGGACCCTGGTGGCGGCGCTGAAGTGCACCGGCTACTTCAACATCATCGGCCGACTCCCCGACGAGGAGGCCGGACGGAGAGCCCTGGCCCAGGGGAAGGTTCTCTTCGTCCTCACCATCCCGGCCGACTTCACCCGGAGCCTGCTGCGCAACGAGCACCCTTCCCTGCTGTTGGAGGCGGACGCCACCGACCCCACCGCCACCGGCATGGCCCTGGCCTCGGTGACCGGGGTCGCCCGCTCCGTGACCGTAAAAGATCTCACCGGCCCACTGGCATACTTGGCGGAGAGAGAGCCCCCCTTCCGGATTCTGGTCCATCGGCTCTACAACCCGGAGGGGATCAACCAGTACAACATCGTGCCCGGCATCATGGGGGTCATCCTTACCATGATGATGGTCCTCATGACCGGGCTGGCCGTCACCAGAGAGCGTGAGCGGGGAACCATGGAGAACCTGCTGGCCATGCCGGTACGCCCCCTGGAGGTGATGACCGGCAAGATCGTCCCCTACATCGCCATCGGCCTGATCCAGGCCACCATCATCTTTTTGGCTGCACGCCTGATTTTTCATGTTCCCTTTGCGGGAAGCATCGTCACCATGTATCTGGTCACGCTCCTCTTCGTGGGAGCCAACCTCACCGTGGGGATCACCATCTCCTCCCTGGTGCAGAACCAACTGCAAGCCATGCAGCTCACCATGTTCTATTTCCTCCCCAACATGCTGCTGTCCGGCTTTATGTTCCCCTTCCACGGCATGCCCGGTTGGGCGCAATTCGTGGGGAACCTTCTCCCCCTGACCTACTTCAACCGGCTGATCCGGGGGATCTTTCTCAAGGGGAACAGCCTCTCTCTGCTCTGGCCGGACATCTGGCCCCTGATGCTCTTCACCCTGGCGATGATGACCATTGCGGTGAAGTTCTACCGCAAGACCCTGGATTAACAGGTATCTCCACCCGGAACGGAACGATCGCACAAAAAGTCGAGCTGCCAACGCCCATGACCCCACACAGGCACCCTGCCGCCCCTCTCCTCTTCGCCTGCCTTATCAGCTTCGTCTGCTTTTTCGGCTCCTACATGCGGATTCCCATCGTCCCGCTCTTCGCCGCATCCCTGGGGGCCGATACTATTCAGGTGGGGGTTATCAACGGCGCCTTCGCCCTCATGGCGGGACTCCTCTCCATCCCCTCGGGGCTCATCTCCGACCGGTTGGGACGGAGAATTCCCCTCCTGACCGGACTGCTCCTCCTCAGCGGTTCCTCGTTTCTCCTCTACTGGAGTCACACTCCACTGCAGATGGCTGCCATCTATCTCCTCTTCGGGACAGGGCTGTCGGCCTTTTCCCCCACGCTCATGTCCCATGTGGCCGACATCACCCCGCCTGAGAAGCTGGGGCGGGCCTTTGGCTGGTACACCATGGCCCTCTACGGCGGCATGACCCTGGGGCCGGCAGCCGGCGGATTCCTGGGGAGTGCGCTGGGGCTTCGGCCGGTGTTCCTGGTTGCCGGAGGGCTGATCCTTTCCATGTTTTTCGTGGCGCTCTTCTTCCTCCCGCTGCACCCCGCAGACCGATCCACTGCAACCGCTCCCCCCCCTCTCCTGCCGGCCCTGAAGATCCTGCAAAAAAACCGCCCACTGGTCGCCTGCCTGGTGGCCACCCTGGGGGGGTGCGTAGGATTCGGGATGTTCGTGACCTTCATGCCGCTCTACATCAAAAGCCTCGGCTTGACCACCGGGGGGGTGGGGTTCGTCTTCGCCACCCAGGCACTGGCCAATGCCCTGTCCCGTCTCCCCTCGGGACGACTCTGCGATGGGATCAGGGATCGGACGCTCCTGGTGACCGGTGGTCTGGCCCTCTTTTCCCTGGCAACGGCATCCTTCGGGCTCTGCCGCTCCCTGACGTCGCTCATGGCCGTTGCCGCCGTCATGGGGCTCAGCATGGGAACCGCCTTTACGGTGATCTGCGCCCTGATTGCCGATATCGTCCCCCGGGAGTTGCGGGGGATCGCCATGGGGTGCTACAACACCGGTATTTACGCCGGCATGATGCTCAGTTCCGTGGGGATGGGAATGATCGTGGGGAGTGCGGGGTTCCGGGTCGGTTTTTTTCTCAGCGGGACAGTGGTGGGGGCGGCGATGCTGCTGTTCGGATTCCTGTACCGATCGGATACTATTTCATCAGCAACTTGAGAACCTGCTTGAGGAGGGTTTCCACGGTGTCTTCGGGGGTGGTGGCAACTTCGGCCAGCGCTTTCTTGACGATCGCCTCTTTGTACCCCAGGTTGACAAGGGCCGAGGCCACGTCGTCGGTGACCCCGGACGGCGCAGTGACAGGCTCACCCGACCCGGCGAAATCTACCCCCGTATCGAGCTTCAGCACCTTGTCACGCAGCTCCAGCACAAGACGCTCAGCAGTCTTCTTGCCGATCCCCGGCACCGCCGCCAGTCTGACCAGATCACCGGTCATGAGGGCTCTCCGGAGCTCTTCCACCGGACTGTTGGAGAGGATGCTGTTGGCCAGCTTGGGTCCGACCCCGGAGACAGCGATGAGGAGCTGGAAAAAGATCTTTTCCGCCGGGGTCCGGAAGCCGTAAAGGTGGATGGCGTCTTCCTTCACGTTGGTATGGATATGAAGGGTACTCTTCCCCCCCTCGTCGGGGAGGTCGTAGTAGGTGGAAAAGGGGATCTGAACCCGATAGCCGACGCCGTTGACATCCAGGATGATGAAGTCGGGGGACTTATGGGCGATGATGCCGGTGAGCAGTGCGATCATGATAGAGCCTTGAGCCGACGAGCCAGCCCCATGGAATTCGCATGACAGATGGCCACCGCCAGGGCGTCGGAGGCGTCGGCCTGGGCCGGTTCGGCAAGGTTGAGCAACACCTTTACCATATGCTGGACCTGCTCCTTGGCGGCCTTACCGTGACCCACCACGGCCTGCTTGACCTGCAGGGCCGAATACTCAAAAACCGGGAGACCGGGCACGACACAGGCCACCACGGCGGCCCCCCGGGCCTGCCCCAGTTTCAGAGCACTCTGCACATTGTTGGAGAAAAAGATATTCTCCACCGCCACCGCCTCCGGAGCATACCGGTTGATGAGCCCGGTGATCCCCCGGAAGATGTGGGCCAGGCGGCCGGGAAAATCAGAGGCGGCATCGGTCCAGATCCCGCCGTTGTCCAGATGGATGAGACGGCTTCCTTCCGTGCGAATGAGACCGTAGCCGGTGATGCGCGAACCTGGGTCGATACCGAGAATGATCACATCAACTTTTCCATATCCTCGGCGGAGATGTCGAAGTTGGCGTAAACGTTCTGCACGTCATCATTGTCTTCCAGTCGGTCCATGAGCTTGAGCATGTTCTCGGCGTTCTTCCCCTCCAGCTTCACCATAGTCTGGGGAATACTGGTTACTTCTCCTGATTCCGGTTTGAAGCCGGCAGCCTCCAGTCCGTCCCGCACCACCATGTACGCGGCAGGGTCGGTGAGCACCTCGATCTGCTCCTCCTCATCAACCACATCGTCGGCGCCCACCTCGATGGCCGCCTCGAAGAGTTTGTCGAAATCCACCGATTTCGGGTAGACGATGAGTCCTTTCTTGTCGAACAGCCAGGCGACGCACCCCGCCTCCCCCATGTTGCCGTTGCACTTGGTAAAGATGCTTCGGATATCGGAAACGGAGCGGTTTCGGTTATCGGTCAACACCTCCACAAGCACCGCCACCCCGCCGGGGCCATACCCCTCGTAGATGATCTCCTCGTAGACGACCCCTTCCATCCCGCCGGTCCCCTTCTTGATGGCCCGCTCCACGTTGTCCTTGGGCATGTTTTCACCCTTGGCCTTATCGATGGCGGTACGCAGTCGCGGGTTACCGGTGGGATCGCCTCCTCCCAGCTTTGCAGCCACCGAGATCTCCTTGATGATCTTGGTGAAAACCTTCCCCCGCTTGGCGTCGGCGGCACCCTTCTTGTGCTTGATGGTACTCCATTTATTATGACCCGACATGATCCAGCTCCCCCTGCTGCCGATGGAATGAATACTTATTTCGGTAAACCGAATAATGCTAGCACAGCTACCGGAATGATGTAAAGAATGAAATTCGAGAGCCGGCGTCCGGTACGACGGCAAGCGCACGGTCACGGCAACTTCCGGGACTCCCGCCCCTTCTCCGGGGCAATATCATTAAAATGTAAACTTCGTTCTAAATTTAAGCCGAACTTCACCATTGATTTTATGCGGCCATATTGAGGTTAATCATCATACCGTTTTTACGTCATATTTCGGTATACAGTAAAAGAATTTGAAAAATATGCTTGACTAGAGTAGAACGTCGTGCTAGAAATTTCATCAATTCAATCCAGTCGTTTTTAAACAGTTGTTTACCACATACCCCATCGGAACCCTCATGAACCATGAAAGATCACCCTACTCGGTCCATGTCGTGGAAAGCGCCCTGGAGCTCCTGGAAATACTCACCCAGGACCACCCTGCGCCGACCCTGCCGTACCTGGCCGAGACCATGGGGCTTTCGCGCAACAAGGTCTTTCGGCTCCTGGCAACCCTTGAAGAAAGAGGTCTTGTGGAGAAAGAGGAGAACACCGGCTGCTACCGTCTGGGGCTTCCCGCTGCGGAGCTGGCACAGAAGCTACTGAAAAACGTAAGCCTGATCCAGATCGCCCACCCTATCATGGAAACTCTGGCCCGCAAGCATGACGAGGCGGTCTACATGACCGTACTTTCCGGCGACGAGGTGCTCTTTCTGGACATGGTGGACTCGGGACAACAGATCAAGGCCGCCTCCCTGGTGGGAGAACGGTTCCCCTTCTTCACCAATGCCGCGGGCAAGGCGATCAGGGCGCTGGATTCGCGGGATATCCTGGAGCGAGTTTTCCGGAAACGTCCCCGTCGGCACTCCGTTGTGGACATGCTACTCTTGGAAGAGGAGCTCAATAAGATCCGGAACCGCGGGGTGGCAGTGGATGCCGGCGGACTGGGCGAAGGGATCATCACCGTGGCGGTTGCCGTGCGTGATTATGCCGGCAAGGTGGTGGGTGCCCTGACCATGCTGGGTCCCTCCTTCAGGATGCTCACCGAGCGACTGGAAACCGAGATCATCCCTTCCCTGATGGAAGGGGCAGACATACTGTCATTCAAATTCGGATATGCCAAGATCTGACCGGCGCCAATCCAGATACCCGCGAAAGGAGGAGTAGACAGAAAGCAGTCAGCATGCCAGCTATCACCGTTACCCGGCAATCTCTCACGAAAGGAGCTACTACCATGGCAGAAAAAAAGTATGACTGGGGCGCAATCGCCAGAAACCCGAAGTTCGTGGAACTCCACCACAAAAAGAGCGCGTTTCTGTTCGGCTGGTGGATCTTCTCCACCCTTTACTACTTCCTCCTCCCCATCGGCGCCGCCTACGCCCCGGGCTTGTTCAAGATCAAGATCATCGGCGTCGTCAACTTCGGTTACGTCTTCGCCCTTTCCCAGTTCTTCGTCTCCTGGGGTCTGGCCCATTACTACGCCCATGTGGCCAACAAAGATTTCGATCGGATGACCAGAAACCTGATCGACGAACTTCATCTCTAGGTAAAGGAGGATTTCACATGACATTGAACAAGATCATCATCGCCGCTTCACTGGCACTTTCCGTCGCAACAGCCGCCTTTGCCGAAGAGCCTCAGAAAACGCCGAACACCCCGGCTAACGCCACAGCGGCCTCCGCTCCGGCCGTGGCCGCCCCTGCCGCAGTTGCCCCTGCCGCGGTTGCGGTGGAACCGGCCGCACCGGCGGCGCCCAAACTCACCGTCAAGAAGGAGCTGAAGGCCAACAAGTTCATCACCCTCTCCATGTTCGCCATCATCATCGGCATCACCCTTGGCGTCGTCATCAAGGCCGCCAGCAAGAATAAGACCGCGGCCGACTTCTACGCGGCAGGGGGCGGCATCACCGGTGCCCAGAACGGCTGGGCCATTGCCGGTGACTATATGTCGGCAGCCTCTTTCCTGGGAATTTCCGGGATGATCTCGCTCTATGGCTATGACGGGTTCATGTACTCCGTGGGGTGGCTGGTGGCCTACATCACCGTGCTCCTCATCGTGGCCGAACCATGCCGCAACGCCGGGAAATACACCCTGGGAGATATCCTCTCCTTCCGCACCGATCCCAAACCGGTACGCGCCGTAGCCGCCATCGCCACCGTGGCCGTCACCACCTTCTACCTCACCGCCCAGATGGTGGGAGCAGGGAAGCTGATGGCTCTGTTGGTGGGTGTCCCCTACCGAACCGCCATCGTGGGAGTCGGCATCCTCATGGTTGCGTACGTGGTCTTCGGCGGCATGACCGCCACCACCTGGGTTCAGATCATCAAGGCCGGCCTCCTCATGTCCGGCGCCTTCGTCCTCTCCGTCCTGGTCATGGCCAAGGCCGGCTTCAACCCGCTCCACTTCTTCGACATGATCGTCAACAGCCCGGACATCCAGGACCATGTCACCAAAATGCTGCTGAAGGACGGCAAGACCGGTGCGGACCTCCTCACCGGCGTGGATGCCGGACAACGGTTCCTGGAGCCGGGCCTGTATCTCAAGAACCCTCTGGACCAGATCTCCCTGGGGATGGCCCTGGTTCTCGGCACCGCAGGGATGCCGCACATCCTCATGCGCTTCTTCACCGTCCCCACGGCCCAGGCCGCCCGCAAGTCGGTCATCATCGCCATGTGGATCATCGGCTTATTCTACGTCTTGACCACCCTCTTGGGCTTCGGCGCAGCCATCAACGTCACCCCCCAGGGAATTACGGCGGTTGACGCCGGAGGCAATATGGCTACCCTCCTCCTGGCTCAGCAGCTGGGCGCCGACATTGCCCCGGTATTCGGCGACATCCTCCTTGCCTTCCTCTGCTCCGTCGCCTTCGCCACCATCCTGGCCGTTGTTTCCGGCTTGGTTCTGGCCGCCTCGGCAGCCATCGCCCATGACATCTACGTCAACGTCATCAAGGACGGACATGCCGACCAGCACGAGCAGGTTATGGCAGCCCGTATCACCTCACTGGTCGTGGGGGTCGTCGGCATCATCATCGGCATCGCCGCCGAGAAGCAGAACGTTGCCCACCTGGTAGCCCTGGCCTTTGCCGTGGCCTCCTCCGGCAACCTCCCCGTGGTTGTCCTCTCCCTCTTCTGGAAGAAATTCAACACCGCCGGGGTCATCGCCGGACTGGTGGTGGGAACCATCGCCTCCATCGGTCTGGTCATGGTCTCCCCCAACATGACCTATCCCAAGCTGGAAGCGGCCAAGGGAGCAAAAATCATTGCAGCAATGGAGAAGAAACAGGCGGCGCTTGCTCCTGGTGCGGTTCTTGAGGCCAAAGATCTGAAGGCTCTGGACAAGGCGAAGGCAGATGTCCTGAACAAGGATGGCAAATCCATCCTCGGCCTGGACACGCCGCTCCTGACCCTGAAAAACCCGGGAATCATCTCCATCCCGATGGGGTTCATGGCCGCCATCCTGGCAGCCCTGGCCTTCCCCAGCAAGCGTTCCGAGGATATGTTCGACGAGGTCTATGTCCGCCAGAACACCGGCATCGGCATGGCAAAAGCCATCGACCATTGATGGCATCATGAGGTTGGAACAGAAACGGGGAAGGCTCATCGCCTTCCCCGTTTTTCTATCAGATCAAATAGATCCGAGCAGAGGCCATGACTCCCATGTCCGACTCCCAGAACAGCAGATCGCAGGTCGCCATTGATCTGCTCAAACAACTTCTGAATGAGACCCGCTACCTTGAGAGCGGTGAGATCCTCCGGTTACTCACCTCCTTCCGAGAGCAGCTGGATGGTGAGATCCGTCAGATCGGACAGTTTACCCTTCGCCGGGGACAACTGCTGGCCGAGATCCCTCTCTGCGGCGATTACCCCCGTCTCGGCACCCTCCACCGACAGCTGAACGAACTGGAGATGGACGAATTCCTCAAAGTTCACTCCGTCTTTACCCTGCACCACAACTGCACCCAATACCGCGACCTCCTGGCACAACAGGCCTTGAATCTGGTGGAGGCTGAACTCCGGGCGAACGGCAAGGGGGCGCCCCCTGTCCCCTTCGCCCTGCTCAGCACGGGGAGCGACGGCCGCGACGAGCAGACCCTCATTACCGACCAAGACCACCTCATCGTTTACGGCGACGAGGGGGGGGATAACGCCGACGTCTGGTTTACCGACTTCTCCCTGCTCCTGGTGGAGCGGCTGGCGGAGATCGGTTTCGCCAAGTGTACCGGCGACATGATGCCGTCCAATCCCACCTGGCGCGGCTCCTTGCTGCAGTGGAAACGCCGGCTCATCTCCATCGTCCGGTACGAATGCGCCCCCGAGGATTTCGGTAAGAACATGATGAATCTCATCGTCCTCTCCGACGCCCGCTATGTGGCCGGCGATCGGGAGTTGGCCGAGGAGCTGGTGGAAACCATCCGATCGGTGGAGCATGATTATTTCCAGGCGCTCTGGGGGATGGCCAAGGCAGCCACGGAGATGAGGCTGGCACTGGGATTTCTCAAACGAATCTGGACCGAAGCGTCCGGTGAGCACAAGGGGGAATTCAACCTCAAGCTCCTGGCCTGGGCGCCGTTGATCATGAATGTGCGGATACTGGCCATCAATCAGGGGATTCCCGCCACGAATACCATCCGGCGCATCGAACTCCTCCAGGAGGAGAGAAGCTTTTCACCCGCCGTTGCCGCCGGACTCTGCGAAGGGTACGAGGTTCTCACCCGCCACCGGATACTCCTGCAGATCCGGGTCATCAAGGGGATACAGAAGGATGCCCACTTTCTCAATCCCTACGAACTGGCCGCCGACGAGCGGGAAAAGATCCGTCAGGCGATGCTCCGCATCGAGGAGCTCCAGAAAACAATTCACACGAACTTCTCCATCGTATAAAAAAACATCTTCACCTCCCGCAGCACCCGCTCCAGATCCTCCCTCGCCACATCCCGATGGGTCACCAGGCGCAAGGCATCCCGCCCCGCCAGAAGAATCCCCCGCTGCTTTAGCCAATCCGTCAGCTCCCCCTCTCTCCCTCCGCTCACCCTGACAAAGAGCATGTTGGTGGCGCACCGGACCACCTCCAGCTCAGGGATTGTTGCCAACCCCTCCGCCAGCAGCCGGGCATTTTCATGATCCACTGCCAGCCGTGGCATCTCTTGCGTCAACGCCACGATCCCCGCCGCCGCCAAGATGCCGGACTGCCGCATCCCCCCACCCAGAACCTTGCGCCAGCGGCGGGCTTTCGCCACAAACTCGCGGCTGCCGCAGAGCAGCGACCCCGCCGGCGCCCCCAGCCCCTTGGAGAGGCAGAGTGTCGTGGAATCCACCTGCCGCGTGATCGTTTCCAGGGGAACCCCCAGATGTACCGCCGCATTGGCCACCCGCGCCCCGTCCAGATGGAAGCCCAGCCCTTGCCGGTCACAGAGTTCCCGGGCCTGCGCCAGATAGGCCAGCGGCAGAACCCTTCCTCCCTGGCTGTTTTCCAGGCAGAGGAGCCGGGTCCGGGCAAAGTGGGGATCATCGGGTTTGATGAGCCGGGCCACCCGGTTCAGGTCAAGGGTGCCGTCAGGCAAAAACTCCAGCGGTTGGGGCTGGACGCTCCCCAGGACCGCAGCTCCCCCCCCCTCGAACCGGTAGCAGTGGGCCTCCTGACCGCAGAGATACTCATCTCCCCGGTCACAGTGGCTCATGATGGCCAGGAGGTTGGCCATGGTCCCCGTGGGGACGAAGAGCGCCGCCTCCTTCCCCGTCAATTCCGCCCCCAGCGCCTCCAGACGGTTTACCGTGGGGTCCTCGCCGTAGACGTCATCCCCCACCACGGCTTCGGCCATGGCACTCCGCATGGCCGGGGTCGGTTGCGTCACCGTATCACTTCTCAGGTCGATGATTTTCATGATGCACACCTTTCATGTCAGGCAATTGCCAACGACAAAGTTCATACCACATAAATCCGTGCAACTGCAGAGAAACCATATCAGCCGACAATAGTGTGTTGATCGAGAGCGCTAGCACCCCGTCCAGCTCGAATTTTAAGTATCAGCTAGACAAGATCCTATCTTTCCATGACATTTTTTCCGGCACTCTTTTCCCTCACTGTGCTACCATTCCCCTCACTGTAGAAGCTCAACTGGGGACTGCGCCGCGTGAACCTGGAACGTAACACTCAGAACCTCCCCCGCCGTGACGAACTCCTGGCGGTGCTGGAAACCCTCACCGGCGCCCTGACGGGGAAGGGACGAACCATACGTCTCTGCGTGACGGCGCTCCTGGCCGGGGGGAACATCCTGCTGGAGGATATTCCGGGCCTGGGGAAGACCACCCTTGCCCTGGCGCTGTCACGAGTCCTGGGGCTCACCTTCGGCCGGATCCAGTGCACCAGCGATCTCCTCCCCGCCGACATCACCGGCCTCTCCATCTTCAACCGGGACGACAACCGCTTCACCTTCATCCGTGGACCGCTCTTCAACAACCTGCTCCTGGTGGACGAGATCAATCGGGCCATGCCCAAGAGCCAGAGCGCCCTGCTGGAGGCGATGGAGGAGCGAAAGGTCACCGTGGAGGGGATCACCTATGACCTCCCCTCCCCCTTCCTCGTGGTGGCGACCCAGAACCCGGTGGAGCAGGTGGGAACACATCCTCTCCCGGAATCACAGCTGGACCGGTTTCTCATCTGCACCGGCATCGGGTATCCCCCCGAAGAGATGGAGAAGAAGATCATCCGTCACGGGAGCATTCGGGGCGAACTGGAACAGCTCTCCCCCGTCATCTCCCTGGATGCGCTTCGAGAAGCCCAGCAGGCGGTGCGGGAACGGGTGTTTCTCTCGGAGAAGGTCACGGAGTATCTCTTTCGCATCGTGGCTGCGACCCGGAGTCATCCCCTCATCTCCTGCGGACTCTCCACCCGGGCCGGAATCAACCTGGCCGAGGCGGCCCGGGCCAATGCCTACCTGGAGGGGCGGGAGTACGTCATTCCCGAAGACGTGAAAGAGCTGGCAACCCCGGTGGGAGCCCATCGCCTCATCGTCGGCGCCGACCAGGACGGACTGGACAAGGAGCAACTCCTACGAAGCATACTGAGAGAGATCCCCGTTCCCCTGGTTTAAAAATAACCAAGGCAGGAGCGATCTATATCGGCGTTACCCTTCTCCTGGGGTTTGCCGCAGTGAATACCGGTAACAACCTCCTCTTCCTCATCGTGTCGGCCCTGCTGGCCTTCATGACGCTCTCCGGGCTCTCCGGCTGGCAGAACATCAAGGGGGTGCGGGGTGTCATCGACTTCCCTGATGAGATCTATGCCGGCCGGGAGACCCTGGTCACGGTCACGCTGGAAAATCGGAAACGCTATCTCCCCTCCTTCCTCCTCCAGCTAACTCTCCCCCACGGCGGCTCGGCCCTCTTCTTCATGCTCCCCCGCAACGGGAGCGAGAGTGAAACCTTCACCGTAACCTTTCCCCTGCGGGGCGCACAGGAGCCCGGCTGGGGAGAGCTCTCGTCCCCTTTCCCCGCCGACTTTTTCGTCCGTCGCACCGGGATTCCGCTGAGCGGATGCTGCACAGTCTTCCCCCGGCTCCTCTCCTCCCCCTTGACCGAACCGGCCGGCGGTCGACCTGACCGGGGCGGGGAGAGCTCGCTCCGGAAGGGGGACGAAGGGGAACTGTTCCGGATCTCCGACTACAGCGGGGCGGAACCGCTCAAGCGGATCCACTGGCGGCTGTCGGCCCGCTCCCAGGGACTCAAGGTCAAAGAGCTCTCCGGATCGCTGCAGGAACCGGTTCTCATCGATCCCCTCCTTCTCCCCGGCGACCGGGAAGAGCGCCTCTCACGCGCGGCTTGGCTCGTCAACCGGCTCATGCGGGAACAACAGCTACCGGTGGGGCTCCGGCTGGGGGGACGGCTCTTTCCACCGGCAAGCTCACGCCGGCAGCGGCTGCGGCTCTTGACGGAACTGGGACGCCATGATCAGGCTTGATCTCGTCATCTTCACCATGGCGCTGGGGGTATCCCTCCTGGGGTATCTCCCGCTCCTCCCCTTCCTTGAGCCGTTCCCCAAGATCCTGCTTCCCCTGGCGCTCCTCCTGACGCTGGCGCTCCACCGGCGGCGGTTCCGGATTGACAGACGCCTCCTCACCGCCGGTTCCTTGGGGATCTTTCTCTTCTACCTCTTCCGGGCCACCCAAAGCGATCCGGTGGGACCGGTGGTCAATCTTCTGGTGGCGCTCTTGGGGGTCCGGTTTCTGGGGGAGCAGAGCAGCCGGAATTATCTCCAGATCTTCCTCCTCTCCCTCTTCTGCCTGGCCGCCTCCTCCCTCTATTCCCTGGACGCGCTCTTCATGCTCTACCTGGGGCTCCAGGTTGTCATCTTCCAGATCGCCCTGGTCCTGTTGACCTGTTACGACCGCGATCCCGTTGCCGAACTCACCAGGGAGCGGTTTTGTTCCCTACTGACGATCCCGCTGGGGATGCTCCTCCTCTCCGTGCCGCTCCTCCTCTGCTTCTTCATGATCCTCCCCAGGACCCCGTTCCCTCTCTGGGATTTTCCGGCCAACTCGGCGGCGAAAAAAAGCGGCTTTTCCGAGACGGTGCAGCCGGGGAGCGCCGCATCCGTGGGGGAAAACAGGGGGGTCGCCTTTCGGGCGGAATGCGTCAGACTCCCCCCTGCCGAGCTCTACTGGCGGGGGATAACGCTCAACCGGGTTGACGGCACTGTCTGGTCCCGCAGGGAGCCCCCTGCCACCGAACGGTTCGTCCCGGGAAGGGGTCGGCTGGTCTCCCAGCGGCTCTTCCTGGAGCCGGGGAGTACGCGCTATCTCGTGGCCCTGGACCTCCCCGGAAAGGTTTTCGCTCTGCCCGGAGTCATCAGGGGGGGGGACTTCACCCTGACCCGGCGCTCTTTCACCGCCAAACGGAGCACGTATATGGTGGATTCCGTCATGACGGATACTGCCCAAGGGAGACTGCGAGCGGCGCGCGGCTTCTACCTGGAAACTCCGGAGCGGCTTCACCCCTGGTTACGAGAGCGGGGGCTCCGTCTCAGGGATAGCGGCGGGAACGACCGGGAACGGCTGGCAGCGGTGGAGACGTTCTTCCGGGGAGAGCAACTCCGCTACGCCACCACGGGGCTTCCCCATTTCGAAGAACCGCTCCTGACATTCCTCACCTCAAGCAAGCGGGGGAATTGTGAATTCTTCGCCTCCTCCTGCGCCCTGCTCCTTCGGCTGGCCGGGGTTCCGGCCCGCCTGGTGGGGGGGTATCTGGGGGGAGAGTACAGCGAGCTGGGGGGATACTATCTGGTGACGCAGGATCGTGCCCATGTCTGGGTGGAGGCGTACTTGGAGGGGACGGGATGGGTCAGGGTTGATCCCACCCGATGGGCGGTGAATGCGGGGGAGGTCGGCTCATCGGCCGGACAGGGGGGGTGGTCGCTGAGCCTGGCAATGGATGCGCTCACCTACTTCTGGAACCGTCAGGTCATCACCTATGACCTGGAACGGCAGATAGCCCTGTACAATGAAGTCGGGCAGCGGCTGCAGGGGGTAACTCTGCCGGAGGGAAAGTGGGTTCTCCTCCTGCTCATCCCGGCAATCGTGCCGTTTCTCCTCCGATGGGGGGGACTCCCCCTCCTGCGGCGCTCCTCACGGGAGGCGCGGCTGGTCACCGACTTCATCGCACAGCTCAGGCGTCTCTACGGGATCGAGGCCACACCCGACGCCGGGCTTCGGGAGATGACGGCAGGGATAGAGTCCCCGGACGTGGGACGGTTCGTGGAGCTCCATAACGGTGCGCTCTACCGGGATCGGCGGCTCCTGCCGGAGGAGCTCCGGGAATTACGCGGCATCATCAGCAGGATGAAGCGGTGTCTCTCCCCCCCAGATCCCCCCAGACGTACTGAAGTATAGCCAGCACCGCCGGACCGGCGGTTTCAGTGCGCAGGATACGCGTCCCCAGGGTCACCGGGATGAATCCCGCAACCATCGCCTGCCGAGCCTCCTCCGGTGAAAATCCCCCCTCCGGCCCCACCAGGAGCGCCACCGATGCCGGACAGGCACGTGACTCCAGAACATCCCGCAAACCGCGCTCACTCTCCCCTTCCCAGAGGAGCAGTTTCACCTCCTGCCGGGCCTCGGCCAACGCCTCGGCCAGGGTGACGATGGCGCTCACCTCCGGAATATGGCTGCTGCGGGACTGACGGGCCGCCTCACCGACGATCCGCCCCCAACGCCGCACCCGCTCCACGGCCTTGTCGCCGGAGAGACGCGGGATGGCGCGGGAGGTGAGCACCGGGACGAAACGGTCGGCCCCCAGCTCGGCCCCCTTCTGGAGGATTGTCTCCATCCGATCCCCCTTGGGTATCCCCTGGAGCAGGGTTATCTCAGGGGTTGTCCCGCCGGAGGCAACGACAAAGGTTTCCCGGATAGTGACGACTGCCCGTTCACCTTCTACGGAGGTCAGGACCCCGTGATACTCTCCCCCCAGGCCGTCGGCCAGGGCCAGCGGTGCGCCGACTTTCCAGCGGAGCACCGCGATGAGGTGGTGGAAGAGCTCCCCCTGGATGACCGCGATCCCGTCAGTGATGGCGCTTCTCTCTATAAAAAATCGTCGCATCAGACCACGCGGCGGTAGACGAGGCAGCTCCACTCCCCATCCCGGGCCGGGGAAAGAGGAAGAAGATCAAAGGGGGCAAACCCCTCAACCACCAGCGGCTCTTTTACGGTGAGGATGCCGGAGAGGATGAGAAATCCTCCCGCTCCCAGCCGCTCCACCAGAAGAGATGCCATCCGGGCCAGATCCTCTGCCAGAATATTGGCTACCACCACCGGGAAGGTGCCGGTGACTCGCTCCAGCGGGGTCGTGGAGAGCGTCATCCCATCCGCCACACCGTTGAGGGAGGCATTTTCCTCGGCCACCTTCACCGCCTCGCCGTCGATATCGATCCCCACCACCCAAGGGATACCCAGCTTGAGCGCCCCGATGCCGAGGATACCGGAACCGGTCCCCACATCCAGGCAGGAAGCGGGGTCAGGATACGTCAATCCGCCAAACTCCCCGCTCCGGCAACAGATCCCCTGGAGGGCTTCCAGACAGAGCCTGGTGGTCTCGTGGCTCCCGGTGCCGAAGGCCATCCCCGGGTCGATCTCCAGAATCAGATCCCCTTCCCTCGCCTCGTACTCCTCCCAGGTCGGCTTGACTACCAACCGCTCTCCCACACGAAAGGGCTTGAAATACTCCTTCCAGGTGTGGGCCCAATCTTCCTGCCTGATGAGCGTCACAACGGGAGCGGCAAAAGACCAGTCGGGGTTGGCCGCAGCCAGTTCCGCCAGGTATGCCGTGATCCGTTCCACCTGAAGGGGAAGAGTGTCGTCGGCGGGAAAGTAGGATTTAACGACCGACTCCCGCCCGTCGTCCAGTCCATCCAGGGAAAAGGTGTCTACCTCCCGGTTTTCGGTGCAGACCCCCACCCCGGAAAGCTCCACGAGGTAGGAGGAGAGGAGGTCATCGGCGGCGGCAGGGGCATGGCACGTTACTTCGGCCCAGGGTTGAGTCATGGCAATCCTTTTTTTTCATGAGCAGGTGGCGAAATCGCCGGGTTACCGTAGCAAAACCGTAGCGTAAACACAATAAAAACCTTGACAAGCCGTGGCAACGGGTGTAGTCCTCATTAGAATTATGGGACAGACACCGGAACAAAATAATCTCAAGAGTATGGCGCTGGCCCAGGTGGCACGGCAGGCCGAACTCCTCAGGGGGATCGCCCGGGAACTACACGCCAACCCTGAAACCGGGTTGAACGAGCACCGGAGCGCGGCCCTTCTGGCCGACACCCTGGAGCGCCGGGGATTCACCGTCCAACGAGGGATTGCCGGCATGGCCACCGCCTTTCGGGCGGAGCATGGCACCTCGGGTCCGGTCATTGCCCTCCTGGCCGAGATGGACGCACTGCCGGAACTGGGACATGCCTGCGGCCACAACATCATCGCCGCTGCGGCGCTGGGGGGAGCCTTGGCCCTCCGGCAGACCCTTCCACCTGACGCGGCCCGGATCGTCGTCCTGGGAACCCCCGCCGAGGAGCAAGGGATCGGCAAGGTGGATCTCATCCGGCATGGCTTTTTCCGCGACATCGACTTTGCCATGATGGTCCACCCTTCGGCGCGCCGGAAGGTGACTAAACTCTATCTGGGGCTGGCCAAGGTCCGGTTTACCTTCTCCGGCAAGGCGGCCCATGCCGCGGCCTATCCGGAAGAGGGGATCAACGCCCTGGACGGAGTCATTCAGACCTTCAACGCCATCAACGCCCTACGCCAGCAATTCCGGCAGGATGTCCGGGTTCACGGCACCATTACCGATGGCGGAATCGCCCCCAACATCATCCCGGCCCGGGCCTCCTGTTATTTCTACGTCCGTGCCGAAGATCTGGCCATGCTCCATGAGGTGAAAGAAAGGGTCATCGCCTGCGCCCAGGGGGGAGCACTGGCCTCGGGGTGCACCCTCTCCATCGAAGAGGAACCGCGGGTCATGGCGCCGTTTCTGGTCAATGAGCCCTTTGCCGATCTCTACACAGCCCAGCTCCACCTCCTGGGACTGGTAGAGGCGGAGAGCCCGTCGGACCGGGGGCGGGGATCATCGGACATCGGCAACGTCTCCCAGATCGTCCCCACCATCCATCCCCATGTCCCCATCGGGGACGGAATTCATATTCACACCCCCGATTTTGCCGCTGCCGCCGGCTCGGAACAGGGGGGTGAGGCGGTCTTGGAAGGGGCCCGGGCCATGGCTCTGACGGCCATCGATCTGGCACTTTTTCCGGAGCTGCGGGAGGCTATTAAAAACAGCAGGAAGCCGAATTAATCTGTTGCGTTTAATATCCAACATAGTGTAGTATTCATGAACGTCAGGTTCCACAGCATCGGAAGAGCTTGCAAAGGGTGTGCATCACCGCCCCCTTGCCGAGTTTCAACGGAGAATAGTAACCCATGCAACATATTTTTCTCCTGTCAGACTCCACCGGTGAGACCGTGGAGCGGGTCGTTCGAGCCGCCCTGTCACAGTTCAAGGATGTGGATTATCAGCTGCACCTTCTGAACCGTCTCCGGACCAGACAGTACGTGCAGCGCGCCCTGGATGAGGTTCTTCTGGTCAAGGGGATTGTCGTTTATACCCTGGTGGACTCGGCCCTCTCCCAACTGGTGCGCACCTGGGGCGAGCAGAACGAGATCATCACCCTTGACCTGATCACGCCGCTCCTCTTCAAACTCTCCGAATTTCTCCTGGTGGCGCCGCGGCAGGAACCGGGTCTGCAGTATCAGCTGGATGCCGATTACTACAAACGGATCGAGGCGGTAAACTTCACGGTCCAGCACGACGACGGCCAGGGGGTCAGCGCCATTGCCAAGGCGGACCTCATCCTGGTGGGGATCTCCCGGACCTCCAAGACCCCACTCTCCATGTATCTGGCGCACCGGGGGTACAAGACCGCCAACGTCCCCTTGGTCATGGGGATCGAGCCGCCGACGGAACTGAAAGAGGTTGACCAGAAGAAGATCATCGCCCTGCTCATCGATCCCAACCGGCTCATAGAAATCAGGAGGGAGCGGTTGCGCTCCATGGGGCAGACCGAACGGAGCAGCTACTGCGATTTCGAACGGGTGGAAGAGGAGATGACCTTCTGCCGTCGTCTCTACCGGGCCAACCCCAGTTGGCTGGTCATCGACGTAACGCGTAAATCAGTGGAAGAATCGGCTTCGGAAATCCTGAGAAAACGAAATCTCAACCCGGGTAGTTATTGACTATCTCTCGCACGGAGGAATCCCACAGATGGCACGAAAGGAAAGCGACATGAAAATTCTGGTAGTGGAAGATGAGAAGAAGGTAGCAAGCTTCATCAAGCGCGGCCTTGAAGAAGAGAAGTATGAAGTAGTGACCATCCACGACGGCGAAGAAGGGCTCGCCACGGCCTCGGAGAAATCCTTCGACCTGATCATCCTGGACGTCATGCTCCCCAAAATGGATGGCGTAACCATCATGAAAGAACTGCGGGCCAGGAAGGTACTGACCCCGGTGCTGATGCTCACCGCCAAGAATGAGGTGGAGGACATCGTGGCCGGTCTCGATTCCGGTTCCGACGACTACCTCACCAAGCCCTTCGCCTTTGCCGAACTGCTGGCCAGGGTCCGGGCCCTGCTCCGGAGAAGCGAATTTGACCGTGGCGCCGAGATCCGTTTTGCCGACCTCCGCCTCGACCCGGTCACACACAAGGTCTGGCGCGCCGAGAAAGAGATCGACCTCACCGCCAAGGAGTATGCGCTTCTGGAATACCTGGTCCGCAATCCCAACCAGGTCCTGACCCGGACCATGATCGCCGAGCATGTCTGGGATTATACCTTCGACAGCTTCACCAACATCATCGACGTCTACGTGAACTATCTCCGGAAGAAGATCGACCGCGAAGCAGAAAAGAAGCTGATCCACACCGTCCGCGGTGTCGGCTACATCCTGAGAGACGAAGAGTAACCTGCCCAACCGGGGCACGGCAATGCCGTGCCCCTTCTTTCCCTTCCCCCCTCGTCACACGCGCAACATGTCACGCAGAGAACCCCACAATTTTAATCTTCTTGTCTTTGTTCCGGGAACCATAGTAATATCGTAACTTCTCAGGTCTTGAGGCTGAAGGCTGAAGGTTAAACTCGTCTCGTACAAGTCGCCTGTATTAATTTTGCAGTGATTTTCCGGATAGTCTTCAGCCTATCAACCCGTGTCGTTACGCATTATCATCACTCCATCACCACCAACGGAGATATCATGGCCGAAGAATATATTCCCAAATGGATCGCGTGGGAGACCACGCAGAAGTGTAATTTGAAGTGCGTCCACTGCCGCTGTTCTTCGGATTTGCTCTCCTCCGAGGGGGACTTCACCACGGAAGAGGGAAAGAACCTCCTGAAGGAGATCGCCGATTTTTCCAAACCGGTGGTGGTCCTCTCCGGTGGAGAACCGCTCATGCGACCGGACATCTTCCAACTGGCAGAGTACGGCACGTCACTGGGGTTGCGGATCTGTATGGCCAGTAACGGCGCCCTGGTCACCGACGAGGTCTGCGAGAAGATGAAGAAGGCCGACATCAAGATGGTCTCCCTCTCCCTGGACGGTTCCACCGCCGCGGTTCACGACGATTTCCGCTCCTCCCCCGGTGCCTTTCAGGGGGTGCTCAACGCCGCGGAACTCTTCCGGAAGCATGGCCAGAAGTTTCTCATCAACTCCTCCTTTACCAAGCGGAACCAGCACGACATCGCCGATACCTTCAAGGTGGCCAAGTCCCTGGGGGCAACCGCCTGGTACATGTTCATGATCGTCCCCACCGGCCGTGGCGAGGATATCATGAGCGAGTTGATCTCCAAGGAGGACTACGAGGAGATCCTGGACTGGCACTACCAGCAGGAAAAGCAGGAAGATGATATCCTCATGCGCCCCACCTGCGCCCCCCACTACTACCGGATCGTTCCCCAGAAGGCCAAGGCCGAGGGGGTGCAGTTCCAGCGCCGCTCCCTGACCTTCTCCACGGGGGGGGGGAAGGGGTGCATCGCGGCCCAGTCCATCTGCCTCATCGACTGTTTCGGCAATGTGAAGCCCTGCTCCTACTTTCACCGCACCGCCGGCAACGTCAAAACCACCCCCTTCCGGGAGATTTGGGAGAATTCGGAGATCTTCAAGAACCTGCGGGATTTCAAAGCCTACAAGGGGAAGTGCGGCGAGTGCGAGTTCATCAACGTCTGCGGCGGCTGTCGGGCCCGGGCCGATGCGGTCCATGGCGACTACATGGAAGAGGAGCCGTTCTGTAACTACGTCCCCATCAAGTTACAACAAAAATCATGACCCCCGCCGACGATCTCATCTCTTTCCTGACCCCGAACCTGGGGGTGGAAATCCACGTGGGGGCCTGGCTCACCGTTGATCAGGAACTGATCAACCGGTTTGCCCAGGTTACCGGCGACATCCAATGGATTCACACCGATCCCCAACGGGCCGCCCATGACTCCCCCTACGGCGCCACCGTGGCCCACGGCTATCTGACCCTCTCGCTCCTCCCCTCCCTCACTGAGAGCAACCATCCCGATTTTTTCCAGAAGAACTATCCGGGAATGAGTTACCGTGTGAACTATGGCCTGAACCGGGTCAGGTATCCGGCCCCGGTCATCGTCAATTCCCGGATCAGGGCAAGGACCCTGCTGCTGGAGGTGGAGAAGGTGGGAACGGGGGTCCAGATCATCCATAAGTACACTGTGGAGATAGAAGGAGTGGAGAAGCCAGCCTGTGTTGCTGAGTTCGTGGCGCGGGTCTATCCGCAGGAAAAATAGAAGAAGAGTCATCGCTGGATCAAAAAACGGCATAACAATTACCATGGGTTGTCCGAAACCTGGCTAACGGTAGCACTAACGTACCAATCGTATAATTAAAGACTATTCCCGCTACTTGCCCACAAAAAAACCCCTGACAAACAAACCGTGGATTATCGAATATTGCCGGAATCCACGCCCTGCGTTCCTCCAGATCGATCAAGATGACATCAATAACAAAAAAACCTCCGAGGATTCAAAAACCTCGGAGGTTTACACTGCAGAATGTTAAGGACAGGGCCGCAAAACCGGCACGGACTGACTAACGCAGTTACGGAGTGACCGTAACTGTCTGGGATGCCGCGCTCCAGGCATTGTTGAAGCCCGGCGCTGAGACCGAAACCGTGGTGCTGCCACCGGCCATTGGATCAAAGGCTACCCCGCCAGCCGCTACCGATGTCGGTGTGTATATGGCGCCTACGGCCATGGTGATGGTTACGGAAGCGGCTGTGGTACCGGTTTTGGCTATCTGCCCCACACCTCCGTCACTGCTGGTGAAGGTGACCGCCAACGCTCCTACGGCGCTCACTTCCTGGGTGGTTTGGACAGCTGTGCCCGCCGCATTCAGAATGTAGGCATAGGCATAGAAAGGGTCATTCGCAGACAGCGAGGTCGTGCTGTCCGCCAGACCGCTCAACACAAAGACCGGCTGAACGACCTTGATAGAAACATTACCGCTGGTAAACAGCGCCTGGGTGGCGGTGACGGTGGCGTCACCGGTAGCATTGAGAACCCCTTGTACGTAGAAGTCGGCATAAGTTGATCCGTCGGCGATGGGGATGTCGATGAAAGAGGTCCCCGGCGTAGCAGCATTTACTGATATAAGAAGTTTTGTGGTTTCACTGCTGGCCACACGGACAGTTACCCCGCCGTGATTGGCTCCGCCCAGGGTGACCCGCAACTGTTTCTGCAATCCACCGCCAACACGGTAGTAGCCCTGCCACGGGTCGGTGATGGTTATGTCCGGCTGGGTGACGGTGACCGCCTGGGATGCCGCGCTCCAGGCATTGTTGAAGCCCGACGCCGAGACAGAAACCGTGGTGCTACCGCCGGCCATCGGATCAAAGGCTACCCCACCAGCCGCTACCGATGTCGGAGTGTATGTGGCGCCTACGGCCATGGTGATGGTTACGGAAGCAGCTGTGGTCCCGGTTTTGGCTATCTGCCCCACACCTGAATTACTGCTGGTGAAGGTGACCGCCAACGCTCCTTCGGCGCTCACTTCCTGCGGGGTTTGAAGAGCTGTACCCGCCGTATTCAGAATGTAGGCATAGGCATAGAAAGGATCATTTACAGACAGCGAGGTCGTGCTGGCCGGCAGACCGTTCAACGTGAAGACCGGCTGAACAACCTTGATAGAAACATTACCGCTGGTGAACAGCGCCTGAGTGGCGGTGACGGTGGCATCACCGGTAGCATTACGAACTCCCTGTGCGTAGAAGTCGGCATAGGTTGAGCCGTCAGCGATGGGGATGTCGATCGCTGCCGAGCCGGCAACCGTGGCGCTGGTCGACAGTTTCAGGATGCCGCCATTGCTGCTTTCCAGATGAACAGTGACCCCGCCGTGATTGGCTCCGCCCAGGGTGACCCGCAACTGTTTCTGCAATCCACCGCCAACACGGTAGTAGCCCTGCCACGGGTCGGTGATGGTTATGTCCGGCTGGGTTACGGTGACTGCCTGGGATGCCGCACTCCAGACATTGTTGAAGCCCGACGCCGAGACCGAAACCGTGGTGCTGCCGCCGGCCATCGGATCAAAAGCTACCCCGCCTGCCGCTACCGATGTCGGTGTGAATGTGGCGCCTACAGCCATGGTGATGGTTACGGAAGCGGCTGTGGTCCCGGTTTTGGCTATCTGCCCCACACCTCCGTCACTGCTGGTGAAGGTGACCGGCAACGCTCCTTCGGCGCTCACCTCCTGGGTGGTTTGAACAGCGGTGCCCGCCGCATTCAGAATGTAGGCATAGGCATAGAAAGGATCATTCGCAGACAGCGAGGTTGTGCTGACCGGCAGACCGCCCAACACAAAGACCGGCTGAACAACCTTGATAGAAACATTACCGCTGGTGAACAGCGCCTGGGTGGCGGTGACGGTGACGTCACCGGTAGCATTACGAACCCCCTGTGCGTAGAAGTCGGCAGAGGTTGAGCCGTCAGCGATGGGGATGTCGATCGCTGCTGAGCCGGCAACCGTGGCGCTGGTCGACAGTTTCAGGATGCCGCCATTGCTGCTTACCAGATGAACAGTCACCCCGCCGTGATCGGCTCCGCCCAGGGTGACCCGCAACTGTTTCTGC
>CAIUWK010000046.1 GCA_903902855.1 uncultured Geobacter sp. | reverse complement strand
TACAGTGGACCCGATAGTCAAGACAATAAAGGGTAGGGTTTAAGATGGTAGCCAGTTGTTAGCAGCTGACCGGCGCTGCCCCGGTTTTGAGCGTGGTTTTACGCTCAACGAATTTGTCAACGATTCTCGCTCCGCCACCGCTTGCCGTTCTATAGACCTGGATGGGCGTGCCGTAGTCCAGAGACTGATGCGGCCGCTCCGTGTTGTAGAACCTGAAGTAATCGGTCAGGCCCAGCTGTAAGTCAGACATGGTGACGTACCCTTTCAGGTACACGTCCTCGTGTTTGACGCTGCGCCAGAGTCGCTCGACAAAGATATTGTCCAAAGCCCGGCCGCGTCCATCCATGCTGATGTCGACCCCGTGCCCCTTGAGGACAGAAGTAAAAGCGTCACTCGTAAACTGGCTGCCCTGGTCGGTGTTGAAGATCTTCGGGATACCATATGTTCGTAGCGACTGTTCCAGACAATCAACGCAGAATCCGCTATCGATGGTATTCGACAACCGCCACGCCAGCACTTTGCGCGAGTACCAATCGATTACTGCTGCCAAGTACACAAACCCGCGGGCCAGGCGAATGTAGGTGATGTCAGTACTCCACACCTGATTGGGCCGGGTGACATTCACACCTCTGAGCAGGTACGGATAGATCTTGTGCTGAGGGTGAGGACGGCTGGTATTAGGCCCAGGTGCCATACCTGCGAGGCCAAGGATACCCATCAGGCGCTGTACTCGCTTACGATTGACCTGATGCCCCATCTTCGCCAGATGTATCACCATCTTACGGCTGCCAAAGAACGGATGACGGGTATATTCGGCGTCAATCAGCGATAGAAACAATAACTCCAGTTCATCTGGAACAGATACCAGATAAGGGGCATACACGGTGGAACGGGCAACACCAGCTAACTCGCATTGCCGGGAGATCGGCAGAGGATGCAACCGACTGATCCACTGTTTACGCTCCGCTAGAGGGCCATCCCGGACTTTTTTTTAAGCCAGTCCAGTTCCATTTTCAACCGCCCGATCTCAGAGTAGAGACGATCTGATGTGGCGGATGAGTCATCTACCTTGGGGCCACGCTTGGTGTCGAAGATGGTAGGTGCCTGAGCAATAAGCTCTTTCTTCCATTGGCCAACCTGTGTCGGATGGACCGCGAATTCCTGGGCAAGCTCATTCGCCGTCTTGGTACCCCGGATTGCCTCAAGCGCAACTTTCGCCTTGTGATGGCTGGTGAAACTCTTCCGACTTCTCTCGCTCATTGCCTGCTCCTTGTTTGCAGGCTACCATCTTAAACTATTGTCCTGAAACTGGGGACCACTATACTGCCGTTACTTCCGTGCCGATGATGGAAGTACCCTTGAGGATCACAGGAAGCGGATGCAAAGAGAATTTCCGGAAGGGATAATAGTATGAAAAAAACAGCGACTACTGAGGTGGTCAAGATGATTTTCATGGTACGGTCATGTTTCAGCATACATACTACTCCACTTGGTGCCGCTACTTGCCGATTCTCCGTGGTTGCCATGCCTTCGACAGTATCACTGAAAAAATTATTATCATAAATATATTTTCATTGTTGTCACTATTTATTGGTACAGCATTTCGTGAATATCGAAAAACAGCTAGTTCGGTGTGACGGCTCTTTTCCCCTCGTCGTCAGTTCAGCCGCTTCATTTTCCTGTAAATCAGGGGTGAATGGGGGCGGACCTCCAAGTCGACAAGTTCGGTACAGAGTGGGCGGGTGCAAGTCGGCAAGAGAGGGAGGGCGGTTTGAGGTAGTGGCTCATCTCTGAATCGTGGCGCTATTGCCCCGATGTTCAACCGCCATCTTCAGCGGCATGAATAATCCCAATGATTTTGTTGCCGGAGTTACTGCGGGGAGGGGGGGGGGTAGGGCAAAAAGGTGGGGCACGGCATGCCGTGCCCCTGAAAAACCATGAGGCATAATACCCATCTACTTCTTCTTGGCTTTACCCTTCCCGAGATTTACCTGCCTTGCCGCTCTAGCCTTCTCCAGGTTAGCTCCCAGATCCATACCGGCGGCTATCTCTTTTCTCATGGCTGAATAATTCCTGGACATAAGCGATTGGCTCTTTGGAATATTAAACTGTTTCCTATATTGAGAGGGTTTCATCTCATGCGCTTGATTCAGGTGTCGGGTAAGGGTCTTCATCCCCCCCTTGCCGCATACCATACAAACAACTTCATCTTTTTTGAAAGCTTGCTTCAGGGTAAGGGTAGGGATTGCCGGTTCTTCCGGTATGGACAGTTCTACTCCTCCTGAATCGAGAGCTTGCAGGGCTGCATGGATCTTTTGAATATTAGTTATCAGTTCGGACGTAGTCATCGGGGTCTTGGTTGCATGTGCGGATACGATCTGTTGGGCCATTTCGAGAAGAGTTGCCATGAAAAGTTTCTCCTTTGGAGTTAGATGGTGTACTTTTTGTCTTCTTCCGTGACATGTTGAATTAACCAGTTACTCAAGAATTCAATGAGCTTGTTATCGGTATTTGCTCTGTCCTGAGCATTCCTTCTTTTGGCAAACATTATCTCCTGCGTAAAGAAGTTATGTCCTGCCATATGATTATCGATATCTTTATAGCCGATATCCCGCATGTGCTGCTCTTCAAACTTGAAATGATAATCAGTATAAGATTCCAACTCATCAATTACCGATTCTCCCGTGTCGACTTGGTTCTTTCCAATACATATATCAAATAATCTGTTGAGAATGTCGAAAAGTTTCTTGTGCTGGCTGTCAATCTCAGCGTTTCCGACAGAATATTTATCCGACCAGGAAAATAGTGACATTAGACACCTCTTGGTTAAGATCAGAGCCGACAGGTAATACGCTGTCACTCTTCCCAGTTAGTATTTTGACGAATTTTTTAGGTTTGCGAACACTCTCACAAACCGTAGTCTAAAATTATAATTCACTGCCTTAATATTTGCAACATATTCCTTCAGCAACCTGTCGCCGTTTATTTGCATGTAAGGTTGCATAACGTCTTCACTGTCGCGCTCTGCTTCATTCTTCCGTATATCGTAAATTATGCTTCATCACTATATGTAGGTTTAAATGATTTCGGAGAGATCGTCATCGCCTCCCAGTTCATCTTCTCCAGTGCGGCGTAGCGGAACGCGAAGATCTCCCGCAATTTACATCTCACATAGGGGGTCGCCAGAGCACCCGCAACGCCGTAGGGGATGATGTAGCTGACCTGGTCGCGCATCTCGATTCCGCCGGAGACTTCACGGAAGTGGTGCTGGTGATGCCAGAACCGGTAGGGGCCGAAACGTTGCTCGTCCACGAAAAAATGCGGTTCGTCCAGATGGGTGATCTCCGTGACCCAGGTGACCGTGGCCAGGGGGAAGGGACGTACCGTATATTGGGCGATCATCCCTCCATGCATCCGCCGGGGGAGGGGGGAGATGACGGAGAACCCCAGCCAGGGTGGGGTGATTGCAGGGAGGTTGTGCGGGTCGGAGAAGAAGGCCCAAGCGGTCTCCAGGTTCGTGGGGAGGAGTTGGGTTCGTTCCAGGGTATGGAGCATCAGGGGTCACCTCTCAATGGCGTTGCCCCATGGTAACGGCTCGCCATGAAAACGCAAGGCCAATCCGTAATTCGTTTCTCGTAAGCAGCACATAACGCTACCCTGATCCTCCAAACGTAGAACATAGAACAAGAAATCTCTCCCGCTTTACATCCGGCAGTGTGTGCGGTATGGTAATTGCCATTTTCAGGAGGAACACCATGTCTGTTACCATCAGGATTCTCCCCGAGCAACTCACCAACAAGATTGCCGCCGGCGAGGTGGTGGAACGCCCTGCATCGGTGGTAAAAGAGCTGGTGGAGAACGCCCTGGATGCCGGGGGGGGCGACATTATTGTGGAGATCGAATCCGGGGGGAAGCGGCTGATCCGGGTCACCGATGATGGTCACGGCATGTCCCGGGAGGATGCGCTTCTCTCCCTGGAGCGACACGCCACCAGCAAGATCGCCTCGGATAGCGACCTCTTTACCCTTACCTCCCTGGGGTTCCGGGGAGAGGCGCTCCCCTCCATCGCCTCGGTCTCCCGCTGTACTCTGGCCAGCAGGGTGCAGGAGAGCCTGGAAGGGACCGAGATCTATGCCGAGGGGGGGCGAATTCGTGAGGTGAAGGCCTGCGGCATGGCCCGGGGGACGGTGATTACGGTGCGCAACCTCTTTTTCAATACCCCGGCGCGGCTCAAGTTTCTCCGGAGCAGCGAGACCGAGGGGGGGCACGTGGGGGAGTTCCTCAACCGCCTGGCGCTGTCGCGACCGGAGGTCCGTTTCACCTTCATCACTGACGGCAAGGTCAGCTTTACGGTGGGAGCGGGTGGTCTCAAAGAGCGGGTGACATCCCTCCTGGGGGGGACTCTTGCCGGAGGGCTCTATCCGGTGGAGTATCAGGAGGGAGAGTGCGCGGTGACCGGTTTGGTGGGGAGGCCCGAGACAACCCGCTCCACTGCCGGGCTCGTCTATACCTACATCAACGGGCGCTTCATCCGGGATCGGGTGGTGCAGCACGCCGTGCTCCAGGCGTACCGGACCCTCCTGGAACGGGGGCGCTACCCGGTGGTGGTCCTGAGTATCCGGCTCCCTCCCTCCGAGGTGGATGTGAACGTTCATCCCACCAAGCACGAGGTCCGGTTCAGGAATCAGGGGGAGATCCATGACGTCATCCAGCGGGGGGTGGAGTCGGTGCTGCGTGGGACGCCGTGGATACAGGACAACAGGTTCAAGGTTCAAGGTTCAAGGTTCGAGGTTCAAGGCGAGGTCAAAGACGAGGTTCAAGGTAAGAGAGACGAGGTTCCAGGTTCAAGGTTCAAGGTTTTAAGTTCCGAGGCTGAGGTTTGTGGGGGATTGAATGGGCCTGACAGGGGTGTGGAGGCTCCGGAGGTAAGCGTCAGCGAGCTGCGCAAGGAGTCGGTACGGGATACGCTGGCCGCATACCTGCCGCCGGAGCGTCCGGTCTCTCCACCCCTCCCTCCGCCGTCGTTCAATTTTCCTGCATCACCTCGCCCTATCCTTCAGCAGATGACGGACTCTGTTCCCCCCGTTGTCTCTCCGGCGACTGTCCGGTCCCAGGAGCCTGCTCCACCAGAGGAAGAGGGGAGGGGGGGTATTTTTCCTCACTTGCTGTCATCGGCCAGTTCCACTCATCCTATCTCCTTTGTCAGGATGGAGATAATCTCATTGTTATCGACCAGCACGCAGCCCATGAGCGGGTTGCCTTTGAAAAACTGCGAGAACAGTTGCAGGCGGGGAAGGTTGCCTCCCAGGGGCTCCTTTTCCCGGAGACGTTGGAGTTCTCCTTCGGTGAGGCTGCCACTCTCCGGGAGCATGGGGAGGAGTTGGGAAAGTTCGGGTTCGACCTGGAACACTTTGGCGGCGCCACCTGGCTCCTGAAAGAGGTCCCCTGTCTCCTCTCCCATGGTGATCCTGTGGGGACGTTGCGGGATATCCTGGAAGAGTTGCGGGGGGTGGGACGGAGCCGGGCCATCAGCGATGTGGCGGAGGAGGCGCTGACCACCATCGCCTGTCACAGCGTGGTGCGGGGGAAGCGGACTCTGGCTCCCCCCGAGATCGCGGCGCTCCTGACCCAGATGGATGAGGCCGGATTTGCCGCAAACTGTCCCCATGGCCGACCGGTCTACAAGGCTCTGTCCCAGCGGGAGGTCGAAAAGATGTTTAAGCGGTAAAATCGGGGACCGGGGACTGGGAACTGGTAAAATCCGTGAGTGGTAAAAGGTGAAAGGTTAAAAGTGCAGGAGTCACCCGGTCCCCATTCCCGTATTTTACCGGTTCCCGGTCCCGACCTTTATCGCCTGCCTCCCGCCATCCGGCTGCTTTCGGACTCGGCGCGCAGGAGTCTCATGAAAATCGGTCCGGCCAAGGCTCCGGCGCCGGCCGTGGCAAAGGCTATTCCCCACCCGGTAGCAGGTTGCCGGTGGGAACAGAGATCCAGCGCCCAGCCGAAGACGGTGGGGGAGATCATTGCCAGGGAGTACCCCACCAGAGACTGGAGTCCCATGGCGGTCCCCAGATAGGCCGGGGCCACCAGTTCGGTGAGTCCCGTGGAAAAGACCGGGGATTCGGCCACGGCCAGATAGCCGTAGAAGAGGGCGCTGAGGAAGATGATCGCCGGGTGGAGGTTGATGAGCCAACCGAAGATGAAGGAGCAAACGGCGCTGGCCAGCATGATCAGGGTGATGGTCTTGGTTCGCCCCAGGCGGTCGGAAAGGGTCCCGGTCAGGGCGGTGGAGATGGCCCCCACCCCCACCACCAAGGCCGCTCCCACCGCGGCCCAGCCGGTGGCTTTCCCGTTGGTGAGGCCGTGACCCAGGAGGGCCGCCGTGAAGAAGGGGGCGAGCCAGCTCCGCATACCGTACATCTCCCACATATGGGCGCCGTAGCCGCAGATCATCAGAAGGGCCGGTCGATTGGTGACGATCTCTTTCCGGAAACCGTGCGTCACCGGGGGGTGGCGCCGCGGTTCATACCCCTTGAAGGCGGCCAGGGCCACCAGGGCCCCCAGGTAGACTCCCAGGGAGCAGGCGGCAAAGGCGACTCGCCATCCTGCCAGGGCCGTGATTCCGCCGGTGAGGGCCAGGGAGAACGAGCCCCCCAGGAGAAGCGCACCAACATAGATTCCCACCGCCTTACCCCGCTGGTTGCTGGGAAACCGCTCCGCCACCAGTTTCAGCCCCGGCATGTAGGTTCCCCCCATGCCGATGCCGGTGAGTCCCCGCAGCAGCAGGCCGCTGGCATAGTCGTGGGCATAGAGCGCGAAGAGGAGATTGGCCGTTGCGGACCAGAGGGTGGCGGCGATGAAGATGTTCCGGGTGTTGAAGCGATCGGTGAGAGCGCTGAGGAGCACTCCGGAGGCGATGTATCCCAGCTGATAGGCCGAGAAGATGGTCCCCGCCTGGGTATTGCTCATCCCCCACTCCTGCTTGAGGAGGGGGAGGACGGCAGAGTAGTTGATGAAGACCAGCATGATGAAGAGCTGCGCCAGGCAGAGGAGGAAAAGCCAGCGGCTGTTGGACGAGGGCATGTGAACTCCGAAGGCAGAGAGCAAAAGGCAAAAACCGGAACATTTCGGGCATGGCCATGAGGAGCATACCACCAAGCGTGAGTTGACGCAGCATTTTAGGTGGTTCCCTGCAAAGAATACCCCAATTAACTATCCGTTCGACAATTTATCGATAATGTTCCCCCAAGGCGGGGGAGGATTAGGGCGAGGGGGAGATTGCCTTAAATCTCTATATATCCTCTATAATTGCGTTGACCTTACCCTTAACGGGGTGTACGTTCTCATTATACTTGTCCTGCGCAAGTTCTTACCTTTTTTCTTATTCTTCACCGAAAAATTCTACTGAGCGATTACCAAGCTGAGAAAGACGCTGACGTGGCCATGGATCACTGCCGAATGGCCCGAATGTTATCCGATAGCAGGTTGGCGCATCCGGCGCTGAACTGACTGATTCAGAGGATGTAATCCCACCAAGGAGGCATGTATGGACAACCGGGAACGCATGAAGAGTTTTTCCTTGAGAAGGCAGGCGCTGTTTCTGGCCTGCTCGGCGGTGCTGCTGTCGGCCACAGCGTGGGGGGATGAGCATGAACTGCACCTTGCCGACGAGTTCTCCTATACCTTCAATGACATCAGCGGTCCCGGCAGCAGCCAGTCATCGCTTACCGATGGCAACCGGTTTCTCGATGTTCTC
>CAIUWK010000045.1 GCA_903902855.1 uncultured Geobacter sp. | reverse complement strand
GGAAGTCTAACATTTCCGGCTGTGGGGAGGGTGGCGGTATAACTCGCCGGGGTGGGGGTGACGGTGGGCGCAACTGTGGCATTGTTTTTCATTTTTTCCCCTTTTAGAACCTGTAGTTCCTAACTCTCCGCAAGCTTTCGCAAGGTGGCCGCAATGACGCACATGAGAGTCGGTGACAGAACACTACTAGCGGAAATGTTATTAGTCAAACATTTAGTAAGACCATAATGGACCTTATCGGCCTTGACATTATGTGCATTACGTGCATTAGCGTCTTATGTAGTCCTAAAACCAGCATAAACCGTAATTTAATCAATTCAAAATAATCTATTATCGGACAATACCGCACGCAAAAAAGCCGCTCTGCATTCAGAACGGCCCTTTTTTCTACTGATTTCATCGGTTTTTTTTCGGCTACTCTCCCACCACTCGCTTAAACGGTATCACCTTGGCAACCGCTTTCAGACTGTCCAGGTAATCCGCCCACCGCTGCATCATCTTCTTGCGGTCATCAAGAAACGTGGTCCGGTTGTACGCTCTCCCGTTGGCGTCCTTCACGGCATGTGCAAGTTGATGCTCTATGAAGTCGGGACGCTCCCCCAGGACTTCATCAAGGATCGTGCGAAACGTCGCCCTCCATCCGTGGCCGCTGTGCCGGTCCTGGTAGTCCAGAGCAATGAGCGCCTGACGGGTTCCATTCTCGGATAACGGTTTTGAAAAGCTCCTCCCGTTGGGGAAGATGTAGCGGCTTGCCCCTGTTATCGGTTCCAACTCCTTCAAGATGGCGAGGGCCTGACGGGACAACGGCACAAGGTGAGGTTCCCCCATTTTCATTTTCTCGGCGGGAATGTTCCACTGTTCGGCGTCGAAGTCGATCTCTGTCCATTCGGCGTGCCTGAGTTCCCCAGGTCTAACCGCAGTGAGCGCCCCGAACATGAGCGCATACCGCACGACACAAGAGCCGGTATAACCTTCGATTGCCCGCAGTAGGGGTGCAAGCTCTTTCGGGTCGGTGATAGCCGGGTGGGGGGTAGATTTGGGGACTTTTCCAAGCGCCCCCTTGGTGAGCGCCGCCGCGTTGATCTCCGCGTATTCGTTCGCCAGAGCATAACCGCAAATTTGTTCAATGATTTGGCGGGTTCGGTGCGCCGTCTCAACCGCTCCCCGCTTTTCAATGGCCCTGACGCAAGCCAGCACATGAGAGGGCTTAATGTCAATTATGGGGGTATCTCCAAAAACGGGAAAAACGTCTTTATTCAGCTTGTTAAGCACGTCTTCTATGTGCCGGGTTCCCCATATGGGGGTATTTTTTTCGTACCATTCAAGGGCAACAGCTTTGAAGGTAAGCGCCGCCTTGATCTCCTCGGCCATTTCGATCTGCTTTTCTTCCCTCTTTGCCGCGCCGGGGTCGATACCCTGGGCAATCAACCGCTTTGATTCATCCCTTTTGCTCCGTGCCTCGGCAAGGGAAACCGCCGGATATGCGCCAAAACTAAGGAGTTTTTCTTTTCCGGCAAAGCGATGCTTGAGCCGCCAGAGCTTCCCGCCGGTGGTGGTGACGAAGAGATACAACCCCCCGCCGTCTGAAAGTTTGTAATCCGCTTCTTTCGGTTTGGCGTTGCTTACTGCCTTGTCGGAAAGGGTGATAATCATCTTCGGCATGGTGTCTGCTCCTTTTTGGGGGTATCCACTTTGGGGGTATTTCAATCTACCCCCAGATATACCCCCAAACATTCCGGATTTGGGGGTACTACGCCGGACTACCTAGGACACAGAATAACAAAAAGCCCTTGATTTCTCAAGGGCTTTCGGATGTTGCCGGACTTCATGATACTACATGTTGGCGGAAGAGGTAGGATTCGAACCCACGGAACTTTCGTTCAACGGTTTTCAAGACCGCCGCCATCGACCTCTCGGCCACTCTTCCGTATTCCTGTCTGTCGCTCCGTCTCGCACCCCCATCTGGCGCTGCAAATCGAAACGAAAATTTAGCACAACCAATGCCCTTCTGTATAGCCCTTTGTTGCAATAAAAAAGCCGCACCCTTTCGGATACGGCTTTTCGTTAAACGGGAAAGCCTGAATTACTTGGCAGCCGGAGCAGCAGCGTCAGCAGGAACTGCTTCTTTTTTGGCTTTCTTGGCTTTTTTGGCTTTTTTCTTGGCAGGCTTGGCTGCTTTTTCTTCTTTTTTCACGTCGGCAGCAGCAGGAGCAGCAGGAGCAACAACGGGCTCAGCGGCGCATACGATACCAGCGAAAGAAAGAGCAACAAGGGCGGCTACGATTGAGGACAGAACTTTTTTCATTTTAATTCTCCTGGAGTGTGTTTGAATTGCTGTTTTCTTTATAGCAGTATCCGTGCCAAAAGTTATTTTTTTAAAGATACGTTGATTTTGTTGCGAAATATCCGGATAACGACCTGGAGTCGTGGCTGAATGTGCCCCAAAAGCTCCTACGGATACCTCATATCGGGTAGAGATCTCTCAGCTCACGGTGATCTAGAACTGCTCCTGATGAAAACCTGGCTTGGCGCGGATGGTGATGCTCTTCTTGAACCGCTTTTCCAGTTCTTCCAGCCCCTTGCGTTCCTCGTCATAGAGGAGATCTGCCACCTGGGGATGAACCGTCAGCATCAGTTTGGAGCCGCGGATATCCAGCATCTCCCGCCGCAGTTCCCGGAACAGCTCGTGGCAGATGGTCAGCTTTGATTTGACATACCCCCGCCCCTCGCAGTAAGGGCACGGCTCGCAGAGAAGCCGCCCCAGGCTCTCCCGGACCCTTTTCCTGGTCATCTCCACCAGACCCAGTTCCGAGATCTTCAGGATGTTGGTCTTGGACTTGTCAGCCTTCAGCGCCTCTTCCAGCGCCGTGAAGACCTTCTCCCGGTTGACCTCCTTCTCCATGTCGATGAAATCGATGATGATGATTCCGCCGATATTCCGCAGGCGCAACTGGTAGGCGATCTCCTTCACCGCCTCCAGATTGGTCTTGAGGATGGTGTCTTCCAGGTTGTGTTTCCCCACGAACCGGCCGGTATTCACGTCGATGGCGGTGAGGGCCTCGGTCTGCTCCACGATGATATAGCCGCCGCTCTTGAGCCAGACCTTGCGTCCCAGCGCCCGGCTGATATCCACCTCCAGGCCGTAATGGTCGAAGATCGGTTCATCTTCTTCATAGAGTTCGATGCTGTACTTCATCTTGGGCATGAAGGTGGTGATAAACTGGACGATCTTGTCGTGCTCCGGCTTGGCGTCCACCATGATCCGGTCCACCTGGTCGGTGAGGATGTCGCGAACCACCTTCTGGGTCACATCCAGGTCCGAGTGAACCAGTGACGGAACCCCGGCCCCCTCCTTGCGCCCCATGATCTCGCTCCAGAGCTTGGTCAGATAGCGGAGGTCCGAGGCCAGGTCCTCCTCGCTCTTCCCTTCGGAGACGGTCCGGACGATGAAACCGCTTCCGGCCGACTTGATCCGCTCCACGATCTCCTTCAACCTCTCCCGCTCCACCTCGTCCTCGATGCGGCGGGAAATCCCCACATGGTCCACGGTGGGCATGTAGACCAGATGCCGCCCGGGGAGGGAGATGTGGGAGGTGATCCGAGCCCCCTTGGTGCCGATGGGCTCCTTGGAGACCTGGACCAGCAGCTCCTGCCCCTCCTGGAGCAGATCCTCGATGGGGTGCATCACCGGATGATACTCCCGCCCTTCAGCCGGCTCCTCCTTCTTCTCCCCGGCATCCAGGAAGGTCTCGTACTCCTCGATGGCATCGAAGACGTCGGCCACATACAAAAACGCAGCCTTTTCCATGCCGATGTCCACAAAGGCAGCCTGCATCCCCGGCAATACCCGGATGACCCGTCCTTTGTAGATGTTTCCCACGATCCCCTTGATCTTGCTCCGCTCGATGTAGAGTTCGGCGATGGTGCCGTTCTCTATGAGCGCGATGCGGGTCTCGTGGGAGGTGGTGTTGATAACCAGCTCACTTCCCATGACGGACAACCTCGTATATATGAATTCAAGTAACTTCTAAAATGTTTCGCCCTCGTCCTCGAAGATGACGTCAAGCTTCATGGTGCGGGCTTCACGGAGGCTCTCCTGGTCAAGGCCGGTGATCGCCTCCAGATACTCCCGGGGTTTCCCCCGCCTGGTGACCAGCAACAGCGCACCTTCATCCACCGTCAGTTGCAGCAGTTCCTGCCGCAGGTCGATGGTGAGATTCTTCCCTTTGGCATCCCGGGTATAGAGAAAGGTATCACGAGCCAAAAACTGCTCCACCACTCCGGGGAGGTCAATCCGGAGGCCGGGAGGAAGCTCCATCCGATACCGTGAGCCGCTAATGATAACAGAGAGCGACGGACTTTTCCATGGTATCGTGCGGGCTTTGAGAATATTTATCCCTTGGGGGAGCGCGGCGTTGAACCGCTCCAGCACTCGCTCTGCGCCACAGGGGGGGGAGAGTTCCAGGTCTGCATATTCGGCCAGCGATTCCACCCCCACGGAGAGTGCCGAGGCAAAGGAAAACTTGGGATGGGGATGAAATCCCTGGGAGTGACGCAGCGGCAATCCGGCCCGACGCGCCGCCCGGATGAAGATGTTGAGAAGCTCCAGATGACTGAGAAACCGCATGGCCCCGGTCTTGCTGAAGCGGAGTCGGACCCGTTCCACGGCTTCGTCGCCGATCTCCCCAACGGGTTTCTCCATAGGGAGAATGGGTGCCAGGTCATGCTGCAATCGGGTGGTATCCACCAGCTTCATCCGGAGCGTGTCGAAATCGCAGACCCCGCACCCCGTGCAGACGCCGTGGCGACAATCCTCTGTGGCGCTTTCGGCAAAAGCCCGTTCCCGCTCTTGCAGGAGATAGTCACGGGTGACGCCGCACTCCAGGTGGTCCCAGGGGAGAACCTCATCCAGATCGCGCCGGCGGTGATAGAAAAGAGGATCGACCCCCGTGGTCTGGAACGCCTCCTCCCAACTCTGCCAGGCCAGTCGTTCGCCCCAGCCGTCGAAACGGCATCCTAACTCCTGAGCTTTCATGAGCACTTCACCGAGACGGCGATCCCCCCGGGCAAAGACCCCCTCCAGAAAGGTGAGGCGTGCGTCCTGCCATTTGAAGTGGAGCTTTTTTCGTTTCAGGTCGTCCCGCAGGTACCACTGTTTTTCCTTGATCTCCGGCGTCCCGATCTGCGGTTCCCACTGGAACGGGGTATGCGCCTTGGGGACAAAGGTTCCCACGGAGACGTTGACCTCCCCACCGTTGCCGCTTCGTTTCCCTTCCACCTTCACCTTGCGGGAGAGTTCGGCGAGGGCGGTGATATCCGCCATGGTCTCGCCGGGAAGCCCGATCATGAAATAGAGTTTGATGAGCCGCCACCCGGCGCCGTAAATCTCTCCGGCGCTCTTCAGCAACTCCTCTTCGGTGATCCCCTTGTTGATGACCCGGCGCATCCGCTCGCTCCCCGCCTCGGGAGCCAGAGTGAAACCGGTCTTTCTCACCTTTCGGATCTCTTCCACCATCTCCTGGGAGAGGCTTCCCACCCGGAGGGAGGGGAAGGAGACGGCCACCCGTTCCTCGGCATAGCGGCGCATCAGCTCGGTGAGGAGCGGCAGGATGCAGCCATAATCCCCGGTGGAGAGGGAGAGAAGCGATATCTCCTCGTAGCCGGTGTTACGCAGGGTCTGCTCGATGAGCTCCAGGAGCTGTTCCGGGCTCCGCTCCCGCACCGGCCGGTAGATGTAACCGGCCTGACAGAAGCGGCACCCCCTGGTGCATCCCCGGGCGATCTCCATACTGACCCGGTCGTGAATCGTCTTCATGAGCGGCACCACCGGCGTCACGGGATAGGGGACCGCTGCCAGGTCGGTCACGAAACGGCGCTTCACCCGTTGATACTCGGGGAACAGTGGGGTGATCCGGGCCACCCGTTTCTCATCGTCATACCGGATATCAAAGAAGGAGGGGATGTAGACCCCCTGGATGGCTGCCAGCCTCTTCAGCAGCTCCCCTTTGGTGATTGACTCCTTCTTCGCCTCCCGGACCACCGTGGCGATCTCCATGATCGCCTCCTCGCCGTCTCCCAGGAGGAAGGCGTCGAAGAAATCCGCCAGAGGTTCGGGGTTATAGGCGCAGGGGCCGCCGCCGATGACCAGGGGGAAAGAGTCGGCCCGCTCCGCGGCGCGCAGGGGAATTCCCCCCAGTTCCAGCATGGTGAGGATGTTGGTATAGGAAAGCTCGTACTGGAGGGTGAAGCCGACGATATCCAGTTCCGACAGGGGACGGCCGCTCTCCAGGGTGGTGAGAGGGAGGTGATCCTGACGGAGCTGCGCCTCCCGGTCCGGCCAGGGGGCGTAAACCCGTTCCGGCGTCAGCCAGTCGTGCTGTTTGAGCACGCCATAGAGGACCTGGAGTCCCAGGTGGCTCATTCCCACCTCATAGACATCGGGAAACGCCAGGGCAAAGCCGACTTCCCCCCTGACCTCGGTAAGGGCTCCGGTTTCTCCGCCGGTGTAACGGGCAGGTTTTTCCACCGCCAGAAGGTGGTTCGTCATAACGTCTTCCTCCGTAATACAAAAACCGCACCTGAGAGGGCGCGGTTTCTGTCGTCGGCCGCCGGTACTATCTGTAGCCGGCACGAACCGAAGGGTACGACCGGGGAGACAGGGAGAGGGGGTCGGGTTACTGCTCGATATCGTCCCAGACGTAGCGGGGTTCCAGGTATGGGTCGTAAAAGCCGGGATAGGCGAGGTAGAAGGTGAACAACTCCAGCGCCCCGGAGAAGGTGCGAGTCACCATCATTCCCACTCCCATGACCGGCCCCACAAGGCATCCCTGTACCGGGCCATGATTCTGATAGGTGGCATAAATCTGCCGTGGAAACTCCAGCCAGCCGGTGGCCACATTGACCAGTCCCCGGGATGCCTTTGCGGACATGCCGGCGACAACCTCCTCGGCGGAGGCGTCATCCACGGTCCGGTACGAGTCGGCTCCAGCCGTACTAATGGTCAGGAGCAGGACAAAGAGCCCCATGAGCAGAAAAGAACCACATTTTTGACATTTCCGGGACATGTTTTCTTCCTTTCCGTCTCACCGGATCAGTTCACCCCGGCTGCACTGTGCATGTCCGTTTGCTGCCGGACATACAAAACCAGAATGCTTGTACCATACTTGCCGTCATCTGGCAAGCCGCAGCGGTGAAGCGGGCTCTTTGGAACGAAAGAAAGCGCAGAGAGGTAACTCTGCGCTTTCTTTCGTTCACCTGTCGGTAACTTGTTACTTGCCGTGTTTGGTCAGATAGGCAGCGACCCCTTCGGCATTGGGCTTCATGGCATCTTCGCCTTGTTTCCAGTTTGCAGGGCAGACTTCACCGTGGGTATCGGCAAACTGAAGTGCGTCAACCATCCGGAGCGCCTCTTCAACGTTGCGCCCCAGGGGAAGATCGTTGATCACGGAGTGACGTACCGTCCCTTTGGGGTCGATGAGGAAGAGACCGCGCAGAGCCACGGCGTCGTTGAAGAGGATGCCGTAGGAGCGGGCGATGCTCTTGGTAAGGTCCTCCACCAGCGGGTACTGGATTGCGCCGATACCGCCATCTTCCACCGGAGTTTTCTTCCAGGCCAGATGGGTAAACTTGGAATCGACGGATACGCCGATGACTTCACAGTTCTTGGCTTTGAAGTCGGCCAGACGCTTGTTGAAGGCGATGATCTCCGACGGACAGACGAAGGTGAAATCAAGGGGGTAGAAGAACAGGACCACATATTTGCCGCGGTAGCTGGAAAGCTTCAGTTCTGCAAAAGAGTTGTCGGCAATGACGGCCTGGGCGGTAAAATCGGGGGCTTCCTTGGTCACGAGGGTAGACATGCACATGGGAATTTCTCTCCTTAGAATGCGCTTGAATTGGAAAAGCAAGTGCGAATATATCTACCATCGCATGAGATAAATGTCAACAGGATAAAAATAGTCTTGTTAGGAATTATTCCGTGGCCGGAAAAATTCGTTCTACGTTCTATGTTCTACGTTTAAAACCTAGAACGTAGAACAGCAACGGTAGAACAGCCTATTTCACCGTGCCGTCGATCCCGATGATCACTTCCGTGAAGGGGAGCTCTTTTCCCGAAGCGGCCAGCGCCTCCCTGGCGGCGGTGACGATCCCGCCGCAGCAGGGGACCTCCATCCGGAGGACGGTCACGCTCTTCACCCTGGAGAGACGGAGCAGTTCGGTGAGCTTTTCCTGGTAGAACCGGTTGTCATCCAGCTTGGGGCAGCCGATCACCAGGGCCTTCCCCGCCAGAAAATCCCTGTGGAAATCGGCATAGGCAAAGGAGACGCAGTCGGCGGCGATGAGGAGGTCGGCATCCTGAAAATACGGCGCCGTGGTGGGAACCAGGTTAAGCTGCACCGGCCACTGGCGGAGGTGACTGGGGCGGGGTTCGGTACCTGCCGGTGAGGCGGAGGAGGCCGCCGCGAGAGCGGCAAAGCTCATGACCCGGGAGCCGGGGCAGCCGCCGTGAACCGGAGGGGGAGGGGCGATTGCGGGAGCTGCGTGGTGAGAAGGGGGGGCTTCCCGTCCGATCTTCTTCAGGTGCTCCTCCACGGCCGTCTCATCGAACTCCTCGGAATCACGCTCGATGACGGTGATGGCGTCCAGGGGGCAGTCCCCCAAGCAGGCGCCCAGACCGTCGCAGAGGTTGTCGGCGGCGAGTCTTGCCTTGCCGTTGACGATGGTGATGGCCCCTTCGGCGCAGGAGGGGACGCAGAGTCCGCAGCCGTTACATTTTTCTTCATCGATCTGGACAATTTTTCTGATCATGGGAAAACTCCTTGTATGTATAAAGGTTGAAGGCTGAGGGCTGAGGGGAAGACTGAAGACTGAAGGTTAAACCCGCTTCGGATAAGGCATATTACTGATTATGAAGAGGTTTTCCTGACAGTCTTCAGTCTTCAGCCTATGTTATGTTAAATAGTGAAAAAGCAGGTCCAGCCGTCCCCGGAGCAGCAGCCGTTTTCCGGACCAGGCCATGATCTCCCGGATCTTCTGCCGGTAATCGGGACGGTAACAGTGGACGTAGCACTTCTTGCATGACGGCTTGGGCTTCAGGGGGCAGTTGTTGAGTCGCTTGGCGGCATACCCCACCAGGTCGACACACTCGGGACAGAAGAGCTGCGGCTTCCCGCTCAAAGGGGCCACTTCCGGCTCCAAGGGGACGCTCCGGAGCCCTCCATGCCGTGATCGGCAAAAGAGGGCGACGAAGGAGATCAGGATCCTCAGATCCTTCTGCTGTCGTGGGGTCAGGTGGTCCATGAGGATCACTCTAGTCTGAAACCGGGAGGCGGGACATGACACAGGTCAAAATAATGAGTGAAAAGTGAATGGTGAAGGGTGAATGGTGAATGGCGGTGCCCTGAGCGGAGTCGAAGGGTGAAAGGTGAAAGGCGGTGCCCTGAGCGGAGTCGAAGGGGGGATGGGGCACGGCTTGCTGTCCCCGCCGTGCCCCTGATCTGCAAAATCGTCTATAGGGTGATCCGCTCCATCCCCCCCATGTAGGGGCGCAAGGGGAGGGGGATGATGACGGAACCGTCCGCCTGCTGGTAGTTCTCCAGGATCGCCACCACCGTCCGCCCCACGGCCAGTCCGGAACCGTTGAGGGTGTGGACGAATTCCGGCTTGCCCTTCTCCCCGTCCCGAAAACGGATGCCGGCTCGCCGTGCCTGGAAATCTCCGAAGTTGCTGCAGGAAGAGATCTCCCTGAAAGTTTGCTGACCGGGCAGCCATACCTCGATGTCGTAGGTCTGGGCCGCGGAGAAGCCGATGTCGCCGCTGCAGAGCGCCATCACCCGGTAGTGAATCCCCAGGAGTTGCAGCACCCGCTCCGCATTCCCCAGGAGTCGCTCCATCTCCGCGCAGGAGTCGTCGGGTCGGCTGAAGGCGACCAGCTCCACCTTGTTGAACTGGTGCTGGCGGATGAGCCCCCGGGTATCCTTGCCGTAGGAGCCCGCCTCTTTCCGAAAGCAGGGGGTATGGGCCACGTAACGGATAGGGAGGTCGCCCCCTTTGAGGATCTCGTCCCGGTGAATATTGGTGATGGGAACCTCGGCGGTGGGGATCAGAAAGTATTCCATCCCCTCCATCTTGAACAGGTCGTCCTCAAACTTGGGGAGCTGACCGGTCCCGGTCATGGAGTCCCGGTTGACCATGAACGGGGGGAGCATCTCCATATACCCATGCTCACCCGTATGGAGGTCCAGCATGAAGTTGGCCAGGGCGCGCTCCAGCCGGGCTCCGGCCCCGCGATAGAGGGTGAAGCGGGCGCCGGTGAGCTTGGCTCCGGTCTCGAAATCCAGGATGCGTAGCGCCTCCCCCACTTCCCAGTGGGGTTTGGGGGAAAAGTCCGGAGTGGGGGGTGTCCCCCAGCGCCGGATCTCCACGTTGTCCGCTTCGGAGCGCCCCAGGGGGGTGGCGGCTCCGGGGAGGTTGGGGACGGTGAGGAGGAACATCCGGAGCTCCTCGTCAAGCTGCTTCAGCTCCTCATCTTGCTGCTTGATCAGCTGCGATGTCGCCCGCATCGCCTCAATCTGCGGCTGGACCGATGACTTGTCTTTTACTTTGGCAATCTCGTCCGAGAACCTGTTCTTCTCCGCCTTGAGAGCCTCATTGGCGTAGAGAAGTTTTCGTTTCTTCTCGTCCAGGTCACGGAATCCGGCGAGGGTATACCCCTCCCCCCGGCTCTTGATGCGGGCTTCGGCTTCGTCCAGGTTATCCCGGAGATATCGTATATCAAGCATGGCAAAACCCTTTACTTTTTAGTGGCAAGGCAGTATTACCTATCACCGGTGGCCGCATGAAGTCAATGACTTTCGGAAAAAACGTCAGGAGCACCCATGGAGACACGCTGCAACGAAATCATCTTCCGCGGTCTGGTGATCGACATCGAGCATATGGAGGTGAAGGTGGGGGAGAAAGGGTGGCACCCCTACCAGATCATCCGCCACCCCGGCGGTGTGGCCGTGCTTCCCCTCCATGACGACGGTACGGTCACCCTCATCCGCCAACTCCGCCCGGCGGTGGCGGAGTTCCTGCTGGAGCTACCGGCGGGGCGGCTCTCCCCGGAAGAGGAGCCGGAGGCGTGTGGCCGGCGGGAACTGCTGGAGGAGACCGGACTCACCGCGGAACGGTTCGACTCTCTGGGTTTCATCCACCCGACCCCCGGCATCTGCGACGAGCGGATCTATCTCTATCTGGCCACCGGCCTGACCCAGGGGGAGGCGGAGCAGGAGCCCTACGAAGATATCGAGACGTTGCGCCTCCCCTATATCCAGGCGTTGGAGCTGGCCAAGAGCGGCGCCATCACCGACAGCAAGACCGTGGTGGCGCTCTTCAGGGGAGTCGGGAAGAGCTCATGATCCTGAAAACCGTCGTCACCGCCGATTGCGCGGGGGTTCGTCTGGACGAGGGGGCACATATCCTCTTCCCGGAACTCTCCAAAACGCGCATCCGAAAAATCATCGACTGGGGGGGATGTACTCTGGCGGGAAGCATGGTCCGGGTGGCCTCCCGGCTCCTGAAAAAGGGGGATGAGCTCATTCTGGGGGTCATGGAGCCGGAACGGTGTCTGGAACGGGAGTTCCGACCGGACGAGATCCTGGTGGATGACCGGGAGTATCTCGCCGTCTGCAAGGAGGCGGGGCTCAACAGCCAGCGAACCCCCTACCAACTCAAGGGAACCCTGGAGTACATGGTGGGGCAGTTTTTCCGAAACCGGGGGAGCAGCGAACCGGTTCGGGTGGTACACCGGTTGGACCGGGGAACCTCCGGGGTGATGATCTTCCCCACGTCCCAGCGGCCGGCGGCGCACCTTTCGGCGCTCCTCAAGGACGGGACGGTGGAGAAAAAGTACTGGGCCGTGGTTCAGGGGATTCCCGAGACGACCCGGTGGGAGGTGGATCTCCCCATCGCCAAGATCGGCAGCGCCCGCTACGGTGTTGCCACCCCGGGGCGTGAAGCCCGTAGCGGCTTCCTTGTCCTGGCAACCGGCAACGGAGCGGCCCTTATCCAGGCAACCCCCCACACCGGCCGGACCCATCAACTCCGGGTCCACCTGGCCCACTGCGGCCTGCCGGTGGTGGGGGACCCGAGTTATGGCGGCCTCCCGGCCCCGAGGATGATGCTTCACTGCCGCTCCATGGCGTTCCGGGCCGGTGAAGGTCGGGAGATACGCGCCGTGGCCCCGGTGGATGCGCCCTTCGCGGATATCTGCCGACAGTACGGGCTGGGCCTTAACCTCAACCTCCCGGAGGAAAACAGATGATACCTGCCATACCGTCCGAGCTCTATGTCGCTCTGGTCATGATAGTCCCGGCGCTGGCCGGAGGGTGGATCGCCAGGGGGCGCGGCCTCAACTGGCTTTTCTGGGGAATACTCTGCGGACTCTTTCCGGTCTTCCTCCTCATGGTCTGGTTCACCAAACCGAAGAAGGAGGTGGAGGGTTTCTTTCGTCTCTGCAAGGAGTGCGGGGAGTGGATCAAATGGAAAGAAGTACCTTGCCGTTACTGCGCCTACAGGAAGGAGCAGGAAGAGCGCCGTACTCTCCAGGAGTCGGGGGGGGGAGGGCCAGAGTAAAACTTTGCCGGAGATCTTCTCAGGGGGGAGTCAGCGGTTGCCCCCCGTTGCTCATTCTCCGGACATGGGCCACGGTGGCAAGGGGGATGGCTCGACTCTGACGGCGGATGGTATTCAGTGACTCCGCCGTGATTCGGCGTCCCCGCTGCAGGATCACTCCACCATGGACATCATAGATATCCTGGGTCAGGACCATCCCCTCACGCAGGTTCGTGAGCGGCACCTCCCGGCTTTCGATACTCGTCTGCAACACATGTAACTCGGTTACCAGATCGCCGATCCCCAGATAGCGCCAGAGCGACTCGATCGTCTCTTCATCCAGCGGGGTCCCCCTCTCCAGAAGGAGAGTCCCCTTGACGCTGTACAGCTTTCGGGAGAGGATCATGCCGGGGTGAAGATCGGCCACGGCCATGCTCTCTTCGGAGAGATCTCTCTGTTCCTGGGTGTCGGATAACAGCTGTATCATGGCGGACTTGGCTGCCGGGGCCAGCGCCGGATCAAAGAGATGTCCCATTTCACGGTCCAACTTTTTTGATACCAGGTATCTGGCTTCGCGGGACATCTCCTTGGTGACGGTGTTATCCAGCCAATTGGCCAGGGCAATGATGCGCGCGCCCAAGGGGATCTCCTCTCCGGCAAGGGCATCGGGGTATCCTGTGCCGTCATACGACTCATGATGGTGACGGATAAACAACCCGACATCCCGCAACACCTTGATCTTCTTCACGACGGCCTCCCCCTTGATACTGTGGGAGCGGAACTCTTTCACCTCGTCCGGGTTCATCAGCGACGCCGCCTTGAACAGCAACCGATCCGGCAGCCCCAACAGCCCCACATCATGGAGAAGCGCCGCCACCCTGACCTCCTCCCGCAGGCGATAATCCAGCCCCAGTTTCTCGGCTATCTGCTCCGCCAGTTCCGCCACCTTGAGGGAGTGACTGCTGATTCGTGTATTGCGTTGTCCCAGAAGGTCGAAAAAAGCCTCCACCACCGCCGTAAAGATTTCCGAGCTGTGGCTCTCCTGGAGCTCAAGCTGCACCCGGATTTGCTTCGTCTGCAGGAGGACCCGTTTTTTCAGATTGCCGTTCCACTCGGCCAACTCCTCGTTCTGCCGGTTGACCAGCAGCGTGAGTCGCTGATTCTCCCGAGTCAGCCGGAATCTCTCCAGTCCTCCCCTCACGACCTGCAGCAGTTCTTTCGCATCCCACGGTTTGGAGAGGAAGTGGCAGGCTCCCCCCTGGTTGATGGCGGCAACGGCGGCGTCCATAGTGGCGTATCCGGTAAGGATGATCCGGGGGATATCGGGAAACAGTTGCGCGACCGACTGAAGAAAATCCGTGCCGCTCATCTCCGGCATCTGCTGGTCACTGATAATCAGGCCGATATTGTCGCTGTTTTTCAGGATTTCCAGCCCCTCCTTGCCCGAGGTGGCCGTCAGCACCCCGAAGGATTCGTGGCGAAAAATGCGGGTGAGGGCTCGGAGGATATTCTTCTCATCATCCACGCAGAGGATGTTCACCTCCGGCTCACTACGCGCTTCGCTGTCGGGTATCGTTTCCAGCATCATAGCTCCTCTTCGGTCTGCCGGACAACCGTGCCCATTGGCCGGCCCCTCAGTCCGTTAAAGCCTTTTCACCCTTGTGCTTTCACGCCGCTCGGGCCGGCTGCTGTTTCCAAAAGAGATCAGCAAGGGGTGTGCCGAAACGCCGAGCATTAGCAGCTATTACACATAAGAATTATACAGTCAACCGCTTTTTCATGGCAGGCGAAGTGGGAAGTGCCGATTAATTTAATCTCCACCTTTTTCTCTCGGCAAAGCCACGCCATGGGGAGTGTTTACCCGGCAGCGGCGCCGTTTATGTTAATTTATGTAACATGATGTGATTTCCGTCGTACTATCAATGGCTTGCAAAACCATCTGTAAGGTGAAAAAAAGTAACAAAAAAATAAAACTCCATATTTTCAACAGGTTGCAGCATGCTGTTTATGTTAAAATAATTAACATCCCTCTTTTACCCCTCCTGGATTGCCCGTCGGGGGGAAAGAAACAAGTGAGGATGACGGGAGAAAGCAGGGATAGTTCCCATAGAATGACCCCGTGACACCCAGGAGCGCAGCTCTCGGGATGGCGTGGTTATTGCAGAAGCAAGGGAAGGGAGGATACTGACATGGTACAACCAGCTGAAACCGCACAACGCCTGCCGTTGGTCCTGATTGTTGATGATGATGCTGATTTTCTGGAAGAGGTCCGGTTCGTCCTCCTGGCCGACAAGGTATGCGACGTGGTCACCCTGTCCGACAGCGGCGCGGTACTGGACGAACTGGCCGACGGACGGTATGCGGTCCTCTTCATGGACTGGATCATGCCCGGGCTCACCGGGGCCGACCTGCTGCCGGTGGTAACCCAACGCCATCCGACTCTCCCGGTGATCGTCATGACCGGGGTGAGTGACGTGGAGACGGCGGTGCGCTGCATGAGACAGGGGGCCACGGATTTTCTCACCAAGCCGCTGGATCGGCCACGTCTCGTCTCCTGTCTTGCCAACGCCCTGAAGCTTGTCGAGCTTTCCAGCCAGAACCGGCGGCTTCAGGAGTACCTGTTGGGGGACCCGCTCCTCAACCCGGAGCACTTCCGGGAGATCCTGACCAATAGCGAGAAGTTGACCTCCATCTTCAAGATCGTCGAGACCATAGCCCCTTTCGGTTTTCCGGTGATGATCACCGGCGAGACCGGAGTCGGCAAGGAGCTCTTCTCCCGGGCGCTCCATGCGGCCAGCGGCTTGAAGGGGGAATTCGTTCCCCTTAACGTGGCGGGACTGGATGCGCACCTGTTCGAGGACACCCTCTTCGGTCACAAGAAAGGGGCGTTCACCGGGGCCAATGAGCATCGGGAAGGGCTCATCGCCCGGGCCCAGGGGGGGACCCTCTTTCTGGACGAGATCGGCGATCTCACTCCTGAATCCCAGATCAAACTCCTCCGCCTCCTCCAGGAGCGCGAATACTACCGGCTCGGTTCGGATCTGCTCCAGAAGAGCTCGGCCCGGATCATCGTCGCCACCAACCGCAATCTTGAACTCCTCATGGCGGAGGGAAAATTCCGGGCGGACCTCTACCATCGGCTCCGCTACCACCGGCTGCAGATCCCCCCCTTGCGGGAACGTTCCGAGGATATCCTTCTCCTGGTGGATCATGCGGTGACCATGGCCGCGGAGTCCGTGGGCAAGGCACCACCCAGAGTCGCCACGGAGCTCCGGATACTCCTGACCCACTACGACTATCCCGGTAATGTGAGAGAGCTCCTCAACATGGTAAGCTCAGCCGTGGTCGCCAACCGGAGCGGTGTCCTGACCCGGAAAGATTTTCCGGAACTTCTTCTGAGAGACCAGGGGGAGATTCGGATCGCCGAGATACGCGGCAGCGGCCAGTTCAGCATGCATATGGTCTTTCCGTCGTTTCCCACCATGGCTCAGGTGGAGAATGTGATGCTGAGGGAGGCGTTCAAGATCACGGGGAAGAAACAGGGGGCGTCTGCGGACCTGATGGGGATCTGCCGGCAGACGGTGAAGAGGAAGCTGGCGGAGATGGGGCTGTAGGGAGTGAGACGGTGACGGCGGTTCCCTCCCCCGGTTCCGAGGCAATGGTCAGGCGGCCGCCGTGCTCCGTGATGATGTAGTTGGAGATGTAGAGCCCCAGCCCGCTCCCCCCCTTTTCGATGCGGGTGGTGAAGAACGGCTCCAGGATGTGCGACAGCACCAGGATGGGAATCCCCGCCCCATCGTCACTCACGGTCATGGTGATCTCGCCGGTGACGGAATCCTGTCCGGTGCTCACCGTAACCGTCCCCGAACGCCCCTCCGGTATCGCCTGCATCCCGTTCAGCAGCAGATTGGTGATCACCTGCTCCAGCTGGTACCGGTTCCCCTGCACCGGGGGGAGGTCCTGGGCCAGCTGGGGAACCAGTCGGACCTGTCCGCGGCTCCCCTGGGCCCTGACGATATTCAGAGACTCCACGACGACCTGGGTGACATTAACCCGGTCGGTGAGCTCCCCACGCTGCCCCAGATTGTAGTTGCGCAGATCCTTGACGACCCGATCGATCTTCTCCCCGCTCCGGACGATGACCTCCGCAGCCCGGCGCATCTCATCCCGCAGCAGGCGATAATCAACCCCTCCCAGAATGAACTCCCCCTCCTCTTGCACCACCCGATCCAGAATGGGGACCACGTCTCGCCAGGTCAGGGCAACCTGCTGCCCGGCAAGCCGGATGGCGGCATTGGGAGTGTTTATCTCATGGGCCATCCCCGCCACCATCAGCCCCAGCGAGGTCATCCGGTTGGTCTGGAGAAGCCGGGCCATCATCCTGCGCCGTTCTTCCCGTACCTCAACCTGCATGGCCGTCACCAGCTCCTGCTGCAGCCGTTTGTTCTCGGACTCCCGCAGTTGGAGGGTCTCGGCCAAAGCGTTCACCGCAATGGCCGCTTCCGCCAGTTCGTCCCCCCCGGCCAGCTCGATCCGTGCGGCATACTCCCCGGTGCCGATGATCCGGAGCCCGTGGATGAGCGGCGTGAGGGAGCGGGTAACCCACTGCACCACCCAATAGCTGAGATAGCTGACCATCCCCCAGAAGAAGAGCGCCGTCAGGCAGGAGGTGAGCAGCAGCGCCCGGATGAAGGTGTCGAGCTCCTCGGTGTTCAAGGTCAGCCGCACCATCCCCAGGGAGGCGGTGTCGCCCCCCTCCACCATCACCTCGCCGGGAACGGCCGTGCGGGGAGCGGAGGTCACCGGCGCCTCCCGGGTGATGGTCCCGCCGGAGTGGGGAACGAGAGGGACGCCGGCCTGGGCCACCATGGCGCCGGCGCTGTTGAAGATAGTCACCTGCTGAACCCCGGCGTGACCGGCGCTCTCCCGGGCGCGCTGGAGCAACTCCTCCCGGTAGTCGGCAAAGAGGGGGACCCGGATGGAGCCTGCCAGGCTCTCCGCCAGGATAGCGGCCTTTTCCCCGTTCCTCTGGTGGAAGGAGCGGATCTCGTAGAGAACATGGAGGGTGCCGTAGGTGAGGGTGACCAGCAGGGTCAGGAGAGAGAAGGTCAGGAAGAGCCGGAAGCGGATGGAGTGGCGGGAGAAGGTGAACATGGTTAAGCGATGCCTTGAGCCTGGACAGACGGGCGGTACCGAATATCCTGAAGGATGAAACGTTCCAGGACCGTATCATAATATTTCCTGCGACAGTCGACCCGGTCGATGGCGCCGTGGTTCAAGAGCGGCAGGAGCCGGCAGCCGCCGAAACAGAGCGGCAGATAGGCGCACTCCAGGCAGTCGTCGTTCTTCCAGAGGTCCAGGTTGTGGGATACGGCGTAGTCGCCGACGCCGTCGGCCAGGGTGCCCACAGCCATTTCCGGCCATCCCATGAAGGCAGGGCATTTGTAGAGTGTCCCGTCGTAATTGACCACCAGGTTGTTGGTCAACTCCACCATGCAGACCCCCATGGCCGGCTTCTCAACCCCGAAGCCGCGCTTCAGTGTCTCCTCCCGGAGGAACAGGATTGCCTCCATGAGCCACGGCTCGCCACACGAAACGCAACAATCGCTGCTGCTGTCTCGTACTCCCGACTTGGGAAGAATCGGGGAAAACTGCACCGGGCCGAGTCGAGCAGGATCGATCCCGGCTGCCAGCAGCGCGTCCAGCATCTCGGGGAATCTTCGGTAATTTTCGCGGGTGAAGTTCCCCCCCGGCTTGAGGGTGATGAGGTCGCAGACCGCCTGAATATTTGCCACGATGGCGGTGAAGCTGCCGTGTCCCGAGACGAAGGGGCGCTGAAGGTCATGAATCTCCGCCGGGCCGTCCAGGGTAACCTGGGCCGAAGTCAGCCCCAGCGGCAGGAGCTCCTCCACCACTTTCCGGGTCAAGAGGGTGGCGTTGGTAACCAGGCTGAAGGAGAACTTCGTCCCCGTGGCTGCTGCAGCTGCCCTAAGGCGGCAGGCGATCTCTTTAAGTCTGGGGAGAGCCAACAGCGGTTCGCCGCCATAGAAACGGAGCGTCACATCCCGTCCCTGCCCCAACTCTTCCCGCTCGATCTTCTCCACTAAGAGTCCCGCCGTCGCCGCGCCCATGGCATGGTTCCTACGGAAATGATCCTCGAAACAATAGGGACAGGCCAGATTGCAATCCAGGGTGAGAACCACCGTAGCGAAAAAAGTCCCGGCTTTGGCATTGGTACGGTTGACCAGCTCGACCATTGCCTCTCGTTCGGCTGCCGGGTCATCCACCCAGAGTTCCAGGCGACGCAGGGTATCAACAACGGTATCGGCTAAGGTGCCCCTACGGACATCGGCGAGGATCTTCTCTGGTAGTCGGACCAGCGATCCCTTTCTGGTCGAGTAGAGAAGTGTTGAACCGGGACGATCAAGATCGGGAAAAATTTTCAGGTAGCGGGAAAAGGGCATGGAGACGATTTCACGATGGGAGGGGGCTTGCGCCCCCTCGGCTGAGTGCATGTTGTCAGTTACGCGCCAGACCGCCTCCGCCTGTACAGCAGGCAGGAACCTCTTCAGTGGTTACAACACCTTCATCCAGAACTTCCAAATCTTGTTCCTCTGTCTGCATCGTTATTTCCTCCGTTTGAATCGCATGGGACATCTATTAAAGACAGTGTCACGATGACTATATCGTATTGCCAATGATTACTCAATTAAGATTTGGCCGAGCTTTGCAAAAGCGCCGGCTTAATAGTAAGTGGTGGTTGAATGTTAGCAGTTAAATTAACTATTATAAATATATTATGTCTACCTCCGGTGTTGACATCTGTAGGGAAAATTTATATAAAGACCGATATGCAAGATGTTATCGTAACTGGAAAGCTTCAAATCTCGGTTCTCAAAATAAATTTGTGTGCGAGGTAGGATGAATCTCCGGACTCTATGCCAGCTGCTTTTCATCCTCCCCCTCTGCCTCGTCACTCCTGCGTGGGGTGACGAGACGGAGAGTGACAACCTGCATTCGTTGGGTTTCGAGACAGAGTCGGAGCAGATGGTCACCACCGCCCGTTCCCCCCGGCCCATCTCCCATATCGCTGAAAACGTCACTGTTGTCACCGCAGAGGAGATAGCCCTCCTCAACGCTCATACTCTGTCCGACGTCCTGCAGACTGTCCCCGGAGTACAGCTTGACACTATCCGTACCCCTGGTTCCTATACCAGTTACAATCTTCAGGGGGCAGGCGTCAATACCGTTCTGGTGCTCATTGACGGCATTCGACAGAACAACTTCGATACGAATTACGCAAACCCCGGACTAATTCCGGTTCAACAAGTCGACCGGATCGAGATCATCAAGGGAGCGGCTTCAACCGTCTGGGGGCCGGCACTGGGCGGAGTGATCAATATCGTCACCAAGGGACCGAATCCCGATCGACCGGTAGCGGGAATGGTCTCCGGAGCGATCGGTTCTCGGTTTACCACCGACTCCCGAGGTGAACTGAGTGGCACCGTGAAGAATTTCGGGTATTACCTGAGCGCAGGCAATCTCCATTCAGACGGGCTGCTTCCCAACAACGGCGGTAATCAAAACAACGCCTTCGGCAAACTTTCCTACGTCCTGCCCACAAACGGGACAGCCACCTTCGGCTTCTCCTATCTGGACGGAGGAATCGGGTTGGACGAAGGAGATTCCAAGTGGGGTTTCGTTCACGACAACTATGAGGCCCAGCACAATAATTTTTACCTTGCTGTCACCCAACCTCTGGGGCACAAACTTGGCCTGGAGTTAAACGGTTTTGTCACCAATTTAAATGACCACATCAAATATGGCGGAGTTGACCAAGGTATCACCACCTTCTTTAATAATTACCATCTGGAGGAGTCGAGTCGGGGGGTAACGACCCGGCTCACTTGGGGTGATCGGCAGGCTAAACTGGTTACAGGGGTAGAATATGCCCATGACCAGACAAAATATAGGGATATTCTCTCGACAGATCCACCCATGGATGATCGAGGCTGGGAGCGGTGGGCGGTATATCTTAACGGCGTATACGCCATGGGCCCAGTGACTATCCTACCCGGTGTGCGTTATGACAATACCGGTCTGGCAGGGGAAAAGATGAGTTATACCCTGGGGGCCACGTGGCAGATGGCGGAACAGACCGTGCTGCGTGTTTACGGCGCCCAAGGGTACGCCCTCCCGACTCCCAACCTGATTCATCAGCAGAGCCTTCAAGAGGTTCAGACTATCCAGGGAGGGATTGAAACCGAGAGAATTCCCTACCTCTGGCTGAAATTGACCTACTTTTACAACAGCCTGAAGAACAGCAAGTCCCAGGGGACGCAGACTAACACTAACCAGCGCCTGCAAGGTTTTGAGTTTGATGTCCGAACCGTGTCGCTTTATGGGCTCTCAATGACTGCCGGTTACTCCTTTCTGGATGCCCGCGATGCCGACACGGGGCAGCGGTTGCAGTCCGATAGCCAACAGGATGTCCCTCCCCATACCCTCAAGCTTGCGTTTCGTTACGACAATGCCGACCTGGGATTTCATGCCAGGCTCATCGGTAATTATGTCCACTGGAATGCCGCACCTTTTCCGCCGGCCAGGGACGGAGGGATAATCTGGGACCTGCATCTGAATTGGAAGATCTTTCCCAAGGAAGAGCTCTCCCCTGAACTTTTCTTCTCGGGGCGGAACTTGTTTGACGGGGTCCAGACGGCGGATTCGGAGCTGTTCACTAATACCCCGTGCTGGTTCGACGGCGGCGTGAGGTTCAAGTTTTGAGAGCATTCATCCTGTCCCTACTCCTCCTCTTCGCGGCACTCCCCGCCCTGGCGGATACTCTGCTCATCGTGCAAAGTGTCCGTGATCGCGCCGGCGCCGAACTGCGAAACAGCGTCACCCGCACCGTGCCGGCTCGCACCGAACTGCTGGTCCTGAGCGACTACACCGAGGTGGATCTCCCCCGCATGGTCCGGGAGGAGCAGCCCGACGTGATCCTCACCATCGGCGAACCGGCCCTGAAGGCGGCCCGCAGGATTCGCGGGATACCGGTGGTGGCGGTCATGTCCCTGTCTCTGGGGGAGAAGCGAAGCGTCCAGGCTAACATCACGGGGATCGACATCCGCATCGACCCCGCCCGCTACCTGGCCATCTTCAAATCACTGGGGCTGAAACGGATCGGGGTGGAGTATGATCCCGACAAGAGCGGCGTCTATCTGGCCAAGGCGCAGCATGCGGCTGCCCTGGCCGGGATCGAGTTGGCTCTCCGTCCTGTCCGGGAGCCGCGAGAGGCGGTGCAGAAACTGGGGAGCCTCAAGGGGAACGCCTCGGACGCTCTCTGGCTCCTCCCCGACTCCACGGTGGTCACCTCCTTGAACCTGGAGGCGACGTTCAACTTCTCCCTGTCCGAGAAAAAGCCGGTGATCAGCTATTCCGGTGAGCAGCTCAAAAAAGGGGCTGCCGTTGCCCTGAATCCCCACTGGTCGGCCATGGGACTCCAGGCAGGCGCCATGGTCCGCCGGCTGTTGGACGGCGCGACTCCTCGGGAGCTCCCGCTGCAGTCGCCGCAGAACTTCTCCCTGAAGAGCAACGAGAGCGTGCTGAAGCACCTGGGGCTGCTCTCCGGCGGGCTGGACAGGCTCTTCCCCAAGACGAAGGAGTAGCTGTCGTACCTATCCCGGTTCAGAAGCAGCCGGCGCCGACAACCTCCCCTCATGCACGACCTCATAAGGCTTCAGGGTGTACGCACGGTAGGTGATCGCGCCGTCAAAGTTCAGGAGGGTCAGGAGGCGCTCCCTCATCACCGAACCGGTGACCAACTCCAGAGCCTGGTGGGGAGTAAGCCAGGCAGCCTCTCCGCTGTCGCCGGTGGGGGCCAGTTCGCCGCTCAGGTAGCTCCCCAGAAAGGTGAAGATCACCGCCGACGGTGGCGTCAGCTTTGACCAGACCGCAGCCAGCGGACCCATCAGGATCTCCACCCCGGTCTCTTCCCTTACCTCGCGATGGAGAGCAGCCACGAGGCTTTCCCCCTCTTCGACCCTTCCCTGGGGAATCTCCCACCCCCGTTTCTTGTGCCGGATCAGGAGAACCTCATCCATTTCATTGCGAACCAGGCAACCGACAACCAGGGTGTGGAGAGGCTCTGTACCGGTGGACAAGTGGCTTCCTTTCATGGTGACGTGAGAGGGGATTTTATGAGAATAGATCGTCAATAGCCTGAAAATCCAGACTCTTGTCGGCCAGGGAGCGGATGAGGTCGAGCTTTTCCGTATCTTCGGCGATGATCTTGGAGACGTCCTTGCCGATGATCTGGTAGAGCTCCGCCGAGGTCCGCTCCTCTTCCCGGATGTACGGCAGCCGGCTCTTCTGGAGAATCTGCTGGGTGATGGGGCTGATGGGGGTGGCGCCCGAGATGACCAGCCCCACGATGAGGGAGCGGTATTCGGGCATGTGGTAGAGGTGGGCCAGGGTCACCAGAAGTTCATCCCGGCTGCTGGTGGCCAGGATCAGGGACGGTTCCTGGAGCAGTTCGGTGATCCGCTGGGTGGAGGCGGCCCCCACCAGCACCGTGTGGATGATCTTCTGCAACTCCCGTTTGTTCCCCTGGACCGGGAGCCCCAGGAGATTGGAGATCCGCCGCAGGGTGGGATTGGCCAGGATCGGCTGATAGTCGAACCCCCCCATGACCTGAAACGGTTCCTGGGCCAAGGCCCGCCGGAGGTAGTCCAGGCTCTTTTCCCGTTTGGCGGCGATGAGCCGGTTCACCAGGATCGATCGGACGTCCACCTGCTCTTTTTCGAAGAGGGCCAGGATCATGGCCAGGCGGTCCACCACGTTCCCCAGTCCCCCCCCCGTAACCAGGAGCACCGGCGCGTTGAGAAGGCGGGCGATCCGGGCGTTGGACAACCCGATGACCGATCCCACACCGGGATGCCCCGATCCTTCGATGATAATGAAGTCGCAACTTTTTTCCAACTCGCCACAGGCGTAAAGGATTTTTTCCTGGAGTTCCAAGGGGGAGATGAGGCCATCCACCACCTTGTGGGTGGTGTCGGGAGAGAGGACCACCGGGGACATGAGCTCCAGATCCCGGTTCAGGTCGAAGACCTGAGCCATGAGGGCGACATCCTTGTCCACCACCAGTTTACGGTAGGTGACCGACTGGCCGCCGAAGGGCTTGATGAACCCGACCCGCTGGTATTTCTTCCGGGCCAGGTGCATCAGGGAGATGCTCGTGGTGGTCTTGCCGCTGTTCTTGTCGATGGCGGCTACGAAGAGTTTCTTTGCCATGAGTTCCGTTCCAGGGGCGGTCAGCCCCGGCGCTGTAATAATTCTGTGACGCACTCTAGCACGGAGTCACGGAGAAAAAATAGTTAATTCAAGCTTATCGCCTCTTTGGTACAGACCCGCAGCAGCAGTTCCCCCTCAAAGAGAAGCGGTTGCCGGCGGATGCCGGTGAGGAGTCCGGTGACCGGGGCCACCACCTTCGTGTGGACGTTGCCGTTAAAGCTGTCGTAGATGTACCCTAGCTCCTGCCCCTTGTTGACCCACCGTCCCACCCGGCTGTCGGAGACGAACATCCCCGCCTGTTCCGCATAAACCTTTGATTCATGATCCCGGGTGAAGTAGAAGACCCCGTGATCTCCTTCTTCTATATTGACCCCCTCCAGGATTCCGGTTTGCCCCAGGAAGGAGACGAGAGCCTTGAAGACCTCCTGACAGTGGTTGAGTTGGATGTTCCCCGCGTGTCCCACGGTGAGGAGATAGCTCTCGCCGGGCCAGACCTTCCAGGAATTCATGAGGGTAGTGGAGAAGACCGGCCCCGGCCGCCGCTCCATGATGGCGGTAAGTCCGAAGCGCAGAGCCCCCTTTTTTTCGGCTTCGCTGGGATAGTAGACCCGAACTTGGGGCAACTCCTCGAAGTCGGCGCTGGAGCTGTGGATGTCGATGCGGTAGCGGGACCTCTTGGTCGCCTCCAGCACCGCGTAGGCGATCCGCTGGGTGGTCTCGCCATGGGGGCTGCCGGGGAACATCCGATTGAGGTCATTCTTGTCAAAGGGCCAGCAGCGACTCCGGGTGTTGATCCCCATGACGTTCACCGCCGGGATGATGAGGACCCGCTTGCGCAGCTTCAGTTCCGGGTATTTCCCCTCCTCCACGGAGCGGAGAAAGTCGGCCAGCCGCGCCAGGATATAGGTGCCGTTGATCTCGTCGCCATGGAGCGCCGCCACCAGGGAGATCTCGGGGAGGGAACTGTCCGGCCCCAGATCGTGGTACGGGATCTCCACGTTTTCCCGTACCGGAGCGGTCATGAGCAGGAGCTCTTTGCGGGTCATGGTTTTCTCCGTTTGACGGCCATGATCCTGGCCACCAGCGAACCCTCGTAGACGATGGGGTATTCACGCAGGGTGAAGAGGAGGCCGTCCACCGGGGAGCGGAGCTGGAAGAGGATCTCGCCGTGGTGGGGGGAGACGACAGTCCCCAGCAGTTCCCCCTTGCGGACATCGGTCCAGTGGGATGCGGAGGGGACGAAGAGCCCCGAGGTCTGGGCGTTGAGGTAGTGGACGTTGCTGTCGTCGGCCACCAGGGGATGATGGAGGCGGGGAGGAAGCTCCACCTCCGGGGCGATGACCCCCAGTTCCTGCCAGACGGCAAGAATCCCGGTGACCAGCTGATCGCAGTACTCCGGAGTGATCCGCATCCCCACCCCCATCTCCACCACAAGGCAGTTGACCCCCCGGGAGTTGAGGCTGTGGGCGATGGTGGACTCCAGCACCGTCACCGCGCCGTGAAGCCAGATCAGGTCCAGGTTCATCTTTCGGGCCAGCGGCACCAGCGTTCCGGCGAAATCCTGGTTGATCCGGACCTGGGGGATCTCCCGCAGGAAGATGTTGCTGGCGTGGATGTCGATGACCAGATTCGCCCCGGCGAGCGCCTCCATGACGCCGTGGGCCATCCGGTGGGGGACGTCGCCGTTGGGAGAGCCGGGAAAATTCCGGTTCAGGTCGGTGTCGAAGACCGGCAGCGACCGGGTGAGGGTGTCGATCCCCAGGGTGTTCAGGGCGGGATAGAGCTCCACGGTGCCGGCTAGGGAGTCGGGGGAGGTTGCGCTGAGTCGCTCCAGCCAGGCGGCCAGACGGTGGCAGACGTAGAGCCCCTCCAGTTCGTCCCCATGGATGCCGGCGGTCACCGCCACCCGAGGACCGTCACCGCCGTGGAAGACAGTGCGACGGAGTTCCAGGTTTTCGCAGTAGGGCATCTGGAGGGTGAAAAAGGTCTCAACTGACTTGGAAATTTCAGGCATAAGAGGCAGAACTCGCGAAAGGGATATCGAATTTTTCTATTGGCAGCCGATGGAAATATTCACCACCGGCTGGTTGCCGGGATCATCCCCCTTGAAGCTCCCCCGCTGGGGGGCCGCGTCGTAGGAATCACGCCCCACGGCCACCGGGATGTAGCGGTCATTGGCCAACAGGTTGTGGGTGGCGTCGAAGCCGATCCAGCCGCCGCCGGGGACCAGCACTTCGGCCCAGGCGTGGGTGGCCACCTGACTGGTTCCCGTGGTGGCCGCCAGTTCCGGGGCCTGGTATCCCATGACATAGCGGGCCGGTATCCCCCAGGAGCGGACCACGGAGATGAAGAGGTTGGCGAAATCCTGGCAGACTCCTCCCCCCTTGCGCACCGCCTCCAGGAGGTCGGCATGGACCTCGGTGGCTCCGGGGCGGTACTCCAGCACCGTGGGAATCCACTCCATGAGGGCCAGCAGGGTGGACATCACCGGCGATTCCGGGGTGTGGCGCGGCAGGGCCCGGTGGATCTCGGCGGTGAGTTTGAGTATGGGGGGAACCACGCTGCTCCGGTGGAGATGGTAGTCGTTCAAGGAGGGCTCTTCCTTTAACTGCTTCCGGTACCACTCCTTCTGTTCCGAGGGGGGGACCGGGGTGAAATCGAAGGGATTCGCCCGGAGCGGTTCCACGTCGGCGATGAGTCGTGTGACGAGACGGCTATGGGGTTGAATGACGCAGAAGTAATCCACCCGATTGCCGTAATAATCCAGGTAATGTCCCAGTTTTCCCGGGGGATCGGTCTCGATGATGCTGGAATGGAGCTTCTGGTTCAGATCCTCACGGGGGGTGAGGCGCAGCTCGGTATGGTGCTCGCGAACGGGGTGCACGAATTCGAGGATGGTTTCGTGTTCGATGTGGTAGCGCATGGGATGACACTCCTACTGGAAGAACTCTTCGGACAGTGCGGCATGGAGATTCCCCAGCCGGGCCAATAATTCTTCGATGAACTCGTGGAGACCGGAGGTGAAGAGCTGCTCCGCCGTGGTCTCGGAGAGGAGCGATCGGAGTTCGGTGTAGGCGGAGGAGGTTCGCTCCTTGTTGGCCAGACCGATGGTCTCCAGGGCTTTTCCCATCATCTCCACGGAGTAGAAGATGGAGCGGGGGAAGTCCCGTTCGAAGATGACGAACTCCACCACGTCCAGTGCCCGGAATCCGGCGTGGTACTTGCGGCGGAACGCCTCGAACCCGGAGAGTGACTTGAGGAGCGCGGCCCACTGGTAGTAATCCAGGGCCGACCCCACCAGGGTCAGGTCCGGCAGGATGATGTGGTACTTCACGTCCAGGATGCGGGCGGTCATGTCGGCCCGCTCCATGAACTCCCCCAGCTCGTAGAAGCTGTAGGCCTCCCCCCGCATCATGGTGTTGGCGGTGATGCCGTCAAAGCGGGAGATTTCGTTCCTGAGCAACACGAAAAAAGAGCGGGCCTTTTCCGAGGTCAGCGGCGCTTTCAGCCGGTCATTGATCCCCATCCAGAGCTCGTTGACCATCTCCCACATCTCCTTGGAGATCCGGTCCCGGGCTATCCGGGCATTTTCCCGGAAAAGGCGGACGCAGGAGCGGATGGAGTTGGAGTTCCCCCGCTCGCCGCTGATGAACTGTAGCACCCGCTGGGAGTTGACGATGGCCTCACTGCCGTAGAGTGATGAAAAGAGCTCCTCCGACGACGATATCTTCAGCAAGGGGAGCCATTTGTCCTCTTCGGACATATCCTCTTCCGCCTCCAGGAGATAGAGGAGATTGATCTCCATGAGCCGGGCGGTCTCCCCGGCCCGCTCCTGATAACGGGACATCCAGTACATGGAATCTGCTATGCGACTGAGCATTGTTCTCTCCCTATTCCGACAGTACCCACGTATCCTTGCTCCCCCCACCCTGGGATGAGTTCACCACCAGGGACCCCTTCCGCAGCGCCACCCTGGTCAGTCCGCCGGGGACCACCTGAATATCCTCGCCGTAGATGACGAAGGGGCGCAGGTCCAGGTGGCGCGCCTCCAGTTCGCCGTCCATGTAGCAGATATGCCGGGAGAGGTAGACCACCGGTTGGGCGATGTAGTTGCGCGGGTTCTCCAGCACCTTGTCCACGAACTCTCTCCGGAGCTGGGGGGTGGAGGAGGGGCCCATGAGCATGCCGTAGCCGCCGGACTCGCTTACCGCCTTGATCACCATCCGCTCCATATTGTCGAAGACATACTCCCGGTCCTTCTGATTAGTCATCTGAAAGGTCGGGACGTTTTTCAGAATCGGCTGCTGCCCCAGATAGTAGCGGATGATGTCCGGCACATAGGGGTAGACCGCCTTGTCATCGGCGATGCCGCTTCCCGGCGCGTTTACCAGCGCCACGTTCCCCGCCCGCCAGGCGTTGATGACCCCGGCGATCCCCAGGGTGGAGTCGGAGCGGAAGATGAGCGGGTCCAGGAAGTCGTCGTCGATGCGGCGGTAGATCACGTCCACCCGCTGCAGTCCGGTGGTGGTCTTCAAATAGACGATATCGTTGATGACCACCAGGTCGCGCCCTTCGGCCAGCTCCACCCCCATCTCCTTGGCCAGGAAGGTATGCTCGAAATAGGCGGAGTTGTAGACCCCCGGCGTCAGCACCACCACCTCGGCGTTATCCTTACCCCGTGGGGAGAGGGCCCGGAGCGCATCCAGGAGGAGCGCGGGATAGTGGTCCACCCGCCGGACCCGGTACTTGTCGAAAAACTCCGGCATGATCCGTCGTTCGATGACCCGGTTCTCGATCATGTAGGAGACGCCGGAGGGGGTCCGGAGGTTATCTTCCAGGATCAGGTACTCACCATCCTCGGCCCGGATGAGGTCGATGCCGCTGATGTGGGTGTAGATCCCCTGGGGTGGGGTGATTCCCATGATCTCCCGTCGGAAGTCTTTCCCCTGGTAGATCAGTTCGGGGGGGATAACCCCGTCCTTGATGATCTTCTGGTCGGTATAGAGGTCGTTGAGGAAGAGGTTCAGCGCCCTGACCCGCTGCTTGAGTCCGGATTCGATCTTTACCCATTCCGCTGCGGTGATGATCCGGGGGATCAGGTCAAAGGGCCAGATCCGTTCGATCCCTTCATCGGATTCGCCGTAGACCGTAAAGGTCACCCCCTCGGTCTGGAGGGCAAGCTGGGACTCATGGGCTTTCACCTCCAGGGAGTTCTGGCCGGTGGCCCTGATATGGTCCCATAGGGGGCGATAATGTTCCCGAGGGGTGAAGTCGTCGTCGTAAAATTCGTGAAAGGAGATGCGGGGTTTGTTCCCCGAGGACCCGTTTGTGCTGTTCATGCTGGCTCCTCATCAGCGGTAAATGCGCAACAGTATGAATATGACTAGCAACAGTAGTGCCAAGGAGATTACATGGAAATAGTGCGTAATTCAAGTGCATTATGGAGTGCCGCCGAAAAGTTGTCGGCAGGAGCTCTCTGGAATTGCCGGAAAGATGGACCGCACTGCCGAAACAATAGGCAGTAACCGCGGCTCGTTAATCCCCGCCGCAGCCGCTGCAGCCGCTACCGCAGCAGGAGGTGATCCCCTCGGCGGGGGAGGAGGGGCGGCATGCCTGCACCGATTCCCGCTCCACGGACCAGATGTCATCTTCCAGCTTCCCCCAGAGCTCTTTTCGTTTGAGCATCATGAGCACCCGGGTCTCGGTGGTCTCCAACGCTTGCGCCGCTTGGGCCAGTGAGATGTATTTATCCTCTGTTTCACACATGATCTTCCTCCTCAGGCAGCTGTGGGGATTGTTTCCGGTTCCAGGTAGAGCGCCATCAGTTCCCGGGTGGTGAGAGCACGCTTGCGCCTGCCGGCCATGGCCCGGGCCCTGACCAGGAGCGGTTCGGCCCGGCGCCGGTCGATGGTGATCCCCATCCCCAGGTAGCGTTCGATGAGACCGCTGGCGCCGGAATGTTTTCCCACCACGATGCTCCGGGCCATCCCCACCTCCGCCGGGTTGAACCCTTCGTAGTTGCGGGGGTCCTTGATGATGCCGTCGGCGTGGAGCCCCGATTCATGGGCATAGACCCGCTCCCCTACCACCGGCTTGGAGACCGGGAGGGGGCGCTGGGAGGCCTTGGCCACGAAGAGGGAGATCTCGCGAAAACGGTGGGTGTCGATGCCGCTCTCCCTGCCGCAGGCATGTCGCAGCGCCATCACCACCTCTTCCAGGGCCGCGTTGCCGGCCCGTTCCCCCAAGCCGTTGATGGTGGTGTTGACAAACCGGGCCCCGGCCTTGATGCCGGCAATGGCGTTGGCGGTGGCCATTCCCAGATCGTTATGGGTGTGGACTTCTATCTCCACCTCCGGCACCGTCCGGCGGAGGTAGGAGATCTTGTCGAACATGGTGAAGGGGTCCATCATCCCCAGGGTATCACAGAAGCGGAACCGGTCGCCACCCAGAGATCGGGTTATCTCCATCAGCTCCACGAGAAAAGTCAGGTCGGCCCGACCGGCGTCCTCCCCCCCCACCGAGACGTAGAGGTCGTGCTCCTTGGCGAAACCCAGCGCCACCTTCAGCTGCTCCTTCACCGCTGCACGGTCGGTGCGGAGTTTATGGGCGATCATCTGGTCGGAGACGGAGAGGGAGATATCCACCGCTTTCACGCCGCAGGAAATGCTGGCCTTAATCTCCGGGATAAGGGCCCGGTTCCAGGTGAGGAGGCGGGCGTTGAGCCCCAGGTCAACCAATGCCTTGATGCCGGCCCGCTCTTCATCCCCCATGGCGGGAATGCCGCACTCGATCTCCCGGACGCCGATGGCATCCAGCATTCGGGCGATGGTGATCTTCTCTCTGCGGGAAAAAACCACCCCAGCGGTCTGCTCGCCGTCCCGCAGGGTGGTGTCGTCGATGATGATATCCTTTTCCATGGCTTTCTCCTCTACCCCATGCTTCCCATGCTCGCACAGGCTCCGATGAGTTCCGGCCGGTATGCCGGGCTCTCCCCTCGATACATCAAGATCGTTGAGCCGCTCTTCTTCATTCCCTGCTGTTCCAGAAAGCGCCCAATTAGTCGGTTTTTCCATGGTACGTCCAGGCAGACCCGCTCATCGCCCCTGTCGGGAGTCAGATGCCGTTGAAAGAGGTCGATAGCCCTCTGGGAACTCCCTCCCCAGGGGCCGATCTGGCGCATCCCGGCTATCTTTCGCGTCATGAGAAAAGCGTCTTCTCCCACGGTCATCTCCCCCTCTTCGGCCAGGGAGGTCAACAGGAGTTCCCGGCGGTCACCCCATCCGGCACGGTCCAGCTCTTTCAGCTCTTTCGAAATTTCGTGACGTTCCGGCTGCATCGTCACCGCGAATCCTCCACCGATCCACCTCTCTATCCGGTCGATCTCCCGAAACCCCAGCCGCTGGTAGAGCGCCTTTCCCGACTCCGAGGCGGTGAGCCAGACCGTCACGACCCCGGCAGCTTCCAGCGCCGAGAGGGCTCCCGCCAGCAGTTGCGCTCCGGTCCCCTTGCGCCGCAGTTCCGGATGCACCAGGAGGTTGCCGATCCAGCCGCTCCGGTCATGGGAGAGCGCGGTGACGAAGGCCGCCGGAAGCTCCTGCCTCCGTTTGACCAAGCACCCCTGGGGAAAGCTCCTTCGGAGGAACTCCAGCTCCCATCTGTCGGAGATCCATCCTTCTTCGGCGGCAAGGCGGAGAAACTCTTCCCTGTCGTTATCCCTGAACCGGTCGGTCTCCATGTCAGAGGGACAGTGCCGGGGTGGTGGGTGGAGTGACGGAGCACCCTCCCTCATTTACGGTGACATCCTGACCGATGAGTCCCACGGCGTCGGCCCGGCACTGTTGGCAGTGCTTGAACTGGCCGATGATCTTTTCGTTCTCCGTCCGGATCGTCTCCAGTTGCTCCGGCTTCGGAGGGATCACCTGGGCGAAATCGGCCTGGGGGATGAGCGGCATGACGTTCATGACAAAGGCTCCCAGCTCCTTGACCTTGGCGGCGATGAGCGGGATCTGGTCGTCATTCACTCCGGGGATGAGCACCGTATTGACCTTGATGGTCATGCCGTATTCGGCGGCCCGCTTCAGCCCTTCCAGCTGATTGGCGATAATAATGTTGCCTGCTTCGGTTCCGGTATACCTCTTGCCGTGATAGGTGATGAAGGAGTAAATCCTGCCGGCCACCTCCGGGTCCAGGGCGTTGATGGTCACGGTGAGGCTATGGAGGTCGATCTCCTGGAGCAGGTCGATTTTCTCCGGCAGGAGGAGACCGTTGGTGCTCATGCATTTGATGAGGTGGGGGAACTCCTCGCCGATGAGGCGGAAGGTCTCGAAGGTCTCCTCATTGGCTAAGGGATCGCCGGGACCGGCGATGCCGATGACCTTGATGATGGGTCCGAGGATCTCGCTTGCCATGACGGTCCGGACTTTTTCCAGTGCCTCCTGGGGGGTCAGGATTTTGCTGGTGACGCCGGGGCGGGACTCATTGGCGCAGTCGTGTTTCCTCGAACAGTAGCCGCACTTGATGTTGCAGGCGGGGGCAACCGCCAGATGCATCCTGCCGTTCTTGTGATGATTCCCGCCGAAGCAGGGGTGCCCCTGAATATTTTTTCTGCCGGTACCGGTACACGCCGTAGCCATTGGTGCCTCCTCTTCGGCTGCCGGAGCGCCGAAATGAAAAACAGCCCGACGTAGATGTTACCGTCGGGCTGCAGTGCCGTTAGTGGTGTAGCGCGTCATTGCGTACATCAACTTCCTGAGCAGAAATCGTGCCAAAACGGTCGCTCTCTCTAACTGGTTGTTTTTTGCGCAATCTTGTCAAAGTCGGTGACTCATGGATTGAACAGACTGCATGATTTGGGATTGGGTTGCCTGTTGTTTGGGCAGGTGAGCGGTAAAGATTCACGTAAACCAGGGGGATAAAGCTGAAGAGGCATTTGAACCACGGAGGCACGGAGACACGGAGAACGTATTTGAGAAAATCTGAAGGATGGTTTTCACCAGAAGGTTGGCTCCAGAGTGGAAGGCGCATATCTGTAACAAGCTGTAGTTACGCAGGAGTTTTTCTCCGTGGCTCCGTGTCTCCGTGGTGGGTTGTTTCTTTCGGTATAAACGCAGTTCCGGAAGAGGCACGCATACTGCATTACCGGCTCCATGCAAGCTACTCTCCAGTATGAAGAAGTAAGGGATCGGGTCCGGGGTGCGTTTCTCGGCCTGGCCATCGGTGACGCCCTGGGTGCTCCGGTGGAATTCATGACCAGTGGTGAAATCAAGGCCAGGCACGGGATACTCAAGGAGCTGGTGGGCGGCGGTTGGTTGCGGCTCAAGCCGGGGCAGGTCACCGACGACACGGATATGGCTCTCTGCATCGCCCGGGCCGTGGTCTCCTGCCAGGGGTGGGAGCTCTCCGCCATTGCCCAACAGTTCAGCGTATGGCTCAGGTCGAAACCGGTGGACGTGGGGGATACCTGCCGCCGGGGTATCCGGGATTTCATGCTCAAGGGGCAGCTGGAGACCCCCTTCAACGCCTGGGATGCGGGGAACGGCGCGGTCATGCGGCTCCTCCCTGTGGCCATCCTGACCATGGGGGATGATTCGCTGTTGCAGCAGTATGCCGTGGCCCAGGCCCGGATCACCCACAATCATCCTCTCTCCGACGCCGCCTGTGTCTGGCTGGGGAGGTTGGTGCAGCACTCCTTCACCGGCTCTTCCAAGAGTCGCCTCCGTCGGGAACTGGAGACGCTCCTGGTGGAGCACCCCCAGTTCAAGTTCGATCCCTATCACGGTCTGGCCACCGGCTATGTGGTGGATACCATGCAGACGGTCTTCCACTATTTTTTCCGGGGGAAGGATTTTGAGAGCTGCCTGGTGGGGACGGTGAATCAGGGGGGGGACGCGGACACCACCGGCGCCATCATCGGCGCCCTGGCCGGGGCCTACTACGGAGAAGAGGGGATTCCCCATCGGTGGCTGAAGAAGCTGGATCGACATCTCATGAACGAGATTACCCGGCTGGCGGAGGAGCTGCTGAAACTGTCACCCTACGGGAGAGAGATGAGGGGGTGATGCCCCTCACACCGTACACATCACCCGTCTCACCCGATACTCCCCGCCGATGACCAGATATTCCCCTTCGCCTTTCATGATGCTGGATGGAAAGAGCCGGTCAAAGAAGAAGACTTTGGCCGTAGGAGCCTGCATCTCCCAGACCACGGAGCCGAACTCCCAGGCCCGCTCTTCGTCACAGGTGAGGGATACCAGATTGTTCAGGCGGACGATCTGCTCCCGTTTCCCCACCTGCTCCAGCACCTCATGCTCGCTGGCGTCATGGGTGCCGCGGAAGAGGGTGAAGATCTCTTTACCGGGAAAGCGTCGGGCCAGTTCGTACTGGCAGAATTCGTAGAGAAGATCCAGTTGGGAGTTGATGGCACTGGTACGTTTGCTGCCGGTGGTCCGATCCACGGCAAAGGTCAGGTATTCTTCGGAATGGACGCCGGGAATGGGGATCTTGTGAAAGGTGGGAGCAAGCCCCATCCGGCTCTCCACCCACCCCTTCAGCACCGCCCCCTCCACCGAATTTGAATCCATCATCCATCCCCGCAAGTAACGGAGATAGCTGTTTTTCAGGCACTTGCGTGCCGTGACGGTGGCCTGATCCTGCCAGTGGTGGAGTTGGAATTTTACGGAAAGGTAGTCGGTGAAGAGAATCGCTCGCTCTTCAGGGTTGTCGACCCCGTCCAGTTTCTGGAAAAGAAACCGGTTGGCCTGGCGTACCCCTTGAATCTCCAGATGTTGGGGATGCTCGTTAAAATGGCGCGAGGCGATGACCCAGGGGGGGAGGTTGCAGTGATTGAAGGATGCACTCGTCATTGAGGTGGCCAGGGTAAGAGGTAGAGGTAGAGGTAAAGGAGGGCAGTTATCTACCTTTACCTTTACCTTTACCTGGGACTTACAGCAGCTTGGACAGTTCCATGAGTGTTCGCTTGATGGGTCCGTCGGCCACAAAGGTTTCGATCCCCAGTTGCTCCAGTTCCAGTTGCGGTCCCGGGCCGATCTGGGCGCAGACGATGGTGCGGCACTCCCCCAGAGAATCGACAATGGCTTTCAGCACGGGGGCCCGTAGCGGATGATCCTGATCATAGGTGCAGTACCGCTGGAACTTTCGTTCATCCACCAGTTTGACCTCGGTCCCGATCACGTCATACACGAGAAAACGCTCCGCATGGCCGAAATGCTGATTAATATCTCTTCCATCATGTGAGGCAACGGCGATGAGCATGGGAACCTCCTAAGACAGGGAATGGGGACCAGGGACCGGTGTCGTGACTCAAACGAGCTGTTACCGGTCCCTAGTCCCTGATTCCTGGTCCCTCGTTACGCTTCCACCGGCGCGAAGGTGAAACATTTTTTCGCGCAGGTACGGCCGCAGGCGCCGCAGCCGATGCAGTTGCCCGGATTCTCCAGCCGCATGAACATTTTGGCCGAGTCGTCCTCGTCCAGTTCCTGGAAGCTGAGAACGTCGTGGGCGCAGACCTTGTAACAGCGGCCGCAGCCGATGCAGAGTTCTTCGTCCAGGGTCATGGCGTATTCCGGGGTCCATTCTTTCTTGTCGCGGGTGAGTCCTGTGATGTAGGCCATGGTCTTTTCTCCTTTAGGTCTGTTTTTAGGTTTCGGTTGCGGTGTCGTTCGTCACGGTAACGGTTCACTCATCATCTTCGGTGAATGATGGTATGGCGCTCTTGTTCATCGCCTTGCGCAGCCATGGCGGCGGGTTGCCGCGCAGGACTTCTTGAATCCGTTCCACCGTCTCGCGCAGACTGACCACGGTGGCGGTCTTCATGGGGTGAATCTTCTGGGCCACCAGCTTGGCAGCGGCTGGGCCGCCGATCTGCATGGTGTAGACGATGGCGCAGTCGGAGAGTATTTTGGCCCGGGCGGCTATCCGGTCCTCCTCGTCACTCCCATGGGCTCCCACCTGGACGGTTTCCAGAAAGTGGGCCTCATCCGGCCCCACCTCCCAGATCAGGAAGTTCTCCGTCTGGCCGAAGTGCTGGTCGATCATCTCGCCGGTGGAACTGGTAAATGCGATTTTCATGGTTAGCCCCTTTTCACCACGGAGGCAGAGAGAAAATTTCAAATCTTTCTATTCACAGGGATGAACAGGTTGGACAGGATACAAGCTTCTGTAAATACGAAGATACTGCCTGTTTAGTCTTACCTGTTTATCCTGTCTATCCCTGTTAAAAGTCTTTCTCTGTGTCTCCGTGTCTCTGTGGTGAGTGTTTTTAGTTGTGCGCCAGTTTCTGCGCCTCGGTGGCGTTGGCCTGAAACAGGTTCGCCGTCTCGAATATCAGGTTCAATGTCCCTCGGTATCCCACCCAGACCTTCTGGTGGGCTCCCAGGCGGTCGAAGACCGGGAGACCAGTCCGGAGGTGCGCTTTTATCCCCAGCTTGGCTGCCGCCTGTCGTCCGTTGGAGTTGGCCACGATGAGGTCGGCCCCCTTGGCAGCCGTCTCCAGATCCTCCAGATCCCCCACAAAGACGTTGTCCGAGTGGATTGAGTCCAACCCCCGGGTTCGGGTGGCGGAGAGCGCCGCCTGGATACTGCACCCCATCCCAGCCAGGAACCTGGAGATCCCCTTCAGATGGTCCGCTTCCAGGGCCAGAGCAACCTTCTTGTTCCCGAACTGATAGTGGCTGTCCACCATGGCGTCCATGAGTCGACTCCGCCACCGGCGCTGTTTCTCCGGAATCGGTTTGCCGGAGATGGCGGCAAGGGTCTCCATGAAGAGGTCGGCTTCGCCAAGACCGGTCAAGGAGGTGAAGCCGTAGGCAGGGATGCCGAATTGTTCCGTCAGGATCCCCCCCGCCTTGGCCAGGGAATCTCCCACATAGAGTGTGGCGCTGCTCCGCCCCGCTTTTCGGATCTCCGCCACCGGGATGCCGCCGGTGGAGAGGGGCGAGACCACCTCGTCGATATGGCCGTCCATGGCGTTGGCGATATTGGGGATGGTCAGCACCGTCAGGCCGAAGGATTCGATGAGTTCGGTCAACTCCTCCACATCCGCCGGGGTCAGGTGGGCGCCGGGAAGGAAATTAACCTGAGAGGGAACCCGCTCTCCTCCCTCGGGGATGGTGGCGACTATCGCTTCCACCGCCGCCGCATACCCCTCCTGGAGTGAGCCGCAGTAGTCGGGGGTAGAGGCGTGGATGACGGGGATGTCGTTGAACTCCGGGTTTTCCCGGCGGAAGTGGACGATGGCGCTCCGGACGTCGTCCCCCATGGTTTCGGTGAGGCCGGAGGTCATCACCCCCACCACCGTGGGGTGAAACTTCTCCATGACCCGTTTCAGCCCCTGTTTCAAGTTCTCCCATCCGCCGAAGATGGCGCTCTCCTCGCTCATGGCGGTGGAGTTCAGGGGGATGGACTCCTTGAAGTGGCGGGAGAGTTGGAGCCGGATGAAGGTGGAGCATCCCTGGGCTCCATGGAGGAGCCCCAGCATCTGATCGATCCCCAGGTAGGCCAGGGTGGCGCCCAGGGCCGGAGAGTTCTTCTGGGGGTTTACCGTTGCTGCCTTGATCTTTCCATTGCCGTAGGGGGAGCGTTGGGATTCCACCGACGGCATGGGGAGCGCCAGGAATGCCTGGCCATGTCCGGCAGATCCGGCCAGATCCGATGCCAGCTCTTCAGCAGTTTTCTCCCAGGGTGCCGGAGCGTTGAGCAACGGCCAGATGGGGTTGTTCACCGTCAGGTCCAACTGCTTGGCAAAGGTCACCATCCCCTCATAGCCGGCATAGGGATGGGATCTCCCGTGGTTGATGTCCAGAAACGGGGTCTTGGTTTTCAGCGCCAGGAACTTGGTCTTGCCACCCGCCACGATGAGATCCGGCAGCTTTTCCGCCATGACCGCCAGGAGACCGGCGGTGGAGGTGTCCTCGATGATCTTGGCATCCTGGTGCATCAGCCCCTTCATCCGGTAAAAGTCTTCCAGAGTGGAGTTCTGGGTTCCGGCGGCCAGGATCTCCACCCCCAGTTCCCGCAGTGCGTTCACCATGGACCAGGTCTTGACCCCGCCGGTGAAGAGAACCGCCCGCTTCCCTTCCAGTCGCGCCCGGTAGGGGGCCAGTCGTCGGCGGCACTTATCCTCTTCCTCTTCCAGAAGCCGCTCCACCCGTTCCTGCATGATCCGTTTTTCCAGGCCGTTCACCGCGTCATCCAGGGCGATGGCGATATCTCTCAGCGCCTTGGCGGTGTCGGTCATCCCGTAGAATGACTCTTCCAGGTAGGGCATGCCGTAGGTTTTCTGCATCTTCTTGGCCAGATTGGTGAGGCTCTTGGAGCAGATGATGATGTTCAGCTTGGCCCGGTGGGCGTAGCGGAGCTCCTCGAATTTCGCGTCACCGGAAAAGCAGGAGAGAACCTGAATCCCCAGCCGGTCAAAGAGGGGGAGCATTCCCCAGAGGTCGCCGGCGATGTTGTACTCGCCGATGAGGTTGATGGGGTATTCCCCCAACAGCGGCGGCTCGGAGGTTCCGATGACATACTTGAAGAGGATCTCGCCGGCCAACCGGTTGCCGATATTCTTGTCGCCGATGAAGCCGGGGGTGTTCACCGGGATGATGGGAAAGGAGACCTTTTTCTGGGCCTCCATGCAGACCGCCTCCACGTCGTCGCCGGTCATGGCGGTGACGCAGGTGGCGTAGACGAACATCCCTTTGGCTTCACCGGCGTAGCGGTCGGCCAGGTCCAGGATCGCCCGGTAGAGCTTCTTCTCCCCGCCGAAGATGACATCGTTTTCCAGCATCTCCGTGGTGAAGCCGCGGCGGTAGAGCTGGGAGTCGGAGGAGCGGGCTCCCCGGTTGTCCCAGGAGTTGCCGGCGCAGGCGATGGGACCATGCACCAGATGGATCACGTCGGTGACCGGCATGAGGACCACCCGGGCTCCGTCGTAGGCGCAACTCCGTTCCGCCCCTTCGCCCGGTTCGGACTTCTTGCAGAATTTGGGCGCCCCTTTGTCGTTGGTGTCGCAGTCGGTGACGTCGTAGTAATCAGGTTTTGCCATAAGTCACCTCGGTTCCTTCCTGAAAAAAGTGGAGCATTGGGGACCATCCCCGCCGCTCCCATGAGAAGGAGGAACAGCTTGCTGCAGGTCGGGCCGTGGGCCCTGGCTACACTGGGAAAAATGGTGTGGTGATTAAAAAAACGCCGTCATGCAGGGTGACTGCGTGAACGGCGCCTTTGCCGGGTTGTGCGTTACGAAAGATCGTTACGCTGATATCTCACTAGCACGACCCGTGCCAACTTATGGGGTCATTGTATTTCAGTATGTTACCGCTCTTCACCGCTCTCCCCGGCGGCAGGGAGATGGTGGCAGTGCCTAAAAACAGGGCAATCCTGTCCAGGCGTGACCGGAGAATAGTGGGCAGGAGGCAAGAGGAGATGATCCGGGTGGGGGAGGGGAGAGCGTGATCCCCCAGAGAAACGTAAGGGTGTCAAGGAGCAGGCGCATCAACGGTACTCTCCAGGGAACCTCGAGGTCGATGACGGCACGGCAGGGGGAGCGGGTGGAAGAGGTTCCGGCTTTGCGCCGTTACCGGAGATTTTTCCCTCAAAGAGGAGCGTGTCTCCGTGGGAAAAACGTCCTGTCCCGTGATGCTCCCAGAAGGATTCCCGGTCATCACCGTAGCGGGTTCCGGAGGCGGCCAGGGCGGCAGGGAGGGAGACGGTGTGGCCGTCCGGGAGGGGCACGGCAACCCGGTTCGTCTCAGAATCAAAGCGGGCGGTCATCCTCTTGCCACCGGAAGAAATATAGATTGCCGTGGTCCGGAGCGCGCGACTCTTCACCGTAATAGGGAAGGAACAGCTCTCCAGCGGAGGGACCTTCTCTTCCCATGGCCGCCGGTACTGCAGCAGCAGTTCTCCCATTCCCCTCTTTGTCGCCGTGAACCGGAGTGTGAAACGTCCGCCGGCCCCTGGGAGATCACTGTCACTCAGGAATGATTCTCCCTCCTCGTGCCGGAGAACCGGAGGGAGCAGGGCGGCGAGCCAGAGGAACCCCGTGGTGGGGTTGCCGGGAAGCAGCACCTCCAGCCGCTCCCCCGGTTCCAGCGTCACCGGACTGCCGCAATCTCCCCTGCCGACAATGACGGCGGCGGAAAGAGGAGCGGAGATGGCAGTGGCCAGGGTTATCGCCAACAGGAAGAATAAAACATTCATGGATTTGCGCCTCCGGATAAAACCTTCTCTGCCGCCAAGCCTTCAGTTTACACCGTACCGGCAAAATATCTCATGAACAACTGAATTGATACCCGGCTCGTAACTTCAGTCTTCAGCCTTTATACCACTACAAAAAAAGGGATACCGCCCACCAGGAGCGATATCCCTTTTCTGTCTCTGTCTCGCAGCTGTTACCGCATCATCTCGAAGAACCGGTCCTCACAGGTGTCATCCTTGATGTCGATGAACTTGTTAGCGATTTCGGTGATCATGTTCATGGCTCCCTGGTATCCGACCAATGGGTAGCGGTGCTTGTTTACCCGATCGAAGATGGGGAAGCCGAAGCGGAACAGGGGGATCTTGGCGTCCCGGGCAGCAAACTTGCCATGGGTGTCGCCGATCATGGCGTCCACCGGTTCGGTCATGAGGAGGCTCCGCATGTGCCAGAGATCCTTGTTCATGTAGATCTTGCATCCCGCGCCGTACAGGGAGCCGTTGAGAAGCCCCTGCATCTCCTTCTCGAACTTCTTGCTCCCCTTGCTGCAGAGGATATGCAGGGGAATACCCCCCATCTCCAGAAGGAAGGAGACATAGCCCAGCAGGTAATCCGGATCGCCGTACAGTGCGAACTTCTTGCCGTGGATGTACTGATGGGAGTCGGTCATGGCATCCACAGCCCGCCCCCGCTCTTCCTTCAGTGACGCAGGAACCGGCTTGTTGAACAGTTCCGACAACTTGACGATGAATTCGTCGGTCTTGGCGATCCCCATGGGGATGGGGAGGGAGACATGCTTGCCGGAATAGTTGTCCTTGATCCAGGTGTAGCTCTTGGCCGTGGCATAGGGGCCCAGGGTGATGGTTGCCTTGCCGTTGATGGAGTCGGCCGCGTCATCCAGCTTGGTGCCGCCGGGGTAGATCTTGTAGGTACCATCCAGAGGTGAATCGAAAGATTCGGTGATGTCGGCCAGAATGGTGTAAGGGATGCCGAATTCCTTGAGAATATGTTTGTATTCCCGATAGTTGCCGGTGTTGAAATCACAGCCGGGAATGAGATTCAGTTTGCCGGTGCAGCGCCCTTCCACCTGCTTTCCCTCGGTGAGGTACTGGAGGATGCTGTTGAGCATGGCGTCGTAGCCATGGATGTGCGACCCGTTGAAGCTGGGGGTATTGGCATAGGGGGTGGGGAAATCTTCGGGAACCACCCCTTTCTTCTTGGCGTTTCTGATGAAGGCGGTGAGGTCGTCACCGATGACCTCGGGCATGCAGGAGGTAAATACCGCTATCATCTTGGGTTTGTACAGGGCAAGGGCGTTTTCCAGCCCCTCATGCAGGTTGCTCTGGCCGCCGAACACCGCGCCGTCTTCGGTCATGGAGTCGGAAACCGCAGGCGCCGGTTCGCGGAAGTGCCGGTTCAGGGTGGAGCGGTAGTAGGAGGCACACCCCTGGGAGCCGTGAACAAAGGGGAGAGTCCCCTCGAAACCGTGGGCTGCCAACTGAGCCCCCAGCGGCTGACAGGCGTGGGGGGGGTTGATCACCAGGGCCTGCCGGGCAAAGTTCTTTTCCTTGTACTCTTCGCTATTGATCCAGGCCGATACCCGCTCCACTTCCTCGATGGGGGTCTCGGTAACGTATTTTACGGCAGCTTCTGCGCTCATAGTAGTTCTCCTTTCGGTCGGCAACCAATCTGTTGCACGGCCGGAAAATTCGTTAAAACGGCGACTTGACCAGTTTCCAGGTGGGGCTGTTCACCGCCATGTCGATGTCCCGGGCGAAGATGGAAAATCCCTGGTAACCGTGGTAGGGACCGGAGTAGTCCCAGCTGTGCATCTGCCGGAACGGTATACCCATCTTCTGGAAGACGTATTTCTCCTTGATGCCGCTGCCGATGAGGTCGGGCTTCATGGCATGCACGAACTGTTCGAATTCGAACTCGGAGGGGTCATCGTAGACCACCGTGGCCTCGGGCATCTCCGGCTGGGTCCGCTCGTAGTCGTCGCCGTGGGCGAATTCGTAACCGGAGCCGACACAGACCATACCAAGATCCTCGTAGGCGCCGATGGTGTGACGGGGACGCAAGCCACCCACCAGGAGCATTACCTTCTTGCCGTCCAGCCGCGGCTTGTACTCGTCCACGATGGCCTGCATGATCGGGTCGTACTTGGCAATGACCCGCTCCACGTTCTCCTTGATGGTGTCATCGAACCGCTCGGCAATCTGCCGGAGGCTCTCCCGGATCTTGGTGGGGCCGAAGAAGTTGAACTCCAGCCAGGGGATGCCGTATTTCTCTTCCATGACCTTGCACATGTAGTTCATGGAGCGATAGCAGTGGATCAGGTTCAGTTTCACCGAGTGAGTCGCCGCGATCTTCTCCAGTTCGCCGTCGCCGGTCCAGACCGATTTGACGTTCAGACCGATCTCCTCCAGGAGAGCCTTGGCGCTCCAGACGTCGCCGCCGATGTTGTAATCGCCGATGAGGGAGATGTCATAGGGGCTTGACGGCTCGGCAAATTCCCGGGTGCCGATGATGTAGTCACGGATGGTGTCGTTGGAGATATGATGCCCCAGCGATTGGGAAACCCCGCGAAACCCCTCGCAGTTACAGGGGATGATGGGGAGATCCAGATCCTTGGCTGCCTGCTTGGCCACGGAGTTGATGTCGTCGCCGATGAGCCCCACGGGGCACTCGGAGAGGACCGAGATCCCCTTGGCCAGGGGGAAGAGTTCATGGGCCTCGGCCAGGAGGGTCTTCAGCTTTTTGTCCCCGCCGTAGACGATATCCTTTTCCTGGAAATCCGAGGTGAACTGCATGCCGAACTGGGTGACCCCGTTGATTCCGGTCATGAGATTGCGCCGGGTTCCCCAGGAATACCAGCCGCATCCCACCGGGCCGTGGGAGACATGGACCATGTCGCGGATGGGGCCCCAGACCACCCCTTTGGCGCCGGCATAGGCGCAGCCGCGGGCGGACATGACACCGGGGACCGTCTTCCGGTTGGATTTGACACAGGTGGCGCTGCTGTCAGGAGTGTTGGGAGCAAGGTGCGGCGCCCGTTTCTTTCGTCCTTTCTCGGGATAGGCCTCCAGAGCCTTGTCGATGACCCCCTGGGTGAATTCCTTGGTGATCCCTTCTATTTTTTTAGTCGATTTGGACATGATAAATGCTCCTTTTGGCGAAAGGCTAAGGGCTAAAGGCAATAGGTTTGTACCTTGCGCCTTTTACCCTATGCCTTTCGCCTGAGATTGACCTACGCCGCCTTCTCCGCCACGCCGACGATGCTCTCGTCCTCGGCTTCCATGATCCCGAACTCCATGAGGAGGTCTTCCAGTTCCTCCATCTCCAGGGGGGTCGGTACTACCAGCATCTTGTTGTTGAGGATCTTCTCGGCAAGATTACGGTATTCCTGGGCCTGGGGATGCTCGGGGGAGTATTCGATGACCGTCATCCGGCGCATCTCCGCCCGCTGTACCTGGTTGTCGCGGGGAACAAAATGGATCATCTGGGTGCTGAGTTTTGCGGCCAGGGCGGAGACCAGTTCGAACTCCTTGTCGGTCTTCCGGGCGTTGCAGATGAGGCCGGCCAGGCGGACCTTGCCTGAAGAAGCGTACTTGAGAATCCCTTTGGCGATGTTGTTGGCGGCGTACATGGCCATCATTTCGCCGGAACAGACGATATAGATCTCTTCGGCCTTTCCTTCACGAATCGGCATGGCGAACCCGCCGCAGACAACGTCACCCAGAACGTCGTAGAAGACGAAGTCCAGGTCGGGGGTATAGGCGCCGTTCTCTTCCAGGAAGTTGATGGCGGTGATGACGCCGCGGCCGGCGCAGCCGACTCCCGGCTCGGGACCGCCGGACTCGACGCACTTGATACCGCCGTAGCCGACCTTCATGACGTCTTCGATCTCCAGGTCCTCAACGGTCCCCAGTTCCCGCACCAGATCCATGACCGTGTTCTGTGCCTTGGCGTGGAGAATGAGGCGTGTGGAATCCGCCTTGGGGTCGCAGCCGACGATCATGACCTTCTTGCCCAGATAAGCCAGGCCTGCCACCGTGTTCTGGGTTGTGGTTGACTTGCCGATGCCGCCCTTACCGTAGATAGCGATCTGTCTCATGTTCCTTCTCCTTTCGTCCACCAATCCGTGGACTGTCAGGTACTCGGGGCAATAGAAAAGGCGCCCCGATGTGGTTAACGATGGGCGCCTTTGCCATGAGATCGGTACGTCAATGTAGCCGCTCTCGAAGTGTCTTGAATATTCAGTTGTCGTAACTACTCAGTTTGATAGGCTGAAGGCTGAAGACTATGAGGAAAACCTCCGCAAAATCAATAAAGGCGACCCATGCTGGACGGGTTTAACCTTCAGTCTTCAGTCTTCAGCCTCAATACCTGAGTAGTTACCAGTTGTCTCTGCCTGCTGCTGATTTCTTCTTCTGCATTCGCCGTGCCAATTTGTAAGTTACTGATTTGTCGTTAATTCAGTTGTTGTCAGCACGGTCAGTCGATGCATGGGTGGGCAGCTGCCACTTTATTAGTCACGATTCGGTCAGGAGTACGGCATCGGCGATCTGTCTCATGCTCTTGCGTTTGTCCATTGCCAGTTTCTGCATCATCCGGAACGCATCGGGCTCGGAGAGCTTCCGAGACCGCATGAGTGCTCCCTTGGCCTTTTCAATGACCTTTCGGCTTTCGATGGTCTCTTTCAGGTCATCCACCTCTTCCTTCAGCGCCTCCACCTCGTCCGAATGGGCGCAGGCCAGTTCGATGGCCGGCCAGAGGTCCTGGCTACGCAGCGGTTTGGTCAGCATGGCGGCAATGCCGTTTTCTCTGGCTCGTTGCACCGTGTCCGGATCATAGCAGGCGGTGAGGAGGAGGATGGGGATCTTCAGCCGCTTCCGGATCTCAGCCGCCGCCGAGATGCCGTCCTTTCCCGGCATGGAGACATCCAGAATTGCCAGGTCGGGAATCTTCTCAAGGCAGAGTGATACCGCGCTGTTGCCGTCGGCGCATTCCAGAATTTCATCAAACCCCAGCTCTTTAAGCTTAGTTTTTAGGCTCAGCCGGAGGATCGGCTCGTCATCGGCAATCAGTACGCTTTTCATTGAAATCACCGCCTTATGGAATATGGCTACTGCTGTTACTTCAAACATCCGTTTACATATGCACGAAACGTTCCGAAAAGGAGCGTGCGCTTTGAATAAGTCGCGGCTCACTGGGCGCTACTCTGCTCTCCGGAAGATCGGTTTATTGTTCGTTTTTGACTCACCCCCTGAAAAGCGTATATAATGGCCGTCGATGTATATGTCGCAGGGGTGAGAGTATGGTCCAGCCACGTTCAAATATCGTCCTTATCGGCATGCCGGGTGCTGGTAAGAGTACCGTCGGCGTTATCCTGGCGAAACTGGCTTCGCTTCACTTTGTGGATACGGACCTGCTCATTCAGGCCGGACAGAAGCGGACCCTGCAGGATATTGTGGACAGGGAGGGGTATGAGCGCCTGCGGCAGATGGAGGAGGAGGTTCTGCTGGCTCTCAGGGTGAACAACTCCGTCATCGCCACCGGCGGCAGCGCCGTGTACAGCGACAGGGGGATGCGCCATCTCAGCTCCGGCGGCATCACCGTTTTTCTCCATCTGGAGCGCTCCGTGCTGGAAGCACGGATTCACAACTACGGCAGCAGGGGGCTGGCAAAGCGTCCGGATCAGAATTTTTCCGAGATGTTTCAGGAGCGCCTCACCTTGTATGCTCGGTATGCGGAGATCACGATCCGTACCGCCGGTCTGAACCATGAAGAGGTCTCTGCCCGGATCATGGAGCGGATACAGGGAAACAGATTGTGCTGTCCCAGCGCCCCTATGCCGTGAAGGGGGGAGAGGGACAAAAGCATGACGCAATGCTCTTGTTCTCAGGATAATGTCGTCTTTTTGACGTGGTTATTTTTGTCTGATGGCGAGGTGAATCGTTTTCACCGATTCATCTGTTTGATATTTTTTGCCTGATTTTATTGGATTTTTAAGCTGCATTTCCTCAGCGTTACGTTTGATCTCCTCGGTTGTTGCGATATTGGCAGGTCTCTTGCTATTACTCCTTCAGCGCGGTATCAGGATTGCCGCAGTGAGATTTTTGTACGATGGAGGGGGCAATGGATACGGTTCGCTTAAGTAGTGGCAGTATGAACGAAAATCAATCTTTTTCCCGGAGTTCCGGGACTGTGACCAAGAGAATGCCGGCGCAGCAGGCAGCTCCGCAACGTAAGGCGACAGCCCTTATCCATAAGGCGGCTCCCGATTACGGCAACGGTAACGGCAAGCTGGTAAATCTTTACGCCTGAAACCTTGTGAAGCTATCGGCTTGGTTTGTCGTTATCGGCAAGGCATTCCGCGATAATCGTATCCAACTCATTGCCGCTCTTAAGATTCGAGGTATAGCACTCGGAAAACTTTTTCTGGTACTTGACTTGAGCGATGGAACGGCAGAACTTTTTGATGGTAACTTTTCGAGCATTTATCACTTCAGCGGGACTTTCGACAAAATCCGAGATAAGAGTGGCGTAACAGTGCTGATAATTCTCGAAAATTTTTGCAGTAGCCTCTTGTTCCCTGGTATTGGGCGCGGCTGACTTGGTATCTTTACTAGTCATCGTTTTGTTGGAATTGGCAGCAAAGTTGTCCGCACTGCCGCTGGATCTTGATGGTAACGATGAAGCGAAGGATACTGTATAGATCAGCGTTGCGGCAAGCGATGTGATGACTATTGAACGTATCCGCATTCCTGTCTCCATGGATCGAGTATAATAATATTTCTTGCTGAACTATTTTGTCCCCATGCCGCTTTTGCCGGTTACTTCCCTTGCTCCCGGTTTCATTCCCCTTCTTGAGGCTCTGACAACTTCACTCTTTACAATCCGCGTTCATCGGCGTTTATCCGCGTCCGATTTGGTTCCGGCTTGTCCGGCTTCGGTCATTTGCTCCCACGTTGTGGCGATTGATACTATCTTTCATGGTTCAAGTCAATGCCCGATCGGATGAGAATTCGAGACGATGTAACACCGTTTTTTCCGTTTCTGTTTTTCCAATGCTTTATGGTATAGTCCGGGGTCTAGCTGGCCGGCCGTTCTGTCTGGTTCGGAAAAGGCGGACGCGCCATAAAGATAAGGAGTCGACAATGGGGAAATTCTTGGTTGTTCTGGGGGTAGGGGGATTGATGATGGTCCTCGTGGGGTGCACCATGTTCCGGGCCTGGAAGGCGATCCCGCCGCCGGGCGGTTGCGACCAGTGCCATACCGTCCCCATCAGCGCCAACTGGGCTGTTGCCTTCACCCCCGTGGCTCTTAATGATGAGAGCGGCAAGCTCTCCTTTCAGAGTGAACAGTACAGCATGAAGGGGTCGGAGAAGCAGGGGACTTCCACCCTGGACCTCCGTAAGAGTGATGAACAGAGATGCTTTGAGTGTCACAAGGCCCCCAACCAGTCTCATAAAGGTAAAGCAGGACGATTTCATCATTGAGAGAGGTATCATGGAACGGACAGCACGCAAGACCAAGATTGTCGCCACCCTGGGCCCCGCAAGTTCGTCACCCCCCGTAATCAGCAAGCTGCTGGATGCCGGGGTTGATGTCTTTCGCCTCAATTTCTCCCATGGTGATCATGGCGCCATGACCTCCCTCATCGCGAATATCCGTGCCTGCGCCGCCCGGCAGAACCGGCATGTGGGGCTTTTGGCCGACCTTCAGGGGCCGAAGATCCGGACCGGCAAGATGAAGGATGGTGTCATGCCGTTGAAGGCCGGGCAGCGGATTACCATCGTTCCCGGTGACGCTCTGGGGTGCGACGGGATCATCTCCACCACTTACACTAACCTCCCCCAGGATGTGAAGCCAGGGCACCGGATACTGGTGGACGACGGTCTCCTGGAATTCAAGGTGGTGGCCATCACGGGAGGCGCCGTGGAGTGCCAGGTGGTGACGGCAGGGGTGCTCAAGAACAACAAGGGGATGAACCTTCCGGGGACCAAGGTCTCCATTCCGTCCCTCACCGAAAAAGACCGCCGTGACCTGGATTTCGCCATCGAGGCAGGGGTCGATTTTATCGCCCTCTCCTTTGTCCGGGAGGCTGCCGATGTGGACGAACTGAAGCATATCCTCGCGGAGCGAGGGTGCGATGCCATGGTGGTGGCCAAGATCGAGAAGCCCGAGGCTCTCAAGAATTTTGCGGAGATTTTGAAGAGCACCGACGCCGTCATGGTCGCCCGGGGGGATCTGGGGGTGGAGATCGATCCCGAACGGGTTCCCCTCATCCAGAAGAAGATCATCCGGCTCTGCATCGCCGCCGGGAAACCGGTTATTACCGCCACCCAGATGCTGGAATCCATGATCGTCAACCCTCGCCCCACCCGGGCCGAGACCTCCGACGTGGCCAACGCCATCCTGGACGGGACCGACGCGGTGATGCTCTCCGGAGAGACCGCCTCGGGCGCGTACCCGGTGGCGGCGGTGAAGACCATGGCACGGATCGCCAGGGATGTGGAAAATAATGAGCTCAAACTGCATATGCATGAGCAGCTTCCCCCCCGAGAGCATATCGCCGGCGCAGTGGCCGAGTCCGCCTGTCTGGCGGGATCGGTCCTGAAGGCGGCATGTATCGCCGTTCATACCCGTTCCGGGACCTTTGCCCGTCTTGTCTCCCGGCGGCGCCCGTCACTCCCCATCATCGCCCTGACCCCCACCCCCGCCACCGAACGGCAACTTGCCCTGAACTGGGGAGTTCGGACCTGCAGCCTTCCCCAGCTGGATTCCACGGACCATATCCTGGAGACGGTGGACCGGACCCTGCTGGAGAACGGGTTCAAGAAGGGGGATCTGGTGATCATCACCCTGGGAATGCCCATCGTGGGACGCGGCGCCACTAATCTCATGAAAATCCATCGGCTGGGGGTCACTGATTTTTACGAAGTCTACTGATGGGAGAGATCTGCCATGAAGACACTCTTTGACGAAACACTCCTCAACGGGATGGTGCTGAAGAACCGGCTGGTTCGATCCGCCACCTGGGAGGGGATGGCCGGATCCGACGGCCGGCCGACGGAGAAGCTTGCCGAGTATAATGCCCTCCTGGCTGAGGGAGGGGTGGGGCTCATCATCACCGGGTATGCCTTCATCCGCCCCGACGGGAAACAGCTGCCGGGGCAGATGGGGATTCATACCGACGATTTCTACCTGAGGCTGCGGTTTCTGGCCGATGCCGTCCACCGGGAGGGGGGGAAGATCTGTCTCCAGCTGGTTCACTGCGGGGGGCAGGCATCCACGCAGTCAGCGGGGCGGCGCCCCCTGGCTCCGTCGGCGGTGAAGGTGGATCAGTATCCGGATACCCCGGATGAGCTGACGGAAGGAGAGATCAGGGAGCTGATCGCAGCTTTCGGCGACGGTGCCCGGCGGGCCATGGGGTGCGGCTTTGATGCCGTCCAACTCCATGCCGCCCACGGCTATCTCATCAATCAGTTCCTCTCCCCGCTGACCAACCGGCGAACCGACGCCTGGGGTGGTGATATTCAGGGGCGCTCCCGGTTCCTCCTGGAGTGCTATCGCAGCGTCAGGGGGGCCGTGGGTGCCGATTACCCGGTGCTGGTCAAGCTGAACGGCTCGGACAATCTGGCTGGCGGACTTACCCTGGAAGATGCCGTGCACGCGGCGCGGGCTCTGGCGGAAGAGGGGGTGGACGCCATTGAGGTCAGCTCCGGAACACCTGCCTCCGGGGGGGAGACGCCGGTGCGGCAGCATATCGACACCCCCGGTCAGGAGGCGTACAACCTGAATCCGGCCGTAGTGATCAGGAGCGCGGTCTCCTGTCCGGTCATGGTGGTGGGGGGGATTCGGAGTTTTGATGTGGCGTCGGGGATCATCCGGCGGGGGGAGGCTGATTATCTGGCGCTGGCTCGTCCCCTCATCCGCGAGCCTGGGTTACCGCTCCGTTGGCAACGGGGGGACGAGAGTCCCAGTCGCTGCATCTCCTGCAACGGTTGTTTCAAGCCGGGACTCACCCAAGGTGGGATCAGGTGCGTCATCGACGCCATCGAGCGGGAAGCAAAGTACGTTTCACTCTGAAGTTATAAATTCAATTGATAAAAATAACCTCTGTGTTCTTCCGTCTTTCGGACAGAATAATACAGAGGTTATTTACATGTTGCCGAAATACAAGTTGATTGTGCGTCAGCAGTTGGATAAGACACTGTCCGGCTATGCAAACATCAGGCAGAATGCCGCTCCTGTTAAAAGTTGGATTCGGGCAATCCGTAATAGTTATTTTATAACGTATATGCTACGATGTCTTTAGCTTAAGTGCGTTGCTTGTTATATTATTTTTTATACAATTTGACATCTATATGGTCATATGTTAGTTCGTAGGCGCCAGGAGCTAATAAACCTATAATTGGAATTAATAAAAATATCGACGAAATAGCATCTGTAACACCACATCCGCTCAACGAGTTAGTTATTTCAGTCTTAAATGTTGTATATCCGGGTTTTTCAATCATTACATTTACATGTTTATCGCGTGGCACTGATACTTTGGCTGGAGTTTTGTATTTATTGCTATTGATGAATATGTCGGCATCACTTTCTGAACTAGTAACAGTTAAAACTTGTTCTGTCGAATTGAAAAATGATACACATCCCGACGACTGCACGACGATAGCGAGCATAACTAGCCATAATGCAGGTCTGTAAAAGTTAATTTTTTTCATTTATTGTTTTGCCCTGCGTATCATTGTTTGTTTTAATTTCGGGAGTACTGGAACCCTGTGTCAAATCTTTCACCACTGTACCCTTGACTGTAAATATATACCCGTTAAACAAGTATGCCCAGAACCACCTTTCTTCGATCGAAGGATTTATAAGCCTATCACCAGAAAGTTTTTGTATGGCTTCATCTTTCGCTTTCATAAATCTATCGTTTTGATTTATTGGAATAATATTGAACAGCATAACCCCAACAGAGCTTCCTTCAGATTCACCTAAAACTTTGTAGTCTTTACCCTCAACCTGATTTAATGGTGTCTGAAATGTAACCGGCATACTAGAACATCCTGCCAACAGCACTCCGCACAATAATGCAGTTATTTTTTTCATAAAATGCCTCCCTGATTGTTTTTTTGAAGAATTGAGATTGTTGAAAATTGTAAATATAAAACAATGATCATATGTATACAAAAAATTATTTGATGTCAAGATTTAATATTTTACAAGAGGAAAATCGGTAAGATTTATTATTCACCAATGAAACCTTAAGGCTTCTTGGTCCTGCCGGGTTTGAGATGTGGAGGGGGACAGGGGGTGTAAATAACCTCCCCCGTCCACCCCTTGCAGCTCCTGTTGCCGGGATTACATCTCCCACCATCCTTCAAATTGAAGTCCCACAGTGGAACCGTAACGGGCGTTGGAGAAAACTCCGGTGGAAGAGATGGAGGCGATGGCGGAATCGGTGGAACCATCGGCCGCTGCTGCCGCTGCCCCGTTCCAGAAGGCGCAGCTGTAGAAGAGGCGGAGTTCGGGGCGGGAAAAGAAGGCCGGTATTACATCGTGTCCCAGCGCCAGAGTCGGCGCGATGGTCAGTTTGGTCAGATTGCGTGTTGACTCCCCGCTTGGTTTAACCAGGTCGTGTCCCACTTCTCCCTGAAGTTTGACCCATTTGGAGATGCCGTGTAGCCGGATTGCGAGTTGAGTGTCCATTGCCGGATGAAGGACGTACCGCCAGCGCTTCCTGGAGTACCTAAAAACAGGTCGATATTCAGTCCGGTGATCTGCTCCAGAGCCACCGGCCCCATCGTACTCAGCCTTCCTTTTCCCTCGCTCTTCATAATCAAATGTCTCATCTTCTCCTGCCTATATCTTGGGCAAACTGCTATCTGCAACCGCCCCGCAACGACTTAAAAACCTTTTCCATAACTTATCAACAGACTTATCCACAAGAGCTGTGAATACGGCACAAATGTCTCGTATTCGCAACAAATAGTTGAACCAAAACAAGATGTTGAATAATGCAATATTTTGCTTGACTTGTGGATAAAATGCTGGGAATCAGGGAGTTGTCAACTTTCCAGGCAAGCAATGCGGCAATGGAAAACATTCAAAACGGGCGCAGCAAGCCGCGCCCCTACGTTATCCCGATCCTGCCATGGAACATCTATTCCAGCATGCCGGCGTTATTGACCGCCACGATGAATGGTTGAATGACCGCCCCGTACCGGGTCGCTCCACCAT
>CAIUWK010000044.1 GCA_903902855.1 uncultured Geobacter sp. | reverse complement strand
TGCCGCTGTTTCACACACATGGCGCAGGAGAGATTGCAGCGGGTGGTGCTCTCCACGAAGAGCTTAGAGGGATGATCCCGCAATGCCGGTGGTGTGACCGAGAGGCTGGACGCGGGTTGAGTGCTCTTTTCCATGGGGGAGGGTTACGGCTCTATCCTGGTCCCCAGCAGCGTCAGGAACCGGGCCAGCCAGGCGGGGTGGGCGGGCCAGGCCGGGGCGGTGACCAGGTTGCCGTCGGTGAAAGCCTGATCCATTTCCAGTGATTGGTATCTGCCGCCGGCGTTGGTGACATCCGGGGCGCAGGCGGGATAGGCACTGCAGCTCTTCCCGGTGAGCACTCCGGCGGCGGCCAGGAGCTGGACACCGTGACAGATGGCGGCCATGGGTTTGTTCGTCCCGGCAAAATGCCGGACAATCTCCAGGACTCTGGCATTGAGCCGGATATACTCCGGCGCCCGACCTCCGGGGATGACCAGGGCATCGTAGGTCGTCTCATCCACTCCGTCGAAATCGGCATTGAGATGAAAGTTGTGCCCCGGTTTTTCGCTGTAGGTCTGATCCCCTTCGAAATCGTGAATAGCCGTGCGTACCGTCTCGCCGGCAGACTTGCCGGGGCAGACGGCGTGCACCGTGTGCCCCACCATGAGCAGTGCCTGAAACGGCACCATCACCTCATAATCCTCCACAAAATCGCCCACCAGCATTAAAATTCGTCTTGCCGCCATGGTATGCTCCTCCTGTTTTTTAGGTCAGCATCTCCCAGAATGTAAGCAGCCCCGGTTCCGCCACGAGTTCAGGCACCTTCCCCAGAAACTCCTTGAGAGGCGGCATCTCCAGGTGCTTGTTCAGCTCTTCCTTGCTCATCCAGTTCTCGTAGAACATGAAGTGCGACTGGTCGTCGCAGGATTGGTGGAAATCGTAGGTGATGCATCCCGGTTCCGCACGGGTCGGGTCTATTAACGCAAGACACGCGTTCTTCAGAATATCTTCCATTCCTGCTTTCGCCTTGAATGTCGCCACAACGGTAACCTTTTTACGAGACATGTCGCACTCCATTTATGCGGTAATTACACTACGTTCCAGTTACAGGTCGCCGAGGATCTGCAGCCGCTTGGCCCGGTACTCTTCGTCAGTGATCAGTCCTTGCTTCTTCAGTTCGTTGAGGGTTGCCAGTCGCTCCGATGGCGTCCGCTCCGGCTCCTTCTCGTTCATGATTTCGCGGCGTTTGGCCTTGTACTCTTCCTCGGTGATCAGCCCTTTTTCCTTCAGCTCGATGAGGGTGGCAAGCCGTTGGGAAAGGGGGCGGTCCGTCGGTCCTTTTTTCATGTGCGGAGTTGCCGCCGGGGTGGCAGCGACCGCCGGTTTTACGACACGCGCTGCCTTGGGGTCCACTACCACCCAATCCTTTCGGGGGAGTTCAAATGGCCTGTCCTCACCGGTGACCAGCGACCAGTCGCCCGCTGCCGTCTCCTGCCGGGAACCGACGGCAATGAGCCGGTAATCGCGATCCTGTGCATCCAGGCGAGAGCGCCCCTCATCCTTCACGACACCGAAGATGAGATTGAGCTTTCCATCCAGGTAGAACAACCGGCCGGAAGTCGTCTTGGGGGTGTTTCCCCCCAGGAGGGTCTTGTAAAGTGCGACGACAATGAATGTCACGTCTTCGCGTGGGCCGGCTTTCCTGAGGGCCTGTTGAAGGTGAGGCGCCAGCAGTTGCAGCGCTCCTTCGGTGAAGAGTGGAGTCGGCTTCGCCTTTAAGGTGTCGCGTACCTGCACGGAATCCAGGAGGGTGACGAGGAGTTCCTCGGTCATCTCTGCGGGGTGGCTGTTGGGGGGAACCGGAATATGTCCGGCGCTATCCTGGGGAACCACGGAGACATACAGTTCCCGTGTTTCCATGATAACCGCTCTCTGACCGGCGAAGGCCGGAGTCCCGATCATGGTAAGGGGTAACAGTGCCAGAGAGAGGCTCATAACTGTAGCACGCGACCATCCGGAAAGTATCTTCATCGTATTCCTCCTTGTTGGCAGTTATCGGCATTCACACAGTGCTCATACCAGGGTGGAGAGAAGCGTACGTGATGGCAAAAAATCTGTCTACAATATTGATGCCGAAACAGCCGGTACGAAACAGAAAGGGGCACTTTCGTGCCCCTCCCGCAAAAAATGTTTGAGGAGCTGCTCCTGCTTCAGAAGGGGAGTTTTCCATAACCCATGAGGCCGATGGCCGGGACAAAGAGACAGGTGAAGCTCAGTACCAGGAACATGCAGGCGGCAACCTTGGCATTGATCTTGCCGTAGGTGACCCCTGTGACGGTGAAGCAGATGACCACGAAGGTGGTGCACATGAATCCCAGATAGGGGACCACATCGATAATGGTTTTCCCGTCGGGCTTCACGCCGCCTCCGGTGAAGTAGAGAAAGGCGTACATGGCGCAGACAATCCCCACCACCAGGGCGCCGTTCCCTACAGTCCGCATGTCGGCGATGCCGGTGAGAAGGACATGGGCCGTCTGCAGGTAGAGGACGCCGAAGACGAACAGGAGCCCGCCGGTAAAGGGGTCCTTGAAAAGGGCCGTCTGCAGGAGGGCGCCGATGACCACCAGTGTCCCCACCACGGCGGTGACGAAACCGGTACTCTTGGCCTCACCGGAACCCAGGAAGAGGAGTCCTACCGGTACCCACATCATGCAGATCAAAAGAAGCAGTGCTAACGTCATGGTCCTTCTCCTTTTCCCCGCCTCGTTGCAGGGAAAAACTCGTGTTATTCCGCAGTGGTCGGATCGATCATGGTCCGGACTTCGTTGACGCTGTTGGCGGGAAAGCCTCCCTGACGGGCATGCTCCAGCACCATTTCCTTGTTGGGGGCGATGTAGATGCAGTAGATCTTGTCGTCGGTGACATAGCTCTGCACCCACTGGATCTCCGGGCCGAGCCCCTGGAGAACACTGCATGATTTCTGGGATATTGCCTGAAGATCCTGGGGCGGGATGTTTCCGGCGCCTGGGAGTTCGCGTTCTATAACGTACTTTGGCATGATCTGATCCTCTGATGATACAGGTTGAGGTTGAGGGAGAATCGTACTGTCGGTTTGTCAAGCGTCTTCTGCAAATTCCCTCCCCCTCAGCGGGGGAGGGCTTAACAATTGGTGTAATAGTCGTTACCAGTAGTACATGGTTCCCAGGGCGAGGCTATTGGAGTGCTGAGTTGCGCCGTCCTGCCAGGTATTCTGGGCATAGCTGTATTCTGCGACAAACTGAATGAACTTGTTGAGGTTATAGGTAACCATAGCCACCGCACCCTCCTGTTTTTCCATAGGAGAGTAGGCATGTCCACCTTTTTTGTCGTCATCACTCTTGAGCTGACGGGTTTGACCGTAGTTAGCTCCGATCTTCACCGTGGGGGTCAGTTGATAGGTTGCCTGGGCCAGAAAACCGAACTGGGTCCTCTCCTTGCCGGCGAAATCCGTGGATGAAGAGCCGAAGACATCACCGTCCTGAACACTGATCATTCCAAGCCCCTCACCCACATAGCCGGACGCCAGAAGAGATACTCCGCTGAACTCTACCTGAGCGCCATAGGCGCCGCCAACGGAATGATTGTCTGCTCCGGGACGGGCGGCAGCAGTGTCACTGCGGGTTGCCGACTGGTACATGGCGGAGAGCCACGCCTGAAGGTTTCCCCCGGTTAAGGTTGAGGCGTAGGAGATCTCGGTTTCAATGCGCGGTGTGGGGGTCTTTGCGGTGTCTGCACTTATTTTGTAAGGCTCGTTGATACTGAAGGCAACCTTGACGCCGCCAAGATCAGGAGTGGTATAGCGTAGTTGCGGGCCAAAGTTGGTATAGAGGTAGCCGTAGCCGATATGGCCAAGCGTCGTCGTGGTGCCGGGTGCCGGGACAACACCGGCTGTCAGAAGCGTCATGTCGGTGAGGATGTTCTTTCCCTGATAGAGATTCAGGGCGCGGCCGGCGAGCAATTCCCCATAAGCCCCTTTGGCGGTATAGAAAATTTCCCGGAAGTCCACATTGGGACTGGTATTAAACCTGCTGTCATGATTTTTATTCTGGATACTGGGATAGATGCCGATCCTCACGCTGGAATCGATGCCATTGGTCGTGGGTGCCTTGACGGTGAAGGCAACGACCGAGGGGAGCAACCCGACCTCTACCCCGAAATTCTGGTACTGCTCGGTGGAGCCGCTCAGAAAGGAGGTGAATCTTTTGGTGCCATCTGCGCCTGCGGGCGCTGGGCTGGTCGACTGATATGTGGAAAACACATCCACGATACCGTCGGTGCTGAACTGCCAGCCGTTTTCACCTCCGATGACGAAGGCGGCGTTGGCCGTCCCCAGGGCCGACAGGGTCATGATGGCGCCTGCTGCTACTGCGGTTAATCTTTTCATAGGTGCTCCTCCTTGTGGGTAGCCGTATCCGGTCGTATGCATCCGCTCGGGTAGGGCATTGATAGTGAAACCTGATTTCCGGTCGAAAACGGCGATTTAAAAAAAGGAGCAGGGACCGAAGGCGTAATCCCCGCTCCAACAACCACAAGTGGCGTTCACGGCGGCTTACTTTTCATGAGTGATAGTAACGCCGTTCTTCTGTGCCGCCACCTCTCCCAGTCCGGAATTCATCTTTCGTAACCGGCAAGAAGAAGTGATATTCGGCATAAACGATCATGTCTACCTTCAGCAAGGTTGATGCCAAAATATAGAACAATGGTTTTTATAAAAATAAGTTGTAAAAATAGCTAGTTACTCAAGAGTATGTCGTGGATGTGTAGTGGGTAGTTATGGGGCGATAAAATATATTTATCTTAAATTACGGCATGTTGTCCGCTCTGTTGCAGTACGCTACATTGTGGAGATATTTCCCATGACGGCAGGGGGCTCGTGAGGTGCAAGGAGAGGCATTTCCAAAAGCTCCGGAGTCGTATCTGAAAATAATAAAAACCTTGTTTGGCTATTCGGCATATGTTTTGCTATACTCCTTCCTTGTGAAAGAGCCTGTTACCATGAATCAGGCGTGAGTGGTCAGGGGGAACTCGATGGCGTTACCGATTCAGGATAGTGGTCTGCAACACTGCAAATTTGAGGTCCCGGAGATCATCTTCGGCAGGGGGATGCTGAGTCACGTCGGCTCCTGCGCCCGCCGTCTCGGCGGCCACAAGGTCTTCCTGGTGAGCGATCAGGGGCTGTTCAAGGCAGGGTGGGTGGACCGGGTCATGGTCAGTCTCCTGGAGGCGGGTCTCCAGTTCGTCTTTTTTGACCAGATTACCTCCAACCCCAAGGATTTCGAGGTGGAAGAGGGGGCCAAGGAGTATCTGCGGCAGGGGGCGGATGTCATCGTCGGTCTCGGCGGAGGAAGCGCCATGGACGCGGCCAAGGGGATCGCTATCCTGGTCTCCAATGGCGGGAGGATCTACGATTTTGAGGGGGCCAACAAGATTATCCGCCCACTCCCCCCCATGGTCCTCTGTCCCACCACCTGCGGCACCGGCGCGGATGTTTCCCAGTTCGCCATTATCAACGACAGCAGGCGGCGGTGCAAGATGACCATCATGAGTCGCTGTGTTGCCGCCGATATCAGCCTCACCGATCCGGATGCCCTGGAAACTCTTCCCGATGAATATGTCTGCACCACCGCCACCGACGCCATGAGCCACGCCGTGGAAGCCTTCTTCTCCGTGGCGGCCACCACCTTGACGGACGTTCACGCTATCCGGGCGGTGCGGCTCCTCTCCCAGAGTTTTGTGCGGGGGGTAAAAGAGCGGCGGCGGGATGATCTGGAAAATCTCTCCCGGGCCTCCCTCCATGCGGGGATGGCCTTCTCTAATTCCCTCCTGGGGATCGTCCACGCCCTGGCCCATCCCATCGGCGGCTACTACGACGCCAATCACGGCAGTGTCAACGCGGTCCTGTTGCCGGAGGTGATGAAGTATGATCTCCCCGTGGTGCAGGAGAAGCTCCCGGAGCTGGCCTGGGGGCTTGGCGTGAAGTGTGAGGGGAGTGAGAGTGCTACCTCGGAATCGGTGCTGGAGGCCATCGACTCCCTGTTGGACGCCAGCGGCGCCCCCCGGAGTCTCCGGAGCCTGGGGGTAGCCCGGGAAGACCTCCCCGAGCTGGCAACCCGGGCCCTTAACGACGCCTGTATCCTCACCTCCCCCCGTCAGGCAACCAAGCGGGATCTTTTGTCCATCCTGGAAAGGGCCTACTGATGCAGGCCATCAAACGCACCCCCATCGATGAGGGAACTATTGACCGCCTCCTGGGGATGGACAGCTCCAAGATCGGTTTCTACTCCGACGTCAAGCAGAAGATCCAGGAACTGGAAGCGGCTAACCTCAGCCTCCGGACCAAGCAGTACGAACTCCAGGCGGTGTTCGACGCCATCGGCGATGGTGTGGCCATCTATGACGCCAACGGCTTCATCCAGTACCGCAATCATGTCTGTCCACGGTTATTTCCCCTGGAGACCATGCTCGGTTCCTCCTGCCGGAGGCTCTTCCATCCCGAGCGGGAACAGCACACCCATGATGATTGTATCGTGGCGGCGGCTTTGAACGGCGAGAGCCGCAATCTTGCCTTCACCACCTCGGAGAGCGGTAGAGCCAGGTATTTCGAGGCATCGGCCACTCCCATCGAAGATTCCCCGGGCACGCACCGGGCACTCCTCTTTCTCCGGGAGGTGACCCACCGACGCCTCCAGGAACTCCAGCTCATACAGACGGAAAAAATGGCCAGCATGGGGCTTCTCGCCGCAGGGGTGGCCCATGAGATCAATAACCCGCTCACCTCCGTGGCAGGGTATGCCGAGGCACTTACCAGGCGGTTTCGGGATGATCCGGAGTTGGCAGGTGACCGGCGAATGGAGGTGTTCCAGCGCTATCTGGACGTGATCATTCGCGAATCCTACCGTTGCAAGGGGATCATCAACGGTCTCCTCACTTTTAGTAGAAAATCCGACGGTTCCATCGATAATGTCGATCTTAACAAGGTGGTGCGGGAGGTGCTGGAGTTGGTCCGACCTACGGCCACCGCCGAAAAAGTCACCATCGAAGAGCTCTTTACCCCGGATTTACCGCTAATTCAGGGGGATTCGGCAGCCCTTCGGCAGGTTTTTATGAATCTGGTGATGAATGCCCTTCAGGCCATCAAGGGGGTCGGCCGAATCACCATTACCAGTTCCGTGGAAGGGAACATGGTGCTGGTAACGGTGAAGGACTCGGGCTGCGGTATCCCCCAGTCCCTGCTGGACCAGATCTGGGATCCTTTTTTTACCACCAAGACCGTCGGTCAGGGGGTCGGCCTGGGGCTGGCGGTAACCTACAATATCATCCATCGTCATGGAGGGGAGATCAGCGTGGAAACCCGTGAGAATGAAGGTGCCTGTTTTACCGTGAGGTTGCCGACATGATGGGGAGTGTCGGACGGAAGGGGATCAAGGTCCTCGTTGTTGAGGATGAGAGACCGCTCAGGGATCTCATCCGGGAAGAGCTGACCCGCAGCGGCTACAAGGTGGAGACGGCCGCCGACGGCATCGAAGGGCTTGCCAAGTTCGGGGTGGAGCTCTTCAATGTGGTTCTTCTTGACATCAGGATGCCTGGGATGGACGGGGTGGAAGTTCTCGAACGGATGCGGTACGAGTCCACCCTGCCGGAGATTATCATCTTTACCGGCCACGGCACTATCGAGACCGCAGTGGAGTGTATCCGGCAGGGGGCCTACGATTATCTCACCAAACCGGTGAAACTTGATGAACTGGAAATGGTCATCGACAAGGCCGCCGAGAAGAATCGGTTGCGACTGGAGAATATTAACCTGAAGTTGGAGGTGAGCAAGTTTGAGAATCATCAGATCGTCGGAAAAAGTCAGGCGATTCTCAAGGTTCTGGATATCGTGTCACGCTGGGGAAGGGTTGACGAGCATGTGCTCATCACCGGGGAGAGCGGCGCAGGGAAAGAGCTGGTTGCCCGGGCCGTCCATGACGCCAGTTCCCGGGTGAACAAGCCTTTTGTTACGGTGAACTGCGGCCGGCTCAACGTCCATACCGCCGAGAGCGAGCTCTTCGGACATATGCAGGGGGCATTCACCGGGGCGGTGAAGGGGAGGGCCGGACTCTTCGAGCTGGCCGATACCGGCACTCTCTTCATGGATGAGGTTTCCGAAATGCCCCTGGATGTTCAGGTCAAACTCCTCCGGGTGCTGGAGACGAGCACCTTTCGCCGGCTGGGGGGGAATCGTGATATCAGTGTTGATGTCCGCTTTGTCTTCGCCTCCAACAAGAATCTGCTGGAGTGCGTCAACCGGGGTGAATTCAGGGACGACCTTTATCATCGGATTAACCTCCTTTTGGTCAATATCCCTCCCCTGCGGGAGCGGAAGGAGGATGTCATGCCCCTGGCGTGGTTTTTTCTCAAGAGCTCCAATGCCGCGCCACTGGGGGGATGGGAGTTTTCTCCGGATGCCGTGGCCTCGCTCTGCGCCTACGATTGGCCGGGCAATGTGCGGGAGCTGCGCAACACCATTCGCCGCGCCTGCATCCTTGCCCCGGAATCGATCATCACCGCCGACCTTTTCCCCTTTTCTCCCCCTCGGCCCACTCCCACACCGCTCCCTGCAGTGATCTCACCGGTTACCGCGGCAACCGCAACGACTGCGGCATCGGCGGAGCCCCTCTGGGTCATGGAAAAAGCACATATCCGGCAGGTTCTGGAACTGGTGGAAGGGAACAAGAGCAAGGCCGCCCGCATCCTGGAAATCGACCGGAAAACCCTCTATACCAAGCTGGAGCGGTATGGTCTGGAATAACGAATGTCTATTTTCTCTACATTTTTTTCAACGGTGCGGGGTGATTCTCCTCATATGTAGCAATTATCGCCATTCGTCTCTCCCCGTTTTTCCTGAGAGCTGTCCGGAATCTTCTTGTGACCTCTTCTGATCCCTTGGCACCACTTGGGGAGAGAGGGCTCCGCTCTCCCCGGACCCTGACGCTTGCCGTCACCGGTTCCTGCAACCTGGCCTGTTCCCACTGCTGGGTCGATTCCGGCAGACCATCCTCCTTTCCCCACCTGCCGTTGCCGTCGATTCTCTCCATCATCCACGAACTTGCCGCTCTGGGGGGGAGCGGAATCCGCTTCACTGGCGGGGAGCCGCTCCTTCATCCCCACTGGCTGACCTTCATGGCCGCTGCCCGGAGTCGCGGCTTTTCCTCGATCTACCTTCAGAGCAACGGCACGCTCTTCAGTGACGAAGCGGCAGCCATGCTCCGTGAACTCGATTTTCCCGGACTTTCCCTCCAGATCAGCCTGGACGGGGCGTCCCCCGTCTCCCACGATCCGGTTCGAGGGGAGGGGGGCTTCAGGAAAACAGTGGCGGGGATCAAGCGGCTGACAGCGCAGGGGCTCGGCCCCAGGGTGACTCTTTTTTTTACGGAGATGCGCCACAATCTGGCGGAAATTCCCAACCTGCTGGAGCTGGGCGAATCGCTGGGCGTGGGCGCCGTTGTTACCGGTGCGCTGGTCCGCTGCGGCCGGGGCACGGGACACTCCATCGCGCCTCCCGACCCGCAGCAGTACCTGAACCTCCTGCACCGGTTCGAGACAGATCAGGAGTTTCGCCGGCGCTATGAACGAATCGGCACAACGGCCGCGCTGGAGTGGCACGGAACGCAAACGCCTCGTCCGGAATGCTGTACCTTCGTGGAAAATCCCTACCTCACCCCCGGGGGGAAGCTGTACCCCTGCACCCTTTGTCACGCCGATGAGTACAGTGTCTCGGGAGTTTTCGATAAAGGGTTGGCTGCCGCCTTGAGTGAAGGTGCGCCACTCTGGTCGTCCCTGGCAGAGATCAGCCGCCGTCGGGGAGCAACCCTGCCGGAGTGCCGCAATTGCCCGGAACAGGTGGCCTGTGCCGGAGGATGCATGGGGCGGGCCTGGGGGAGTCACGGAAATCTGTTGACCCCGGATGATCGCTGTGGGGTGAGACGAGCCGTGGGTACAGGAACAGGTAGCCGTCATCTCTCCTGACGGGGTAAAATTCCCCACTGTAGATAATATCCCTAGTGGCCGTGACACCGTATTTTCATAAAGATGTTTCATAACTCCACGCTACCCCTCTCCGCCACTCCCTTGATCACTTCTCCATGTTTTTGTAACTTACTGTTATTACGTCAATCTATGAGTTGGCATCCTCCTTGCTATAGGGTACGTAGATGCAGCAGCGAAGCAAGGAATTTCAGCTTTAGACGAAGAACTCCTGCTCCGTATTCCAGAGATCATAAAACGAAGTTACCGGAAGAGCAGCACACACCCCACAAGGAGGAAGCACCCATGTCACACAACAAAGACGTCAAACGGACCCTGAAGAATGAGAGACTGGAATACCCCATCAAGATGATGCATGCCTATCCTTCCGTGAATGTCGGTTGGGGCGCACATACCATGGTCGGCAACGACGCCAGGGCCCTGGGGATGACCAATGCCCTCATCGTCACCACCGGCCTCAGGGGGACGGGGATCGTCGAGACCATCCAGGGAGTACTGAAGGCTGCCGGGGTTTCTTCCGAGGTGTTTGACAAGGTAACGCCCAACCCCAAAGACTTTGAAGTCATGGCAGGCGCCAAGGTGTTGGCCGCCGGCAAATTCGACGGCATCATCAGTCTCGGCGGCGGCAGTTCCCATGACGCCTGCAAGGCCATCAAACTCGTTCACAGCCATGACGGCCAGGATGTCCGGAGCTTCGAAGGTGCGTTCAAGGCGACCAAGGCCAACACGATCCCCCAGCTTGCCATCAACAGCACCTCGGGAACCGGTTCGGAAGTCTCCTGCTTCTCCATCATCAATCATACGGACAAGAAGTACAAGATGGCGCTCTTCGATCCCAACTGCACCCCCAGCAAATCGGTGAATGACCCGCTGATCCATCAGTGTATGCCGGGCGACCTGGCCGGTTACACCGGGATGGACGCCCTTGCCCATGGTGTTGAAGCCATCACCTCCCGTCTGGGGGTTATTTCCGCCTACGGCCCCGGCCTGAGCGCGATCTCCCTTATTTTCGCCAACCTGCGGCAATCGGCCATGAACAGAAACAACGACAAGGCCATCGAAGCGATGGTCTGGGCCGAAATGGCCGCAGCCTACAGCTTCAACAGTGCCGGTCTCGGACTCATTCACAGCATGGCCCACGCTCTGGGGGGGATGTATGATGCTCCTCACGGGCTCTGCAACGCCATCGGTCTTGGCCCGGTCATGAAGTTCAACCTCCCTGCCTGCCCCGAGCGGTTCAAGATGATGGCACAGGCTGCCGGCATCAACGTCTGCGGCATGTCCGACATGCAGGCCGGCGACGCCTTCATTAATGCTTGCCTGGAACTGAAAGCCGATCTGGGGATCACCAAGACCTTCCGGGATCTCGGCCTGCTTGAGAAGGATATCGAAGGTCTGTCGCGGTTCTCCGTGAACGATATCTGCACCGAAGGGAATCCCACGGATACCGGTCTGCAGGATATGATCAAGATTTTCAATCAGTGCCTGTAGTCTTCACCTGATCCATTAAGCTCTTCTGCACTTATATGCCGCCGGTCCCGAAGGGAGGAAACCCTCACAACGGGTTCCGGCGGCATACTGCAATTCATACGAGGCCATCATGATTACGCAACAAGGTGTTAAGGATTTTCTCCAGAGCGGCGGCTATATCGCCGACGATGCCATAGCCACCGCGGTTTTCCTGGCTCTCCGGATGGAAAAGCCGATCCTCATCGAAGGCCCTCCCGGTGTGGGGAAGACCGGTCTGGCCAAGGCCCTCTCGACTGCCCTGGATTTCCCCTTGGTGAGACTCCAGTGTTACGAGGGGATCGATGAGGGGAAGGCGCTCTATGATTGGGAGTACGGCAAGCAGCTCCTCTATACCCAACTGCTCCGGACCCAGCTGGACGGTTACCTCTCCGTATCGGCCGACCTGCGCGAGGCGGTGGAGCGGCTGGCCTCGGAAGAGAGCCTCTTCTTTTCCAAAAACTTTCTGGTGCAGCGCCCCATCCTGCGGAGTTTCCTGTCGGAGAAACGGTCGCTCTTGCTCATCGATGAGATCGATCGCTCCGATGACGAGTTCGAGGCGCTGCTCCTGGAGTGCCTCAGCGACTTTCAGGTCTCCATCCCCGAACTGGGGGTCATCCAGGCCACGCGGAAGCCGCTGACGATCCTCACCAGTAACGGGACCCGGATGATCTCCGATGCCCTGCGCCGGCGCTGCCTTTATCTCTACATCGGCTATCCGGAGCTGGAGCGGGAAGTCGCCATCGTCCGGGTGAAATTTCCCGACCTCTGCCAGGTTCTGGCGCAGCAGATGGTAGTATTCCTGCGCAAGGCCCGGGAACTGAACCTGCGCAAGCCCCCCAGTGTCTCCGAGACCCTGGACTGGGCCCAGGTCCTCACCATCCTCCAGGCAACGGAGTTGACCAGGGAGGTGGTGGTCAATACGGTGGGGGTGATCGCCAAACACCAGACAGACATGCAGAAGGTAACGGAGTTGGCTCAGCAGGAATTGGGGTAATCATGGAACGGATCATCGCCCGCTTCGTTGCCGCTCTGCGTGAAAGCGGCATCCGTGTCTCCCCCGGTGAATGCCTGGATGCGGTACAGGCCCTGGCGCTGGGGGGGATGGAGGGGCGCAGATTGTCCCGGCAGCTCCTCCGTCTGACCCTGGTGAAGAATTTCAACGACATTCCCCGGTTCAACGAGGTGTTCAACCGTTTCTTCAGCCGCCGGCAACAGGTCGACCCGGATCTCGAACTCTCCTCCCTCATAGACGCACCCCTCATCAACATGGAGGGGGAATTCAACTACCTGGACCAGCTCCCCACCGATGACCACGACGAACCGGGCCCCCTGCTGAGGCTTGATAGCGACATCAATCCCGAAGAGCTTCAGGAGCTGAAGAGCCTGACCGAGATCGACCCGGACGATTCGGACGGTCAGGAGATAGTCGTCCAGATGAAGGGGTTCCGCGGCAAGGCCAAGGCCCCCCGTCCCACCCGACGCTATACGCAAAACCCGCTGACCATCGAGCTGAACAAGAGCAACAGCGTCCAGCGGGACATCACCTTTTCCCCGGAAGAGCAGGCCGCCATGCAGGATGTGGTCTCCCGGATGATGCTCCGTCTCCGCAAAGACATGCGGCGGATGAAAAACGATCAGAGCCGTGGAAAACTCCATGTCATCAAGACGATCCAGAAAAACTACCGCCATGACATGGTGCCGTTCCAGGTGGCGCTCCGCCGGAAGCGGCGGGAAAAACCGCGTCTGGTGGTGCTCTGTGACGTCAGCTTTTCCGTGAGCCATGCGTCCCGCTTTATGCTCCTGCTGCTGCATACCCTGCACAACCAGATGCTGGATGTCCGGAGCTTCATCTTCAACCGGGAGGTGGAAGAAATCACCGAACTGCTGGCCAATATGCCGGTGAACGACCTGATGGAGACCATCGACAAGGGGGATATCGTCGATCTGGACGAGAACAGCAGTTTCGGCAAGGTTTTTCTCGGTTTCAAAAAACGGTATCTGGAAAACCTGCGGGGAAGGCCGGCCTTCATTATCCTGGGGGATGGCCGCAACAACTACGACGAGGCCAACGACTGGGTGCTGGACGAGATCCGGGAGAAAGCCCGCTACATGCTCTGGCTTACCCCGGAAGAGCGAGAGAGTTGGAGTCGCGGGGACTGCCTCATGGAAACCTACGGTTCCTATTGTGACAAGGTGGAGGTGGTGAAAACGGTGGAGGAGCTGAGTCTTGTGGTGGAAGAGCTGCTGCGGGATATCTACGCCGATCAGGCCCATCCTCTGGATCGCAAACGGCTGAGGGAGGCCAAGGCTGCGGCGGCCGCCCAGGCCGACAATTACCAGGATTATTATACCCGCGGCGCCGGCTCGGTGAGTCAGCCGACCTTCGAGCCCAGTGGCCGGAGTCACTGGTAAAATGACAAAAGGAGCAGTACATGAGTTGCGACAGCAAAAATCACCAGATGCATATGTGTGCCCTCAAGGCCCAGGGGATGGAAGAGTGCATCCGGAGTTTTTCAGACAAGCCTACCGTAGAATGCAGAAAGTGTGGTGTCAAGGCGAACAGCTCGAAAAACCTCTGCGCCGCCCATCTGCTGGATGAAGCGCCCAACGTGGAAGGGGGGCATGGCAGCGTCACTCTCGAAGAGGTGGGAAAACCGCACTCGGGATAATAGTGGAAAAGGGGATCGTCATGAGCAGGATGCTGCTTGCCGCAGGGAGATACATCCAGGGAGCCGGAGCCGTCAGGGAGATCGGGATCCATGCCGCGCGGCTGGGGAAGAGCGCCCTCCTCATCGGAGGAAAGACCGCCTTCTCTCTTTGTGCCCCGGAGATCGAGAAAAGCCTTGCCGGAGAGGGGATTCCCTGCCGCCGGGAACTCTTTAACGGAATCTCCTCCCGGAGTGAGATCAATCGGCTGGCGGCCCTTGCCGTCGAAAGCAGGGCGGATTTCGTCATCGCCCTGGGAGGGGGCTCCGCCATCGACGCGGGGAAGGCCGTGGCCCACGAGATGAAAGCACCGGTTATCATCGTCCCCACCACCGTCGCCTCCGACGCTCCCTGCTCCGCACTTTCGGTCATCTACACCGAAGAGGGGGTGTTCGAGAGCTACCTCTTCCTGCCGCGCAACCCGGAGTGCGTCCTGGTGGATACGGAGGTGGTGGTCCAGTCGCCGGTCCGGTTTCTGGTGGCGGGGATGGGGGACGCCCTGGCCACCTTCTGGGAGTCCGGAACCTGCGCCCGGAGCGGCAAACCGAACCCGCTCAACGGCGGGGGGAGTCAGACTCTGGCAACCCTGGCCGTGGCGCGGCTCTGTTACGACACCCTGCGGGAAAGTGGGCTCCAGGCCAAGCTGGCCGTGGCGCGTGGGGTCGTTACCCCGGCGGTGGAGGCCATTGTGGAGGCCAATATCCTCCTTAGCGGCCTCAGTTCTGAAAACGGCGGACATGCGGCGGCCCACTCCATCCATAATGGTCTGACGACCCTGGCGGCAACCAGGAAGATACTCCATGGGGAAAAGGTGGCCTTCGGAGTCCTGGCCCAGCTGGTGCTGGAGGGGCGTTCCTCCCGGGAGATCCGGGAGGTTCAGGAGTTCTGCGCCACGGTGGGGCTTCCCATAACCCTGGCGGAGCTGGACGTGGTCGAACTCTCCCCCCATGACCTCCGGATTGTGGCGGAAACGGCCATCGCCCCGGGGGAAACCATCCATGCCACCTGGTTTTCCGTGACCGCGGCCATGGTGGAAGCGGCTATCCTCACCGCCGATGCCCTGGGCCAAGAGTACCGGCGGTCGCCATCGTGAGAACTCTCCGGGATTTTCAGGCGCACCAGGAGGAACTGGAGACGAAGATGCAGGAGCTGAGAAGGTCCCGGGAGGAGCTGGAGTCATCCCGGAACAAGCTGGCTCTGCTCTATGATTTCGCTCCGGTGGGGTACTTCACCCTGGATCGTGACGGGGTGATCCTCACTGTCAACCTCACCGGGCTCAGGATGTTGGGGAGGGAACAATCCCAGCTGGCCGACCGGGAGTTCGACCAGTTCGTGGCCGAAGAAGAGCGTTTTGTCTTCAGAACCTTTTTCCGGGCGGTCTTTGAAGGGCACGGCAAGGAGACCTGCCGCTTGCGGCTCCTCAGGAGCGATCTGCACCCGCTCCATGTCCGGATCGAGGCCATGGCCACCCAGTCAGGAGAGGAGTGCCTGGCCGTGCTGGTGGACATCACCGAACGGCGTCGGGCCGAACAGGCCTTGCAGGAGAGCGAATACAATCTGGCCAAGGCCCAGTCCATGACCCATGTGGGTTCCTGGAGTTTCGATCAGGTCACCGGCGAGGTGAAGGCATCGGACGAGTTGCTGAAGATCATGCGTCTTTCCCGCAAAGAGACGACCCCCGACGCCTTTGCCGCCGTTATTCATCCCGAGGATCATGACGCCGTCATGGAGCATCTCCGGTTGGGGAGGGAAGAGGGGAGAAGTTACGAGATCGAACATCGGCTCCTTTTCAACGACGGCACCACGCGCTGGGTCTATACCATCGTTGAGGCGTCGGTGAACAGCAGCGGCAAGGCCCTCAAGCTCTACGGCACAACCCAGGATATCACCCAGCGTAAAAAGACCGAAGTCGATCTGAGGAACAAGAGCAACGAACTGCAGGCGATCTTCGACTCCATCGGTGACGGCATCGTGGTCTATGACCATGACGCCCTGGTTCAGCACCACAACCTCCTCAGTCCGCAGTTGTTTCCCGGGGAGATACGTTACGGGAAATCGTGCCGTGAGCTGTTTCATCCCGATACTCTCTCCCTGCCGGGGGAATGTCCGGTGGAGCGGGCCATCCGGGGGGAGCGGGTGGAGACATCCATGGTCTCCGAACGAAGCGGGGAGAAGACCCGGTACGTGGATGTGACCGCCACCCCCATCAGGGACGCTCTCGGCGAAAAAAGCCGGGCTCTGGTTTTTTTCCGGGACATCTCGGAAAAGCGGCTCCAGGAGATGCACCTGATCCAGACGGAAAAGATGTCCAGCATCGGTGTCCTTGCCACAGGAATCGCCCATGAAATCAACAATCCTCTCACCTCGGTGGCCGGCTATGCGGAGGCGTTGCAGCGGCGCTTTCGCGACCGGCCCGAGCTGAAGGAGGATGTCCGGCTGGATGTCTTTCCCCATTATCTTGAGGTGATCATCCGCGAAGCGTATCGCTGCAAGGGGATCATCGACCATCTGCTCAGTTTCGGCAGGAGATCGGACGGGATGGCGGTGAAGGTGGAGATGAACGAGGTGCTGCAGGAGATTCTTGAACTGATCCGGAACCAGCCGGGGTATCGACAGATCCATGTCATTACCCGGCTGGAGGAGGGATTACCCCCGGTCCTGGGTGACCCTTCCGCTCTCCGTCAGGTCTGCATGAACCTGCTCATAAACGCTCATCAGTCCATCACAGGGGGCGGTATCGTGGAGGTCACGACGGCTTACGCAGGGGGGATGCTCTTCGTCAGCATCAGTGATACCGGAAGCGGCATAGAGCAGGGGGTCATGGACCGGATCTGGGACCCTTTTTTTACCACCAAGGAGGTGGGGAAGGGGATCGGTCTCGGCCTGGCGCTCACCTACAACATCATCAGGCGTCATGGCGGCGATATCAAGGTTGAGAGCAGGGAAGGGGAAGGATCACTTTTTACGGTGACGCTCCCCGCCACTACAACAGCCGGTTGAGAAAGAGTTTGATCCGTTCGTTTCCTTGGGCTGCGCTGAAGAGCTCTTCCGGTCTCCCTTGGGCCAGGAAGTTTCCCGACTCCATAAATATTACCCTGTCCGCCAATTCCCGCGCAAAACCCATGTGGTGGGTGACGATGATCATCGTCATCCCCTCGTCCGCCAGAGTGTGAATGGTGTCGAACACCTCCCCCACCAGTTCCGGGTCCAGGGCCGAGGTCGGCTCATCAAACAGCATCAGCTTGGGGCGCATGGCGAGAGCCCGGGCGATGGCAACCCGCTGTTTCTGCCCCCCGGACAGCGTGGCAGGGAAGACGTTCGACTTGTCGGAGAGCCCCACCTTGGCCAGCATGTCGGTGGCGATGCTCCGCGCCTCATCTGTCGGTTTGCGTTGTACGGTCAACGGCCCTTCCATCACGTTTCCCAGGACGGTCATATGGGGGAAAAGATGGAAGTGTTGAAAAACCATTCCGATTTCCGCCCGCAGGGTGCTGATCGCCTGGGGGCGGTCAAGGTGCCGTTTTCCATGGCGGGTGACATATCCCACCTCAACCCCTTCGAAACGGATGGTTCCTTCGTCGATCTCCTCCAGCAGGTTGATGGAACGAAGAAGCGTGGATTTACCCGAACCGGAGGGGCCGATGATGACCAGCTTTTCACCGGAAGCGACTTCCAGGTTGACCCCGTTGACCGCGGTCAGGCTCTTGAAACGTTTGGTGATCTTTTCCAGCTTCAGGAGCGGTTCTCTAACGATGCTCATAGATACCTGCCCGATATTCGATCTTTTCAAAGATGAAGGTGAAGATGGTCGTCAGCAGCAGATAGATTGCCGCTGCCAGTCCCAGCGCCGTAATGTTGAAGTAGGTGTTGAACAGCTGGTCAGCCGCACGCATCAGCTCCACCATGGCGATGGTGGAGACCAGGGCGGTATCCTTGATCAGGGCGATGAACTCGTTCCCCACGGGGGGCATCAGCCGTTTGTAGGTCTGGGGGATGATGACCCTGCGCATGGCCTGACCATAGCTCATGCCGATGGCCTTGGCTGCCTCCATCTGGCCGTGGTCGATACTCTGGATGGCACCCCGGATAATTTCACCCAGATAGGCCGAGTAGTTGAGTCCGAGACCGATGACTGCCGCGGTAAGCGGCGCAAGGGTGATCCCCAGTGACGGGAGGCCGTAATAGATGAAAAAGAGCTGGAGCAAAAGAGGGGTGCCGCGGAAGAACCAGGTAATGAACCAGCAGAGGGCTGAGATCGGGCGCAGGGTGCTGATCCGCCCCAATGCCAGCAGCAGCCCTCCCAGAGGGGAAACCAGGATGGTGCAGAAGACCAGCAGCAGCGTCATGATGGTCCCTTTGGCCAGGGCGGGGAGGAAACGGACTATGTCGGAGAGGATTGTATGCCAGCGCGGTTTCAATTGCGCCTGTAACGCCGCCACAAAATTGCGGGCTTCACTATTGTCGGGATACAGTTTCAGGACTTCCTGACAGGCTGCAATCGCCTTGTCCGGCGCCTCCTGGGCGGCGTGGATACGGGCCGCTTGCATCCGGCTTGAGACAAAGGGGGCTGCCTCCTCGCCGGCTGCGGGAAGAGGTACCTGCCGGAGGAGTTTCAGTGCCCCTTCCAGATCCCCCTGGGCCATGAGGTCGCCGGATTGCCGAAAGAGCTGATCATAATCCATCGCAGCCGGAGAGTTCCCGGCCAGAGCCAGCAATAAAAACAGGGCCGCGAAGGCCCTGCTCATGAGATAGTTTCGGGAAACATTCATAGGACTAGAATTTCTTGGGGTTGGTCAGATCTTCGGCAAACCACGTGCGCGAAATTTTTGCCATAGCGCCATCCTTGACCATCTTGTCCAGGGTCTGCTGCACTTTTTCCCGCAGATCGCCGTCACCCTTGCGGAAGGCAACACCGAAAGGTTCCTTGCTGATCATGCCGGGGATGATCTTGAACTTGCCGGGACGCTTGGCGATCATGTCGCGACCGGTGACATTGTCCACCACAACCACATCGATGCGGGCCGCTTCCAGGTCCAAGAGCGCCTTGGGATAATCTTCGTATTCTTTCAGCTCTTTCGGTGCCGTGGCGAGCTTGGTGACGGCCTGTATCCCCGACGACCCCTTCTGGGTTCCTGCCTTGTAATCCTTGAGATCCTTGAGGGCCTTGAACCGCTTATCCTTGAAATTGACGATGGCGATCTGGCCATCCATGATATACGGTTTGCTGAAGGCAACCTGCTTGGCGCGCTCCTCGGTTATGGTCATGCCGTTCCAGATGCAGTCGAATTTACCGGCATCCAGGGAGTGGATGACTCCATCCCACGCCGTCGGCTGCCACTCGATTTTAAGGCCGAGCCTTTTGCCCACCTCTTCGGCGGCATCGATATCGAACCCCACCAGTTTGCCGTCAGCCAGACGGTACCCCATGGGGGGGAAAGAGTCGTCAAGGCCGATAATCAGCTTGCCACTCTTCTGTGCCTTGTCCCACGACCCGTCACCGGCAAAGGCGGTAACCACGGAGAGCAACCCGATAAGACACGAGGCCAGCAGTAACAGTTTCTTCATGTTTTCCATCTCCCTGTAGACGTAATTGTATACTATGTTGAATTATTTCAGAGTACGCAAAAGGCGCCCCTGAGGGCGCCCCGGATACGGTGACGGCTACTTGCGCGGTGCCTTTTTTAGCAGATCCGCGGTGTCGGGATGACTATTGTATTCGGCATAGGTGAGGGCCGTATTCCCGGTGAGGGTCTTGGCCTCCACCTCGGCGCCGTAGTCCAAAAGCGCCTGAACAGTCTCGTTGCATCCGTAATTGGCCGCCATCATCAGGGCCGTGTGCCACTCCTTATCGCGAACATTGGCGTCTGCCCCCTTCTGCAGCAGCATCCGGACCACCTCTGCTTTGCCGTTGGCCGCGGCGTAGTGAAGGGCGGTCTTTCCCTTATGGCTCTTTCCTTCCAGATCCACGTTCTTCTCCAGAAGTTCCTTCACCACAGAGCTATCCCCTTCCTTGGCCGCGTCGATCAGCGGCGTGTGCCCGTGTCTGTCAACCGTGTTGATACTTTCCATGTTGCTCCTCCTTTCGGGTAATAAAAAATTACGGTTTGATCCTCAGCCACCAGCCGGTACACAGGATATTACCCAAAACGACCGACGTCAACACTTTCCAGCATAACAGGGGGGCAATTGGTCGGATATCGATCCTCTACCCCATGAAAACTGTTTTCAGATCAACGACGAGATTTTCAAAAATCCTCACCGGAGCGGTGCCCTCGTCGCCATACATCCTGGGTCGGCCATAGCGACCGTCACCCCCCAGAGTAAAAATCATCACCGTCCCGCCAGTGGGATCAACGATCCAGTACTCCCGAACCCCTCGATTTTCGTACAGATCGAACTTGACCGTCATATCCTTACGGGAGGTTGATGGAGAGAGTTTCAATGACAAGATCAGGCGCTCCTCTGCATCCCCGGTCATCCAGCTTGGATAAATCGCAGATTATCACTAGATCCGGTTGAACAACCGTGGTCACCTCCTCGTCAGCTTCGTTGTTATCCGGCAGACGCACATCAAAGGGCGCACCATAAACTTCGTACGGTTTTCCTGAAAGATAGGCCGTAAGCTGAAACATGAGTTCTCGATGAATGCTCTGACGCCTGCGCGCCGGAGCCGGCGACATGCTATACGCTACCCCATCGATGAGCTCCCACCTCTCACCATCATCCCACCGGAGGTAGTCGCCGTAGGTATATGTTTCCTCAAGCTTCAACGCTAAAGGTCCCATCATACACCTCCTGTTGCCCCGTAGACTCCATCGGTTCCGTAGGTAAAGAACCTTTTCAAAAAAACGATGGCACAGATTTCAACAGATTTTCAACCAAAATTCAAAGGGCTTGATCCGAAACGCTCAGGTTGCCGGATGTAGCTACAACCAATAATCGGTCTTAATCTGCGTCAATCTGTGACATCTGCGGATAAATCTCTTTCGTCTACGGTTGCAACGGGCAAATCCGTCCTGTTACTTTTTAAAGGTCTTGATGATGTACTCGGCAACGGCCTTGGCGTCGGCGTCGGAGACGGTCTTGGCATCAAACTTGGTCATGCCGTTGCCGCCGGCCCGAATCTTGGCAAGAATTATCTTGGTGTTCTTGAGCCCCTTGAGGGTCTCTTTGGGGTTGATGATGTTGCCTCCGTCCGGGTGACAGGCCGCGCACTTCTCTTTGAAGATGGCTTCTCCGTTGGGAACAGCGGCAAAGGCAGTGGCGGAAAAAGCGGCAACGGCAATGAGGGCGACAACTGCGGAAATCTTTTTCATCGGGGTTCTCCTCTTGGGTGATTTGGGAGCGGCATCAGCCGCTTTCCCTAGGGTAAACGAAGCACAGTATCTCATTCACGCGTTCCGGCGTCAAGCGTCCATGCAGGGGGTGGTCATCACCCTTACTGCCTCGTGTACTCGGCGGTGGGCCAGAAGGGGATGCCACCCCGGGGGGTGAACTGTCCCTCCACCTTCAGCCACTGGGGGTCCATGAGCCGGATCAGGTCGTTGGCGATGCGGGTGACGCAGCTTTCATGGAATTCGCCGAAGTTACGGTAGCCGCAGAGGTAGAGTTTCAGCGACTTGGATTCCACGCACCGTTCATGGGGAATGTAGTCGATGACGATGGTGGCGAAGTCGGGTTGCCCGGTCATGGGGCAGAGGGAGGTGAACTCCGCACAGACGATGTGGAGCCTGCCGGAAACGCCGGCGGGGTTCATCTCCGGTATGGCAAAGGGGCTGGGGAACCATTCCAGGACTATGGGGTCGGGCCGGTCATAGCGATAGGTCGTCGAACCCTCGCCCAGGGATTTCAGCTTTTCATGTAAATGTTTCATTGCGCAGGGGCTGTCCTTGTGAATAATAATGGTCACTGCCGTTAGCTGTTACGTTCTCATGCTTGATACCATGCCTGCTCTCCCGGTCAAACAGAAAAATCCTTCAGAACGACCCGGGTACTTGCTTGACCCCGACAAAGGGAGAGCTCTTGACCGTATTGGAGGGGAGCGCGTCGGTGGTGGCGCGAAACAGGGCGGCATCCTCCGGCGTGGCCCCCCCCACGGCAACCACCTGGTACTCATACTCCAAGCCCGGTTCCACCGTGGTGTCCTCATAGCCAAAGGCATTGGCCAGGGCGGTGCCTATCTGTGTGAAGCCGGCGCCGGTGGCCACTGCTCGTCTGAAGATCTTGTAAGAGACGACGTTGTTCGCCCCCACCCCCATGGACGGATTGGGGTTGGTATCCTTCCAGGTGAGAATCAACCGGGAGGGTGACGTCTCTCGCCTGGCGGTCACTGTTATCGGGTTGAGCCGGTTGTTGGTTACGGCAAAGACCAAGGGGCGCATGAAATCGTTCTCTTCGTGCCCCAGCATGTGGCAATGCCAGATATACTCCCAGCCGAAGCTTGCTACCACATTGCTGCCGGGAAAGGGAATGATGCCCGTTGCCAGGTTTGTCTGGGTAAAGCTGTTGGTCGTTCCGGCAACCTGGGTCGGATCACGATACCTGATGCTCAGGGGAAGGCCGAAGGGGGCCACCGGCCGCTTGGGGCGAACCGCGACGACGATATCCTCCAGCGGATGCATGTCGATGGTCTCTTTCCACCCCATCTCGACGGCAGGAGGGGGCTTGACGGTTCCGTTCCGGTCGATACGGTTGATGACCTGCAGATCCAGGAGGTGGAAGTGGACCGGATGAGTGTCCTCGCCGTTATGGGCGATCTGCCAGATCTGAGTCTCACCCTCTTTGATCGTCTCGGTGACGGGATCGATGTAGGAGAGGGGGATCGATGCCTGGGTGAGACGGGAGCTCTGGGGAAGCTCGATTCCCAAGGTGGCGTTTCCCCGTCCAAAGGAATCGAACCGCTCCTGAATGCTCTTCTTGTAGACCGGCACACCGGTGGCCAGGGCGCCGGCGGGGACCGTGGTCGGCTTGGTATCGAAGATCCCTTTGCCGGAGGAGATATCCTTGTAAAAGGTAATGGTGTCGCCGGCAATGAAGTCCCAACTCCCGGGGGTGCCGGCGCAGAGTCCCCGGAATCCGTTGTTGCCGGTGCAGATCCGCGCATACCGGTCACTCCAGGCGGTACCGAAGGCGGTGTTATAGGCGGACTCGGCCACCACCGGCGGAGGCTGGGTCCGGGCATAGGCGCCAGGGAGAGTGCTTGCCAGGAGTGCTCCCTTGAAGGGGGGCGCCGGAGGTGTTTGGGCAACCACGATCTGCATCATGGTGCGGATATTGGGGCCGTAACCGGGAAGGGTCTCCGGTGCGCCACCTTCGTCGGTTTCATCGTCGTTCCCCGTGTAGTAGTCCAAGCGGGGATCTCGGCCCGGAACCGGGGCAGGGGCGTCATTGTAGAGGATCAGAGTCTGTCCTGCAAATGCGGAAAAGTCCACAATGGTATCGGCTCGTTCGCCATTTCCCAGGAAGAGACCGGTGGGAGCAAGAATGCGGGCTGTTTTTGTGTCACTTCGTAACGGTTCCAGGTTTATCGGCTGGGAGGGGATCTCCACCAGATTGGGGAGGAACCCCCCTTCGGTGCCGAATTGGAGGATTTTGGGGCCTGCGGTGAGAGGATCAGGAACCGGGTTGCTCTGGGCGTCGATGATGTCCTGGGGCCATGATGCCGGTTTGCATGGTTTTTGCTCCCCCGCTGCCATCCAGGGCTGCCCCGTAACCGGGTCAAGAGTGTTGGTGGCAGGGCAAACCGTCTCCCTCTCCGGTTCCACCAGCCGGACTTCGGTACACTCCCCCGGGGGGGGGAGGGTCCCGTCGGGACGGAGGGACCTGCCGTCGCAGGGGACTGCCGTGGAGGTGTCGCCGGGATCATAGGTTTTCATGTCCACCGCCACGTAGATACCCAGGTTCAGTATCCGGTCATTGGCGCCGTTCAGCATGAGAAATCGGTAGGCCTTGGGCTGCACCGTCAGGGTAGGGTAGACCGCGCCGTTGACCATGGCCGTGTCGCCATAGCTTTCCGGAATGGTGCTTACCTTGCCGTAACTCCCGTCCGGGAGGGGACTCGTGGGGAGAGAGGCTGCCTCGACCCAGGGACCGTAATCCCACCTTCCTGCGGGGTTCGCACCGTTTTTGGACGTGGGGTCCTGTTTCGGTTCGTAGACATGACCGAACCAGAGGTCGCCGTACCTGCCCCAGGCGTTCTGGTCCCACCGGGCGTCCTGCAGGGCGATGTCCTTGGGGACGAAGGTCTTGTCCTGGAAGATAAGGGGAATGGTCTCCCCCATATCGGGAATGACTCCGGAGGCGGCCAACCTTCGCTCCACCTGGTCCAGGAGGAGGTAGCCGGCTACGTTTCCCACATAGGTGTTGAGTCGAGTCAGTCCCATGGTATGGTCGTGATACCAGAGGAACCGGGCGCTCAGTCCGTTGGGCCAGAAATAGGTCATGGCCCCGGCCCCCGGGTCCGGCATATCGGGAGCGTTATAGGCCAGTGGTCCCCTGACCGCCGTGGTGGAGCTCTCTTTTGCCGGGGTAATCCATTGGAACGGCGTGCCGTCGCTGATCCAGGGGTTGTCCCCCCCATGGAGGTGAAATGCCACACGATTTTCGGTGTAGGTCTCGCCGTTGGGTCCCGTGGCTGAGCCCATGAGGCTCTTGTCCACCGGGATGAAAAGGTCGCCGTTCCGTTTGGTTACCTTGCCTTGGGTGATCCGGGCTGAGCCGGTGGGGAGGAGATTGACGAACTTCACCCTGGTCGGTTTCCCGTTGCGGGGGTCATGTCCCATGATCATCTGGAACGCAGAGAGGGTCTGTTCGGCCGGTCTTGACGGGTCATAGTGGTAGGCCGTGACCAAGGGGCCCAGGTAGTGAGGCTTATGGACGCCAAAATACCCGACACCGTTCATGTCCGTAATGGGGCTGCCGTCGGGATAGAGGAGAGGGATATGCTCTCCCCTGACTACCTTTGTCTCCAACTGTACGTAGCCGCGCAGCAGGGTGCCACCGGTTCCGGTAAAGACGTTGCCTCGAAGAGGGGGGAGATCGCTGTGCAACTGTTCCCGGTACTCTACGACGGCAATCTCGAAGTAATCGGAACCCGGATAGGTTGACGTGTCGGCAATGGCCAGGGGGATGCACTGTCCCAGGGTGGAAGTGGGACCGTTCAGGTCGCAGATGCCGGGTAACGGGTCCACGAACTTTCTGAGGGGGGTCCCGGAATCGTGGGTGGTCCCCGCCGAGTCGGTCCAGATCCCGGAGGGACTGTTGGCATAAAAGGTCTGGAGACGTTTTTGCATTCCGCTGCTGCTGTTGCTGAAGATCCATCCGGGGCCGGCAAGGGCCGGGTCGGTGGTCATCACCGGCAGAAACAGGATGACGGCCAGGCAGATGATATGACGTGCTGCCGAGTTGTGGACCTCTCTCATTCGGGATACTGCCCCTTCCGGTTTGAAGTAATTAGATAAGGTCGTCCAAGAGGGTGAGGATGACGTCATCCCGGGTATCGCGGTCGGTCATGATCCCCAGACAACCCTCTGACGCTCTTCGCTGATGGCGTTACGGTAGGCTGCGGCAAGCTCCTCCTGATTGGTGACACTGAACCCCAGGTCATGCACCAGGCCGTCTTCGATGCCGTAGACCCACCCATGCACCGTCACGTCCTGTTTCCGTTCCCATGCCTCCTGCAGCACCGTGGTTTGGCAGACGTTGAACGCCTGCTCCACCACATTCAGTTCGCAGAGCCGATCCCATTTTTCCGTGAACCCCTCGACCTTGGCCATGAGACGTTCGTGCTTGGCCATGACATCCTGCACGTGGCGGAGCCAGTTGTCGATGAGCCCCTGTCGTTCCCGCATAAGGGCCGACTTGACCCCCCCGCAGCGGTAATGCCCCACGATGATGATGTCCGTGACCTTGAGGACATCCACGGCGTACTGGATGACCGACAGGCAGTTCAGGTCGGTATGGACCACAACATTGGCCACATTCCGGTGGACGAAGAGCTCTCCCGGCATGAGTCCGACGATCTCGTTGGCCGGTACCCGGCTGTCGGAGCAGCCGATCCAGAGGTACTGGGGGTTCTGCTGATCGACCAGCTTCTGGAAAAAACCGGGGTCACGGGCGTTGACCCATTCCGCCCATTTCCGGTTGCTGTAGATCAATTGCTGGAGAGTTTTCATGGTGTGACCTCTGATTCACCTTTGCCGTTCCCGGGACTGCACCCACTCCAGCCCCCTTGATCCGGAGCTAGAGGAGTTCCGCCGGCAGGGTGTAGCTCCCCAGAGGAAAGAGTTCGGGAAAAAGTCCCGTTGTCGTCACACTTCTTTCCACGCGATACAGCTTACCGGGCAGCCGTCTATGGCGAGCTGGATCTTCTCTACCGGTGCGCCGGTGGGATCGTAGACCTGGGAGACGTTCTTGTCGCACATCCGGAAAACCTCCGGCGCGGCCTGAACACAGAGGGTACAGCTAATACAGAGTTCCTTGTCAACCCAGGGTATCCTGGACATGGAGCTACTCCTTTTGTTTAATGTGTGAAGGACGCGATCTGAAGTATCGTATCCTCTTTTGTAAGAGTAACCATTGTACCGGTTTTTTCCCCCCCGGCAAACATCTTTTCCATACTGGCGCTCTCAACGACGGAACCTGTTGCCCCTCATGACAAAAAAAGGTACCCTGTCACCGGCAACTCTCTCGTTGACAAAGGACCCCCCTGGTATGAAGCGTTTTTTTACCGGCTGGCTGATCAACAGTACCGCACTCCTGGTTGTGGTCCATCTGGTCTCGGGAATCAGCATCGATCGGTGGCAGACCACCTTTGTGGCATCACTGGTCCTGGGGCTGCTCAACATCTTCATCCGACCGGTTCTGATTCTCCTGACTCTGCCGGTGAACATTCTCACCCTTGGTCTTTTCACCCTGTTCATCAATGGTTTCGTGTTTTATCTGGCAGCATCTCTGGTACGGGGATTCGAAGTCATGGATTTCGCTACTGCGTTTTTCGGCGCCTTCGTTTTCAGTATCATTTCGTTTTTGCTCAACCTGCTTATCGGCAGGAACAGGTAGCGCCATAGTGCGTTTTTGCTTAATCCTGTCCATCGGCAGGGAGAGGTCGCGTCGACTTAGAGCCCCGGGAGGAACAGGGGGAAACCGGCTTCGCCGGCGGAGGTAGAGCATGGGAGTGTTAACATTGCTTGGGGGGGGAGCGCTGAAAGAGCTGCTCCGGCTCTCCCCGCAGATAATCACTACGGCGGAACAGCTCTATTCCACCGTCAGCAGGAACCGGCGGGTAGGGGCCGCGGAGTCCCCGGTGCTTTCTCGCCTTGACCGTATGGAGGGGGCTGATGTGGCCCAGGCCGAGCTCCTGGAGCAGATGGCCGGACAGATCAGGAGTCTCACCACGGCACTGGAACAACTGACATCGCGCACAAAAGAGCTGACCATCCTTGCCGGTGGCGCGGGGCTTCTTGCCGTTGTCTCTCTGATCCTGGTTCTGGTCCGCTGGTCATGACCATGGACGAAGTGACGCAAAGTGACATAAACTGCGTCAGTCGTTGCGTCTGGGCCGGCGCCGCCCGGGAGATGATCGCCTATCACGACCATGAGTGGGGGGTGCCGGTTCATGATGACCGGCTCCTCTTCGAGTTCCTTATTCTGGAAGGGGCACAAGCGGGGCTTTCCTGGGCCACCATCCTCCGGAAACGTGACAGCTATCGCCGCCTCTTCGCCGGGTTCGACCCGGAGCTCGTGGCCCGCTTCGACGCCGGGAAGGTGGCGGAGCTTCTGGCCGATACCGGCATCGTCCGGAACCGGCTCAAGGTGGAGTCCGCCGTTACCAACGCCCGGGCTGCCCTGGCGGTACAGGAGGAGTTCGGCACCCTTGACCGGTTTCTCTGGCGTTTCGTGGAGGGGGTTGTGCTGCAGCATGCCTGGCGGACGTCGGCGGAGGTTCCCGCCGTCACCCCCGAGGCCGAGGCCATGAGCCGCGAACTCAAACAACGGGGGTTCCGTTTTGTCGGCCCCACCATCTGCTACGCCTTCATGCAGGCCACCGGTATGGTCAATGATCACACCACTGACTGCTTTCGCTGGGAAGAGCTGGGCGGACACGACTGAAAGAGGAGAAAAAAACGATGCCATACGTAAACATCAGGATCACGAAGGAAGGGGCAACCGCTGAACAGAAGGGCGCTCTTATCAGGGGGGTGACCCAGCTTCTCGTGGACGTTCTGGGGAAGAACCCGGCCACCACGGTGGTGACCATCGACGAAGTGGAAACGGATAACTGGGGTATCGGCGGAGAAAGTGTGACCCTCTTGAGAAAACAGGAGAAGTAGCCGGCTCTCCTTCACCTCAACCGCCATCCGGTCCCTGCCGCTGCCATCTCCGGCAAGGAGCACCTGACAGAAAAGGATCGAAATACCGTGAAAAACAGTAGTGTTTCCCAATGGCTACCCAAATCAATCGAATGTCTCAGGAGCTATAAGAAGTCCGATCTGGGCGCCGATTTCACCAGCGGCATTACCGTCGGCCTGGTGGCGCTCCCCCTTGCCATGGCCTTCGGCATCGCTTCCGGCGTCACCCCCCAGGCGGGGATCTACACCGCCGTCATCGCCGGATTCATCATCTCGGCCCTGGGAGGATCCCGATGCCAGGTCGGCGGCCCCACCGGGGCCTTTGTGGTGGTCGTCGCCGCCATCATCGCCAATCACGGCCTCTCCGGACTCCTCATGGTCACCATGATGGCCGGCGTCATTCTGATCTTTCTCGGCGTCACCGGTCTGGGGAACGCGGTAAAATTCATCCCGCGACCGGTCATCATCGGCTTCACCAACGGCATCGCGATCCTCATCGCCTCCACCCAGATCAAGGATTTTCTGGGGATCAGCGGCAAAGGGGCCGTTCCCAGCGAGTTCTTCGGCAAGATGGAGTACCTCTATCGCCATATGGGGAGCGCCCGTGGCGCCACCATCCTGCTGGCTCTGGTGTCGCTGGCGGTCATCATCCTCATGCCCCGTCTCACCCGGCGCATCCCCGGCTCCATCGTCGCCCTGGTGGGGGGGACCACCTGCGTCGCTCTGCTGGGACTCCCCGTGGAGACCATCGGGAGCAAGTTCGGCGGCATCCCGCTGGGACTCCCCGAGTTTCATCTTCCCCACTTCCAGCTGGATCTCATCGGCCCGCTCCTCCCGTCGGCGTTTACCGTGGCGCTTTTGGCCGCCATCGAGAGTCTCCTTTCCGCGGTGGTGGCCGACTCCATGAGCGGTGACCGGCACAATTCCAATGTGGAGCTGGTGGCCCAGGGGATTGCCAACCTGACGGTCCCTCTCTTCGGCGGCATCCCGGTCACCGGGGCCATTGCCCGCACCGCCACCAACATCCGTTCCGGGGCCCGCACCCCCGTCTCCGGGATTATCCACGCACTGGTCCTCCTCTGTGTGATCCTCTTCGCCGCTCCCCTGGCCCGGTTCATCCCCCTGGGAACCCTGGCCGCCGTCCTCTTCGTGGTTGCCTACAACATGGGCGAGTGGCGCGAGATCCCCATGATCCTCCGGTTGGACATCAAGGATATCTCGGTCTGGCTCATCACCTTCGTGCTGACGGTGGTGGCCGACCTGACCATCGCCGTGGAAGTAGGGATGATGCTGGCGGCCCTCCTCTATATCTACCAGGTCTCCCGCACCACCGTTGTCGCTCCTCTCACTACCGAGGCCATCGAGAACGGCAAGGCCCACCTGGTTCAGGAGCATAATATCCCCACCTATGTGAGCATGTTCCACGTACAGGGGCCTCTCCTCTTCGGGGCGGCGGAGAAGCTTAACAACATCGCCGCTGCCATCGATCAGCTCCAGCCCATAGTCATCCTGCGGCTTCGGTACATGACAGCCATCGACGCCACCGGGTTGCACGCCATCGAACAATTTTTCGACAAGATTCACAAGTCGGGACGGACTCTCCTCCTCTGCGGCGTCCGGGGGGCACCGAAACGGTTCATCTACACCTCGCCTCTGCCGCGGACCATGGGGGCACGGAATATCCTCCCCAATATCCGGTCAGCCCTGCATCGTGCCGAGGTGGTTCATGGACAATTTGACGGTTTCGGGGATGAAGCAGCGGCCGGGTTCAGGGACGCGCCGGCGTAAAACGAGGAGGTTGTTGCTTATGGAAAAGGGGACATTCGGTGGAGGCTGCTTCTGGGGGGTGGAAGCGGCGTTCCGGGAGTTACAGGGGGTGGTTTCGACCCAGGTGGGGTATGAGGGGGGACGGACGGAGCACCCTACCTATCAGGAGGTCTGTTCCGACGGGACCGGTCATGCCGAGGTGGTTGAGGTGACCTTTGATCCGGACCGGGTGAGCTATGACGAGCTGCTGGCACTCTTCTGGAGATGTCACGACCCCACCCAGTTCAACCGGCAGGGACCCGACTTCGGCAGTCAGTATCGCTCCGTGATCTTCTGCCACACCACCGGGCAGCAAGAGGCGGCGGAAGCCTCACGGGAACGGGAGGATCTGTCGGGGCGCCACCGGAAACGGATTGTCACCGAGATCGTTTCGGCGTCGACCTTCTGGCGGGCGGAAGAGTATCACCAGCAGTACCTGGAAAAACGGGAGTCGGGACGAAATGAACATAAGCTTTGAACCGCAAAGACGCAAAGTCCGCAAAGAACCCCGAGAAAATGGCTGAAACCGGAATCTTCTTGGTTTAACCCAAGGCTATTGGGGTTTGCTTTGCGGTTTCTTTGCGTCCTTTGCGTCTTTGCGGTAAAAGTTTTTTCGTGCCGTACCCGAATTTCAGACGAAGGAGTCGCCGCCGTCGTAGGCAAAGGCATCCGCTTCGGTCTTGCGAGTGATCTTGAATTTTGCCTCGCGGGCGCTTTCCTTCAGCTTCTGCACGGCGCCGTCGGTGACATCTCCAAGCTTTTCCCGCACCTCTTTCCCCGACTTGGGGGTCAGCAGCAGGGCCATGCCGGCGCCAAGGGCCGCACCGGCCACAAAGGCTAGCATCGTTGCTTCAGTATCTCTCATGTTGGCCATATCTGGTCTCCTTGGAATAGAGTATCCCCTTTCTATCACATTCCGCGCTGTCAGGCAAATCCTCTTCTCATCTTCTGCCGGATACCTTTTTTGCCCGGTATCAGGCTATTCCGGCAACGGCCAATTGCATCCCGTAACTAAATGATGTATAAAGAACCGTTTTCCCTTGGGGCAAACATCCGTTTATACCAACGTCTCGATGGAAAGGATTGTCCCGCATATGTCTGAAGAGAAGGTACTCCCGTTTCTTGAACATCTGGTTGAGTTGCGCAAGCGACTCATAGTCATTTTCGTGGCGGTGGTCATCGGCATGGGGCTCTCGTGGAACATCTCCACCAATGTCCTTGACTTCGTGCAGCGCCCTCTCACCGGTAAGACCTACCTTACCGACGTCAAAAGGCTGATCTATGGGGAGATCAAGGAGAAGATTCCTGCTCTCTACGAGAGGTACAAGCTGGATCAGGAGCTGAACGTTCCCTTCAAGGAGCGGAAGCTCAACTACAGCGCCCCCCTGGAGCCGTTTTTCATTCAGTGCAAGATCTCCATGCTCACCGGATTCCTGCTGGCCCTTCCCGTGGTCTTTCACCAGATCTGGCTCTTCGTGGCGCCGGGACTCACCCGGAAAGAGAAAAGGATGGCGGTCCCCTTTGTCACGGCGAGTACCGTCAGCTTCTGCGTGGGGGCGATGTTTTTCCTCGTCGTCATCTGGCCGGTCATTATCAACTTTTCCATCTCCTATGAATCGGAAGGGCTCCAGAGCTGGTTCAATCTCAGCGCCTACATGAACTTCTGTCTCCGGCTGATCCTGGTCTTCGGACTCATCTTCGAACTCCCGATCCTGACGCTGCTCCTAGCCCGGTTCGGCATCGTCAACGGTCCCATGCTGGGGGCGCGGCGGAAGTATGCCCTCCTTGCCAGCGCCATCATCGCCGCCTTCCATGCCGACCTGATCACCATGTTCGTCATCATGCTGCCGCTCTACCTGATGTACGAGATCAGCATCTGGGTGGCCTACCTTTTTGGGCGGAAGAAAAAGAAGCCCGAACCGGACGACGATGACACCGACGAGACACTCCCCGTGGGGGCGTAACCGGATGCTCGTCATTCGCTCCATTGGGGAAATTCCCGCAGCTCTCCCCGCCACCGTGGCGACCATCGGCAATTTTGATGGAGTTCACCGGGGACACCGGGAGATCTTCACCAGGGTCAGGAACGCGGCAACCGAGAGCGGCGGGGTATCGGTGGTCATTACCTTTGAACCCCATCCGTTGACCGTGATCCCTTCCCGGAAAAAGATCAACCTCATCACCACCGCCGCCGAGAAGGAGCGTCTCATCGGCGACGCAGGGATCGACTATCTCCTGGTCATCCCGTTCACTCCGGAGTTTTCCCGCCTCGCCGCTCGTGAGTTCGTCTCCCAGGTATTGGTGGAGCGGTTGGGGGTCAAGCGGCTCATCATCGGCTATGATTACGCCTTCGGCAGGAATCGAGAGGGGGGGATCGAGCTTCTGGCCGAGTCGGGAAGAGAGTACGGCTTTGCCTTGGACGTACTCCCCCCCATCGGCGAGGGGGAGCATATCTTTAGCAGTTCCGAAATCCGGAGACTGGTCTGGGATGGTGCGGTGGACAGAGTCGTCCCGCTGTTGGGGCGGCACTTCTCCCTGGGGGGGAGGGTCGTTCGCGGCCACGGCCGGGGCAAGGGGCTCGGCTTCCCCACCGCCAACGTGGTGACGGATCACGAACTCTTTCCTGCCGACGGGGTCTATGCCGTCAAGGTGAGGGTCCGCACCGGACTCTACGACGGCGCCTGTAATATCGGCACCAAACCGACCTTCGGGGGGGAGGAGCGAACCATCGAGGTCTATCTCTTCGACTTCAACGGTAACCTCTATGACCAGACCCTCCGTCTCTTTTTCGTGGAGCGGCTCCGTGGTGAAGAGATGTATCCCGACGGAGCGGCCCTGGGACGAGCCATCGACGCCGATGTGCTCCGCTGTCGTCGGATTCTCCAAGGGATAACCCTTCATGAACAGTTTCTTGACCAGGAGGGGGTATGATCTCAGGGATGCGTGATAAAAAATTATGGATCGGGTCGGCATTCAGTCTCGTGCTCCTGATCTTTCTCTTCCGGAAGCTGGATTACGGGGCTTTGGCCGAGGCTTTCCGGCACCTTGACTACCGTCTGCTCTTCCCGGCCCTGGTTTCCACCATGGTCAGCTACTGGTTTCGGGCCGTTCGCTGGCGGTTGCTCCTTATCCCGATGAAGAGGACGCGACTGAAAAACCTGTTTCCGGCCACCATCATCGGTTATATGGCCAACAATCTCCTTCCTGCCCGTCTGGGGGAATTCGTTCGGGCCTACGCCCTGGCGCGGAGCGAATCCCTGACCACCAGCGGCGTTTTTGCCTCGCTGGTTATCGACCGGCTCTGCGACGGGTTTACCGTGCTCCTGATCCTGGTGATAACGCTCTTCACGGTGCGGCTCCCTCCCGGCATGGAACAGGTGCAGCGAAGTCTGGAGCTGGGGGGATACGCCATCTTCGGCGTCTATGCCCTGGTTGTGCTCTTCCTCTTTGCGCTGAAGCGGTGGAACCGGACCACGCTGCGTGTCATTACGACGCTACTCAAACCTCTTCCCGAGCGGTTGAGCGTGAAGAGCGTCTCCCTCATTGACGCTTTCATGGGGGGATTGCGGCTTTCACTTCGTCCCGCCGCCCTGGGAGCAGTAGCCCTGACCTCTCTGGTTATCTGGGCCACGGCAATCTGGCCCATTGACCTGACGCTTCGTGCCTTCGGGGTCGTCCTCCCGCCGTCGGCGTCACTCTTCATCATGATTTTTCTGGTCTTTGCCGTGATGGTTCCCGCCTCACCCGGTTACGTGGGAACCTATCACGCTGCCTGTGTCTACGGGCTTACGGCTTTTAACATCCCCAAGGAGCAGGCCCTTAGCGTGGCTCTGGTCATGCATGCCATGAATTTCTTTCCGGTGATCATCCTGGGACTCTGGTACCTGGGTAAAGCCAATCTGTCGCTGAAGGGAATTCGGGAAAAATCGGAACATCAACCCCAGAACCTTTGACCCGTGCGCGAGAAGGTTTTGTCCATATCTCAGGAGCCTCTTTTCCCGCCATGAACAACACTTTTTTGAAACGGATGGATGTCGGCGCGCTCCTCTCCTTCATCATCCCCCTCTTTGTCTATCTTCTCACCCTGGCTCCCACGGTGACCTTCTTCGACAGCGGCGAGTTTGTGACCGCCATCTCCTGTCTCGGTTCGGCCCACTCCCCCGGCTATCCTCTCTTTATCTCCTACGCCAAGCCGTTCACCTGGCTCCCCCTGGGGAATGTGGCGTTCCGGGTGAACTTCGCCACCGCCATTTCCGCGGCCGCGGCCTGTTATGCCGTCTATCTCCTGGTCTGTCACCTCCTCTCAAGGGAAGAGTCGGCGGGGCTGTCCGAGCATCCCCTGCTCCGGAAAACCGCGGCCCTGGCTGCGGCCCTGGCCTTCAGCTTCACCCCCCGTCTCTGGCTCCAGTCCAATCATGACAAGCCCTATCCCCTGGTGGCCTTCATCGCGGCCATGGTCTTCTATCTGCTCCTCCTCTGGCGTGACCGATACCGGGAGGGGGATGAACGCCCCGGCTATGTCTATCTGGGGGCCTTCCTCTGCGGCCTGGCCTTCGGCGCTCATCAGACCATCATCTTGCTCCTCCCTGCCTATGCGTGGCTGCTCCTCTCCCTGGAGTGGCGGCTGATGACCCGGGTGAAGGAGATGATCCTGATGCTCTTTTTCGGTCTCCTGGGGTTTTCCGTCTATCTCCATATCCCCATCCGGGCTGGTCAGAAACCGCTGCTCAACTGGGGTGACGCCTCCTCTCTCTCCCAGTTTCTCTGGCACTTTCTCCGGAAAGGGTATCCGGTGGAGAAGCCCCCCCGGGATCTGGCGCTGCTCTGGGATCAGATCAACGCCTACAATGTCCCCCACGAATTCACCTGGGTGGGGATGGCGCTCATGCTCATGGGGATGGCCTTCTTTTTTAAGAGGTTGCGGGACGAAGTTCTGGCCTACGGCATCGCTCTTCTCTTTTTCCTGCTGATCATCGTGGGGTACTTCAACACCCCGGGGGAGATGATCTTTCTCACCGAGGAATTCTTCACGCCGCTCTACCTCTTCTCGGCGGTTTTCATGGGATTGGGTCTCTTCACCCTCCTCCGTTCCGGCTGTCACCGGATTTCCCGGGACAAGGTTCCTACGGCGCCGACTCTGCTCCTTCTGGGTATCCTGGCCCTGGGGCTCCCTGCTCTTCTCTGTGCCCGTAATTATTACGAGAATGACCAGCACGAGAACTACATCGCCTTTGACTACGCCTCCAATACCCTCCGGACCCTTCCCCAATCAACCTCCCTCTTCACCTGGGGGGACAGCGGCGCCTTTCCGCTCTGGTATCTCCAGGGGGTGGAACGGATGCGGGAAGACCTGGCGCTCCTCCATACCCCCCATCTGGTATTCCCCTGGTATCTGGATGCGTTTCCCGAACTCTTCGGCAAGAGCCTCCTGCGCAGCGCGCCGCTGGAGACGATGAACCCCGATAATGTCCTGTTGGTGGCGATCTCCGAACAGATCGGGCAGCGCCCCGTTTTCGTCGATTTTTCCACCCGGTATTCGGTCTCATTCTCGGAATTCATCCTCCAGCAGTGGGGGATCTGCTACCGACTGGAGCCCAAACGTGAAGGGGTTACTTTTCCGCCGGATCTCGCCCCGTGGCAGTACTATACCCTGCGGGGGGTGTACGGCGATGAGATGCCCTTTCGGGATCTGGACACCGGCAAGGCGATCCTGATCTATGGCAACGCCGCGCTGGAGGAGGGGGAACTTCTCATGCGTCTGGGGAAAAAATCCCAAGGTATGGATGCGCTGGGGAGGGCCGTACTGATCTCCCCGGAATTGAAGAACTCTGCACAGCAGATCCTGCTGCAACCGGGAGTCCGTTAACCATGGTTATCTCCGGAACGACCAGACTCCTGGGGATCATCGGTGACCCGGTCCATCATTCCCGTTCTCCGGAGATGCAAAACCGGGCAGTGGCGGAGGCGGGGTTGGATTATGTCTACGTCCCGTTGCCGGTGTCGCCGCAACGGCTGTCCCAAGGGGTGGCCGGGTTGCGAGCCCTGGGTATCCATGGCTTCAATGTCACGATCCCCCATAAGGTTGCGGTGCTGCCGCTTCTGGACCGGCTCTCCCCTGAGGCAGAGGCGATCGGCGCGGTGAATACGGTCCATAATGAAAACGGGTGCCTGGTGGGGTACAACACCGACGGGGCCGGGCTGGTGGCTTCTTTGCGGGAGGAGTTGGGGTTCGATCCCCAGGGGGCGAATCTGGTGGTGATCGGCGCTGGTGGTGCGGCCCGGGCCGCCATCTACGCCCTCTGTGCCGCCGGTGCTCAACGGCTCCTTATCGTCAACCGGAGTGCGGAGCGGGCCAGGGAACTGGTACGTCGCTACGGAAAGCTGTTTCCCCGGGTTCGGCTGGAGTTCCGGGAGACTCTCCCCTCCATGCTGGAAGATACCGATCTCCTTCTCAACACCACCTCTGTGGGGATGGACGGTGTCTCACTCTCCGCTGACCCGGCGGCTCTGGGGGAGAATGCGGTGGTGTACGACATGATCTATGCCCCTCCGGAGAGTCCGCTCCTGGCGGCGGCAAGGTGGCGCGGGCTCCGCTGTGCCAACGGGTTGGGGATGCTTGCGGCCCAGGGAGAACGTGCTTTTACCCTCTGGACCGGTGTCATCCCGCTCCGTGGGCTCATGAAATCAGTACTCAAAAGCTAGGTGAGAGGTTCGAGGTTCGAGGTTCAAGGTTCAAGGTCAGAGGTTCGAGGTTCGAGGTTCGAGATGTTGTTACGAGATTTTGTTAAATTTTATGGATTAAGTTTTGTTTTTGTGGTAAAAAATAAAACCTCATAATCCGGGCTCAAAACAGACACCATAAACCTTTCACCTTTCACCTTTCACCTTTCACCTTTCACCTCGAACCTTGTTTATAGAGGCCACCATGAGTGTCACCCTGCACCAGCTCCTCACGCTTCTCGTGGAACGAAAAGGGTCCGACCTGCATCTCACCACCAATTCCCCCCCCCAGATCCGCATCGACGGCCACCTCACGCCGCTGGATATTCCCCCCTTGACCAATGTGGAGACCCGCCAGCTCTGCTACAGCGTGCTCACCGACGCCCAGAAACAGCGATTCGAAGAGCAGAACGAACTGGATCTCTCCTTCGGGGTGAAGGGG
>CAIUWK010000043.1 GCA_903902855.1 uncultured Geobacter sp. | reverse complement strand
CTGCGTATGCTGAAGACAGACTATGTCGATCTCTACCAGTTGCACCAGATCGCCCAGGAGAAGGAGTGGCACGAGGTGACGGCTCCGTCCGGTGCTCTGGAAGCGGTCATGAAAGCCAAGGCTGCCGGAAAGATCAGATATATGGGGGTGACGTCGCATAACCTGCAGATGGCGCTCTTTATGGTCCGGAGCGGTCTCTTCGATTCGATCCAGTTCCCCTTCAACCTCATCGAGGAGGCAGCGCAGGACGAACTCCTGGCCGAGTGCCGGGACAGGGGGATGGCTTTTATCGTCATGAAATCTTTCGGCGGCGGGGTGATCGACAACGCCCCGTTGGCATTCAAGTATCTCCGGAGTCACCCCGGGGTGATTCCCATTCCCGGCTTCGAATCCCGCGAGCAGGTTGATGAGATTAGCTCCTGCTACCAGCTGGAAAACCTGGTCACGGAACAGGACCAGGCGCTCATGGAGCAATATCGGAGTACCCTGGGGAAGAGATTCTGTCGGCGTTGTGAGTATTGTCAGCCCTGTCCTCATGGAGTGATGATAACGCCGGCCATGGGGTAACCGACGACGGGACGCTCTACTTCAAGGATCAGCAGGGGTATATGACCCTCCCACCTTCACGCTGAATTCTATTGCACCATTTACTGCACCACGCACAAAAAAAGGACCCAAGCAAATCGCTTAAGTCCTTGTTTTTATTGGTGCTCCCGATAGGGTTCGAACCTATGACCTACGGCTTAGAAGCCGGGAGACACGGTCACCAAGCAGAATACCGGGAAGAACGGCGGTAGCGACCCTGTCACCCTTGGGTCGAGACCGTGCCGATAGTGACGTGTAACAGGCCGGACCTCACGACTGGACCGGTTTTACCGCCTCTATTGTGGAGTCGCAAGCTGCTTGACTATGGCATTTACTACGGCATTTACTACGGCATTGACAATCATATTGCAAAAAAAGCACCTACGAATTAACGTAAGTGCCTGTTTTTACTGGAGCCACCTATCAGAGTCGAACTGATGGCCTATTGATTACGAATCAATTGCTCTACCAACTGAGCTAAGGCGGCCTGATGCATGCTATCTAACTTGCTGCTGGTGCAAAGTTTTTAGTCGTTTGTGACCCTTGTGACCCAAATGCTGGTGTACGTCCACACTTAACTACAGCAGAATTTATCTTTTACCGTAAAAGATCCGCTCCGTCAATGACATTCTGCATTTGACCGATTCATGGTTATGCCAGGTCAACTCAAAACGACTTGTTCCAGATGAGAATGACGCCGCTCCCCGACTTTCCGTCGCGGATAAAGCCGGAATCCCAGCTGTAGTCCAGGTAGAGCGATGAATCCCAGAGGAAACTGGTTTCGATGCCGATGGTCGCAGCCTGACCGTTGCTCCGCTAGACATCTGCTGCGCTCCCCGGCTCATAATGTCGCTGCTGAGCCCAGATGAAGGTGCCACGCAGGTGGAGATAGGCGAAAAATGTCAGCTCTCGCCGATATTCAATGCTGGTCATGGTGTACCAGGATGTTGTTGAACATGGTTCCAGGGAAGTCGAGGCGACAGAGGCCTTCCGATTCACCGGGAAGTGGCTCCCATGATGTCTTTTTCGGAGAGGCCGGGGAGGGGAATCGCCCCCATGAGATAACCGGAAAATTGGGCATAGTTGCGCGTGTCGCCGGGATTCCTGGTGACCGCTGTCGTGCCGTATGGTTTGTCCCAGTTGGCCCGGTGGATGTAGTCCAGGTCGAATCCGGCGGCCAGCCCCTTGTGGGGAAGTTCCAGGAGATTGCGGCAGAGTCCGTCGTAACGGATCCGCACCTTGACGCCATAGGTCCAACTGCTGTGCGGCAGGATGTAGCTATTCCCTCCGAATTGCGGCAAGGACGCAACGGGAACACCGTTGACCTTGTTAGTGTCGCCGTTATCCCGGATGTAGAGATATCCGACCCGCCCGAGCAGTTGGAGCCTCAGGTCGTTGTCGGACTGGTTCGGGGAGAGCTAGCTGGTACCGGAGGCCGGGACCCAGCATTAGCTCCACCGTCCCCCAGGTCCAATCCTGCGTCTCGTTTCAGTTTGTCTGATCATGGTGCCCTCCTAACCGTTCACTCCTTGGGATTCACGCAACCTGGGAACAACTCACCGCAGGCATTGGAAGACTCCTGCACACCAGAGGCAGGCGCCGCAGGGAACGGTGCGGATATGGCAGTCCTGTTCGAACGTTTCATTCTGGACATAGTCGCAGGGGGCCAGAGTGCAGCCGGAGCAGGCTGGATAATCATATTCCAGGACGGTGTGGCGAAACTCACGAAACTCGGGACTGTTCCAGATATTCAGAAGGGGGGTGCGTGCCAGGTTGCCGAACCGCTTGGGTTGCACCTGTTGGCTCCAGCCACTGGCATAGCAGTCGAATCTCCTCCAGAGAAAGTAACAGGGGGAGACATCTCCCTGCCAGGAGACAAAGGCGCTCCCCTCTTCCACGAAGCCGCACCTTCGCTTCTCTTGAAGCGACACCTCAGGGAGCCTCAACTCCAGACCGCTCTCCGTCGCCACCTCTCTGGCCTGGGCGAAGAGCGCCTCAACCCGCTCCAGTCGGTGGTAATCAAGTCTGATAAGCTTCTTTACATCCAGCAGGATGCCGCGATGGTCCGCATCCTGTTTCAGCCCTGCAACCAGCCCGACGATTGCCTCCTCTTCCGGGGTGCGGGCGTACCGGAGGAAGCGCGCCTCAAAGTAGCGGCTGATCTCCACCCCCTGCTTCTCACCGATCTGCTGCCACTTCCGGAACAGTTCCACGGCCTCTGCGCTGCAGTCACCGAAGAGCGCCTCACCGGCGTGCTCCTGGTCATAGGGGAGGAGGTGGGTGACGATGGCAAAGGTCGCCCCCCGGTGGGCGGCCCACCGGAGTGCCCCCGGGAGTTCATGGAGGTTGTGCCCCATGGCCACGAACTCCACCCCCACCTGCAGGTCGGGGCGATGGCAGATGCTCTTTGCCGCGGCAAGAGCGCTGAATGCCTGATCCACCCCCACCAGTTCCCCCCCCTGGCGGAGCTCACGAAACTTTTCCGGAGAAACCGCATCCATGGAGAGGCAGATCCGGTCCACTCCCGCAGCCACCAGAGAAACCGCCCGGGGGTTGGTCATGAGGAGGCCGTTGCTCTGAAAACCGACCCAGCCGTTGCCGGGGAGGAGCTCTTTCCCCCTTCTGACGAACTGCTCCAGTTGCGGATGGAGCAACGGTTCTCCCACGCCATTGAGGATGAGCGCCTCCAGGTGGGGGATGACCGGTTCCAGAGCGGCAAAAAGGGCGGGGTCAAGATCCCCTTCCGCACTCTCCCCCCCTTGCCGCTGTTTCACACACATGGCGCAGGAGAGATTGCAGCGGGTGGTGCTCTCCACGAAGAGCTTAGAGGGATGATCCCGCAATGCCGGTGGTGTGACCGAGAGGCTGGACGCGGGTTGAGTGCTCTTTTCCATGGGGGAG
>CAIUWK010000042.1 GCA_903902855.1 uncultured Geobacter sp. | reverse complement strand
GAACCATCTCCGCCGGGGCGAACCCCTGCAACTCCGCCACCAGCAGGAGGTCCTGAAGCCCCATCTGATGAGGGGAGAGCTTGGTCCGGAAGGCGATGTTGATCTCCTCCCCCATGAGCCGAACAACGGTCCCCGGCGGACAGCCGCTCTCCACCGCGTCCACCACCAGGAGTCGCGTCACCCCCTCCAGGTAATGAAGAAGATCCAACCCCAGGGTCCCGCCATCCAGGAGGGTGACACCGTCCGGAAAATTATGACGCTCCTGCAGCAGGTGAACAACCCGGATCCCTACGCCATCGTCGGTCATGACCAGGTTGCCGATCCCCAGGATCAGTGTCCGGTGAGTTTCAATCATCTTTCCGGTGAATCGTGAAACGGTAGCCGCTGAACATGCTGGAGATCTCGGCCCCATGCTCCTTGATATCCATGAGCCAGGCGCTGTAGATGTGGTTGACCACGAAACCGAAGATGGCGTACATGCTGAGGTGGTGCAGCAGCCGGATGGTCTGGAGGGAGAAGATACTCCGTACCCAGCCGAAGAGTGTGAAGAGAAACCCTTGGGGCGCATGGGTGGAGTAGAGGGTGAAGCCGGTGACCATCATCAGGAGATACAAGCCGAAGAGGAGCGTATAGGCGGTGGTGGCCAAGGGGTTGTGGCCGATGGTCTCGGGGACATTCTTATCCAGGAAGAGGTAGTAGCGAAGCATGGCCAGCATTTTCTTCCGCCCTTTGACCGCAAAAAAGGGTAAAAACTCCCGCCAACCGGCGTACTTGTTCCCCAAAAACGACCAGGCAACCCGGGTGGCGACACTGACGGCAAAGGTGTAGGCCGCCACGAAGTGGACGAACCGGACCCACCCCATCTGAAAATCCGCCGGTGTTCTCCCCAGGGAGGCGGGTGAGGCGATGTAGAGGCCGGTGACGGAGAGGATCACGATGCAGGCGGCGTTGACCCAATGACTCCACCGCACCGGCAGTTCCCATATATACCGTTTGAATTTGCACTGGCTGCTCATCTGGTCCCCCTTTCTAGGAAACCTTCACGTTGATCAGTTCGTTGCCATGGGAATCCACCAGGTGGACCGCGCAGGCGAGACAGGGATCGAAGGAATGGATGGTCCGAAGGATCTCCAGCGGTTTATCCGGGTCCGCGATGGGTGTCCCCACCAGGGCCGCCTCGTAGGCCCCCATGGTCCCCTTGGCATCACGGGGGGAGGCGTTCCAGGTGGAGGGGACCACTGCCTGGTAGTTGAGGATCTTTTTATCCTTGATCCTGATCCAGTGTCCCAGGGCACCCCGGGGGGCGTCATGGAAGCCGTATCCCGCAGCCTCGTGGGGCCAGCTGTCCGGATCCCACTTTTCGTTGTCATGGACGGCCAGATCGCCCCCCCCGATGTTGGCGGTGAGCTTGGCCAGCCAGATCGGAAGTTCCCGGACCACCAGCAGGGTCTCGATCCCCCGGGCTGCGGTCCGTCCCAAGGTGGAGAAGAGTGCCTCGGGTCCGACCCCCAGCTGTTTGAGGACCATATCCACCGCGGCCTTGGTGGCGGGGTGACCTGAGGCATAGGCCACCAGCACCTTGGCCAAAGGACCTACCTCCATGGCCTGCTCCTCGTAACGGGGGGCCTTCACCCACGAGTACTTGCCGGTGGTGTCGATCATCCGGTAGGGGGGGGTGGGGCCCGTATAGTGAGCCTCGGTGGAACCATCCCAGGGGTGATGGGATTTGCCGTCCCCCTCGTACCACGAGTGATCCACGTATTCGGCGACCTTCCGGTGATCCACCGGGTGAACCCGGGAAAGATCCCGATTCAGGATGATCCCGGGGGGGAACCAGAGTTTCTTTCCCCCCGCCTCCTGGGGATATTCACCATAGGTCATGTAGTTGCCGATCCCCGCACCGATCCCCGCCCACTCCTTGTAGAAGGATGCCACCGCCAGGAGATCGGGAATGTAGACCTGTTCCACAAAGGTTTGTGCTTTTTTCAGCAGCCCACCGATCTCCGCAAGTTTTTCGGCGTTAAGGGCGTTCTGGGAGGTGAGGTCCAGGGGGATGGCCATCCCCCCCACCACGAAGGTCTGGGGATGGGGATTCTTGCTCCCCAGGATGGCGTGAATCTTGATGACCTCCCGCTGCCAGTCAAGGGCCTCCAGGTAGTGAGCCGTGGCCATCAAGTTGGCCTCCGGCGGGAGTTTGTAAGCGGGATGCCCCCAGTAGGCATTGGCAAAGGGGCCCAGTCGCCCCTTGTTGACGAAAGCGGTGAGCTTTTCCCGCACCCCCTTGAAGTAGGTGGGGGAGTTGAGGGGCCACTCCGAAAGGGAGGCGGCGAGGGCTGCGGTCTTGGCTGGATCGGCCTTCAGGGCCGAGGTGATATCCACCCAATCCAGGGCGTGGAGGTGGTAGAAATGGATCACATGATCCTGGACCAGCTGGATGCCGATGATGATGTTCCGGATCATCTCGGCGTTGTAGGGGACCGTGATGTTGAGGGCGTTCTCCACGGCCCGGATGGAGGCAATGGAGTGAACCGTGGTGCAGACTCCGCAGAATCGCTGGGTGAAGTACCAGGCGTCCCGGGGGTCGCGCCCCTGGAGGATCTTCTCGATCCCCCGGAACATGGTGCTGCTGCTCCAGGCCTCGGTTATCCGGCCGTCATTCACCTCGGCCTGAATCCGGAGGTGCCCCTCGATGCGGGTGATGGGATCGATGACTATCTTGGCCATGGCTTACCCCTCCCTCGTGCTGTCTTCAGGTTCCTTATCCTTGCGCAGGGCGTTGAGCGCGCCATGGATGCCGAACCCTGCGGCTGCGGCCGCCACTAACCCCAGTCCGATCTTGTCCGCCGTTGCCTCGATGCCGAAACCGGGCACGTTGGGAAGACGGCGATAAAAGGGAGACATGCTGTCCCAGAAAGCCGGCTCGGAACAGCCGACACAGCCATGTCCCGACCCCACGGGCCAACCGGTCTTCTCATTGTACTTCTGGATGGGACAGTTGTGAAACGTCGCCGGCCCCTTGCACCCCATCTTGTAGAGGCAGTGCCCTTTCCGGTGCCCCTGATCCCCCCACGCCTCCACGTACTGGCCGGCGTCGAAGTGTGACCGTCGCTCACAGTTGTCGTGAATTTTCTTGCCGTAGGCGAACAGCGGTCGCCCCTTGCCATCCACCGCCGGGAGTCGGCCGAAGGTGAGGAAGTGGACGATGGTGGCCACCAGATTATCGGTATTCACCGGGCAACCGGGGAGGTTGACCAGGGTGATGCCCGGCACCGCTTCACCGACCCCCACCGCGCCGGTGGGATTGGGGGCAGCGGCAGGAAGGCCGCCGTAGGAGGCACAGGTTCCCACGGCGATGGTGGCCAGGGCGTTGCTGCAGAGCTCCCGGGCGATCTCCAGAGCCGACCGGCCGCCGATGCAGCAGTAGGCGCTGTTCTCTCCGATGGGGATGGACCCCTCCACCACCACGATATACTTGCCGGCCCGCTCCTTGAGGATCTTCCCCCGTGCTTCTTCGGCAAGGTGTCCGGCTGCTGCCATAATCGTCTCGGAATAATCAAGGGAGAGGACGTCCAGGACGATCTCCGCCACAGTGGGGGAGGAAGCCCGGAGCAGCGCCTCGGTGTCGCCGGTACAACTCTGAAACTCCAGCCAGATCACCGACGGTCGGCCGTCGCTCTCCAGGGCCTCAGCCACCTTGGGGATCATGGCTGCAGGCAACGACAGCGCCGCCGTCATGGTGGCGCAGAACTTCATGAAGTCGCGCCGCGACACCCCCCGCTTCTCCCAGAAGGGGGACCCCACCTCGTCAAACATCGGAAACATCTTCTCGCTATCATGATCCAGTTTCATTGCGACCTCCACCTTTCGCATAGGTGACACGGAAACAAAACTGCGCTAATTCACTATATCAGTTAAAAAAATTTAGAGATCAGACCAGGGATGCAGCCACTCCCGTGCATAGCAGCTAATTCATGTTTTGAACCGGATTTGGCGCCGACATAGAGCAACTTTTCTGGTCTGGCCGGGTTCTCTCCTGTTTTGGTACGTTGGGAGGTCAAAAAAGCACGCATGGAGTTGGAT
>CAIUWK010000041.1 GCA_903902855.1 uncultured Geobacter sp. | reverse complement strand
CCAAAGAACCGCTCTTCGGTCGGGCCGACCGGATCATCTTTCTCAAACCCTTCAGCATTGCCGCTATTCATGAAGTCCTGACCGATCATGGTCATACTGACACCCCGTCCCTTTTCGACAGCTACGCCATAACCGGCGGCCTCCCCAAATATCTGGAGATGCTGGCCGAGAACAAGTCACTGACACATAAGAAGATGCTCGACTTTATTCTCAAGCCGCATTCTCCTTTTCTTGCCGAGGGGAAGAACCTGCTGGTAGAAGAGTTCGGCAGGGAATACGGCACCTACTTCTCCATTCTTGAGCTGATTAGCGTCGGCAAAACTGCCCGCAGCGAAATCGAATCGGTGCTGGAAATCCACAGCGGTGCATACCTAGCCAAACTGGAAGACGAATACGCCCTGATTGCCAAGCACCGCCCGATCAACGCCAAGCCGGGAGGCAGGCTGCAGAAGTATTATCTTCGCGATAATTTCCTGAGTTTTTGGTTCCGCTTTATCTACCGCAACCTGTCAGCAATCGAGACCGGCAACTTCGGTTACGTTCGTGAGATCATCGAACGCGATTTTGCCACCTGGTCCGGCAAGATCCTGGAGCGCTTTTTTCACGATCTGTTTGCTGCCAGCGGTAAATATAACCGGATCGGCAGCTACTGGGAACGAGGCAACAAAAACGAGATCGACCTGGTTGCGGTGAACGATCTTCGTAACGTGCTGGTGATTGCCGAAATCAAACGGAACAAGTCCAGAATTAGCCTGCCGGCCCTGCAGCACAAGGCTGAACGACTGCTGCAGGAATATCAGGGGTACCAGGTGGAGTATCGCGCCTTGGGGTTGGAAGATGTGGTGGAGTTTCTGCCGTCGTAAGTGACAGGTAAAAAGTAGTTCTGCTGAGGTAGATTATCTGGCGGCCATCAACGGCAGGATTCATCCGGTGGAGGTTAAAAGCGGCGCTACCGGCAGCTTGAGAAGTCTGCATCTGTTTTTGGCGGCGTACCCGGAGTGCGGTAAGGCGCTGGTCTTTTCCGATCAACCCTATGCCGATCTCCCGGAACAAAAAATCACCTTCTTGCCGCTGTATACTGCCTTTGCCGCAACCAGAGTCTATGAGTGTGCCGGTGCGGCTCGTGCTGGATCAGGCGGAGACGCTGAGCGCGGAGTGGGGGCAAGTTGAGTCGAGTAACATTGGGTGGTGAAATGGCTGCGATGACAGGATCTGCGGTTCAGTCGTCGGACTCCTTGAGTTTGGTCTCTCCTGCTGCCGATTCCATACCTTCGGCTACTTCTTTGATGATCCCCATTTGAACGTAGATCGGCCGTATTTTCTCCCGGATTTTCGGCAGGTTTCGGGCGAAAAGGGTTGTTCCGGCAAGACAGCATGCGGCACCCAGCAGCAGCGTATCTCTGGGGCCGATAATGCCCGCCATCGTTCCGGCCCCAAGACAGCCGAAGGGGGTCATCCCGAGGAATGCCACGGTAAAGAGGCTCATCACCCTGCCGCGCTTATCCTCTTCGAGAATGGTCTGAAGAATCGTGTTGCTGGAGGCAATAAGCGTAACCCCGCCGAATCCGGCAACCAGAAGTGCGACAAAGGAGAGGTTGAGATTGTTGGAGAGAGCGAAGGAGGTGATTCCGACGGCCAGGCAGATTCCGGCGGTGATGATAAGCCGTCCAAGACCGATAACCGATTTTCTCGAAGCAAGATAGACGGTGCCGATAAGGGCGCCACCCCCTCCCGCAGTCATCAGAAACCCGTACGTATGGGCACCCCCCCGCAGAATTTCCTTGGCAAATACCGGCACCAGCACCGTGTAGGGCATCCCCGTTAAACTGACGATGGCGACCAGGAGCAGGATGCCGCGAATGGGACCGAATCCGAAGGCGTAGCTGAATCCCTCCCGAAGTTCATGCAGAACCTTGCGGCGGGGTTTACCCTGGTGCGGACTCGGGCCCAGCCGCATGGCGATCAGCGCCATCATGACGGCCAGATAGCTGATGCTGTTCAGGACAAAACAGATTCCTTCTCCCACAGAGGCGACCAGAAGCCCCGCAATTGCCGGCCCGATGAGTCTGGCGCTCTGTACCAGAGATGAATTTATGGCAATGGCATTACCGAGCTCTTCCCGGCGGGTGACCATCTCGATGACAAAGGATTGTCGTACCGGAATCTCCACCGAGGTGGCAATGCCGAGAATCAGGCTCAGGACGATGAGATGCCATACCTGAACCGTACCGGTCAGAACCGCCGTGGCAAGCAGAGCTGCCTGGAACATGGCGAGCGCCTGGGTGGCGATCAGGAGCTTTCTGCGGTTCCAACGGTCGGCAAGCACTCCTGCCACCGGGGCTATAAATAGCGTCGGGATCTGGCTGGTGAAACCGATGACTCCCAGGAGGAAGGCCGATCCGGTCATGCGGTAGACAAGCCAGCTCATGGCAACCTGTTGCATCCAGGTTCCGATAAGCGAGACCCCCTGGCCGGCAACGAACAGCTTGAAGTTCCTGGAGTGGAGCGCCCGTAGTATGGTTTGCATCCCGGCAGTACCCATGCTTTATTCTAGAAACGCCCGATAGTCCGCATTGAGAGCCGTGCCCAACTTCTTCGCCGTTTCCTTGCCAATGATCCGCTTACCGTTCTCCATTTCGGAGAGATGCCGCTGTGGTATCCCGGTCATTTCAGAGAGCTGCCGCTGTGTCAATCCTTCGCGGGTTTCCCTTTTTTCAGGTGGCAGTGGTGCCGATTGCCGGTCAGCTTGCCATAGTTCGGCCAGTCCCCACGTGTAGAGTGCAGCCATAACAGGACGAGGAAGTTTTGCCGCCTGTTTCTCTGCTTTGCCGGTAAGAGTCACTATCCATGCCATGAATCACCTTATACCTTTTAATGGTATCATGCTAAGCCGCATGGTTTCATTCCCCGGTATCAGGAGACTCATCCCTTACCCCCAGCATCAACCGTTCTATCTTGTCGGCAATCTTCTGAAGCGGTTCCCGCAGATCCTCAATGTCGGTTCCGTCGTAATGCTTGCCCGTGACGGAGCTGTCAATGTGATTCGTCAACAGGTCGGTATCCTCGAAAATCTTCAGCTTCCGGCCAATGCTGATGAAGGAGCGGCGCAAACCGTGGACGGTGATCTTCAGCCCGGTCTTCGTCTTCAACTGTGCCGCCACCATCCTGACGTGGCCGGACTTGTTCAGGCATTGGGGCCGGGGCAGGGAAGAGAAGACGTACAACAGGTAGACTTCAAATCTTCACCGTCTTGTATAAGAAATTCTTAAACTTGAAAAATCTTTTCCGCTCCACCTCATCTCCCTGGATGTCTCCTCCCACCGCGCTCAGGTAGCGGGCAATCTCGGGCATGGTCCGTCCGGCGGCCAAACGGGCTTTGTCCACCACCACTCTGACGACGTCCCGGGAAATGGTGTTGGCGGAGTAGGGTTCATAGACCTCGCTCCAGAAATCTCCCCGCCTGCTGCCGATGACGTTCATGATCTCCTGCGCCACCTGTTCGTTCAGTTCCAGGGCCGCAGGAGGGGCAGCCTCCCAGGCGCCGTCACGAATGGCCCGACTGATCTCTTCCCCCTCGATGACCTTTCCCTTGCGGAAAAAGAGCGCCCGGAGCAGGATGCTCCGTAACTCCCGGATGTTCCCCTTGAAGGTGTGATTGACCAGAATCCGTTGCGCCTCGATGCTGAGCGTCGGTGTCTCCTCCGCACTGTTCTCCTCCCCCCGATAGGTCCTGAAGAGCTTGCCGAGAAAATGGACGGCCAAGTCCGGAATGTCTTCGCGCCGATCGTTGAGCGAGGGAACCCGCACCGACAGTTCGGAGAGCCGGTGAAACAGATCCTCGCGGAAGTTCCCTTTTCGGATCTCTTCCATCAGGTCTCGGTTGGTGGCGGCTACGAGCAGAACCCGGCTGAAACGCTGCTGGTTGTCCCCCAACCGGACAAAGCCGCCATTATCCAGGAACCGGAGCAGCTGCACCTGGGTTTTGGGGTCGGCATCGCCGATCTCATCCAGGAAGACGATCCCCCCCCCCGTCTCTTCCAGAATCCCCTTCCGGTCGCTGTAGGCGCCGGTGAAGGCCCCCTTCTTGTGACCGAACAGCTCGGAGTAGGTCAGTTCTCCGCTGTAGGCGGCGATGTTGGTCTTGTTCACCGGCAACTCGCCCGTGGGCTTGATCTTGCTCCGGTACATGCCGTTCAACTGGTTGTAGAGATTGTTGAAGAAAAATTCTTTTCCCGCACCGGTCTGCCCCAGGACCAGGATGGAGGGGAGGCCGATGGTCGCCTCCTGTATGATATTGGTGCTCCAGAGGCTGATCCGGTTAAAGAGAGGGATGGAGACGGTGTTGATGAAGTCGACGATCTCCTGGGCCTTACGGCTGTTGCCGATGATGTTCCCCAGCCGATAGGAGGAGACCTGAGGGTCTTTGTAGGTCACGTCGGTGGCCAGGCGAGTCACCTCCTTCTGGAGCCGCTCGATCCGCTGGATGTCGGAGATATGGCGCGAGGTGAGGCGCTGGATGATCTGAAGTATCCGCTTGTGCTCCTCGGTGAAGTAGGCCGGTTTCAGGGAGTTGAGGCAGATGACGGCGATGACCTCCTCGTCACTGATGATCGGCACGGCGATCTCGCTCCGGATCTGATCACTCATGGAGCGGTGAAACCCTTCATGCTGCGGCAGGTCATCCACGTCGGCGATAATCCGGGGTTGCTTGGACCAGGCGGCATACCCGGTAAGACTCCGTTCCTGGCTGCGAAGTTCCGGCCCCCCCACCCGGAAGGGGGGGATATATTTCTTCAGCCACTCCTTGTTCTTGGCCCCGACGATGGCACCCTGATAGTCTTCCACCACCAGCCACTTCTCCCCCTCCAGTTCCTGCACGATGGCGATACTCCCCGTGTCGGCGCCGATGAGTTCGGTGGCCTTGGAGAGAACCTTGGTGAGAAAGGGGGTGAGCGCTTCATTCCGCTCCTGGAGGAGGTCATTGATTTCGGCGAGGATCTTGATCTCCAGATGCTCTCCTCCTATCTCGGTAATGACCCGCTCCACCATCTCGGCATGAGTCTGCAGGAGTCCCTGCTCGAAGGGGGTGAAACGGTACACCCCCTTGGTGAAGTAGTTGACGAGACAGATCACTTTCCGGCTGTTCCGCTCATAGCGGGGGACCACATAGAGGGAGCGGAGCGCCATCTGCTCGGTCAGGGCTTTTTTCTGGAGGGCATGACGGGTGAGGTCGGGGATGTAGAGGGGGGACAACAGCCGGTCATCGGTGATGATCCCGTCGTCACTCACGAATTCCGACATGAGGGAGTCCCCTTTACCCAGCGCGATGCTCCCCTGCCGGTCGTACAGTTCCTTGAAGGCGGGCTCTTTGGCATGGCTGGCCAGAATCTCCAGCGCCCTGCCGCCGGTGCGGAGTTCGGAGGGGACCAGTACCGAGGCCAACTCCAGCGGTTCGATGAGGCGGACCGCCGACTGTACCATCAGTGACGCCGCCTCCCGTTTCTTGTATTCGTCCACCCGCCGGGAAAGGAGGAGTTGTTGATGATATTTACGGGCCTGGTTCAGGTCGTCGGCCACGGCGGCGGTGAACTCCTGCAGGAGTTCACCCTGCTGCTGCGTGACGACTTCGCCGGGAAGATCCCGGTCGACGCAGACCACGCCGAACGTCCTCCCCCCCTGGATGATGGGGATGAGGAACGAGGCGATGACAATGAACTGCTGGGTGACGGCCCGGTCCAGGTCGAGAGGCTCATGCATGCTGTCACAGAACCCGTCCGGCTCTCCGGTCATCAAGACCCGGGAGACCAGCGACTGTCGGGAGATGATCGGGAAGGTAATCTCCTTGATTTCCGCGGCAAAGGGGCCCGAGGCGTAGACGCAGGAGAGAGCGCCTCGGGTCAGATCCTCCAGATAGATGCGCACCCGTTCCGTGCCGGCGATGATTCGCATCCCTTCACCCGCCGTAAAGAGCATTTCATCGAGGTTTTCCTTGTCATAGGCCCTGATCTTATCGGTGAGCCGGACGATCTGCTCCTGAAGCATGGGTCGTATCCTGGTGAGTAGTATTTTTACACGGGGTGGTTACTGTAGGGGAACGCTGTGATGCTGTCAAGGGGGGAGGTCGCGGGGGAGGGCAGGTTCAGGTTAAGGTTCAGGTTGAGCTGGGAGCTATTCCAGGAGCATGCCGTCATAGGCCAGTTCCACCCCTTCCGGGAGGCGGGCGCCGTCTCTGTGAGCGACTTCATGGGTAAGATGGGTCAGCAGGGCCCGCCGGGGGCGGAGCCGGCCGATGAGTTCCAGGGCGCTGGTGATGTTGAAATGGCTGGGATGAGGGGTGTAGCGGAGGGCGTCGATGATCAGGGTGTCGACTCCCTGGAGGAGCGGGATAGAGGCGTCGGGGATGAGGCTGCAGTCGGTGAGGTAGGCCAGGTCGTTGATCCGATAGCCGGTGGCCGGGATGGGACCGTGCAGGAGGGGGACCGGCGTGATCCGGCAGCCGAAGAGCTCGAAGGGGAGGTCGATGATCTGCGCATCCAGGAGGGGGGCGTAGCCCGCTCGTTCCAATCCTTTGAAGATATAGGGAAAGGTGCTTTGGAGGTGATGGATGGTTTCTGCGGTTCCGTAGCAGGGGATCAGCCGCTTGTGGATGTAGTGGAAGCCGCGGAGATCGTCGATGCCGTTGACGTGATCGGCGTGGGTATGGGTGAAGAGGACCGCGTCCAGGGCGTCGATCCCTTCGCGAAGCATCTGTCGGCGCAGGTCGGTGCAGGTGTCGATGAGGATGTTGTTACCCGTCGCGGTCCGGATGAGCAGAGAGGTGCGGGTCCGCTGGTCGCGCGGGTCGGTTGAGCGGCAGACCCGGCAACTGCACCCCACCATGGGCACCCCGGTGGAGGTGCCGCTCCCGAGAATAATAGCCTTCATCTCCTCTCCCGTTCCTTTCCGTAGAGCGGTAAAAGTATCATGACCTTCCGGTGACAGGCAAGGTGTTTCCGGAGCCGGAAGGGAGTGAAAGGGTGCTCACCCCCTGTGACGGAGCGGAGGGCGCTCTCTTCCCACCAGGGTGATCCCCATGAGGACCAGCAGGGTCCCCAGGCCGAAGGAGTAGTCGATGGTTTCGTGGAGCAGGAGTACACCGAAGGAGACACCGAACAGGGGGCTGAGAAACATGAAGGCGGAGAGTTGCGAGGCGTTGTAGCGCCGGAGCAGGGAAAACCAGGCGAGATAGGAGGCAAAGGTGATCACCACCGCCTGGAACAGCACACTTCCCCAGGCAAGAGGGACCATGATCACTCGTGCCTGGCCGGTGAAGAGGGCCACCGCCAGCAGCAGCACGAAGGCCATGACCAGTTGGTACAAGAGCGTCTTGGTGGCCGGCGCCTCCGCCATTTTGCTGCAGCGAACAACCACCGTCGTGGCGGCCCAGGCAGCTCCGGCAAGTATCCCCAACAGGTCTCCCCGCACGATCCGGAGGTTGACATCTGTTGAAAAGAAGCCGCCGGCAAAGGCAGTCACTATGCCGCTGAAGGCCAGGAGTATCCCGATCCACTGGTGGCGCTGGAGTCGCTCCGCCGGCAGGAGTCGGTGCAGCGCCAAGGCGGTGAAGAGCGGGGCGGTGTAAAGAAAGACCGACATATGGGCCGCGGTGGTGTCGCGGAGCCCCTGGGCCACGAAGAAAAACTCCAATGAAAATAAAACACCCAGGATGAGGCCGGGACCGAGAGTCCCGTCCCGCAGCGAGAATCCTTCCCGGCGCCGGATGATGACCAGGGCGATGAGGAGGGCGCTTATTCCGGAGCGAAGAGCTATCTGCAGCATGGGGGGGATGAAAGGGGCCGCTCCCTTGAGGGCAACCTGGTGGAGCCCCAGGACGATACAGAGGACGAACATGACGGCGATGCCGGTTGCGTCCAGTGGTCTGCGTGTCACGCTCATGGGAAGCAGCTACGCCCGTTCTTCCGCCTGTCGGATGAAGTTCCGCACCATGGGGGTGAAGGTCTCCAGTTCCAGCAGGAAGGCGTCGTGGCCGTAAGAGGAGGTGATAAGGTGGTACTCCACCGTTTTGCCGATCTTTTCCAGGGATCTGACCATCTCTTCGGTCTGGTAGGGGGGGTAGAGCCAGTCAGAAGTGAAGGCGAAGAACTGGAGGGGGGCGGTGACCGGGGTAAAGGCCTCTTCCAGTGACTCGCAATCCCAGGCCACATCGTAGAGGTCCAGTGCCTTGGCCAGGTAGAGGAAGGAGTTGGCGTCGAAGCGGTCCACGAAGTTGTAGCCGTTGTAGTTCAGGTAGCGTTCCACCTCGAACTGGCCGAAGAAGTCAAACTGGCCGTCACGGGCGGAGAAGCGACGGCCGAATTTGCCGCTCATGGACTCATCGGAGAGAAAACAGATGTGGCCGATCCCCCGGGCCAGGGCCAGTCCGTCCTTGGGGTTCTTATGGTACTCCCCCTTGCGCCAGGTGGGGTCATTGAAGATGGACCACCGGGCGATGCTGCTGAAGGCGATGGCCTGGGCCGAGGGGCGCGGCGTGGCCGCCAGGATGATGGCCGAGGCGATCCGGTCGGGGTATTGGGTGGCCCACTCCAGCGCCTGCATCCCCCCCATGCTCCCTCCCATGACCGAGAGGAGTTTCTCTATCCCCAGATGATCCAGGAGGAGTTTCTGGGCCGCCACCATGTCGCGCACGGTGACCACGGGGAAGGAGAGGTTGTACCGTTTGCCGGTGCGGGGATTAAGGGAGGTGGGGCCGGTGGAGCCGTGACAGGAGCCGATGACGTTGCTGCAGATGACGAAGTAGCGCTCCGTATCCAGGAGTCGTCCCGGTCCCACCAGGGCGTCCCACCAGCCGCTTCGTTTGTCCTCTGCACTGTGCCGACCGGCCAGGTGGGCGTCGCCGGTCCAGGCGTGCTCCACGAGGATGGCATTGGAGCGGTGGGCGTTGAGGGTCCCGTAGGTCTCGTAGGCGAGGGTAATCGGCCCGAGTATCCGGCCGCTCTGGAGCCGGAGTTCGGTGTCAAAAGTGATGGCTTTGGGTTCGACGATGCCGACTGACATGGGGAAACCGGATACGGGTAAAGGTTGAGGTTAAGGTTGAGAAAAGAAAAAGCCCCTGCTCGGTGATGAGGAGGGGCGTGGTGGTTTCCGTGGGAACGGGGCCTCTCTCATCTTCGCCTTGCGGCAGGATTTAGCACCTGACGCCCTTTCGGTCCGGTTGCTGTGGTTTCGCAGGGCCTTTCCCTCCACCACTCTCGATAAGCAGGTCTGCTATGAAATTGTCAGGCAACAATACGGAACAGAAGGGCCTGTTGTCAAATGAAATATCTCAGGCCGTGGCGTAGCGTGGGGCCAGGAGCGTTTTCATCTTCCGGAGAGCTCCCTCCTCGATCTGGCGCACCCGTTCCCGGGAGATGCGGAAATGATCGGCGATCTCCTGGAGGGTCAGCGGCGTCTCTGCCGCGACCCGCTGCTCAATGACGTACCGCTCTTTTTCATTGAGGGTGGTAAGGGCCGTGGCGATCTCGTGCTGGAGTTGCCCGGACTCCTGGATGTCGGCCAGTAGTTCTTCCTGGTTCTGGCGGTCATCGGCCAGGGATTCCAGCATGGTATGGCCGTCGCCCATGCTGCTCTCGGCGTCCAGAGAGAATTCACCCAACATCCGCTGGCTCATCTCGTTGACTTCCGACTCCTTCACATCCAGGGAGAGGGCGGTGGCGTGGAGGTCGTCCTCGCCGGTCATGTTGGTGATGGCTTTCCGAGCCTGGTTCAGCTTGAAAAAGAGCTTTCGCTGGGCCTGGGTGGTGCCGATCTTCAGCAGGCTCCAGGCCGAGAGGACGTAGTTCTGGATATAGGCGCGAATCCACCAGACCGCATAGGAGATGAGCCGGAATCCCTTGTACGGATTGAATTTCTTCACCGCCATCATCAGCCCGACGTTTCCTTCCTGGATCAGATCCAGCATCTTGAGCCCGTAGTCGCGGTACTCGGAGGCGATCTTCACCACGAAACGGAGGTTGGCGGTGATGAGAGTATGGGCTGAGACGAGATCTTTCTCCTCGTAAAACTTGACGGCATAGCGGTACTCTTCTTCCGGGGAGAGGATCGGGAACTTCTTGATCTCCGCAAAATAGAGAGTCATGTTGTCGGATACGGCCGGCATGGTTGCTGTCATGGCGTCTGCCTCCTTCTGTTGGCACTCTCGGTGGTAGAGTGCCAATACTGTATATCAGGGGCCGGGAATTTGCAAGAGGGAAAATATCGTGGGGGAGAGAGCAACATGCCGGCTCAAAAACGGCGCCATGACCCTTAACCTGAATACGGAAATCGTGGACAGGTTTACCTCCGTGACGAAGGCCGTGGCAACGGTTTTCGTGCGATTTCTTGACAAGCCGTCGGCATCAGTGGCATGATCGCGATCATACCGATCAGCTCAATGAAACCAGGCCGCTCTCTCTGCCGTTATTGCCGGCAGAGCCCCCTACGGAGCGTGACGTTGCTGTCGATTCCAGGACCCCTTCCATGGACCGTTCTCTTATTCTCTTGCTCATCCTCTCCTTTTTCCTCGGTCTGGCCTGCTGGCTCTTCTTTGTCTGGGGGGTGAAGAAGGGGGAATTCGATGACATGGAGCGCCCTAAGCACCGGATGCTGGATGATGATCAATGACCGAGGTGTGGCTCTCATTCCTTGCCGGACTGGCGGGGAGCCCCCACTGCCTGGGGATGTGCGGTGGTATCGTTGCCGCCATCGTTCTCCATGGCCGTGACGCCGGACCCGGCGGCCGCCGGCGTATTCTTCTTGCCTACAATCTGGGAAGAATTTTTACCTATGCACTCCTGGGCGCCGTTGCCGGGCTGCTTGGCGCCTCGCTGGATATCCTGAGCATGAAGAGCTTCGCCAACTGGCTCTTCGTGGCGGCCAATCTTTTCGTCCTTCTGGTGGGGGGGGCATCTCTGGCGCAGATCCCCTCACTCTCGCTCTTTGCCCTGGAATCCGCCGGGGGGAGGCTCTTTTCCGAGATACTCCGGTGGGCGGTGAGTGACAGCGGCTTCATCCGGACCTTTGTCCTGGGGATGGCCCTGGGCCTTCTCCCCTGCGGTCTGGTGTATGCGCCGCTCATTGCCGCCGCGGCCGGCGGGAATCCGGCAACCGGCGCTGGGATGATGGCGGCTCTGGGGCTTGGTACCCTCCCCATGCTCTTCATTTTCGGCACGGCGTCGGCGGCCCTCTCCCACCGTCTCCGGGGGAGTCTCTCCCGCCTGGTGGGGCTCTTTGTGGCGCTCATCGGTTTTACCGGGCTCTGGCGGGTCCTGGGAAAAATGGGATACGTGATGAAGTTCCCGTTCTGGTGACGGGCTGAATGCCGAATTTTTGTGAATCCGCTTCTCACTGGTTGACAATACCAGGAGAGTCATATAGATTGATGGTTTGTTTGCGCCGGTTATGCGGGAGTGGTGGAATGGCAGACACGCTTGGCTTAGGACCAAGTGGGGTGACCCGTGCAGGTTCAAGTCCTGTCTCCCGCACCAAAAGCTAGATTACGGTAACGAAAAGATATCATTCTCCCATGATGAAAGGATTGAACCGATGAATGTCTCCGTGGAAACGTTGAACTCTTTTACTAAAAAGCTCTCTTTTGAACTCCCCGTTGAACTGGTCGATGCTGAATACGACAAGGTATTTAAAAATGTCAGAAGCAACGCAAAGATACCGGGTTTCCGCAAGGGGAAGGTGCCGACCCATGTCATCGAGCAGCAGTATGCAGAGATGATCCAGGATGAGGTGCTGAAGAATCTCGTCAATAACAGCTGCTTCGAGGCGTTGCAGGAACATCGGATCATCCCCGTCTCTCCGCCGGCCATCGAGAGTGATACGGTCACCAAGGGGGAGCCGTTCAGCTATTCCGTCAAGGTTGAAACCTATCCCGAGATCGAGGTTGCCGGGTATGAGGGGCTCAGCCTGAAAAAAGAGCAACAACTCCCCAATGAGACAATGGTCCAGGAACGTCTGAGCCAGTTGCAGGAACGGATGGCGCAGCTCAAGCCCCTTGATGTGCCGCGACCCGTGGCAACCGGCGATTTCGTCACCATCGATTTCACCGGGTACCGAAACGGCGAACCCTTTGCCGGCGGGAGCGGAAAGGATCATCAGCTTCAGGTGGGGTCGGGGAGCTTCATTCCCGGTTTCGAGGATCAGATGATCGGCTTGAACGCCGAAGAGACGAAACGGATCACGGTTACCTTCCCCGAGGTTTACGGCAATGCCGAACTGGCGGGGCAGGAGGCCGAGTTCGAGATCGCCATCAAGGAGATTAAGGTAAAAGATATCCCCCCCCTTGATGACGACCTGGCCCAGAGCGCCGGCGGGTACGAAACCCTGGAGCAGCTCCGGGACGAGATCACCGCGTCGGTACAGGAAGAAGAGCGCGCACGGATCGAAGGGGAGTTGAAGGATCGTCTCCAGGAACTCCTGGTAGAGTTGAATCCCTGTGAAATTCCGGAAGTCATGGCCCAGCGCCAGCTTGCTTTCATGCTTGAGTCCATGAAGCAGCGTCTTGCCTCACAGCAGATGAGCCTGGAGATGATGGGGATAACCCCGGAGGATTTCAACGAGCGGTATCGCTTGAGCGCGGAACAGCATGTGAAGGAGATGCTGATCCTCCATGCCATTGCAAAAAAAGAAGGGTTCTCGCTGACCCAGGAAGATCTGGATGCAAAATATCCGGAGATAGCCAAAGAGGTCGGACGGGATCTGGCGGAGATCAAGGGGTACTACGAAGGGAACCGTGATGCCGCCGAACATCTGGGGGCCCAGATCGTGGAAGAAAAGGTGCTCTCCTTCCTCCTGGCCGGCGCCACCATAACCGAAGTTCCCAAAGAAGAACTTGAGAAGTAGCGGAGGCAACGCATGATGGTGCCCATTGTAGTGGAGCAGACCGGGAGAGGAGAGCGTTCCTATGACATCTACTCTCGTCTGCTCAAGGATCGGATCATCTTTCTCGGCGGGGGGATCGACGACCATGTGGCCAATCTGGTCATCGCCCAACTCCTCTTCCTGGAATCCGAGGACCCGGACAAGGATATCCATCTCTATATCAATTCTCCCGGCGGTGTGGTCACTGCGGGGATGGCGATCTATGATACGATGAATTACATCAAGGCGCCGGTCTCCACCATCTGCGTGGGACAGGCTGCCTCCATGGGGGCGGTGCTCCTGGCTGCGGGGGAGAAGGGGAAGCGGTTCAGCTTGAAGAATTCGCGGATCATGATCCACCAGCCCCTGGGCGGTTTCCAGGGACAGGCCACCGATATCCATATCCATGCCAAAGAGATCCTTCGGATGAAGAGCGACCTCAACCAGATCCTCGCGTTCCATACGGGACAGACGGTGGAGAAGGTGGAGGCTGACACCGAACGGGATTACTTCCTCTCCGGCGAAGACGCGAAACTGTACGGTCTTATCGACAGCATTGTGGAGAAAAAAGAGACGACGGGAGGTTTACCGTGAGCAGACGGGACAGCAAGTCGGACACCCTGACCTGCTCCTTTTGCGGCAAGAGCCAGGAAGAGGTTCGCAAACTGATTGCAGGGCCGACGGTCTACATCTGCGATGAGTGCATCGAACTCTGCAACGATATCATCGCCGAAGAGACCAAGCTAGAAGAGGCCAGCACCCCTGACGTGCGCAAGCTCCCCAAGCCGCGGGAGATCAAGGAAACTCTTGATGAGTACGTCATCGGCCAGGAACGGGCCAAACGGGTGTTGGCGGTGGCCGTCTACAACCATTATAAGCGGATCGAATCCATCTCCAAGCCGGGTGATGTGGAGATGCAGAAGAGCAACATCCTGCTGCTGGGTCCCACCGGTTCCGGTAAGACTCTCCTGGCCCAGACCCTGGCGCGGATACTCAAGGTTCCCTTTGCCATGGCCGATGCCACCAATCTTACCGAAGCGGGGTATGTGGGGGAGGATGTGGAGAACATCATCCTGAGTCTATTGCAGGCGTCGGATTATGATGTGGAAAAAGCTCAGAAAGGGATTATCTACATCGACGAGATCGACAAGATCGCCCGGAAGTCCGACTCTCCTTCCATAACCCGGGATGTCTCCGGGGAAGGGGTGCAGCAGGCTCTCCTGAAGATCATCGAAGGGACCGTGGCCAGCGTTCCTCCCAAAGGGGGGCGCAAGCACCCCCAGCAGGAGTTTCTTAAGGTCGATACCACCAATATCCTCTTCATCTGCGGCGGCGCCTTTGCCGGATTGGACAACGTTATCCAGCAGCGGATCGGGGTCAAGACCCTGGGGTTCGGCGCCGAGGTCAAGAAGAAGGGGGACAAGAAGGCCGGAGAGCTTCTGGCAGTGGCCACCCCGGAGGATCTGCTGAAATACGGGTATATTCCCGAGTTCATCGGGCGTCTCCCCATCCTGGCGACCCTCTCCGAGTTGGATGAAGAGGCGATGGTCCTCATCCTCAAGGAGCCGAAGAACGCCTTGGTCAAGCAGTACCAGAAGCTCTTCGATATGGAGCAGGTCCGGCTGAAGTTTACCGACGGTTCGCTGGTGGCCGTTGCCCGTGAGGCGCTCAAACGGAAGACCGGGGCCCGGGGGCTGCGCGCCATCCTGGAGATCGCCATGCTCGATATCATGTACGATATCCCGTCCCAGCCGCTGGTCAGGGAGGTCGTGATCAGCGAGGATGTGATCTATAACCGGGAAAAGCCGATCATCATGTACGAAAATCTGGCGGAAAGTGCGTAAAAGCGGGGACTGGGGGTTAGAACCTAGAACCTAGAACCTAGAACCAAGGAACTTATATGACTGAAGAACGGAACGCTGCAGGCGATCCGAAAGGGGGGAATCTTTCGAGATTCCCTCTTTTGCCGTTACGGGACATGGTGGTCTTCCCCGCCATGGTGGTCCCCCTTTACGTGGGGCGGGAGAAGTCGGTACTGGCGCTGGAGGCGGCTATGGCCGGAGGACGCGAGATCTTTCTGGCCGCCCAGCTTGACCCTCATCAGGAGGAGCCGGACCCCCAGGGGATTCATCCCTGGGGAACGGTCTGCGCCGTACTCCAGATTCTCAAGCTTCCTGACGGGACGGTGAAGGCACTCCTGGAAGGGAGAAGGCGCGCCCGGATCGTCACCTATCCGGACTCCCCCGACTATCTCATGGTTGAGGTTGAGGAACTCTGTGTCAGGACAGTGGTAACCCCGGAGATCGAGGCACTCAAGAGGCGGGTCCACGATGCCTTCAGTCGTTATGCCAAGCTTGCCCCCTCTCTAACTGACGAGGTTGCCGCCACCGTGGCGGGGGTGGATGATCCCGAGCGACTGAGCGACGTCGTAGCCCCCCATCTGGGGGCCAAGAGTGGCGTCAAGCAGGAACTCCTGGCACTGGTCGAGCTCTCTCCCCGGCTGGAACGGCTGCTGGAACTTCTGGAAGGTGAGATCGAGGTGATCAATCTGGAAAAGAAGATCCAGGCCAGGGTCAAGAAGCAGGTGGAAAAAAACCAGAAGGAGTACTACCTCAACGAACAGATGCGGGCCATCCGGAAGGAGCTTGGCGACAAGGATGATCCTCGCCAGGAGTTGCAGGAGCTGGAAGAGCGGATTGCCCGGGTCAAGCTAACCAAGGAGGCCCGGAGCAAGGCTCTTGAGGAGTTGAAGAAGCTCAAACTCATGTCACCTCTCTCGGCGGAGGCGGCGGTGGTTCGCAATTATATCGACTGGCTCCTCTCTCTCCCCTGGGGGAAGACGTCACGGGAAAAGCACGATATCCGGGAAGCCGAGGCGGTGCTCAACCGGGACCACTATGGGCTGGAAAAGGTGAAGGAGCGGATACTGGAATACCTGTCGGTCCTCTCCATGGTGAAGAAGATCAGGGGTCCCATCCTCTGCCTGGTGGGGCCGCCGGGGGTGGGGAAGACCTCTCTGGCCCGTTCGGTGGCCGAGGCCACGGGGCGCACATTCGTCAAGATGTCTCTGGGAGGGATGCGGGATGAGGCGGAGATCCATGGGCATCGTCGGACCTATATCGGGGCCATGCCCGGCAAGATCATTCAGAACCTGAAGAAGGGAGGGACAAGCAACCCGCTCTTCCTTATGGACGAGATCGACAAGATGAGCGGCGATTTTCGGGGGGACCCCGCATCGGCGCTCCTGGAGGTGTTGGACCCGGAACAGAATCGTTCTTTTTCCGACCATTTTCTTGATGTGGAGTACGACCTCTCCCAGGTCATGTTCTTTACCACGGCCAATTCTCTGCACTCCATCCCCCGACCGCTCCTGGACCGGATGGAGGTCATCCAGCTCAGCGGCTATACCGAGCTGGAAAAGCTGAAAATTGCCCGCAATTACCTGATTCCCAAGCAGCGCGATCTTCACGGCTTGGCCCCCGCTCAACTGCTGGTGGAGGATGATGCGGTACTGGAAATTCTCAGGCATTACACCCGTGAGGCGGGGGTCCGTAATCTGGAGCGGGAGCTTGCCGCGCTCTGCCGCAAGAGGGTTCATGAACTGGCCCTGGGGAAGAGCCCGGCGGGGGAGGTCACGGTTCATGACGTGCGTCGTTTCCTGGGGGTTGCCCGGTACTCCGTGGGGCGTACCGAGGAGCGGGATGCCATCGGCCTGGTGAACGGACTGGCTTGGACCGAGGCCGGGGGGGAGCTCCTCTCGGTGGAGGTCACGATTCTGCCGGGAAAGGGGAACCTGACGGTCACAGGGAAGCTGGGAGAGGTGATGCAGGAGTCGGCACGGGCCGCACTCTCCTATGTTCGCTCCCGTGGGGAACTGCTGGGGCTTGATCGGGATTTCTACCACTCCGTGGACATTCATGTCCACGTCCCTGAAGGGGCGATTCCCAAGGATGGACCTTCTGCGGGGATCACCATGGCCACTGCCATGGTTTCCGCCCTCACCAGAACCCCGGTCCATGGTCATCTGGCCATGACCGGAGAGATAACCCTTCGCGGGCGGGTGCTTCCCATCGGCGGTCTGAAGGAAAAGGTCCTGGCTGCCAAGCGGGGGGGGGTGACCACGGTGCTCATCCCTCGCGAAAATGAGAAGGATCTGGCCGAACTCTCCCGGGAGATCCGCGACGGAGTCACCATCCACACCGTCGCCCACATGGACGAGGTTCTTGCTCAGGCCCTGGCCTGCACTCTCCCCGTTCTGGAACAGGTGGTGCCGCCACTCACGGTCCGTCCGGAAAGCGACGGGGTGGTCACGACCCATTGAGGCGATGGGGAGGAAAAAATGCTTGACAGCTCTTCTCTCTCTCTGGTATATAGAGCAACACTTTGCATGTGACTCATATGCATGACCATTCAGGAGGCATAGTGTGACCAAAACCGAACTTGTAAGTGAGGTGGCTGAAAAAGCCGGACTGACCGAAATTGACGCGAAGCGTGCGGTTACAGCGCTGGTGGATACGGTCACTGCCTGCCTTAAAGACGGACAGTCCCTCACCATTGTCGGCTTTGGAACCTTCTCCGTATCTCAACGTGCAGCCCGTACCGGAAAAAATCCCCGTACCGGTGAGAAGTTGGAAATCGCCGCAGCTACCACCCCCCGGTTCAAGGCAGGTAAGGGGCTTAAAGACGCAGTCAATCAGTAGTACCTGAAGTAAGTTTTTTTGCGGGGTTGTAGTTAAGTCGGTTATAACGCCGGCCTGTCACGCCGGAGGCCGCGGGTTCGAGTCCCGTCGACCCCGCCATTTTTTTTCGGGCGAATAGCTCAGCTGGGAGAGCGCCAGCCTTACAAGCTGGATGTCACAGGTTCGATCCCTGTTTCGCCCACCATCGTTTTAATGTAGAAAGTTGAGATTCGGACAAGCAGTGTAGAAAAGTTGCGGGGTTGTAGTTAAGTCGGTTATAACGCCGGCCTGTCACGCCGGAGGCCGCGGGTTCGAGTCCCGTCGACCCCGCCATTTTAACAAAAAAACCGGAAAGCCGTGAAGGCTTTCCGGTTTTTTTGTTGTCGGTATCGTTCTTTGCCTTGACTTCACGAGACTCTTTCGTTTACCGTGCGTGTATGCTCCTTGAACATTATTACCCATTCTTTGTCTCCCCGCACTCCGTTTCCGGTGTCGCCTCATGACGGCCATGGTGGTGATTCCCACCTATAACGAGCGGGACAATATCGGACGATTGATTCCCGAGATCCTGAAACAGGATGCGGGGATTCGGCTCCTTGTTGTGGATGACAACTCCCCCGATGGCACCGGCGGCCTGATCGACAGCATGGCGGCCGTGGATTCCCGTATTCATGTGCTTCATCGCAGCGGCAAGCTTGGCCTTGGTTCGGCCTATCGGGAAGGGTTCAGCTACGCCCTGGAGCAGGGGGTCGACTACATCGTGGAGATGGATGCCGATTTTTCCCATGATCCGACGACTCTCCCCCTCTTTTTTCAGCTCATGGCTCAGTACGACGTGGTTATCGGTTCACGCTACCTGAACGGCGTCAGTGTGGTTAACTGGCCCATACGGCGTCTTATCCTCAGCTACTGCGCCAGCGTCTACACAAGACTGATCACCGGTCTTGATCTGCATGACTGCACCAGCGGCTTCAAATGTTTTCGCCGTTCCGTCCTTGAATCACTGGATCTGCAGGCGATCCGTTCCGACGGCTACTCCTTTCAGATCGAGATGAACTACCGCTGCATGGAACGGGGCTTTCGTCTGGGAGAGGCCCCCATCATCTTCATCGACCGGCATGCGGGAAGCTCCAAGATGTCCAAGCGGATCGTACGAGAGGCGATCTTCATGGTTTGGAAACTGAAACTCGGCTCCCTGCTTCGCAGGGTTACCGGTTCCGGCAGGGGGAACAGATGAATACGGCATGGAGTGTCGTGGCCCAGGCTGGGTTCTGGGGGTGGCTGGTGACGACCATCGGTTTCATCCTGACGGCTTTTCCCCATCGAGGATTCTTTCGCAGCGGCACGGCTCTTCGCTGGGGAGTGCCCATGCTTCTCTTCTATGCGCTCTGGTCCGTGGGGATGTTCAAGGCGTGATCCGGCGGGAGAGCTCCGTCTGTTTGTTCCCCTTGGGGTGCCGTTGGCGGCGGGATCTTCCGCGGTTTTTGGTTTGATTTTAGGCCGAACTGTGGTACAAAACGGATGTTATGCCCCTATTTACCTGCAAACTCGGCTCTGCCGATGGTCGAATATTCGAAAAAGAGCTTGAGGGCGCCAATCCTGAGATGCTAAGGCAGAGCCTTGAGGATCAGGGTTTTTTTGTATTCGGAGTCAAGAAGAGACCGCTCCAGTTCCTCTGGGATAAAGGGATCGCCCGTAACCGGGTGGGGAACAAGGAACTCATCACCCTGAACCAGGAACTCTTGGTGCTCCTCAAGGCCGGACTCCCCATCATTCAGGCGCTGGATACGATTCTGGAGCGGATCGATTCGGGGAGGCTCACCGACATCCTCAAGGAGGTCCGCGAGGAGATCAAGGGGGGACGTTCACTCTCCGAGGCACTGCAGAAATTCCCCCGAGCCTTTCCCCAACTCTACGTCGCTTCCATCGTGGCGGGGGAGCGAACCGGGGATCTTCCCCTGACGATCAAACGGTTCAACCTCTATCTGAAGAAGTCGGAGGTGATGAAGAAAAAGTTGATCGGAGCACTGGTCTATCCCGGCATCCTGGTCACCGTGGCGACGCTGGCCATCACGGTACTCCTGGTCTATGTGGTTCCCACCTTCAGTCAGGTCTACGCCGATGCCGGGTCGGCACTCCCTGTGCCGACTCAGATACTCATCAATTTTACCGGTTTTCTTCGTCGCTTCTTCCTCCTCTTCGTGGGGATGGGGTTCGCCGCAGTGGCACTTTTCCGCAGCTGGGCAATCACCGAGAAGGGGCGCTACGTCATCGACGCCAACAAGTTGAAAATCCCCGTGGTGGGGGAGATGTGGCGCAAGTATTCCCTGACGAGTTTTACCCGGACCCTGGCTACGGTCATCGGGAGCGGTATCCCCATCGTGGAGTCACTGAAGATGGTGGTGGGAACTCTCAATAACGTGCTGCTGGAACGGAAGCTGATGACCGCGGTGACCAGGGTGGAGGAGGGGACGCGACTTTCCGTGGCCCTTGAAAGTGAACAGTTCATGCCTCCCCTGGCCATCAGGATGTTGGGGGTGGGTGAGACCATCGGTTCTCTGGAGGAGATGCTGGTGGAGATCTCCGAGTATTTCGAAGAAGAGCTGGAAGAACGTCTGGGAGTTCTCGCCACAGCCATCGAGCCGGCCATCATGATTGTCATGGGGTTTGTCATCGGCGGCATTATCATCACCATGTACCTGCCGGTCTTCAAGATCGCCGGTACTGTCGGGTAGCGGGACCATGAGTTATCAGTTCAAACGGAAGCATATCGGCGAAATTCTCCTGGAACAGGGGGATCTGGGGGTGGCTGAAGTCGCCTTCGTCCTGGACAAGCAGACGACGACGCCGCTGAGATTCGGCCGTATCTGCGTCATGGACGGTCTGGCCAGTGATGATGCCGTGGCCCGGGCCCTGGCCACTCAATTCGGGTGTGAATTTGCCGACCTCTCCGACTTCACCATGTCGGAAGAGATTCTCGGTGACCTCCCCCCTGACACCATGTATCGTTATCGCTTCATCCCCATGGGGATGGACGGCGACTCCATGGTGATAGCCCTGTCCGACCCCACCGATGTGGTCCGTCTTGATGAACTGGAGATCCTCCTTGACCGTCCGCTGACGATCCGGGTCGCCTCGGAGAGCGCCATCGAGACGGTGCTGAAAAAGGGGGAAGGGACCAGCCGGGTTCTCAAGGATGTCTCCGAAGATTTCATGCTGCAACTGGTCACCGAGTCCGAGAAGGGGGATGAGATTCTCTCGGTGGAGAAGATCTCCGAGGACACGAGCCCCATCATCAAGCTCGTCAACTCCACCATCATGGACGCCCTG
>CAIUWK010000040.1 GCA_903902855.1 uncultured Geobacter sp. | reverse complement strand
GATAGATTTCTGGAGTTTTCCGTTCAGATCATAAAGTCTTAGTTCCTTTGATTTGTTATAGACTATTTCTGCGGCAGGCAGGCGTTCACCCTCCGGTGTGACATAGCGACTAATGTCTGATGTTGGAAGTTTGACGCTCCATATTACTTTGCCGTCTATGTCGTGGCGGTCAAAACTCTCGCTGTTATGGTATGAGAAGAACGTTGGAATGCCAGATGAAGTCTGAATTGGTACAAGCCGCGTGAATCCGCTGATATTTAATTTCCACAGTAAGTGACCTCTTTGGTCTGTAACTCCATCGCTCGAAGCAACCAGGACACTGCCTTTGCCGTCAGGTATTAGATATGGATACATGCCGACACAGCCGTCACAATCTTCTTTATTGAATTCTGTTTTTGATTTTATCTCATAAGTTGCGGGATTAAGAAGTATAATAGCAGCGTTGCCAAGGACCGCAATTTCATCCCCTGGTTCGGCGTTAAAATCTCCAAGTGCAAGAACTTCAACACTTCCAAAGGAAGTACCAGTATTGATGGTGCGCTTCAAAAGTGGAAGATCCTTTACCGTTATGACTGGAAAGTGTGCCTCTCTGACGGATGTGGTACGCGATTCATATACTGAGTTTCCCACACCAAACAATATTGCGGTGGCCCCCATAGCGAAGGCTAGGTAAGTGCGTATGCGCTCATTTATTATTGCCACATTTACAAGAAGGCCAATTGCCCATCCGACGACAATCGCACCAACACAATAGATTGGGATTAAAACCAAACCAATGATTGCTGTGGAATTGGAATGCAAATTGATAGTCCCATGTGCAAACAGAAGGAATGCAACTCCTGCTGACAGAGCAAACCAAAAGGCTAAGGGGCTGCCCTTACTTCCTTTGCCGGTGCCATACAGAACCGCACCAGGGATAAGGTTAAAAACTGAAAAAAGCAGTTGTCCGTCGATTCCTGGAAAATAATCCGTAAACCACTGCCAGCCGTAGAATGGCACGCTCGGAAGACGAGCAATGAAAGGCAGAAACACCGCTGCAATGAGGCAGAATGCCAGCAGATGGGTTGGTAACTGAATAGTTTCGATTATTTTGTCGTTATTTTCCGTCATCATTTTTCCTGATTACTACTAATCTGTGGCTCTCATCGTTCCTCCCCCTTCAAGGGGGAGGTCAGGAGAGGGATGGGGTTATCGGGCGACTGTTTTTTACCACTCTCCATCCCGACTCTCCCCTTTAAGGTGAGGGAGATTCTGTTTGAGGTGGCATATTGGGCCATTCGGGTGAGCGTTTGTTTGGGGCTTAATACGGTTCATCCGCTGAAACTGTGGGATGGTTCTGCGGTTTAACCCCTCACCCAAACCCCGAACCCTCTTCAATAACCGAAAGCCGATCACTGGCCCCAAACCTCTGATTCCGAATCCCCCGCCGACCCCCACAGTTAGCATATTTGTCTTGAAAGTTATTTGCTATTTGTGATGGTAAGGGTATCATGCCATAAAATTGCATAGAAGTTGATGGAACAGGTTGATACATCACTTTCATCACTATCCTGATTAGCTTGAAAAGGAGGGCGTATGCGTACTTTGATGGTGATTCTGATCGTAACACTTCTGGCACTGGGATCTTTGGGGTGTCAGAAGAAAGAGGGGCCTGCAGAGAAGGCTGGCAAGCAGATTGACCAAGCCGTTGAAAAGGCTGGTTCGGCTGCAAAGGATATTACTGATACTGCTGGGAAAAAACTGAATAAGGCTGCAGATAAATTCAAAAGTACAGCTGACAAAGCAGAGGAAAAATAACATGGGTCGATGGGGTGTCTGGCTTTGTTTTATTGAATTTGTCAAATATTCAACAACCAAAAGCCCGACCCCACTCCCCCTCGACCCCACTCCCCCTTTATCAGCCGCCGCCTTTGCCGTATCTATGAGCATCAGGGAAATACCGGCAAATAGTCCCTCAGTTTGCAAGTACGAATCACCATCGTTTACTGTGTTCACTCTCACTCACCCTCGCTTTGATACCATAAGTCGGGGCCGATGGGGTCTGGCTTTGGTTTGTTGAATTTGCAAACATCAAACAACGGCAAGACTGACCACCACCTCCCCTTATGGAACCAAACAGTACGCGCCAGATCCTTTCCTCCTGATACCATCACCCATGCACCACCACTGTACTTTTCAACCAATGCCTTTGGTCCCCTGTTCGCTGGGTTTCAGTTTCAGGCGGGCAAGTATGGATCGCTCCCGAGTTTCGACGCATATTTGCGCCTGGACTATATCATCTATGTTTCACGACTACCAATTAAAATATCTCCTTAAAACGACATCTATAGATATCATCTTTGTTTCACGCGGATGCTCCATGATTCTGATTCCGAAAGCCGTTTATGCGTGCTATTTTGAGTCTGTTTGAGGGGAATGGGGAAAATAACGGCAATTGAACCACGGAGACACGGAGACACGGAGAAAAACACCGAGAAAATCTGATTCCTGGTTTTAACCCCAAAGGTTTGACAAATGTTAGAACCCACCTCTGTGTAACCAACCGAAACTGTGTGAGATTATTCTCCGTGTCTCCGTGGTGGACTGCTTTTCAGATGCCGGGTTGAGAAGAAGACGGGTAGGGCCCACGTTTTTTTTTCTGCCTCCGGAGGTAAACCTGAATCATGGTGCAACTTGAAAATGTCGGTTTTGTCCGGAAGCGTCCGGGTGGGGAACAAGCGGTAATTCTCGACGGAGTATCCTTTTGCGCCTGCCCGAGTAATATCACCGGCATAGTGGGACCATCGGGGAGCGGGAAGAGTACGTTGATCCGGCTCATTAACCGCCTCGATGACCCCTCCACCGGTACTATTTCCCTGAACGGCGATGATATATCCACAGTAGATCCGCTGCTGCTCCGCCGCAAGGTTGCCATGGTCCTGCAAAAACCGTTCATGTTCGAAGGAACGGTCCTCTCCAATCTGCAACGCCCCTTCCTTTACCGAAACCTGCTCCCGCCTCCGGCGGGAAGTGATGAGGTTGTGCGGGTAATTTCACTCGTCCGACTCTCCCCAGATATGCTGGAGAGGGAGGCCCGCTCCCTTTCCGGCGGCGAACAGCAGCGGGTCAATCTGGCCCGAGCCTTGATCTCCCATCCAGAAGTTCTGCTCCTGGATGAGCCGACCAGCGCCCTTGATCGCCCTGCCACCGACAGCCTGGCGACCACTCTGCGCGAGATCTGTTGCCGGGAACAGCTGGTAATTATCATAGTTACCCACGATCTCCGTCTGGCCGAACGTGCGGCAGATTATCTGATCTATCTGGAACAGGGAATGATCATCGAAGAGGGGGGTGTGTCGGAGATGCTGGCAGTGCCGCGAACCGTCGCGTTGCAGCGTTTTTTGGCAAAACCCGACAAGGAAGAGGAGTAAACGGATGGAGAGCCGGCACATCGTCCCCCTGGATCTGCTGCAGTTGACCTACGCCTACGGACTCATTCTGCTTTCGGTCGCCCTGGCCCGCCTGTGCGGCATCGGCCAGGAGAAAAAACTCTTCTGGGTTTCGATCCGGATGGTCCTGCAACTCCTTGCGGTGGGGTACCTGCTGAATCTGGTCTTTGCCGTCCGCTCGCCTGCTCCGGTACTCCTGATGCTCCTGGCCATGACCGGTTTCTCCCTTCAGGTGGCCGGAAGCCGCATCAAGAAACGGATGCCGCACTTCTATCGGGTCGTGGGAAGTTCCATCGTCATCGGCTGCGGCGGGGTGACCTTCTACTTCTGCCTTCTGGTGGTGGGGTACACCCCCTGGTTCGATCCCCGCTACCTGATTCCGTTGGCCGGGATGATCATCGGCAATGCCATGAATGGCGCCACTCTGGCCGCGGAGCGACTCTCTTGCGAGATGCATGACCGCCGTGAGGAGATAGAAACCGCCATCTGCCTGGGAGCCGATGCCCGGCAGGCCGCCGAACCGGCACTCAGAGCCGCCTATACCGCCTCGCTGATCCCGACCATGAACACCATGGCCGCCACCGGCATCGTGGCCCTCCCCGGAATGATGACCGGTCAGATCCTCTCCGGGACGGAACCGGTCATAGCGGTTCGTTATCAGATCGCCATCATGTGCGCCATCACGGGTGCGGTGGCGATCACCTCGTTTCTTATCCTGCTGCAAGGGTACCGGCAGTACTTTACCAAAGCCCATCAACTGCGATGATGGCCTGTCTTCTACGATGCCGGAGAGGGTCTATTTTGAGCGGAGTGTCATTTTTGCCTCTCCTCCATCGTTTACAGCCATGGGGGATCATGATAGAGTCGCACGATTTTAGACATTGATAACAAAAGAGGCAGCATGTGGCGCGCAAGAATCGGAAAAGAACCATCAAAGGGAAAACTGGGGTAACGTGGGGGTGGCTCCTCCTGATCATCCTGATCATTGTCGTCTTGATGGGGGGGTATCTGGCCATCTCCACCTACCAGGAGACGATGCGAAGGGATACGGAGCGGTCCCGGAACAAAAAGCCCCTCTCCGTGGAGCGGCACCGGATGCCGATCAAGACCCCCAAGGTCGCACCGCTCCAGGAGTCCTATACCGCCGCCATTATCCCCTTCGTTCCTCGTGAAAAGCCGAAGAAAAGGAGACCGCTCTCCGCACCGGGGAGCATCGCCATTGTCATCGACGACATGGGAACCAGCCTTCTGGAGTTGAACGCGCTTACCTCGCTGCAAGTGCCGCTGACCTTTTCGGTGATTCCCCAACTCTCCCATGCCACCCAGGTGGCCGAAACCGCCCATGAGAGGGGGTATGAGGTGATGGTGCATCTCCCCATGGAGCCCAAGGGGTATCCCCAGCGGCGTCTTGAACAGAACGGTCTGCTCATGAGCCTGACCGACAAGGAGATCGACCAGCAGGTGAGACGCTATCTGGAGCTGGTCCCCCATGCTGTGGGGGCCAACAATCATATGGGGTCGCGTTTCACCGAGGATTCGGCGAAAATGCTGCCGGTCATGCAGCTCCTCAAGGAGCGGCACCTCTATTTCCTGGACAGCAAGACCACCCCGCTCTCCGTGGGGTACTCCCTGGCCCATGCGGTGGGGTTGAAGAGCGCTTCCCGCAATGTCTTTTTGGACAATGTCCAGGAGATGGAGGCGATCCGGACGCAGTTGCAGCAGGCGGCCCAGATCGCCCGGAAGCGGGGGTACGCCATCGCCATCTGCCACCCGCACAAGGCGACCATCGAGGCCCTCACCCGGATACTCCCCGAGCTCAAGGCAGAGGGGATCACGTTTGTCAAACTATCGCAAGTTGTGGAGTAGACCGATGAATAATTTCCCCTGGACAAAGACGAGCTGGCGTTCCTTCCCCGTACGGCAGCAGCCGGTCTGGCCGGACGCGCCTCTCCGGGACGAAACCCTGACTTCACTGTCCCAGCTGCCGCCGCTGGTTTTTGCCGGAGAGAGCCGGACCCTGCGAGAGCAGCTGGCCCTGGCCGCGGAGGGGAAGGCCTTTGTCCTCCAGTGCGGCGACTGCTCCGAAGAGTTCTCCCGCTGTACCGGCCCCCATATCCGGGATCTCTTGAAGGTGATCCTCCAGATGTCGGTGGTCCTCGCCTATGCCGGCGAGAAGCGGGTTATCAAGATCGCCCGGATCGCCGGCCAGTATGCCAAGCCCCGCTCCTCGGATACGGAAATGGTGAATGGGGTGGAGCTCCCCAGTTACCGGGGGGATATGGTCAACAGCCCCGAACCGACGGCGGAGGCCAGGAATCCCGATCCGCGCCGGATGCTGGAGGGGTACTTCCGTGCCGCGGCCACGCTGAACCTGGTGCGGGCCTTTACCTGGGGGGGGTATGCGGCCCTGGATCATGTTCAGGCCTGGCATCGGCAATCCCTGGATCTCCTCCCGGCCAGCGACAAATACGAGGAGCTCGCCCGGCAGATCAGGAAGACCATCAGCTTCATGACCGCCATCGGACTGGACACCGGCAACCCCCAGCTCCGGCAGACGACCCTCTATACCTCCCACGAAGCGCTCCTGCTGGAGTACGAAGAGGCCCTCTGCCGCCAGGATTCCCTCACCGGGGAGTGGTATGACTGCAGCGCCCATATGCTCTGGATCGGCGAACGGACGCGCCAGATGAACTCCGCCCATCTGGAATTTATCCGGGGGGTGCGAAACCCCGTGGGGGTAAAGATCGGGCCGAACCATGATGTCGACGACGTCAAACGGCTGGTTTGTACGCTGAATCCGGCCAACGAGCCGGGACGGCTCACCCTTATCACCCGTTTCGGCGCCGGCAAGATTGCGGCCGCGCTCCCCACGCTGGTGCGGGAGCTGGGGCGTGAAGGGTTCAAGATCGTCTGGATCTGCGACCCCATGCACGGCAATACCTACCAGAACGACTACGGTCAGAAATCCAGGAATTTCGATGATATCCTGGGGGAGATCCGTGATTTTTACGGGATTCACCGGGCCGAAGGGGGGATAGCCGGCGGGGTCCACCTGGAGCTGACGGGAGAGAATGTGACGGAGTGTACCGGCGGGAGTCGGCAGCTCCTGGACCATCATCTGCATCTGAACTACCAGAGTACCTGCGATCCGCGCCTCAATGCGGAGCAGGGGGTGGAGCTGGCCTTCGAGCTGGCCGGACTGCTTCATCCGTGAGCGGGGAGGAGAGAACCAGCTGCCTGCCATGCCGCACGCTGCATAAAGAGGGGGAATCAGTGAGAGAATATCTGGAAACTGCCATAATTGCGGCCCGGGCCGCCGGAGCCCTGCAGAAGCAGCGCTTTTGCGGAGAATTCGTCATCAGGCACAAGGGGGAAACGGATCTCGTCACCGAGGTCGACCAGGAGAGTGAGGCGCTCATCGTGGCTACCATCCGGAGCCGCCATCCGGGGCACGATATCCTGGCAGAGGAGAACGAGTACCTCCCGCTCAACTCCGGTTTCACCTGGGTCGTGGACCCCCTGGACGGAACCACCAATTACGCCCACGGCATCCCCTGGTTTTGTGTCTCCATCGCCCTGGAAATAGAGGGTTTGGTCTCGGTGGGGGTGGTCTATCATCCGATGCTGGAGCAGCTCTTCACCGTGATCAGGGGGGAGGGGGCCTTTCTCAACGGGGAGCGGCTGACCGTCTCGTCCCGGGAACCGCTGAAGCAGGCGCTCCTTGCCACCGGCTTTCCCTACGATCGGGCCGTTGATCCTGATAACAATTTCGACAATTTTTTCAAGTTTCAGCTGGCGGCCCGGGCGGTGCGACGGTTCGGGGCCGCGGCCCTTGATCTGGCCTACGTGGCGGCCGGACGGCTGGACGGATTCTGGGAGTCCAAGCTCCACCCCTGGGATGTTGCCGCCGGTCTCCTCCTGGTGGAGGAGGCGGGGGGGAGCGTGAGCGGCTACGTCGGTGAGCCCTGCCGGATCAGGCATCACCGGATCGTTGCCAGTAACGGCCGCATCCACCAAGAGATACTGGCGATTCTGGCCCTGGAGGGAAGGGGGTAACCAAGAAGACGTAGGTCGGCTCCCTACTCCGTACCTCTACCCTCTCCGGAGTCCCCATGCCCCTGAATATTTTCACCAGTAACCGGATGATCTCCCTGAGTCCCCCATGTCTCTGAATATTTTCACCAGCAACCGGATGGAATCTCTGGTGACGGCTCTCTCCCGGGTGGTGACCCTACCACTCTCCTCTCCCTTTCTCCCCGAGGTCATCGTGGTGCAGAGCAAGGGGATGCAGCGGTGGCTGGCCATGCAGCTCAGCGGCCGGTTCGGGGTCTGGGCCAACTGTCGCTACCCCTTTCCCAACGCCATGGTCCGGCAGCTCTTCGACACCATCCTCCCCACCCTCCCTGACTCCCCATCCTTTACTCCTGAGGTGATGACCTGGAAGATCATGGGGCTCCTGACGGAGCTCCGTGACCAAGAGGAGTGCCTCCCCATCCGGAACTATCTGGATAATGACCGGGAAGAGCTCCGGCGGTTCCAGCTCGCCGCCAGGATCGCCGACACCTTTGACCAGTACACCCTCTACCGCCCCGATCTGCTGCAGGAGTGGGAGGAGGGGAAGGGGGAGGAGTGGCAGGCGCTCCTCTGGGGACGCCTGGCCACGGCGGATAACGACCGGCACCGGGGGAGGCTTAAGGATGATTTCTGTCGGGCCATGGTTGCCGGACCCCCTGCTCCGGGGCTCCTCCCTCAGCGGATCTCGCTCTTCGGCATCTCCTATCTCCCCCCTTTTCATCTGGATCTGCTGACGGAGGTGGCCCGGCATACGGAGGTTAACCTCTTCCTCCTGAGCCCCTGCCGGGAGTACTGGGGGGATATCGTCCCGTCACGGGAGCTGGCCCGGCTGCCGCTTGGGCAACGGGAGTACCTGGACGAGGGGAACCCGCTTCTGGCCTCCCTGGGGAAGCTGGGGAGGGATTTTTCCGACAGTATCATCCGGCGGGGGGGTGGTCTTGCCGACGAGATTGACCTCTATGAGGAGCCGGGTTACGCCTCGCTCCTGGCTTCTCTCCAATCGGATATCCTCTCCCTGGGGGGAACCGGGGAGGGGGGGAAGCGGGAGCTGCGCCGCGCTGACCGGTCACTGCAGATCCACTCCTGCCATAGTCCTCTCCGGGAGATCGAGGTGCTCCATGACACCCTCCTGGCCCTGCTGGAGGAGAATCCGGGGCTTACCCCCCGGGAGATCGTGGTCATGACCCCGGACATCGAGGGGTATGCCCCCTATGTCTCCATGGTCTTTGACGGCCGTCGAGACTCGACCCGTAGTATCCCCTACTCCATCGCCGACCGGAGCCTTGCCGGTGAGGGGCGGATCGCCGCTCTCCTTCTCAAGCTCCTGGCCCTTCCGGGGAGTCGCCTCACGGCCGCGGAACTCTTCGATATCCTGGAGTCGGAGCCGGTGATGCGACGTTTCGGCCTGGAGAGCGGCGAGCTTCCCCTTATCAGGGGGTGGCTGGGGGAGACCCGGGTCCGCTGGGGGGCCGATGCCGAGCACCGGGGCACCCTGGGGCTCCCCCCCTATCATGAAAATTCTTGGGGAGCCGGGCTGGAGCGACTTTTTCTGGGGTATGCCATGCCCCAGGAGGGGGGAGCTCTCTTCGACGGCATCCTCCCCTTTGACGAGATGGAGGGGGATCGGAGCCGGACCCTGGGGAAGCTGGCCGATTTTGTGGCCGCGGTCCTGGGGGTGAGCCGTTCCCTGGCAACCCCTCGGAGCCTGAGCGGATGGCGGGATGAGCTGAGCCGCCTCCTCACCGATTTCGCCGGTTCCGATGAGGAGTCGGCCCATGAGCTGGCAACCATCGCCGGGGTGGTGGACGCCCTGGGGCTCTCCGGGGAGGGGGCGGGATTCACGGAAGAGGTGGGGCTGGAAGTGGTGCGGCGCTGGTTGACCACCCGGCTTCAGCAGGAAGAGCAGGGATACGGCTTCATGACCGGCGGGGTGACCTTCTGTGCCATGCTTCCCATGAGGAGCATCCCCTTTCGGGTGGTGGCCCTGGTGGGGATGAACGACGGCGCCTTCCCCCGGCAGGGGAGGCCGCCGGAGTTCGACCTCATGGCCCGGCACCCCCGACCCGGCGACCGCTCCCTGCGGGACGAGGACCGCTACCTCTTTCTGGAATGCCTCCTGTCGGCCCGGGAGACCCTCTCCATCAGTTATGTGGGGCAGAGTATCAAGGATAACAGTGAGATCCCCCCCTCGGTCCTGGTGAGTGAACTCCTGGACGCCGTGGAGCGGGGGTTCTCTCCGGAGGAGGGGGAGCTCCGGAGCAGCCTGGTGACGCGGCATCGTCTCCAGGCGTTCAGTCGGGGGTACTTCACCCCTGGTTCCCCGCTCTTCAGCTTCGACCATGAACAGTGCGGCGCGCTCCTGGAGGCCGCCGCCGCTCCCTGGCAGCCGGTTCCCTTTCTGACGCAACCGCTGGAGCCTCCCCCTGACGAATGGCGGGAGATCCCCCTGCAACGGCTGATCAGGTTTTTCGCCAATCCTCCCCGATTTTTCCTGGAACAGCGGCTGGGAATCCGGCTAGAGGAGCTTACCCCCCCCTTGGCGGAGCGGGAGCCGTTCTCCCTGGATCATCTGGATGCCTATGGGGTGAAAGAGGAGATGCTGGAGCTGCTCCTGCAGGGGGAGGAGCCGGGGAAGATGCTCCCGCTCCTCCGCTCCCGGGGAGTTCTCCCGCCGGGTAAGCATGGGGAAGAGCTCTGCCGGAAACTGGTGAAAGAAGTTCGCTCCTTTGCCCTCCTGATTGCCGCCGAGACCGGGGATGCCCGGCAGCTCCCTCCCCGGGACCTGGAGCTGCGGGTGGGGCTGTTTCGCATTACCGGGCGGCTCCAGGGGATCTGGCCCGGGCAGAAGATCGCCTGGCGCTGCGCCAAGCTGAAGGGGAAGGATCAACTTCGCTGCTGGATCGAGCACCTGGCGCTCTCCGTCAGTCGACCGGAGGGGTATCCCTGCGACAGTCTCCTCATGATGCAAAACGGCGTAGCCTCCTTCGGCCCGGTGGAGGATGCGGAAGCGATCCTGGCCACGCTTCTGGAACTCTACTGGCAGGGGGTGAGCATGCCGCTCCGGTTTCTCCCCGAGTCGGGGCTGGCCTATGCGGACAAGCTTGCCTGGAACCTGGCTGCGGCCTGGAAGAGGTGGGACCCCTTTCAGGGACATGGGGAGAAGGATGATTCCTCCTTCCGTCTCTGTTTCGGGGGGGATGATCCCTTTACTCCCGAATTCGAAGAAATCTCCCGGACCATCCTGGAGCCGCTGGTGCGGTACCGGCGGTAACATCTGGCGTATCCTCTCCAACTCTGTACTTGCGGCTTGCGGGTGAAAAACTCTATGAACGAACTGGACCACTTGACCCTGGAGCTGAGCGGCAGGAATCTCATCGAGGCCAGCGCCGGCACCGGCAAGACCTACGCCATCGCCTGCCTCTACCTCCGCCTGGTCATCGAGCAGGGGCTGACCCCGGACCGGATTCTGGTGGTGACCTACACGGAGGCGGCCACCGAGGAGTTGCGGGGGAGGATCAGGTCCCGGCTCCGGGAGGCGCTGGAGCTCTTTTCCGGGGGGGGATCGGACGACCCGATCCTCCAACGGCTTGTGGCCAATGAGAACGGAAAGGGGCCGGAGCGGGGGGTGGGGCGGGAGCGGCTGAATTTGGCGCTCACCTCCTTCGACATGGCGGCGATCTTCACCATTCACGGCTTCTGTCTCCGGGCGCTCCAGGACCATGCCTTCGAGAGCGGCTCCCTCTACGACACGGAACTGGTCACCGACTCCTCCCCCCTGCTCCAGGAGATCGTGGATGATTTCTGGCGGATGAAATTCTTCAGGTCGCCGGCCCCCCTCCTGGGGCATGCCCTGACCAGTGGCCTGACTCCCGAGTATTGCAACGGCTTTCTCACGGGGATGCTGGGTAATCCCGACCTCCGGATCCTGCCCTGTTACGGGGAGGGGGAGGTGGAGGCGTTGGAGGAGGGGGTGCTGGCGGCCTTTGAGGCGGTTGCCGCCACCTGGCGTGACCAGCGGGAGGAGATCACGCTTCTGCTCACCGATAAGAAAAACCTGCGACAGGCGGAAGGGTTTTATCGCCCAGACCTCTTGCCGGCCTACTGGGAGGGGATGGACGCCTATCTGGCCGGCGGAGCTCCTTATGAGCTTTTTCCCGATTTCCAGCGCTTCACCACCTCCGGTATCGCCCAGGGGACCATGCCGAAGAAAGGGATTTCACCCGTTCACCGGTTTTTCGTCCTCTGCCAGGAGCTGGCTCACGGGGTGCATGAGCGGTTTCTCGCTCTCCGGTGGGAGCTCATCGCTTTTGTCCGCCGGACCCTCCCGGTCCGGAAACGGGAGGCCAATATCAGGTTTTTCGACGATCTCCTCACCGACCTGTACGAGGCTCTGCGCCGGGAGAGCGGCCCCTGCTTCGCCATCTCCCTGCGGGAGAAGTATCCGGCGGCGCTCATTGATGAATTCCAGGATACCGATCCGATACAGTACGATATCTTCAGAAAAATCTACCAGGATGGGGATTCCCCCCTCTTTCTCATCGGCGATCCGAAACAGGCGATCTACAGCTTCCGGGGGGCCGACATCTTCGCCTATCTGGAGGCGGCAGCGGAGATTGAGCCGGGTCGGCGGTTTACCCTGACTAGTAACTGGCGTTCGTCCCCCTTGCTGCTGGGGGCGTTCAACCGGATTTTCGTCAACGAGGGGCGCCCCTTTCTCTTCGACAGGATAGCCTATCACCCGCTCCGGGTGGGGGCCGATACGCGGGGGTCGCGTCTTCTTCTGACGGAGTTCGACCAGGCTCCCCTGCAGTTCTGGTTCGTCCCTCCCGGGGAGGGGGGGGGCGGGATGACGGTGGGGGACGCCAACAGGGAGATCCCGGCTGCGGTGGCCGCCGAGATCGGCCGACTCCTCCAGGGGGGACGGGAGGGGAGAGCCCTTCTGGAGGGGGAGCCTCTCCTCCCCCAGGATCTGGCGGTCATCGTCCGGAATCACTGGCAGGCGACGGCTGTTCAGGAGGCGCTGCGGGCTCTCCGTATCCCCAGCGTCATGCGCAGCGACCGGAGTATCTTCGCCACCGACGAGGCCCGGGAGTTGGCCACGCTTCTGGCGGCCCTGGCGGAGCCGGGGAACGAGACTAGGGTTCGCACGGCTCTGGTCACGGACCTGCTGGGGAGGAGCGGTGACGACATCGCCACGCTTCTGGAGTCGGAGCAGGCGTGGGAGCTCACTCTCCAGAGCTTTCGCGACTACCACCAGAGCTGGCTGGAGCGGGGGTTCATGGTCATGTCCCAGAGCCTCCTCTCCCGGGAGAGGGTCCGGAGCCGGCTCTTGCGGCGTCCCGATGGGGAGCGCCGCCTCACCAATCTCCTCCACTGCTTCGAGGTGATCCACCGGGCGGCCCATGAAGGGCGCCTGGGAATCCAGGGGCAGGTGACCTGGTTCAACGAACGGGTGAGCGGCGGGGAGGAGGCGGACGAGTATCAGATCCGGCTGGAGACCGACGAGAAGGCGGTGCGGATCGTGACGGTCCATGTGAGCAAGGGGCTGGAGTATCCCGTCGTCTTCTGCCCCTTCCTTTGGGGGGGGATCAAGGGGGGAGGGGAGGTGATCTCCTTTCACGACGGCTTTACCCTGGTGAAGGATTTCGGCTCCCCTGGATACGATGAACATCGCCCCCTGGCCCTGAAGGAGTCCCTGGCGGAGAGTCTCCGGCTCCTCTATGTGGCCTTGACCCGGGCCAAGTTCCGCTGCTACCTGGTGGGGGGGAAGTTTTTTGACAAGAACAGACGCAACCGGCCGGAGAGTTCCCCTCTCTCCTACCTCTTTCATACCTCCGGAGAGAGCCGCGCCGCCGCCGATCCGGTGACCCTCCAGGAGCAGGAGATTTCGGCTCTTTCCGCTTCCCGGATGGAAGAGCAGTTGCAGGCGCTGGCAGCGGCAGGGGGGGGGGAGATTGCCGTTCTCACCATGCCCGAACCGGACGATCTCCTCCCCCTTCTCCCGTCACAAGGCGACGGGGAAGAGCTCCGGTGTCGCCGGTTCACCGGGGTCATCGACCAGAGCTGGCGGGTCTCCAGTTTCACCTCCTTTGCGGCCCATGAGAGCGTCGCGCCGGAGTTGCCGGACCGGGACCGCCTCGCCCTGGGTGATCTTCACTCCCCGCCGCTTCCTGCAGGGGGGGAAGCGACGGGAAGGAGCATCTTCACCTTCCCCAGGGGGGCGCGGGCCGGGATTTTTCTCCACGAGATTTTCGAGAAGCTGGATTTTTCAGCGGGTATCACCCCCCAGGTGACCGGGAGTGTGGCGGAGGGGCTGAAGAAGCACGGTTTTGCCCCCGAGTGGCTGGAACCGCTCTGCACCATGATCGCCGATCTCCTGGCCGCCTCTCTGGGGAGCAGTGGAGAGCGTTTCACCCTGGCCGACCTCCGGCCGGGAAGCTGGCTCGCGGAAATGGAGTTCTTTTTCCCGCTGAGGTTCATCACCTCAGAACTCCTCCGTGACTGTTTTCACCGGTGGAGCGGGCGCTTTCCCGCCCTGGATCTGGAGAGTCTCTGTGGCGCCCTGAAGTTCAGGCCGGTACAGGGGATGGTGAGGGGGTTCATGGACCTGGTCTACCAGCAAGGGGGGCGGTACTACCTGCTGGACTGGAAATCCAACCACCTGGGGAACCGGCCGGAGGAGTACGGGAAAGAGGCGTTGGCAACGACCATGGAGAGCAACCTCTACGGGCTTCAGTACCTCCTCTACACGGTGGCCCTCAACCGTTATCTCTCCCTGCGGGTGGCGGGGTACGACTACGACACTCACTTCGGCGGGGTCCGGTACCTCTTCCTCCGGGGGATAAATCCCCGATGGGGAGCAGAGTACGGCGTCTTCCGTGACCTTCCCCCGGCAGAGTTGATCCGGGAACTGACGGAATGCCTGATCGAGTCCCAGGGAGAAAGAGACCCCCATGACCTTTGACCTGACCCCCCTTGACCGTCATTTTGCCGATTTCATCTGCCGGCACTCCGGAGATGGTTCCCCCCTGCTCCATCTGGCCGCCTCCCTGGTGAGCAACGCCGTGGGTCAAGGGCACATCTGCCTCCACTTGGGAGCTCTTGCCGGCAAGAGAGTCACGGTGGACGGGAGTGAGCAGACGCTCCCCCCCCTGGAGGAACTCCGACGCTATCTGGAGTCCACGACTGTGGTGGGGGGAGGGGAGGCGTTCACCCCCCTCATCATGGATGATCTGGGGCGTCTCTATCTCCGCCGGTATCGGCAGTACGAGCGGGAACTGGTCGAAGTTATCCTGGCCAAGGGAGCGGCCTCCTGTTGCGTGGACGAACCGCTGTTGGAGGATGGTCTGACCCGGCTCTTCCCTTGTGCCGACGGCAGTGAGATCGACTGGCAGAAGGTTGCCGCGGCGGCGGCGTTGCGGAAACGGTTCTGCGTGATCTCCGGGGGGCCGGGGACGGGAAAGACCTCCACGGTGGTAAAGATCATCGCCCTTTTGGCGGAGCAGGGGGGGGAGCCTCCGCTCCGCATTGCCCTGGCCGCCCCCACGGGGAAGGCGGCGGCCAGGCTCAAGGAGTCCATCGCTGCCATGAAGGAGAAGCTTGCCTGCTCCCCCGAGATCCGGGAGCAGATCCCCCAGGGGGTCTCCACCCTCCATCGCCTCCTGGGGGCCCGGGGGTCGTCGGTCCGTTTCCGTCATTCGGCGGAGAATCTCCTCCCCTGGGATGTGGTCATCGTGGATGAGGCGTCCATGGTACCCCTTCCCCTCATGGCAAAGCTGGCGGTGGCGCTCCGTCCCCAGGCCCGGCTCATTCTCCTGGGAGACCGGGATCAGCTGGCCTCGGTGGAGGCGGGGGCGGTCCTGGGAGATATCTGCGGCAGGGGGCGCAGGGAGGAGTTTTCACCGGAGTTCGCCGAGTTCCTTGCCAAGGTGGCCGGAGTGCGATTACCCGTCGATCTGATGGAAGCCGGAGGGGTTACCCCGCGCCCCGCGCCCGGAACCCCGACTCCCGAATCTGGCGCCCCGCGTCCGTCACTTGCGGATTCCCTGGTGATTCTTCGGAAAAACTACCGCTTCGGCGCCGACTCCCCCATCGGCCGGGCGGCGCAAGCGGTGAATGCCGGGGAGGGGAGAGTTGCCCTGGAGCTGCTCAGGGAGCAAGGTTGCTGGCGCGACCTCCCCCCCACCGAAGGGCTGAAGCGGGCGCTGGCCGAGAGGGTGGTGGCAGGCTACGAGGCGTACCTCCGGGCGGAAAGCCCGGAAGAGGCGTTGCGGAAGTTCGACACCTTTCGCGTCCTCTGCGCCCTGCACCGGGGCCCCTGGGGGGTCACGGCAATGAACATCCTCATCGAGGAGATCCTGGCAGGAGAGGGGCTGATCCAGCGCCGCAGTCGCTGGTACCGGGGGCGACCGGTGATGGTCACGGTGAACGACTATGCTTTAAAGCTCTTCAACGGCGACGTGGGGATCGTCTTCACCTCTGAAGGGGAGGACTCACCCCGGGTCTGCTTCCCCGCTCCCGAGGGTGGAGTGCGAAAGATCTCCCCGTTGCGTCTTCCATCCCATGAGACGGTCTTCGCCATGACCGTCCATAAGAGCCAGGGGTCGGAGTTTAACCGGCTCCTCCTGCTCCTTCCTCCCCACGATGCCGCCCCCCTTACCCGGGAACTGATCTATACGGGATTGACACGGGGGAGGGAAGAGGCGGAGCTTTGGGGGGACGAGTCGGTATTTCTGGACGCGGTACGCAAGAGAACCGAACGGGATTCCGGGCTGGAAGATGCACTCTGGTCGGGGGGGAGATAGGATGCATTGACTAATTAGGAAGAGATTGGTATCATGCCGGTAACAGCTCGGTATTTCCCTGTTGGGGGGGGAGGGGGTCATAGTTATTTTGCAGGGGTGGTGAACCGGGTGGGTAAAATTTCTTATTCTAAATTTTTCATAATGTATTTTCTCGTGTGCGTCCCGCTCTTTTTTTATGCCGCCTCTTCCATCCTGGAAATCAGGAAGCGCAGAAGGAAGGTTCGTCGCTGTTTCAAATGCGGGCACATCGGGAGCATGGAGCCGTATCTTCAATATAACAAGCCGTTTTTACTCTCCTTTGTTTTGCTCTGTATCGGACTTATTCCGGGTCTCTGGTACCTGAGACGGATCAAGAAAAAGTATATCTGCAGCGGTTGCAACAAGATCGCCAGTCATATCCCTGTTTCCGACTCCTTGGCCCATTGAGTGAGGTCAGGATGAAGCTGCTCCTTGCCACACTCCACAGCCGCTACAGCCATGCCTCTCTGGCGCTCCCCTCCCTGGCCGCCGCCTGTGGCGATATCCCCGGGCTGACATGCGTCATCCGGGAGTGGACGGTTCATGAACATCATGACCGCCTCCTCCGCCGGTTGGTGGATGAGGCCGCTCTCCTGTACGGCTTTTCCTGCTATATCTGGAATCTGGAGCAGACCCTCAAGCTTGTTGCCGACCTGAAGCAGATCCTCCCTCAGAGTATCATCGTCCTGGGGGGGCCGGAGGTCTCCTACGGCACCTTTGAACTCATGGCCGGTCACCCGGCCATCGATTGCGTGGTGCGGGGGGAAGGGGAGGAGAGCCTCAGGGAGCTGGCCCTCCTCATTGTCGCCTCCGGCGGGCTCCCCCCGGGAGAGTTTCTGGAGAGGGTTGCCGGTATTACCTGCCGTGTTGACGATGAGCTCGTCGCCACCCCGGATCGTCCCCCTTGCACCTCCCTTGACCTTCTCCCCTCACCCTTTCATGCCGAGCTCGTTGATCTGGCCAAGCCCCTGGTCTACGTGGAAACCTCCCGGGGGTGTCCCTTTTCCTGCGCCTTCTGTCTCTCTTCCCTGGATCGCACCGTCCGTTCCTACGGAGCAGAGCGGATCAGGGAGGATCTCTCCCTGATCATGGCTCGGGAGGTGGCGACGATCAAACTGGTGGACCGGACCTTCAACTATGACCCCCGACGGGCCACCGAGATCTGGGAGTTTATCCTTCTCCGGAACCGCTCCAGCCTGTTTCATTTCGAGATTGCCGCCGAACTCCTCACCGAGGAGAATTTCAGGGTGCTGAGGAGGGTGCCGCCGGGTCTCTTCCGGTTTGAGATCGGGGTTCAGTCGGGGGATGGCGCAACCCTGGAACGGGTGGGGAGAAAGTCCGACCCGGAGAAACTCCTGGCTGCGGTCCGGAGAGTTCGGGAAGAGACCGGGGTTGTGGTTCACCTGGACCTGGTTGCCGGTCTGCCGGGAGAGGGGTATGACGGTTTTCTCGGCTCTTTAGAGCGTTTGCTGGTCACCGCTCCCCACCATATCCAGGTGGAGCCGCTGAAGGTGCTGAAGGGGGTTCCCATGCGGCGGATCGCGGCGGAGGAGGGGTACCTCTATTCCGCTACCCCCCCCTACAAGATCCTTTCGACTCCCTGGCTCACTTTTGCGGAGATTTCATGCATCGAGGATCTCTCCCGGCTCCTGGACCTGATCCATAACAGTGGCCGCTTTCTCCTGTTACTGAAGGGATTGGAGCGGGAAGGGACGTTGTCGTCCTTCTTTCACCACTCTGCCCGTCTGTTCGCCGGAACAACCGACCCCCGGTCGTTTCTGGATCTCTGCGACCTGATCCATCGGTTCCTGGTGGAAATTCAGGGGGAGGAGCCGCTCATCCAGGACCTCCTCAGCTTCGACTTCTGCCGGAACGAATACCCCGCCACATCCCGCCTCCCCCTCTGTTTCGGTCAGGTCGCCGGGAGTCGGGAGGCGCGAGGCCCAGGGTTTCAGGGTGGGGAAACGTTTCCCGCAGGGGCGCGGATCCGGAGATTCAGGCGGACGTTTCTCAAAAACTACCTGGAAACCCCCTGGGGGGATGAGCCGACGGAGTTTCTCTTCACCTACGTGGCCAAGCAGGGGGAGGGGGAGCGGGTGATTGTGACTAGAGTAGTTCGTCCAGCCTGATCCGGAAGGTGAGATCCTTTCCGGCCAGGGGGTGATTGGCGTCCAGGGTCACCTTCGCCGGGGTCACATGCAGCACCGTTACCGGGATTATTTGTCCTTCTTCAAGGGCGATTTCCAGCTGCTCCCCCGGCATCGGCATCATCCCTTTGGGAATATCTTTTCGTTCCAGGTCGGCCACCAGTTCTTCCTTATAAGCTCCATATGCCTGGTCCACGGGGATGAATACGGTTTTTTCCTCTCCCGGAGTCATCCCTATCACCGCCCCGTTGAAACCGAGAATCACCGAACCATCGCCGATGGTGAATTCCAGAGGCCCCGTGCCCTCTTCCCAGCCGATGCATGTCTCGGAGGCGTCAAAGATCGAGCCGTCTTCCAATCTGCCGGTATACGAAACCCGGACTTTACTCCCCTTTGCTGCCTGAGCCATGGAGATCTCCTCTGTTACGAATTTTCGGCGTAGCATGTCATGTGAGGGAATCTGATGCAAGAAAAAGATCTGGTGTTCACGCACTACGTAACTGAGAGTTGAGTTCCGGTGAGGTGGTAAACAGATGTTTCATACGGATTAATTGTGTAAAGCTAGTCACTCATTGAGTGTCGGAATTCTTTACATATTTCCGGGCTCAGGAACGGAGTTATTTCTAAACTGTTGGAAACCTGTGACAGGAGTTCCTGAAATTCACGGCACAGTACTTGCAATTAGGCGTTGGCTTGTTTTATGCTTCAACATCAAAAGGAGGTACAACATGGGAATGAAAGGGTGTAAAGGGTTCCTCAGGACGTTACGGTTTGGGACGCTGATGGTGGCTCTGGCGCTGGGAATGGCCGGTCAGTCGTGGGGTTCGATGGTGGCATCCGGTTCGGCCGGCATTAATGTGTCGCAACTCCAGGTCACTCTGTCAGGTTTGACGATTAACCCTGATCCGGTGGTTTACGACTCGTCGCAGAATGCCGATAGTGCCGGCCCCGGGGGACATGCAACTTCTATTGTGGTGAGCAATAATGCCGCCCTCATGTCGGTCTCCGCTGATGCCGCCGCATCAACCACCACCCCGTTTACCGCCAGCGCCGCGGCGCTCCAACGGGTCGTTTTTACCGTTACGGGTACCGGCACGGTGACCTTGAGTCTCTTGAACAGCTATTTTTTTCTAAACAGCGCCAGTAACTATTCACCCTATGCGACGGCAGCAGCAAGCGGCTATCTTGAACTCTGGAATTTGGATACCGGCGCTTCGGATTCGTTGTTTCTCACCAATGGAGTCGACGCCTCGTCGCAAGCAATATCCTTTACTAACGGTCAGAGCGGCTATTACGCTTATGGCGTGACCACCGATGCCGCCGCCGCCGTTCCCGAGCCCTCCACCTTCCTGTTGCTGGGGGCCGGTCTTGCCGGTCTGGCGCTGCTCCGGAAAAAGAAAACCGCGTAATGTATCAACCCCCACAAGGGGATTATCCATCATGGAGGAACACATGAAAAAATCGGTACGTTTGCGTCTCATTCAAAGTATTACGGTAATGGCGTTGCTGGCAACTGCCGCAGTGGCTGGGGCAGGAACAACCCTCACGGCAAATCAGTCTCTGTCTACGTTGCTGTCGGGCAACACTCCTTACCTTGCTGGAAATTTTGCGGCCCTGAGTAAAAACGCCCAGCCTGGCGTGCGCACGACTCTGGCCGCCGGCCAGAGCCCCTATGCCATCGTGTTGGGTTGCTCGGATTCCCGCGTATCCCCCGAAATCATCTTTGACAAGGGGTTGGGAGAAGTATTCCCCGTCCGCGTTGCCGGTAACATCATCGCCGATCACCAGATCGGAACGATCGAATATGGCGTCGAGCACCTCTGCTCACCCCTCATCGTGGTCATGGGGCACACCAAGTGCGGAGCAGTTACCGCAGCGGTGAACTACGCCCTTCCGTTCCTTAGACTGGGCAATCCGGTTCCCGATGCTCCGGTGGCGCCGGCCCCCGGCGGCAATTACGTCAACAGCCTCGTCAATACGCTCCTCCCCGCGGTCAAGTCTGCCTACGCCAGGGTTGGCGATGTTGCGTCTCTTATCGATGAGGCGATTATCGATAATATCAAGTTGACGGCAGCCGACCTCTTGGCCAAATCACTGATCGTCAAGGAGGCCGTTGAACTGGAAATGCCGGCCGCCTGCCTCACCACCGCCTTGCCCACAGCCGGGAAACTGCTGCCGGGGACAAAGGCGCGTCTGGTCGGAGCCGAATACGATGTGACCAGCGGCAAGGTTACGCTGGTACCGCTGGCTCCGTAACACTCTTGCTTCACCTGTTTCAGAGAAAGGCGGGGTATTCCTCCGCCTTTCTCTGTTTCCGGGGAGAAGTTACCGGTTGACGCTCCCGGCGGGAGGTAGTAGAGTTTCGCGGCAGACATCTCCTTACCCAAGTATCCCATGACCAGAACAGCCCTCGTCTACTCCCACGATTTCAGCGCCTGTTCCTATGGCGACTACCACCCCTTCAAGGTGCAGCGCTACCGGCTGGCCTTTGATCTCATGGAAGCGTACGGCCTGACCCGCCTGAAGAACGCCCATATCCGGGAGTGCGGGAGGGTGAGTGACGCCGAACTCCTGACCTTTCATTCCTCCGACTATCTCCGGCGACTGGCCGAGTTCAACGATTCCACCGATTCCCGGGCCGATTTCCGCTATGGCCTGGGGGATGTGGAGAATCCGGTCTTCCCCGGCTTCTACGACTGGGCCCGCCTCTGCACCGCCGGGACCCTGGAGGCGGCCCGCCTGGTGACCCGGGAGGGGTATGATATCGCCTTCAACCTTGCCGGCGGCCTGCATCATGCCCACAGGGGCCGGGCTTCGGGCTTTTCCTATCTGAATGATGCGGTGGTGGCCATCAACCAGCTGGTGGCCCAAGGGTTGCGGGTCGTCTACCTGGACCTGGATGCCCATCATGGCGACGGGGTACAGGAGGCGTACTACGACACCGACCGGGTGCTCACCATCTCCCTCCACGAAACCGGGCTCCATTTTTTTCCCGGCACCGGTTTCGAACATGAGACGGGGAAGGGGGCGGGGAAGGGGTATTCGGTAAACGTCCCCCTCATGGAGCATACCGACGACGCCCTCTTCATGAAGGCCTTCGACGAGGTCGCCTATCCTCTCATCGCCGCCTACAATCCCGATGTCCTGGTTACCCAGTTGGGGGCCGACACCTTCCGCACCGACCCTCTCTCGCGGCTGGAGATCACCACCCACAGCTACTCCTATGTCCTTCGAAAGCTTAAGGCGTTGCGGATTCCCTGGGTGGCCCTGGGGGGGGGAGGGTATGACCTGGTGAATGTGGCCCGGGCCTGGACCATCGCCTGGGGGATCATGAACGGGGTGGAGCTCTCCCCCCGGCTCCCGGTGGAATTCATCCGGACCATCTCGGAGATGGGGTGCGCCAATACCATGCTGCTGGACGCCATGTACTGGGCCGAAGAGGGGGACCGGAACCGGGCGCTGGACGAGGTGGAGAAGAGTATTTCAGCCATCCGGAAGCGGATCTTTCCGGTGATCATCGGGACCTATGCCACGACTTCCGGGGAATGAACAGCTCGTTACCCGCCTGGGGAAGCCGCTCTGTTCCCTGCGGGAGATCAACGTCCTGGACGTGCAGGAGAAGGAGCGGCTTTACCGGGCACTCCTTCCGCCGCGGCTCTTCTCTGTCCTGGGGATTACCCCCGAAGCTTCCTTGGGAGCTGACGGCGCCCCCTCGGTGGAGTTCATCGCTCCGGTTGGTCTGGGGTTCACCCGAATCGTGGCCCGACGGAGCCCCGGGGAGCGGGACCCGCTCTTTTTCCTGGAGATCTCCGATACCGCCTATCATCAGATCGAACTCTCCTTCTGCATCATCACCGATCCCGATGCGCCCCGTTTCCAGGTGGATGTGGATGCCATGGGGAAGGATAACTGGTTCGCCTCCCTGGGGCGCAATATTCCTGAAGAGCTTCGCTCCATGCAGGCGGGACTCTTCCCCAATCAGGTTCGCCGGGGGTTGCGGTTGTTCACCGAGTTTTTTCCCCGGTTCGAGCGCTTCGTGGATGGCCTAGGTGTGGATATCATCACGGCGGAGCCGCTTTCCTACGACAACGCCATCCGGTACGAAAAATACGGGTTCGACTATCTCACCGGCCGGACCCTCATGCTGCGGATCAATGAGGAGTTTCGTCCCGGTGGGAGGCTTTTCTCTCGGCTGGACGGCTCTACCCCTTTCCGGATGCCGGGTGCGGAGCTGACCGTTCGGGGGCGAAGCTGGGCGATCCACGACGGCATCCTTGACGAGCCGTGGGACGGTGTCCGGATCTATAAATCCGTCGGCGACTTCGCCGGCGTCAACACCTTTCCGGAACGTGAGCCGGAAGAGGAGGTTCGATAATGGCAGGAACCGGCATGATGGAGCCGACCCCCTTGGCGGGGATCAGCTATGTGACCCCACCCGAGGGGACAATTCTTTCGGCCCGGGACGGTCGGGCCACGGTCCCCTGTGGCGGAATCCCCATCCCGTTGCGGGAAGAGGTTGTGGCGGCGCTTCTTCCGGGAGAGATCCCCTCCTATGACGCGGTGGGTGACGGGCTCTATCAGGCTCTGCGGCAAAACCCCGGCTGCACCTTTGCCGACCACTACGCGCTGCTGCTGCGGGATGCCTATCCTCATTTGGTGGCGGATTTGGCCACCCAGCTCCTCATGCTGGAGCAAAAGGATGTGGATATCCTCTACCTTGACCGGCTGATAACGGCGCTTCGGATCTTTTTGCTCATGGAACCGGAGAATCCGCTTTTTCTCAAACAGATCGGCCGTGTCTACCGGGAAAAGGGGTTACGCCTTTCGGCCCTGAATCAGACCACGCGCAATCTTTACCATTCTCAAGGCTACCTGAACCGGGCCTTGCTCTTGACCCCGGAAGATCCGGACCTGCTCCTCCTGTATGGGGATGTCTCCTGGCTGCTGGGGAAGTACGACGAGGCCCTGGAGAGTTTTCAGACGGCGTGCCGGATCGGGGTGGGGGAGCGCTCTTTAGAACTGGAGGAGCGGTTGGGGCGGCTGGAGGCGGGGGCGCATCCCCTGGTGCCTGCGGTGGATTATCTGGAGGCCATCGGGGTAGCCCTGAATCTTCAGCAGCAGCAGGAGTACGCCGAAGCGGCGGCGATCCTCTGGGATGTGCTGGATGACGAGTTTTTTCGTCAGCAATGCCCGCTTCCCGAGGTGAACTACCTCCTGGGGCGCTGCTACGAGGCGTTGACCATGCCCAAGTATGCCGAGGAGTGTTATGCCGAGGCGTTGGTGAAGCGCCCCGACTACGAAGAGGCGCAAGAGGCGTTGCGGGAGTTGACGGGGAAGGGGTGATTCTACTTTGTCACATTCCGGACTCCCCCTCCCTAACCCTCCCCCGCTGGGGGAGGGAATGAATACGGAGGAGCGCCATGTCACTGGAGCATCACGGAGATGTACGGCCTCTTGCCTGAGCCGCAACGGAAGAGGGTGGAGCTTGAGGGGATGAAGGCACGGGGAAGGCATACGTTGATTTTTTCGCTTGTACCATTCTTTCTGTTATGCTATAAGGCTACTTCGTTCTGTCAGTCATTGGAGGGAAAATGGCTTTTGGGACGGCATCATATCTGGTGGCTATGGTGAAGCGGTTAACACTTACGACTGTGACTCGTACATACGTGGGTTCAAATCCCACTAGCCACCCCATTTTGAAACAGGCCCCGCCATAAACGGGGCCTGTTTTTTTTGATGCCGGCTCCTTACATGGCTTCCGGAGGTTGTTTTTTCAAGCGGGAGTCTACCGACTGTGCTAATAATGATAAAAATAGCTGGCTCTCATTTTTGGGAGTCCCCTCACTTCTCCTGCCGGGCTGGGGTCAGAAAGGAGTAGATAAAATGAAAAAGCTAACGATTATCCTCTGTATTCTGGTGGTGGCATCCGGTTGTGCCACCAAAACTCAGACCGGAGCCGCTGTCGGCACCGGATTCGGCGCTGCGGTTGGGGCCGGGCTTGGCCAGGCAATCGGGCGCAACACGTCGTCCACCCTGCTAGGCGCCGCTGCCGGGGCACTTGTGGGTGGATTGGCCGGGAATGCCATCGGTAATTACATGGACGAGCAGGAGGCTACTCTCCGTGAAACCCTGGCAAACTCCGAGGCGGCCAGCATCAAGAGGGAACAGGAGCTGTTGGCCCATGCGGAGGATAGTATCAGCAGGAAATCAGCAGAGACGCTGGCCAAGGCGGAGGAAAGCGGTACCAGAAAAACGGTGGATGTCCTGACGGTCACGTTTAAATCCGACTACCTGTTTGCCGTGAATGCCGTTATGCTCCAGCCTGGTGGGTATGATGAGGTCAATCGTGTCGCCCAGGTTCTGAAGCAGTATCCGCAGACGACCATACAGATTGCCGGACATACCGACGGTACCGGTACGGAAGAGTACAACAAGAAGCTCTCCGAACGCCGGGCCGAAGCCGTCAAGAGTGCTCTGGTGAAATCAGGGGTGGAGCCGGGTCGACTGGTCACCGTGGGGTATGGCAAGAGTAAACCGATTGTGAGCAACGGCACGGAAGCCGGACGGATGTTGAACCGGCGCGTCGAAATCCGGATCGTTCCCCAAGTGTAACCCATCATAGTTTTCCGCTTGTTCCCAAGCTTTGGCTTGGGAACAAGAAAACGATTTCAGGGCGTTTCGGGACCGTTTGAACGCAACACTTCGGCATGCCGAAGTTTCTCTATAACTAACTGTTATTATTCTTGAATGATTATTGGAAACGTTGGAAAACAGGGGTTTTCCGGGGGGGGGGGCAGGCGTCCGGCTAAGGTCCGAAGGGGCGCCTGGAGATCACGAAAAAAATCAACCCCTTAATTTGTGGAGGATGTTGTGGATATGTATCAAAAGCTGGATGCCCTGCGAACAAAGATCGACCTGTGTGCGGTAACCCCGCTCTTCTCCCAGGAGATACAGTCACGTACCAACAGATACGCGGAAACTGTCGCCAGGGAGAACAACAATCTGCTGCGGGTCATGGCGTCCCTGATAGCCTACAGCAATAATGCGCCATCGGATGCGGTGGCTGCCATCCTGGAGAGTGGTGTTTTCGAGAGGGTCTTTTTTCATTTTGACATACGGACAGTCGCCCGAATGAATCCCGATTGGATCATCGAAAACAATTGGGGCGCCATACGGGATATTCGCTTTAAGAAGAAAGTGGGTGCGATCATCACGTGCGCCAAACTACTCGCCTCCAACCGGAACAGCAACATAAGCATTGAAACATTTTTCGACAACTATAACCTGCCGAAAGAGCTGGCAACGGAAGATGATATAAACAGATTTTGGCAACAGTACGATTATCTCCTCGCCGGATTTATTGTCATGGACATGCCCTATTTCAAGAATGATACTGCCCTGTTGCACTTGTTATTGTATCTGGGTTTTCCCTGCATTAAACCGGATTTGATAGTCATGAAAGTTGCAGCAGCTATTGGATTGATCGATTCCAGGAAGGATTACACGTTATGCAGCCTGAAAGAAAGAAAATCCGTTGTCCGAACCGTTCAGGAATACTGTTGTTCCAGAAAGATAAAGCCGGAGGTCATGGACCTCTATCTTCTCATTTTCGGTGGTCAGAACTACGCCCAGCGGTATGTCAGTGACGGGTATGTTCCCCTGACTCTTTAGCCCGTTAACTGCGGCTCTCCGGTAAAAATAAGTTCTAAAAAACCGGTGAATCGCAGTATAGTATCGTTTTTGAACCTTGAACCTTGAACCTTGAACCTTGAACCTTGAACCTTGAACCTTGAACCTCGAACCTCGGCCTCGAACCTTGAACCTCTAACCTTGAACCTGGATATTATGCTCCCAGTCATTGCCCTGAAAGTTGATGTGGACACCTTTATCGGCACCCGAGACGGGGTTCCGGCGCTGCTGGACCTCTTCCGGCGGTTCGGCATCCGGGGGACCTTCTACTTCTCCCTGGGCCCGGATAACTCCGGTAAGGCCATCCGACGCATCTTTACCCGAAAAGGGTTTCTCGCCAAGATGATCCGGACCCGGGCGCCGTCGGTCTATGGCCTGCGTACCCTCCTCTACGGTACGCTGTTACCCCCTCCCATGATCGGGGCGCGTTCTGGCGAGATTATCCGCCGGACGGAGCAGGAGGGGCATGAGGTGGGAATCCACTGCTGGGACCATGTGAAGTGGCACGACTATCTCCCCCGAATGCTGAAGCCCACCGTGGCCCTGGAAATGGGACAGGCCAGCGCCGTCTATGAGGAGATCTTCGGCCACCGGACAAAAACGGTGGCCGCGCCGGGGTGGATGGTCTCTGCCGCTTCCCTGGAGGTGCAGGACGCACTGAAGCTTGAGTACAGCAGCGACAGTCGCGGCCGCGCCCCCTTCTATCCGGTCTGGGAGGGGCGGCGGTTCCGGACTCTGCAACTTCCCACCACCCTCCCCACCACCGATGAACTGCTGGGTGAAAACGGGATCACGACTCAGACGCTCAACGACCACTATCTCTCCCTCATCACTCCGGGACTCAACGTGCTGACCATCCATGCGGAACTGGAAGGGAAGGCGACCGCTGCAATTTTTGTGGACCTTTTGGAGCGGTTGACTGCTCTGGGGTGCCGGTTCATCACCCTGGCGGAGGCTGCCGTGGAGTTCGGCAAGGGGGCCCCTGATTCCCCCTTGAGCATGGGAGAGATCGAGGGGCGGGCAGGAGTAGTGGCGCTGCAGGGAACTTAAAACGTGTATCCCAGGCTCAACCCCACCAGGTGGAGGTCGGTTTCGTAGGTGCCATCGGCAGAGGCAGAGGCATTGAGAGGTGTAGGGGCGTAAGCGTTGTCGGACTTGTAACGGGCGCTCTGCATCTGGTAGCCATAGGCCAACCCCAGGGTAAAGCCGTGGTAACGGGCTTCCCCGCCGAAGGTATAGAGATTGGTGTCCGAATCAGGTATTGACGGGTCAAAGGTGCTGTCCGGCACCGGATTCCAGCCGTGCAGGTACCCCGCCATAAGGGAAAAGGTATCGTTGATCTTGAATTTACCCCCCAGGTTGAAGGCGTAGCTGCTGTGCCAGTCGCGGGGAGAGGGAGAAGGAGAGGGCAGACCGAATATGTTGGGGGCAAATTGGATTTGCAGCTGTTGGAATGAGCTCCAATCTTCCCAGCGCATTCCGGCTTCCAGCGTCATTCGATCCGTCGGTTTGTAGGCAACTCCGGCGAAAACCTGTTGGGGAAGCTTCACTGTTGTCTTGCCTCCGACGCTTTGGGAAAGGACATCGGCAGTAAAATCGCCATCCACGTCGATGGTTACCTGACTCCTGTACGAAGCGCCAAAAGAGATATCGTAGGGCAATTCCAACGATAGGCCGAAATTGTAACCTACTCCGTTGCCTGAACCGGTGAATTTTTGCGCAACATCAAAACGGGTAGGGAAACCGTAAGTGGTTGACAGATTTTTGTTTTCGAGAGTTGCGTTGAGCAACAGAACGTCAAGCCCGGCTGCGACGGAAAGCGCCGGCAGTATCCGGTATGAAACTGCCGGGTTGATCTCCCAGGTCGTCAGTTCCGACTTCGTTGCAATGTATTGGCCACCATAAGCCCCTCCCCAATTACTCCCCCAGTCGGTTCCCAGCCCGAAGGGGTTAAATACCGCCAGACCGGCGCTGATCTTGTCGTTGAAGGTGTGGGTCAGGTAAAAGGTGCTGGGAGTAAAAACCGTATCCTTGGTGCTTGCCGTGTACCCGTCGGGAGCCGTGTAATGGCGAGTGGGAAAGAGCAGGGTTGTGCCTATTTCCACCCGGGTTCCCGGTAGTTTACTCATGAGCGCAGGATTGAAGAAGAGCGTCGACGCGCCGTCACAGTGGGCGACCACGGCGTCTGCCTGGCCCAGGGGGGATGCTCCCTGGGTGAAGAGACCGTAGCCCGATCCCTGGGCGACGGAGGTGAAACCGCACAGCGCGAAAAAGAAGAGTACTCCGTTTCGGATCGAGTTTTTGCATGCCATGGCGAAACTCCTTGTGACCTGACCTGAAGCTGAGAGCGACACCTTTTTCCGAAGAAAGGGGGGTGCCATGCCGGAAAACCGTTATCTCATGGAACATGAGGAAGAGGCCCTGCGTCTGGATCTGAAAACCGACCGCGCCGCCGTCAACCGGCAGGCACTCTGGGCCGGAGTGACGCCGGGGATGCGGGTGGCCGATTTCGGGTGCGGTTCCGGCAAAACGACTTCGTACCTCTTTGACCTGGTCGGGCCGGGCGGGACGGTTCTGGGGGTGGATGCCTCGGAGTCACGAGTCGAGCATGCCCGTACGCGGTACGGAGTTGCCGGGATAGAGTTCGTCTGCCGGGACATCTGCCTGCCGCTCGGTGACCTGGGTGGTTTCGATTTCATCTGGGTTCGCTTCCTGCTGGAATACCACCGTTCTGCTGCCGCTGAAATCGTGAAAAACCTGATCTCTTTGCTGAATCCGGGGGGGGTGCTCTGTCTCATCGATCTGGATTATAATTGCCTTACCCACTACCCCCTTTCACCACGCCTTGAAACTACCCTCAACGGACTCATGGCGCTCATTGAACGTGATTTCGATTTTGATCCCTATGTGGGGAGGAAGCTCTATGCTTTTCTCTATGACAACGGATTGGAACAGATCGCCGTGGACGTGACGTCGCATCATCTGATTTACGGCAACCTGAGTGATGTTGACGCCTACAACTGGAGCCGGAAGATCGAAGTCGCTGCCAGGCATTCCGGTTTCCCGTTTGTGGAGTATGCCGGCGGTTACCCTGAATTCCTGGAAGAATTCAGGGCATTTTTTGCCGATCCCCGCCGTTTTACCTATACGCCGCTCATCCTCTGCCGGGGAACCCGGCGGTAACTCACCTTCAATCGGTTCCGCTTTTGGGGGATGAGTTGCTCCTGATATAAGAGGCAATCAGGGCCTCCACGTAGCTTTCGTCGAAATGCACCCCTATTTCCCCCCGCAGGAGTTTGAACGCCTCTTCCACCGGCATGGGGTCCCGGTAATGTCTCTTGGCGGTGATGGCCTCGAAATAGTCAGCCACCGAGATGATCCGTGCCCCCACCGGAATCTCCATCCCCTTGAGTCCGCGAGGATAGCCGGTCCCGTCGATCTTCTCGTGGTGAGCCCCCACGATTTCCGGAATCTGCCGGTACATCCCTTCGAAGTTGATCTGCTCCAGAATTTCCCGTGATTTGTCCGCATGCTGCTTGACGGCCTCGTATTCATCCGACGTCAGGGATCCCTGTTTTTTGAGGATGGCGTCAGGCACCCCGATCTTACCGTAGTCGTGGAGGAGAGCCGCCACCTGGATCATTTTCCGATAGTCACCGTTAAGCCCCAGTTCATCGCAGATTCCCAAGGCGTATTCGGTGACTTTTTTCGAATGACCGGAAGTGAGGTTGTCCCGTGCGTCGATGCTGGCCGCCAGTACCTGGATGATGGAGTTGAACTGCCTGATGCTTGATTCCAGATATTCGGCGTTCCTGAGGCTTATTCCCAGAGACGAAGCTATCCCCATGAGGAGGCTCATGTCGCTCTCGATGAGCGGCCTTTTGGAGTTGACGTTGTCCACCGCCACGATCCCCAGGGATCTGTCCGAGTAGACGATGGGGCAACAGATGAACGAGCGGCTTCCCATCTGTCGAGCGAACTCTACGCTCCGGGGAGAGAGCGACTCTTCGATGTCATTGAGATCATTCACCAGAAACGGTTTTCTCTCATGGAATGACACGACGAAAATACCCCGGGCCTCCGGGCGATCCAGATGGAACGAGCTGTTGCGTATTAACTGAATATTTTCCTCCGAGTAGCCGTAGCCGGCGCAGAGAACCAATTCAGTCCGTTTCTTGTCGGCAAGCAGGATGAGACCTCGATCGAAATCCAGGCGGTTTTCCATGATCTGACTCACACTGGTCAGGATCTCCGGGACCGACGTATGGATGCTTATGGCTCTTCCGATCTCGTTGGCCATGAGGGCGTTGTTGTAGTTCCGGTTGATCTGTTCCAGCAGGGAATCCACCGAATCCCGCGTGTTTTCGAGACTTGTCTTCATCTCCTCTGCTTCCCGGTTTTTGGTGATCAGCGTCAGAAACAGATACAGTGCCAGAGAGAGCGGGCCGGATAATTCAAGCAGGGTCCATTCATCCAGGAGCGCCAGGAGCAGGTTGAGCGACAGCAGCGGGAGGAGTGAATAGTTCCTGATTCTCCCCCAGTAGATGGAGGGGGAGTTTTCCCAGGAGATGATATAGCGACAGACTTTCCCGCCGGTGAACAGGCATTCGGGATGTTCGATTTTGGGAAATTTGTTTTGATAGATGTTGACGATTGCGTCAAAAAAGCCGAACCGGTTTTCACACTGAAAGCGCTGTTCGGTTACCCCCTCATGGGGGGTGACGGTTATCTCTATCTGGGAGGGGGAGAGTCTCTTTGATTCGTACCTGGACGAACGGGTGAAATTTGCAGAGGCTTTCCCGATCAGTTCATACACCGTGGCCGGAGTGACCATGCCGAGGATATACTGACGCATGACGCCGATGGCGTCCGGTGAAGCGGCGTAGCGTCCCGCCTCTCGTGCGATATTCTCGTTCTTGGTCATGGAGACCAGTTTTTCATAGAACCGGTTTACCTGCTCCTGGGTGAACCAGTGCCCCTGATCCGCGATCTCGTAGGGTTTCATGCCGGCATGACTCAACAGTTCAGTGACATTCACATAGCTGTACCGGTTTCTGATCAGTTTCATGTAGGTGTCGATTATTCTGCTGTTGTAGAGCAGTGGAGACGTTTGAAATGACGTCATCGAAGCGCCGGTCCTGGTCTCAGAGTTGAATATGCTTGATCAGATTTTCCAGATAACGGAAATAATGGTCGGTATACTGCATGTCAAGCACCCAGAGCGTGTATAGTTTCTCGGTGGAGACGGAGCATTTCATGGCATGGGTGGCGGGGTAGAGGAGGACCGGGAGTTCGTTCCCGTCGTACTTCACGGCGATACATGACAGAAAACGGGATAGAATGACTTTGTTAACTTCATCGCCCAGGATGATAATCGTGGGGCAGTTGGTGAGATTCGACATGTTGAGACCAATGTCCGAGATGTTGACCATGGCGAACGCCTTGAGCTCTCCCTCTTTTTTCAGGGAATAAAGATAACGTTCTTTCTTGAACCCCAGTTTCCGGTACTCATCGGTGAGCTTGCGACATGTCGCCGTATCCGGCGTCAGATCCACTGCATCCAGCATCAGCCCCCCCGAGGTATGCCGGTAAAAGCGGGACAACTCCCGCAGGTCATCGATGTCCGCCGGTTCGATGAGCCAGGTCGAGGGGAGTTCTTCCGCTGGTTGAGCCTCCGGATGGAAGTGGAAATAGGCGAAGGTGTCAAGAGAGCACTCCCGCGGCGCCTTCAGATTCCGGGCGAGACCGCCGAAGATCCGGTCCGGAAATTTGTTGTCAGGGCGGAAATAGCATAAAACATAATTCATTCGTAGAGAGCCGATAGCATGGGAATCATTGATGAATTGCCCGATCTGGTTCAGCACGGCGACCCCCGCCCGCATTGATTCATTTTTGCTTGCTGCGTGATGGTGGATCAGCCAGGAATTTTCAAAAAAGCGGATCATTGCCATGTGCCCCAGGATTACACCCCGATCCTGGTAGATGAAGTGTCGGGCGATATGGGGGCTTTGGTCGTAGAGTTTGTCATAGAGGCGCTTGATTTCTTCCTTGTTGCTCTCGAAATATGCATATTTTCCCGGGTAGACGAAGCCGGAGGCGAAGAAAAAATTCCAGAGTGCATCCATCTCCACGCTGGCGCCGATATATGATTTCCTGTTGGCTGCCTGTTGTCGCAGGGATAAGAGTTTCAGATGATCGTCGGCATCCATGTTAAGAATGGCGATGCCGCACTTGACAAGAGATTCTTCTCCGGTTGTTTCGACGGGATTCCGATAGATCACCTGACACCTGCAGGTAATCCGGAAGCTGCCGGCGAAGTTCAACTCTATCTCCGGGAGGATCATTCCCGGCAGCAGTACGGAAACCCTTGAAGTCTCTTCCACGGAAAATCCCCCACCGGAGATATCCAGGATCTTGAGAGTTATCTTTCTCCGGGTGAACGGATGACGGAACTCGATGGTGGGGGCAGGAATGAGTTCCTGGCGGGTGCTGCGATATTTCTTGGGCCGGAACCTTCTTCGGTTACCGTTGTCAATGGGTTCAAGCACGTAGTCTCGCCGACTCTGTCCGGCGTCGTGCCTGATGATGCGGCATTCACCGGAATAGAGGAGAGAGCCTTCCGCCTCCAGGATGATGACTGCCGTGGTTTCCCCGTCGATCCAGCGAAAAGTCTGGTCAGGGGAAAGCTCCAGTTTTATCCTGAACGATACGGGGTTGAAATCGGCAAGGAACCCGGTAAAAAGGATGCTGTTCTGAATAAACCGGACCGCGATACCGACGCAGGGATGACGGCAAATCTTCCTGGAAAAGACTTCACAACCGTTTTCCGGTAACTGCAGACTCATCCCCGATTCATCCAGACGGAGTACTTTTGGCGTTACCAGATAGAGCTTTTCCTCATCCAGAATCAGCAGATTTTGGAACCGGTGAGTTCTCAGTAGAGTGCCCAGTTCTGACGGTTCCTCCCAGCTACATTCCAGGAGTTCTCCGCTGCAGGGAAGGGGGGAGGCGAGGAGTATGGTGGTATTGTCGTATTTGACATGCCTCAGGTTGACCTGTACGGTTCGGTTCTGGAAATTGATATAATTCAATTTGTTGACAATGAACCGTCGTGTGACGTAATTATGTTTGCCGGTGGTGGCCTCGGTGTTGTCGGAAGTGGTAGCGACTGGAGTGCCCATGGATGGCCTCTGGAAGAGTAATGGTTAATTTTTATTAATACTAGCGGTTGTTCGTGTTGTCAATTAAAATGTCGGAGCACTTGTCATATTAAATGGCGCGTGCTATTTTCCGAAGATGCAGAGAGTCGCCACTACTTTCAGTGATACCTTGCTTCGTCTCTTCCGGGTCAACCGGAAAGATATCTGGTATCTTCACTTCATCTTCGAGGCTTATGACGGGGTGGCCACCGTCAGTACCGTGGATGCCAAGGACGGAATCGTTCGGATAATTATTCCTGCCGGCCGGGAAGAGGAGGCGGGGGAGCTACTCCGGGAACTTTCTTTGGAGATATCTCTGGAAGAGCTGCCGGAATAAAGATACTTGCACGAAGACGCGGCTTCTGTTAGCCTGCCCAAAATTATCAGAAGGAGGAGTCTGCCATGGGCCTGAAGGGAACACGGACGGAAACCAATATTCTCACCGCCTTTGCCGGCGAGAGCCAGGCGCGTAATCGCTATACTTACTATTCTGCCAAGGCCAAAACCGAGGGGATGGTTCAGATCGCGAATATCTTCGAAGAGACCGCCAACCAGGAACGGGAGCACGCCAAGCGTCTCTATAAGTTCCTGGAAGGGGGGGATGCTCAGATAACGGCAACCTTTCCCGCCGGAACCATCGGCTCCACCGCCGAAAACCTGAAACGGGCTGCCGGTGGGGAGAATTACGAGTATACGGAGATGTATCCCTCCTTTGCCGAGATCGCTCGTGAAGAAGGGTTCGACAAGATCGCCGATGTTTTTTCAGCCATTGCGGTGGCGGAGAAACAGCATGAGAAGCGGTACCTGGATCTTCTGGCCAATATTGAGAAGGGAGAGGTATTCAAACGGGACGAACCGGTGACCTGGCGCTGTATCAACTGCGGTTATCTCCACGATGGAACCGATGCCCCGGACCTCTGCCCGGCCTGTCACCACCCCAAGGCCCATTTCGAGATTCTTGGTGAGAACTGGTAGTATCAACACACACGAAAAGGAGACGAACAACATGGCGAAACAACTGGAAGTTTACAAGTGCGAACTCTGCGGCAATATTGTTGAAACTCTTTTTGGCGGCGGCGGGGAACTCTTCTGCTGCGGTCAGGAGATGAAGCTGATGGCCGAAAATACCGTTGATGCGGCCAAAGAGAAACATCTGCCGGTTATCGAAAAATGTGAAGCCGGTATCCTCGTCAAGGTAGGGAGTGTGGCCCATCCCATGGAAGAAAAGCATTACATCCAGTGGGTCGAACTTCTGGTGGACGGCAAGGCTTACCGCCAGTTCCTCAACCCGGGCGATGCTCCGGAGGCGTTCTTCCCCATCACGGGGGACAACGTTGTTGCCCGGGAATACTGCAACCTTCACGGTCAGTGGAAGGCGGAAGCCTGATTTCTTCGACTCATCCAGCGTAGACAAGCGTAAGGCCGTGGAAGAGCGCGGCCTTACGCTTGTCTGTACCACTAACTTATAAGGAGTACGGCATGAGTGACGTAGCAGCAAGCCCCGTTGTGGCCATCGAAACCTCCATGGGGACCTTTACCATCACCCTCAATATGGAAAAAGCCCCCATCTCCGTTCGCAACTTCCTCAACTATGTGAAGGAAGGGTACTATGACGGCACCATTTTTCATCGGGTCATCAGTAATTTCATGATTCAGGGTGGGGGGATGGACGCCGACCTGCAGCCGAAGAAGACCAAATTCGCCATCAAGAATGAGGCGACCAACGGTCTCCTGAACAAGCGGGGGACCGTGGCCATGGCCAGGACCTCCGTGGTGGACAGCGCCACCTCCCAGTTCTTCGTCAACACCGTGGATAACGCTTTTCTCAACAACAGCGGCAAAACCCCCGATCGCTTCGGCTATGCCGTCTTCGGCGAGGTGACCGACGGCATGGAGGTGGTTGACCTCATTCGGGCCGTCAAGACCGGTAACAAGTCCGGGCAATCCGATGTTCCGGTGGAAACGGTGACCATCCTCTCGGCAAAGGTCGTGGGGTAGGGGAGTCGCCGCAACCGGTCACAAACCATGAAGTAAGACGGGAAGGGGTGGGCCGCCAGGCGGTTCATCCCTTTTCTGTTGAGGGGGCGGGGAGATTATGGTATCTTTACCTGTTTTTTCATAGTCAATCCCCCCTTTAGCTCAGGAGATCAGATAATGCTTGGTGGACTCATACGAAAGATTGTCGGCAGCAAGAACGAGCGTGAGTTGAAGCGGATGCGCCCAATTGTGGAGAAGATCAACTCGCTGGAGCCGCAGATGGCGGCGCTCAACGACGAGCGGCTCCGGGCCAAGACTCCGGAGTTGAAGGAGCGTTTGGCCAAGGGGGCTACCCTGGATGACATCCTTCCTGATGCCTTTGCCGTCTGCCGTGAGGCGGGGAAAAGGGTCCTGGGGATGCGGCACTTCGACGTGCAGCTCATCGGCGGCATGGTCCTGCACTCGGGGAAGATCGCCGAGATGAAGACCGGCGAGGGGAAGACCCTGGTGGCGACCCTTCCCGCTTATCTGAACGCCCTGGCCGGTAAAGGGGTTCATGTGGTCACGGTGAACGATTACCTGGCACGCCGGGACTCCGAATGGATGGGGAAGATCCACCAGTTCCTGGGACTCCAGGTGGGGGTCATTGTCCATGGGCTGGATGATGATCAGCGGCGGGAAGCCTATGCCGCGGACATCACCTACGGGACCAACAACGAGTTCGGTTTCGACTACCTCCGCGACAACATGAAGTTCGCCCTGGAGGATTATGTGCAGCGCCCCTTTTACTTCTGCGTGGTGGATGAGGTGGACTCCATTCTCATTGATGAGGCGAGGACTCCGCTCATCATCTCCGGCCCCACGGAAGATTCCACGGACAAGTATTACATCATCGACCGGATTATCCCCAAGCTGAAGAAGGGGGAGGTCATCGAGGTGGAGGCCAACACCCTTTCCGGCAAGCGGAAGAGCCACACCGGCGACTTCACCGTGGACGAGAAGGCCAAGTCCGCCACCCTCACCGAGGAGGGGGTCCTCAAGGTGGAGAAGCTCCTGCAGCTGGACAACCTCTACGACCCGCGGCATATCGAGTTCCTCCACCATGTGAACCAGGCGTTGCGCGCCCACGCCCTGTTCAAACGGGATGTGGAGTATGTGGTCAAGGATGGAGAGGTGATCATCGTGGACGAGTTCACCGGCCGTCTCATGCCGGGGCGCCGCTGGTCCGACGGGCTCCACCAAGCCATCGAAGCCAAGGAGGGGGTCCAGATCGAGAATGAGAACCAGACCCTGGCCACCATCACCTTTCAGAACTATTTCCGGATGTACGAGAAGCTCTCGGGGATGACCGGCACCGCCGACACCGAGGCCGAGGAGTTTCACAAGATCTACAAGCTGGACGTGACCGTCATTCCCACCAATCGGCCGCTGCTCCGCCCCGACTTCCCGGATGTGGTCTACAAGACCGAAAAGGAGAAGTTCACCGCGGTCATCGAGGAGATCAAGGAGATGTACGCCAAGGGGCAGCCGGTTCTGGTGGGAACCATCTCCATCGAGAAATCGGAACTCCTCTCCGAGATGCTCAAGAAGTTTGGTGTGCCGCACAACGTGCTTAACGCCAAACAGCATGACCGGGAGGCGGAGATCGTGGCCCAGGCCGGGCGTAAGGGGGCTATTACCATCGCCACCAACATGGCGGGGCGCGGCACCGACATCGTCCTGGGGGGGAATCCCGATGGGATGACCATCCAGTGGCAACGGGGCAATCCGGAGGCAACGGAAGAGGAGATCGCGGCAACCCTGGCGAAGTTCAAGATCCAGTGTGCCGCTGAACATGAAGAGGTGGTCAAGCTGGGGGGGCTTCATATTCTGGGGACCGAGCGGCATGAGTCCCGCCGCATCGACAATCAGCTCCGGGGGCGTTCCGGCCGTCAGGGGGACCCGGGGTCATCCAAGTTCTTCCTCTCTCTCCAGGACGACCTGCTCCGGATCTTCGGCTCCGACCGGGTGGCCAGGATCATGGATATGCTCAAAATCGAGGAGGGGGAGGCCATCACTCACGGGATGATCTCCCGGGCCATCGAGAACGCCCAGAAGAAGGTGGAGGCCCACAACTTCGAGATCCGGAAACACCTCATCGAGTATGACGATGTCATGAACAAGCAGCGGGAGGTGATCTACACCCAGCGCAAGGAGATCCTGGCCGGGACCGATCCCCGCGGTAATTTTTTGGAGATGATGGAGAACGCCGTGGAGGATATTTCCGAGACCTTTGCCGTGGAGAAGGTTCCTGCCGCGGAATGGGATTGGGACGGTATTACCGGCGAATCCTTCCGCCTCTTCGGTTTTCAGCTGGATGTCCCTCAGGAGACCCTGCTCCGGCTGAACCCCACCAACTTCCAGGAACTGTTGACGCAAAAGAGCCGTGAGATCTTCGACGCCAAACTCGAATCCTTCGGCAGTGATCTGATGGAGCACCTCATCAAGGTGATCATGCTTCAGGCCATCGACCAGCAGTGGAAGGATCATCTCCTCTCCATCGACCACCTCAAGGAGGGGATCGGTCTCCGTGGTTACGGCCAGAAGGACCCCAAACAGGAGTACAAGAAGGAGGCGTATCAGCTCTTTATGGATCTGATCACCCGGATCCGCCAGGAGGTGGTGGAGAAGATCTTCTGGGTCCAGATTGCCAAGGAGCAGGAGGCGGTGGAGCGGGACATCGAGCAGATTGAGGAGCAGCAGCAGAAGAAGCAGAAGCTGGTCTTCAATCTGGTGGAGGGGGGAACCGTCCCGCTCAAGCCGATCAAGAGCAGCAAGAGCGTGGGGCGAAACGATCCCTGCACCTGCGGCAGCGGGAAGAAATTCAAGAAGTGCTGCGGAGCGTAAGGGGATAGCGTCCCTGTTACGTCAAACATTCTGAAGGTACTGAAGGCCGTTCCTGCTCATGCAGGAACGGCCTTTGTCTTTATCCCCCCCAATTCAACTTCTGCTGCTCAACCAGACTTCACGGCAGTGAATGATGGCGGCGCGGAGCTCTTCATCGTGAACGGCCGCCGTCTCCTCTCGGATACGGTTCTCCTCTTCCGGGGTGAGGGGACGGGTGGGGCGGCGCGGGGGGGGGGGAGGAGGGAAATAAGGGGGGGGGAGGATGCCTGCCTTGAGGTGGATGTCGGTGATCATCTCTTCCCCCAGCGCTCCGTTGACGGCATCCATCAACTGCCGCTTGAGAAAGCCGAGCTGCTGCATCCAGGGGGGACTGGTGACCGCGACGATGAGGGTTCCTTCGCGAAAGGCGGCAGGACGCGCCTTGGAAGCGATGGGCTGACCCACGGCTTTGTCCCAGACCCGCCAGATAATCGACTCGCGAAATCGCTTCTCCAGCGGCTTGCCGGTAAAGAGTGTGGGGAGGAGGGTGGAGAGCTCAGAGGGGCTTTTCATGGTTGGCAAGCAGTTCCTGGATTCTCCGCCGCTTGATTCTTCCCCCCACGATCTGTCCTGCGATGGCCGCACCGACGGTGAGGGGGATGATCTGCCAACTGAAACCGGACTTGACCCGGAGATAGATGATGAGGGGGATGGAGATGTGGATGTAGAAGTACCAACCGAAGGAGAACTTTTCATAGTTCTGTCGGATATAGCCCAGGGGGATGTTGACAAGAAAACCAAGGAAGATGAGCCCTGCCAGGGCGAGCATGGAATACATGAAAAGCATAGTAGGGTTTTGCCCGGTGTTTGTCAATCGCTTGATGGTCGCATCCGGGAGTTGTTCGTCACTGTCGTTTGTCGGTTGCGAATATGACTGCTGCCGGGTACAATGGCAAATTTTCGGAGGTGCATGGACGTGGTTAACGAAGGTGAATATATCGCGGTATTCAATTCCATTCACAGGGTGATGAAGGCTGAGAAGTTTCTCAAGGAACTGAAGTTCCCGATCCTTCTCATTCCCGCCCCCCGGGCGGTAAGCTCCGACTGCGGACTTGCCCTCAGATACACGGAGAAGGAGCGGATTGCGGTTGAGAGCGCACTGGCCGGCTCGGAACTGGCGCCGGAAATGGTCTATTGCCGGCGCGGCAATGACTATCTCCTCTGCCGCGGGGTGGAGAGTTAAAGGCAAAGGGTGAATTGTGAATGGTGAAAGGTGAAATTATGAAAAGTATAGAGTGTCGAGGCATGGCCTGTCCGTTACCGGTGGTGACGGTAAAGCGGGCGCTGGAAGAGCCGGGGAGTGTCGGGGTGACGGTCATGCTGGACGATGGCGCACCACGGGAGAACGTGACCCGTTTTGCCCGCAACCGGGGGTATGAGGTAAACGAGGCGGTGACTGCTGACGGGATAACCCTGACCATTACCGGCTCCTCGGGTGGGGTGGCGTCGCCAACTATCTCGTCGCAACCGGAGCGGCGCAACCTGTTCGTGACTTCGGACCGCCTGGGTGACGGCCCCGAGGAGCTGGGGCGGCTTCTGATGAAAAACTTTATCATCACGCTCCTGGAGAGCCCACTGCTTCCCGACAAGATCCTCCTAGTGAATCAGGGGGTACTGCTGGCCACGGAAGGGTCGGAATTGCTGGAGACGCTGGAGAAGCTGGGGAACCGGGGGGTGGAGCTCCTCTCCTGCGGTGTCTGTCTCGATTTCTTCGGCAAGCGGGATGCGTTGCGAGCCGGGTCGGTGACGAATATGTTCACCATCGTCGAAACTCTCATGGCGGCTGGCGGGACAATCCGTCTCTGAACGGCGTAACCACCTGTAGTTTTGGCTTGACAAGCCATCGGGCTCTCCACTATAGTGCAGTACTTTCGGGCGGTGGGTGTCACCAGGGGTTTGTGCGTCCATCACCCTGTACAGGGAGCGTCATCAGGCGGGCATGTTCGATTCACTTTCAGACAAATTAGACGGCATTTTCAAGAAACTCCGCGGCCACGGGGTGATGACCGAAGAGAATATCAAGGAGGCTCTCCGCGAGGTCCGGCTCTCCCTTCTCGAAGCGGATGTCAATTTCAAGGTCGTCAAAGATTTTATTGAAAAGGTCCGGGAGCGCTCCGTGGGCACTCAGGTGCTTCAGAGCCTCGCTCCCGGCCAGCAGGTCATTAAAATAGTCCACGATGAGCTGGTCCAGCTCATGGGGGGTGATGCGGATAACAGTCTCGACTTGGCGGCCCGTCCGCCGGTGGGGATCATGTTGGTCGGCCTCCAGGGTTCCGGCAAGACCACCAGTTGCGGCAAACTGGCCAAGCATCTCAAGGCCCAGCGTCGGCGCCCACTCCTGGTTCCTGCGGACGTGTACCGTCCGGCGGCCATCGAGCAGCTCAAGACCCTGGGAAAACAGCTCTCCATTGAGGTTTATCAGTCGGAGAGCAACCAACCGGTGGAAATTTGCCGGCAGGCACTTCAGTACGCCGAGCTGAACGGCTTCGATACCGTGCTCTTCGATACCGCCGGTCGGCACCAGATCGATGAGTTCCTCATGGACGAACTGGCCCGGATCAAGGATGCCGTCCTGCCGCGGGAGATTCTTTTCGTGGCTGACGCCATGACCGGTCAGGAAGCGGTGAATGTGGCCTCAGGCTTCAATGACAAGTTGGACATAACCGGTGTCATCCTGACCAAGCTGGACGGCGATGCCAAGGGGGGAGCGGCTCTCTCTATCCGTGCGGTTACCGGCAAACCGGTGAAATTCATCGGGATGGGAGAGAAGCTGGACGCCCTGGAGGTCTTCTACGCCGACCGACTGGTATCGCGGATTCTGGGTATGGGGGATGTGCTGACCCTCATCGAAAAGGCTCAGTCCACCTTCGATGTGAAAGAGACGGAGCGGCTCCAGCAAAAGCTTAAGAAAAGCCAATTCGATCTTGAAGATTTTAAAAATCAGCTCCAGCAGATCAAGAAGCTCGGGTCGCTGGAGTCGATCTTGGGGATGATTCCGGGAGTCGGTAAGGCTCTCAAGCAGATGCAGGGAGCAGCCCCCGGTGAAAAAGATCTGAAGCGGATCGAGGCGATCATCGACTCCATGACCAGGGGTGAACGGGCCAACCATACTATCATCAACGGGAGCCGACGGCTGAGGATCGCCAAGGGGAGCGGGACCACCGTACAGGAGGTTAACCAGCTTCTTAAACGGTTCACCGAGGCCCAGAAGATGATGAAACAGCTCCAGAAGCTTGGTCCCAAAGGGCTCATGAAAGGGATGGGGGGTCTCGGTGGAATGGGTAAAGGGATGTTCCCCCCCTTCGGATGAAAAGCCGGGACTGGGGACCGGTAAACCTAGAACCTAGAACCTTAAACCTAGAACCTAGAACTTAAAACATAGAACCTAGAACTTAGAACCGATTTCCAGGAGGAAACACAATGGCAGTAAAAATCAGACTGGCCCGTGCCGGCGCAAAGAAACGCCCCTTTTACCAGATTGTTATCGCTGACGAGCGTTGTCGTCGTGACGGCCGTTTCATCGAAAATGTCGGCACCTATGATCCCACCAAAAATCCTGCGGTCGTGAAGCTGGAAGAGGGGAAGACCCTTGAGTGGCTTTCCAAGGGGGCACAGCCCACCGATACGGTCAAGCAGATCCTCAAGACTCAAGGGGTCTGGGAGAAGTTCCTCACCGTATAATTCCTGTTCTCTGCCCGAACCGGTCCGCCGGATATTCCAGCACCAGAGGATACCCACATGAAAGATCTCGTAGTGGCCATTGCCAAGTCGCTCGTGGATGACCCCAGCAAGGTGGAGGTTTCCGAAGAGATGGAAGACGACACCACGGTGATCAAACTTTCCGTGGCCAAGGAAGACATGGGGCGGATAATCGGTAAGGAAGGGCGGACCGCAAAGGCTATCAGAACCTTGTTAAATGCGGTCTCCACCAGGAACAACAGCAAGGCTGTTCTGAAGATCGTAGAGTAATGTCCGATCCATCCGAACTGCTGACCATCGGCAAGATCACCGGGACTCACGGCATCAAAGGGATGGTGAAGGTTTATCTCTATTCGGGTGATGACCGTACGCTACGGGCAGTTGAAGAGCTTACCCTGCGTCATTCCAATGGTGTGGTGCAGTCGGTCTCGGTAGTCGCTCTGCAGGGGCATGGGCGCAAGACACTCGTCTCCTTGAAGGGATATGGCACCATCAACGATGTTTTGCCTCTTGTGGGGGGAGAACTGCTGGTCCGGCGGGATCAGTTTCCGGAAACCGATCCGGATGAATACTACTGGGCCGACCTTATCGGTCTCAGGGTCGTGGCCGATGGGGGGAACCAGCTCGGTCTGCTTAAGGAGATCATCGAAACGGGAAGCAACGATGTCTATGTCGTCCAGGGGGGGGAGAAGGAGTATCTTATTCCGGCCCTGGAGGATGTTATCCTGAACATCGACCTTGCGGCCGGGACGATGACCGTTGCCCCGCCTGACGGCCTGCTCGATCTGTGACCTTTGATATTCTGACCCTCTTTCCCGGGATGTTTGACGGGCCGCTCACGGAGAGCATCCTCAAGCGGGCCGCGGAGAGCGGTCTGATAACGGTACGTTGTCACAACATCCGCGATTACGCCACGGACAAACACCGGACCGCCGACGATGCTCCCTACGGTGGCGGCACCGGGATGATCATGAAAGTGGAGCCGTTATCCGGCTGCATTCAGGCGGTGAAGGCGGATCGTCCCCGGGCCAAGGTGATCCTCACCTCTCCCCGGGGGAACTGCTTTACCCAACGGATTGCGCGGGAGCTGGCGCAAGAACCGGGGTTGATCATCATCTGTGGCCGTTACGAAGGGGTGGATGAGCGGGTCGGCTCTCTGTACGTCGACCAAGAAATATCCCTGGGGGATTTTGTCCTTACCGGCGGCGAATTGGCGGCCATGGTTATTGTGGATGCCGTCTCCCGTTTCCTGCCGGGGGTGTTGGGGGGGGCGGGTGCGGCTCAGACCGATTCCTTCAGTGACGGTCTCCTGGAGTATCCCCAGTATACCCGGCCTCCGGAGTTCAAGGGTTTGACGGTGCCTGAGCCTCTCCTCTCCGGCAATCATGCCGAGATCGCCCGGTGGCGAAGGAGAGAGTCGCTCCTGAAAACCCGGCAGATGCGCCCCGAGCTTCTGACCTCTGCAGAAATGACGGATAAGGAGCGCCTTTGGTTGGCGAAAACCCAACGGCAGGAAGAAGGCGGATGAACGGGGCACCGGTGGCAATAGTTCTGATGCATTATCCGGTCTATGATCGGAATCATCGGACAGTGGTGTCGGCCATTACCAACCTGGACATCCATGACATCGCCCGGGCCGCCCGGACCTTCGGACTCTCCCGCTATTATCTGATAACCCCGGCCAATGAGCAGCAACGATTGGCAGGGCAGATCATCGGGCACTGGCAACAGGGGTATGGAGCGACCTACAACCCGAAACGGAAGGTGGCGCTGGATCTGGTCACCGTCAATTCCTCGCTGGCCGATGTTGTCCGTGATGTTGAGACCGAATACGGTGTCGCTCCGCGACTGGTAGCCACCGGCGCTGCAGCCGCCGCAACGGTCACCTATGCCGGCTTCAGGGAAGAACTCCGGAGCTCTTCGATACCCCATCTGCTCCTCTTCGGTACGGGGTGGGGGCTGGCGGATGAGATAATGGCCGCAGCCGACGTGATCCTGCCGCCGGTCAAGGGGGTGGGTGAGTACAACCACCTTTCGGTCCGTTCCGCAGTGGCAATCATCCTGGACCGGCTTTTTGGTGAATAAAGAAACAGACCATCACATCACAAACGGATAGTGAGAGATAACGGAGGAAAGACCAGATGAACGTGATTGATTTGATCGAAATGGAGCAGATGAAGAAGAACATCCCGGTGTTCAAGGCCGGCGATACCGTCAAGGTCCACGTGAAGATCGTGGAAGGGGACAAGAGCCGTATCCAGGCATTCCAGGGGGTGGTGATCAACCGGCAGAACGGCGGCGTGCGTGAGACGTTCACCGTCCGGAAGATCTCCAACAACATCGGTGTCGAGCGTGTTTTTCCGCTCCATTCCCCCACGCTGGACAAGATCGAGGTCATTACCCGGGGCCAGGTCCGTCGGGCCAAGCTCTACTACCTGAGAAAACTCCGCGGCAAGGCCGCCCGCATCAAGGAAAAGAAATACATCGCAGTGAAGTAACACGAAACGCCCCGGCTAAACCGGGGCGTTTTTCGTTGCGAGTTTTCTTATGCTGCTGGTGCACCTGAAAGGGCTCCGAGATTTTCAAATCTCGGAACCCTTTTTTTATCGGGACGCGGCATGCGGAGCAGAATCCGGCAAATCCTTCAATCCTGAATATCCCGGTACTGATGGGAGTTGGTTATTTGATCAGTTTGAGCAGGAGCGCGGTAATGAGCGCAGTCTGGAAAAAACCGGCGCCGACCACCCAACGGATGAGTTCACTTTTAGTTTCAGCTAGTTTAACTTCATGGCGGGCCTCGATGGCTTTCATCTCCAGACGCAACTCCTCAACATCTCGTCTGGTTGCTACTTCCGCGTCGCTATGGGCTTCCCGAAAAGCCTCAGTGATGGCGACAGCCTGCTTTTCCGCCAGACCGGACTCTTTGAGATGCGTGACGAATTTGAGAGTGTCGAAGGTTATGGTTGCCATGGAAAAACAGTAGTGGAACCGGTCTGTTCTGTCAATAATAATCTCTTTCTCGGAATCATAAGCCCAATTTGTCATTCTGAGCGTAGCGAATCTGTTTTTGTTTTAAAACTGATCCTTGGGTTTCTGCTATACTTCCGCTGCATCTATTCCTGAACAGTTACCGGGAGACTCTCATGGGACCATTGGCGCTTAAACGGGAAGAACGGTTCACCTACGGCGATTACCTTACCTGGGATGACGACGAGCGGTGGGAACTCATTGACGGAGTTGCCTATGACATGTCGCCGGCGCCGTCAGCGGCGCACCAGAGCATCCTCATGGATCTGGGGAAACAGTTTGCGGTTTATCTGACAGGTAAGCGGTGCAAGATTTTCCCTGCTTCCTTTGACGTTCGCCTTTCTGAAACAGACGAGCCTGACGACCAGGTCGAGACGGTGGTACAGCCGGATCTCTCCATAATCTGCGATAAAATGAAAGTAGATACGGCAGGGTGCCGGGGGGCGCCCGACCTTGTGGTGGAAATCCTCTCCCCCGCAACTGCTCGGAAGGATCTTACGGTGAAGTTCGCCCGGTATGAGCGTGCCGGGGTGCGGGAATACTGGATAGTTGATCCGGATGATAAGACGGTGCATATTTTTATCCTCGGTACGGATGGCCGGTATGGTGCGCATCAGTTCTATCGGGAGGGTGACACTGTTATTGTCGGGATCTTTCCCGATCTGGAGATAGACCTTGCCGCGGTATTTGCGGAATAGGGAGTTGTTATGACTGATCTTCTCCGCTATGAAACGCAATTGCAAGTATTGGGCTTTCACGCCATCGCCGGGACCGACGAGGCGGGGCGGGGGCCGTTGGCCGGACCGGTGGTGGCGGCCGCCGTCATCCTTCATCCCGGACAGATCATCCCTGGGGTCACCGACTCCAAGAAACTGACCGAGCGGCAGCGGGAGAAGTTGTTCCCCATGATCATGGCAGAGGCGAGAGCCGTCGCCATCGGTATCTGCGATCATGATGAGATCGACCGGTTGAATATCCTCCGGGCGTCCCTGGAGGCCATGAAACGGGCCGTTACCTCGCTTCCCGTGACAGCTGATTTCGTCCTCATCGACGGCACCTTCTCCATTCCCCTGGATTTTCCCCAGCAGACCATCATCAAGGGGGATTCCCTCAGCCTCTCCATCGCCGCCGCCTCCATCATCGCCAAGGTGACCCGTGACCGACTCATGAAGGATTTCGCTGCGTTCTATCCAGGTTATGGCTTTGCCGAACACAAGGGATACCCCACCGCTGCCCACCGGGAAGCCGTGGCTCGACTCGGTCCGTCCCCCATTCATCGGAAAAGCTTCAAGGGGGTGAAAGAAAGGGTGAATGGTGAAGGGTAAATGGTTAAAAGAAACGGACAATAAGTGTGGCGCCGGGTGTGGGGATGATGGCGTAGGGGCACGGCTTGCTGTGTCCTGTTGGTGGGTGAAGAGTGAAGAGTGAAAAATCAGAAAAGCTGTGGGGAAGGGTGGGGGAGTGTAGGGGCGCGACGTGTCACACCCGCTTGTTGCCGGTGGGGGAGGAATGAACATGATTGACGGGGAGAAGAGCGGGAACAAGAGTCTCGGGGCGCGTGGGGAGGCGATTGCCGAGGCGTATCTCCGGGGGCAAGGGTTTACCATCCTGGAGAAGAATTATCGCGGCAAGACCGGCGAGATCGACATCGTGGCGCGGGATGGGGACTCCATCGTCTTCGTGGAGGTGAAGGCCCGTCGCAACCTGGCCTATGGGTCGCCACTGCTGGCGGTGACCCCCTTCAAGCAGCGCCAGATCTCCCGCACCGCCCTCACCTGGCTGGCCCATCGGAAGAAACCCAACGCCATCGCCCGGTTCGATGTCATCGCCATCCTCCTCCCCGACCATGAGCTCCCGCAGATCGAGCATATCCGCAACGCCTTTGATCTGACCTCCTGAACTATCACGCTTTCCCTCAACACCTACCCTTTGCAAACTCCTTCATCCTGTGATACCGTGCAGCCACTTTACTCATATGGAGTTTATTATGGATTTCACTGTTGCCCTGGCCCAGATCAAGCCGAAGCTCGGTTGCGTGGCCGACAATCTGCTCCTCATCCAAGAAGCGGTGGAGCGGGGCATCAGGGAGCAGGCCGGGCTGGTTCTCTTTCCGGAGCTGGCCCTCACCGGCTACTTCCTCAAGGACCTGGTTCCCGAGGTGGCGCTTACCCTTGATTCCCCCGAGATTCGCCGTCTGGCCGATCTTTCCCGGCATATCGACATCGCGGTGGGGTTCGTCGAGGTCTCCCCTGACTACCATTTCTACAATGCCGCTCTCTATCTGGCCGGGGGGGAGATACTGCATCACCACCGGAAGGTCTATCTCCCCACCTACGGACTCTTCGACGAGCAGCGTTATCTGGCGTCGGGAGAGCGGTTCCGGGCCTTTGACTGCCGCTTCGGCCGGATGGGAATCCTCATCTGCGAGGACATGTGGCACCTTTCGGCGCCGTATATCCTGGCCATGGATGGTGCCACCACCCTGCTCTGTCTCTCCAGCAGCCCCGGTCGGGGGATTTCCGAGGCCGAGAGCCTGGGCTCCACTGTCTCATGGCAGAAGCTGACCAGCGCCACGGCCATGTTCCTCAACAGCCGGGTTCTCTACTGCAACCGGGTGGGGTATGAGGACGGGGTCAATTTCTGGGGGGGGTCCGAGATCATTGATCCCTCCGGCACGGTCACCGCACGGGGGGCGATCCTGGAGGAAGATTTCGTTGTTGCCGGCATCAGCGAGGAACTGCTCCGGCGGGAGCGGATCTCTTCACCCATGATGCGGGACGAAAACCTCTTCGTCACCCTCAAGGAGCTGAAGCGGATCGGAAAGGAGCGCAACCGATGAGCATGTTGAAGGTGAACACGGAGCTGCTGCGAAAGATCTTGGTGGGGTTCGTCCGGGAAGAAATCCTGAAGGTGGGGCTGAAGAAGGCGGTGCTGGGGCTCTCCGGCGGGATCGACTCGGCCCTGGTGGCGTATATTGCCGCTGAAGCCCTGGGTCCGGAGAACGTTCATGCCATCATCATGCCGTACCAGACGAGCAACCCGGAGAGCGAGGCCCATGCTCGGCTGGTGGGTGAGCGGCTGGGTATCAACTGTCAGGTGGTGGAGATCACCCCCATGGTGGACGCCTATTTCAACCTCTTTCCTGATGCGAGCCCCTTGCGGCGGGGGAACAAGATGGCCCGGGAACGGATGACGGTCCTCTTCGATCACTCGGCGCTCCTGTCGGCCCTGGTGCTGGGGACCAGCAACAAGACCGAACTGCTGTTGGGGTACGGTACCCTCCATGGGGACATGGCCAGCGCCCTGAACCCCATCGGCGACATCTACAAGAGTCAGGTCTGGCAGCTCTCCGAGGCCATGGGGGTCCCCATGGAGATTGTGGAGAAGAAGCCCTCCGCAGACCTCTGGGCGGGGCAGACCGACGAACAGGAGCTGGGGTTCACCTATCGGGAGGTGGATGAACTTCTCTACCGGATGGTTGACCTTCGCATGAGCCGGGGGGAACTGGCCGCCCACGGTTTCGCCACCGGGTTCATCGACGAGATCTACGCCAAGGTGCAGAATTCCCACTTCAAGCGCCGTCTCCCCATCATCGCCAAGGTCTCCAACCGGACCATCGACCGGGATTTCCGCTACTCCCGAGATTGGGGGAAATAACCGGTTCTACGTTCTATGTTCTATGTTCAAGGTTAAAGCTGAAAACGTAGAACGTAGAACGGAGAACGGAGAACGGATTTATGGCAAACGGAACCCTGTACATAGTCGCCACTCCCATCGGAAACCTGGAGGACATGACCTTCCGGGCGGTGCGGATTCTGAAAGAGGCGGACGTCATCGCCGCCGAGGATACCCGCCACTCCCGCAGGCTCCTGACCCATTTCGGGATCAATGGTCATCTCACCTCGTATTTTGATCACAACAAGTCACTGAAGGGGGAGTATCTCCTGGAGCGGTTGCGGGAAGGGGCATCGGTGGCGCTCATCAGCGATGCCGGAACTCCCTGTATCTCCGATCCCGGTTATCAGCTGGTGCGGGACGCAGTGGCCGCCGGAATTGTCGTGGTCCCCATCCCCGGTGCCTCCGCCACGGTGACGGCCCTCTCCGCATCAGGACTCCCTACGGATTCATTCACCTTTGCCGGGTTTTTACCCAACCGCCAGGGAAAGCGGCGGGAACGGCTGACCCAGTTACGGGATGAGGGGAGGGTGGTCATCTATTACGAGGCGCCCCACCGGCTCCCGGCGACCCTGGCCGACCTGTTGGAGGTTTGCGGCGACCGGCAGATCGTGGTGGCTCGGGAACTGACCAAGCTTTTTGAGGAGTTTGTCCGGGGGAGCGTGACGGAGGTTCTGGCCAGTTTTGCCCATCGGGAGGTGAAGGGGGAGGTGGTGCTGCTGGTGGCGCCGACCGCCGAGATGCCAGCGGCGGTGGACCCGGACGACCTTCTCCAGCGTTATCTGGCTGATCCTGATCTCTCATTTCGCGACATGGTCAGTCGGGTTGCCGGCGAGACAGGGGCTCCCCGAAGCGAGATCTATGCGCGGGCCCTGGAACTGAGAGATGCCCTGAGATAATTCCATCCTTTTTAACGGGATTTCAAGTAGTGCCCCCTGATCTTACCTCAGCAGGAGATCAGAGGAGTCGGGCCACCGCTTCTTCGCTCTGCCGGATGATCTCCTCCGGCGTCTCCACCGTAAAACGGAGAGGTGAACCGAAGGTCACCGTCACCGTTCCCCGCCGGGGGATGTTTCTCCCCCGGGGGAGCACCGTTTCCGCCCCCCGGATTCCCACCGGAATCACCGGTATCCCCAATTCCCGAGCCATGAGCCCCATCCCCGGACGAAAGGGGAGTAATTTCCCGGAGAGAGTTCGTTCTCCCTCGGGGAAGAGGAGGATGCTGATGCCGGCGTCCACCAGCTTTCCCATGAACGCCACGGTGGGGCGAAAGCCGCTCTCCTGGGGAAGGGGGAAGAGGTTGAGGGCCAGGGTCCCGTAGTCGTAGGTGAACCGCTTCCAGGCGCGCTGCCAGGGGTTACTGAAGTTCTGGAAGAAGAACTCGGCCCAAGCGGCGGTGGCGGTGCGGTAGCGCCGGGAGCGGGGGAGGGCGAACATGATGCAGGGGTGGTCCAGGTAGCTCAGATGATTGGCGATGAAGAAAAGCGGACCGTCCAGCTCTGCCAGCTGTTCCACCCCCCGGACCTCCAGCCGGACGAAGAGCCGGAAGAGGGGGTAGTTGAGGCAGAGGTCGCAGAGCTGCCGGAAGAGCCGGATGGGGAGACTGTTGCTCCAGAAGCGGAAGCGATGACGGGGGCCGGCAAGCTGCTCCCGTTTCCGGAGCAGTTCCCGCACATCGCTCACCCGGCTCTGGGGGCCGATGAGGGTGTCTTCCAGGTCCAGCCGGTACTCCTGTTCCAGGGCGGTCACCAACTCCAGCCGGGCGATGGAGGTGAGTCCCAGGTCAGCCACCAGATACGACTCCTCCCTCACCTCGTCGCAGCGGCAGCCGGTGATCCGGGCAACCATCCCTGTCAGCTGGTCTGTTGCCGTGACCGCGTCCCCCTCCCTGGTCGCCCTCAACCGCTCCAGGACCTTGAACTTTTGCACCTTGAGGGTGGTGGTCTTGGGGAACTCTCCTTCCGGCCAGATGGAGATGCCGGTGACGGCGTGGAGCGGGTCCAGCCCCCTGTTCACCTCGGCCATGATCTCGTCGGGTTTTCTCCCGCTCCCATCGGGGATGATCACCGCGTGGACACTTTCCCCCTCCCCCCGGTCCAGGCCGATGACGCACCCCTCCCGGAGCCCGGGAACCTTTGAGAGGAGCGCCTCAATCTCGTCGGGGTAGACATTGACCCCGGCACCGGTGACGATGAGCTCCTTGCTCCGCCCCCTGATCAGGAGCCAGCCATCAGGCGTCAGTTCCCCCAGATCGCCGGTGCGAAACCAGCCGTCAGGGGTGAAGGCTTCCCTGGTTGCCTCAGGGTTTCGGAAGTAGCCGCTGAAGATATTTGCCCCCCGGGCCTGGACCTCCCCCTGTTCCAGCCGGATCTCTACGCCGGGGAGAGGGAGCCCCACGCTCCCGGGGATCTGTTGCCGGAAGGTGGCGGCGGTGAGGACCGGAGAACACTCGGTGAGTCCGTACCCCTCCAGGAGCCGGAACCCCAGGCTGTTCCAGAAACGGGCCAGATGGGGGTCAAGGGGGGCACCGCCGGAGACGAAGAGGGTGAAGTGACTCCCGAAGGAGCGGTGGATGGGGAAGAAGAGCGCCCGGCGCAGGGGGAGCGGGAGGGGGGAGACCCGTGCCACGAGCCGGGCAAAGAGGCGCTCCAGGCCGTGGGCCACAAGTTTACGCTCCAGGGAGGTTTTCAGCATGAGGAGGAGTCGGGGAACCAGGATCATGGCCCGGATATCTTCTTCCCGGAACGCCTGCATGAGGGCCGACGGTTTGATCGTCCCCAGATAAACGATGGCTCCCCCCCGGGAGAGAGGGACCAGCATCCCCCCGATCTGCTCGAACATATGCGACAGGGGGAGGACGGAGAGGAAGAGGTACTCGGGACCCACCACCGGGATATGCTCGTTTACCTGCCGGAGATTGGCGGCCAGATTGCCATGGGTGAGCATTACCCCCTTGGGATTGCCGGTGGTGCCGGAGGTGTAGACCAGTTGAGCCAGGTCATCGGGTTCTGCGGGAAGCGCCACCGGCGCCGGCGGATGCCGGGGGAGAATGAAGAGGAGCTCTTCCAGGCGGATGGTGACCGGTACCGATCCCAGGGGATCACCCTTGGTCCGGCTCTGGAACGCGACTCGGGAATCAGTCAGCCGGGCGATGGTCTCGGCCCGCTCCCGGCCGGACATGAAGTCCACCGGAACGGCCACGGCTCCCCGGGCGAGAATCCCCCAGAAGGCGATGACCCAGGCCGGGGAGTTGGGGCCCCAGAGCATCACCCGGTCACCCGGTCCCACCCCCTGCTGTTGCAGGAGGGAAGCGCAGCGCAGCGCCCCCTGGTGCAGCTCATCATAGGTAGTGATCAGCCGTCGTACCCCGGTCCGGTGAATGATGGCAGCATGTTCCCCGTGATGGGGGAAGCTCCGGAAGAGCTGGATGAGGGTTTGCATCTCCCCTTACTCGGGGTACGCCGGCCGGTGGGTGAAGACGTAATCGTTCTCTTTAACCGGGGTATGGCAGCCGAAGCACTCCTGGACAAAACCCGCATCCTTGCCGTAGGGTTTCAGCTCCGGCCCCAGGAAACGGGCGAACCCCCAGCCGCCGGTGGCAGCGTACTTCTTCGCGTCCTTGATCATGAACTCCACCTGGACAAACCGGTCCGGTTCCAGGGCCACGGGAAACGCGGGATTCTTGCGCACCGTCCAGGCTACCTTGGCCATGACGGTGCCGTCGGGGAAGGGACGGGTTCCCTTGGTCATTGCCTGCACTGCCGTGTCGTTCCCCAGGATCACCCGGAGATGATCCTTATCCGGCCGGTAGGAGGGGGCGATAACTTTCCAGGTTCCGTACCCCGTGAAGAGAGAGATGCCGTTGGGGGTTGTGTGAGGCTCGGCCGCAATGGCGATGCCGGTGAGAAGGAGGAGGGGGATGAGCGTGAGATACCGTTTCATGGCAGTTCCTTTCGAAGAAATGTGGTCTGATGCAATGGTCGCCATCATAGCAAATTTAAAACAAAGTAATCAATATAACCTTTGTTTTTGTTCTGCGTCGATTTTCCCGGATTTTATGATTGACAGACGAATTGTTCCCGATATAAGTAATCACGTCCGAAGGGGGTTTTTGCTCCATCGGCGTATCCCACAGAGATGGAGGAGAAAAGGATGAACGTAAGGAACGTACTGAAAAAGGGAGTGCTTGTCGCAGGTATCCAGATAGCGGCACTGGCTCTGGCAGCGCTGGCCGGTGCCGGAGAAGGGAAGAAGATTGCCACGGTGACCATCCCGCCGGTACCGGAGCTCTATGCCGCCGTTCCCCAACCGCTGACGGTCACCCAGTGCGGCCAGTGCCATCCCGGGGTTTTCAAGGGACTCAAGGAGGATGGGGCCCGACACCGCTTCGACTGCCAGAGTTGCCACGCCACCTTCCATGCCTTCAATCCCAAGAAGATGAACTGGGACGCCATCATGCCCAAGTGCGCCTCCTGTCACAGCGAGCCCCACGGCAAGAGTATCACCGACTGTGCCAGTTGCCACGCCAACCCTCACACGCCGAAGAAAGTCCTTATGGATGCGCGGCTGACAAACGCCTGTCCCGAGTGCCACGCCTCACCCAAAGAGCAGCTCGTCACGTTCCCCAGCAAGCATTCCAAGCTCTCCTGTCAGACCTGTCATACCACACATGGTTACAAGCCTGCCTGTAGTTCCTGCCATGCGAAACCGCACCGTGGAGGAGAGGTTGTTGGCCCCTGCAGCACCTGCCATCAGGTGCATAAACCGCTTCAGGTTACCTACGCGAAAGACGCCCCGGCGGTTACCTGCGGTTCCTGTCACGGTAAGATTTATGCCAAATGGCAGAAAACTCCCAGCAGGCACGGTAAGGTCAACTGCGCCGCCTGTCATCACTTGAAGCATGGTTACGTACCGAAATGTACCGAGTGTCACGCGGCACCCCACAAGAAGGAGTTCCTGAGCCGTTATCCCAACTGTCTCACCTGTCACCTGGACCCCCACGATCCCCCGGCCAAACAGGTGAAGGGGAAGTAAGCTCCCGAGTCACGATTGTACAGACAGAACATGAAAAGCCCGCGAAAGCGGGCTTTTCATGTTGTAAGAGATGACGAAATCTTATACAACCGTTCCATGATCGAACTCCTCCTTATAATGATTCTCATCCTCGCCGTTGTGGTTGTGGCGCTTCTGCTCCTTCTCCTCACCAGAAGCGGTCGCCCCGTCGCCGCTCTGGAGGCTCGCCTGGAGCTTCTTGCTCGGGGAGAGGAGCGACTGGAGCGGACCCTGCGGGAAGAGCTGGCCAAGAACCGCGAGGAGGGCTCGGCAGGGAGTCGCCAGGGGCGGGAAGAGCTGGCAACTTCCTTTAAAAACTTCGGCGAGGCGCTCCAGAAACGGATGATCGAGATCGCCCAGTTTCAGAAGGCTCAACTGGATACCTTCGCCCAGCAGCTGAAGGGGCTCACCGGGAGCACGGAACAGCGGCTGGACAAACTCCGGGAGACGGTGGAAAGCCAACTCCGGCTTATCCAGGAGGATACGGCCGGGAAGTTGGAGCAGATGCGAGCCACGGTGGATGAGAAGCTTCACCATACCCTGGAGAAACGGCTGGGAGACTCCTTCAAGCTGGTGAGCGAGCGGCTGGAGCTGGTCCAGAAGGGGCTGGGGGAGATGCAGAGCCTGGCCAGCGGCGTGGGAGACCTGAAAAAGGTGCTGACCAACGTGAAGACACGGGGGACGCTGGGGGAGATCCAGTTGGGGAGCCTGCTGGAGCAGATACTGGCTCCGGAGCAGTATGAGGCCAATGTGGCGACGAAGAAGGGGAGCGCGGCACGGGTGGAGTTTGCCGTGAAGCTCCCCGGACGGGATGAGGCCCAGCGCCATACGGTCTGGCTCCCCCTTGACGCCAAGTTTCCCCAGGAAGATTACCTTCGGTTGCAGGAGGCTCAGGAGTCGGGGAACCCGGAACTGGCTGCCGAGGCTCTCAAGCAGCTGGAAAAGAGTGTCCGGGAGTCGGCCAAGTCAATCAGGGACAAGTACCTTTCTCCACCCGATACCACCGACTTCGGGATCATGTTTCTCCCCACTGAAGGGCTCTATGCGGAGGTGCTCCGGCGCCCCGGCCTCTTCGAACTGCTCCAGCGGGAGTATAAGGTGATCCTCACCGGCCCCACCACCTTGGCGGCGCTCCTTAACAGTCTCCAGATGGGGTTCAGAACCCTGGCCATCGAGAAGCGCTCCAGTGAGGTCTGGACCCTGCTGGGGGGGGTAAAGAGTGAATTTGCCACCTTCGGGATCATCCTGGACAAGACATCCAAGAAGCTCCAGGAGGCGAGCAACAGCATCGACTCGGCCGCGGTTCGTTCCCGGGCCATAGAGCGTAAACTCCGCGACGTCCAGGCGCTTCCTTCCTCCCAGGCGGCTCTGCTGCTGGAGACGGCGCCTCTTACCCGGGAAGAGCGGGAGGAGACGCCGGCGGGAGAGGAGTGATCCTTCACCAGGGAGAGAATGCAAAAAGAGTGTTACTAATCCATCGGACACGATATACTGCGACACGGCTCCATAATAATATATCAAGGAGGAGATATCATGGCGAGTATGACTGGAATATCCCAACGAGTGCTGAAGTCAGTCAGGTTGATGCGGTTCATGCCGGTTGTGGGCGCGCTGTTCTTGGTGGCAGGGTGCGCCTCAACCTCCATGGTGGATACCTGGCGTGATCCCAATTACAAGGGGAAGAGTTTCCACAACTTCCTCGTGGTGGGGATTACCAAGGATCCGGGAGTCCGGCGGGTTTTTGAGGACATCTTTACTGCCGAACTGAAGAGCCGCGGTCTGCAGGCGACTGCCAGCTATTCGGTCACCCCCCAGGAGCAGACGGTTACCAAGGAACTGATTGCCGAAGCGGTGAAAAAAACCGGTTCTGACGCCGTCATCACGACCCGGGTCGTCAATGTTCAGCACGAGAGTACGGTAACCCCCGGCTATGTGGAGAATTTCGGCCCCGGCCCCGGAAACTTTCCCCATCGCTATCCCCAGCGGGACCTCTACTCCTATTACGGTACCACCCAGGTGATCCAGCCTCCCACCGTCCAGAATTACGAGGTGGCGACCCTGGAGACGGTTCTTTTTGATGTGGCCGATGCCGCCATGATCTGGTCGGGAACTTCCACGACCTTCGAGACGAAGCAGTCCGTTACGGTCAGCAAGGATCTGTCGAAACTCATTATCCAGAATCTGCTCAAGGCGGGGCTGATCTGATCCCTCTTCCGTCAACTCCGCGTCGGTGAACCGGCGCGGAGGAAACGCCGTACCAGACAAGGATACTCCGTGACTCCGCATCATCAGCAGGCCAAATCCGGCGCTGCCGTTCTCTCCATCGTCTCCAATTCCATCCTCATCGTGATCAAACTGACCGTAGGTATCATGATGCAGTCGGTGAGCGTCATCTCCGAGGCGGTCCACTCCGGCCTGGATCTCCTGGCTGCAATCATTGCCTGGTTCGCCGTGCGGGAGTCGGGAAAACCGGCGGATGAAGAGCACCCCTTCGGTCATGGCAAGATAGAGAATGTTGCCGGGACCATCGAGGCGTTGCTCATCTTCGGCGCCGCACTCTATATCATGTATGAAGCGGTGATGAAGCTTCGCGAGGGGACGGTGGGGGTCGGCTCTCTGGGGGTGGGGGCCGGGGTCATGGCGGTTTCGGCTCTGGCCAACTATCTTGTCTCGCGTCATCTCATGAAGGTGGCCCGTATCACCGATTCTGTGGCTCTGGCGGCGGATGCCCTTCATCTGCGCACCGATGTCTATACTTCGGCGGGGGTCATGGTGGGGCTTGTGGCCATTAAACTCACCGGCATCACCATGCTCGATCCTCTGGTGGCCATGGTGGTGGCGCTCTTCATCCTCAAGGCTGCCTGGGATCTCACCAAAAGCGCCTTTTTCCATATCCTGGACGTCAGTCTCCCCGAAGAGGAAGCTCAGATCATTCATGAGGTCATGGCGGAGTATCAGGGGCGCTATCAAGAGTACCACAAGGTGCGGACCCGTAAATCAGGGCATATCCGGCATATCGACATGCATCTGGTGGTCCCCGGCGGAACCACGGTGGAGGCGGGGCACCGGCTGAGCCATGAGATTGCAGACCGTATCGGGGAGCGGTTGGCTCACAGTCATACGCTGGTCCATATCGAGCCATGCCCGGGGATCTGCGGGGAGTGCGCTGATCAATGTACCGTGTCACCGGTGGGATGATCCTGTCGGGTGAATCAAATGTGTGAGAGAGGTGACGTATGAGTGATGCCGAGCACGATCTTCCAGCCATGGTCACCGTGGATGGCGCGGAGCTGGAGCTGGCCCGTCAGGTCCAGTTGCTCCTCTTTCCCCGGAGTTCACCGGCCTGTACCTGGAGCTGCATCGCGGTGAAAAACCGTATCGACGGTATGTTGGGGGGGGATTATTACGATTTTATCGACATGCCGGACGGACGTCAGGTGCTCTTTGTGGGGGATGTTACCGGTCATGGTCTCCATGCCTCGGTGGTCATGTCACTGATCTACGGCTTCATTCACCACGCCGCCATGGGAAACTGCGATCCGTATCGGGTGGTGCATGAGGTCAACTCTTTTCTCCTGCACTTCAGCCGGCGCTCTCAGACGTTTGATCAATACTTCTCTTCCACCCTCTTCTTCGGCATCATTAACCCGGAGACTCTCCTGATCACCTACGTCAACGCCGGTCACCCGCCGGCCCTGGTGCGCCGCGGGGATGAGCTCATTGAACTCTCTCCCACATCTCCTCCTGTTGGGTTCTTTGACCTCCTGGAGATCGAGGTGAAGAGCTTTCAATTCCAAAAAGGAGACCGTCTGCTCCTCTACACCGACGGCATCATCGAGGCGGCAAACCCGGAGGGAGAGTTCTTCGGCATGGCTCGGATGAAACAGGAGCTCTTGACCGACGACTCCGATCACCTCATCTTTCTGGATACTCTTTTTGAATCCCTGGAACGGTTCGGCATCCCCAATCCGCCGGAGGATGACTGTACCGCCCTGCTGGTGGACTTTTACGGTTCGCTGCCGGTGAGGGCGGTCTTGGACTAAAGGTCGAGGATCATGGCATTTTCGTCGCAGTCGGGGAACTTGACGCACTTGACGCAATCCCCCCAGACCTTGTGGGGGAGTTCCGACTTGTCCACGAGCCGGAAGCCGAACTTGGCAAAGAAATCGGGTTTGTAGGTGAGACAGAAGATTCGTTTCAACCCCAGTTCCCTCGCCTCGTCGATGCAAGCCTGCACGACTTGGCTCCCGATCCCCTTGCGCCCCGCATCCTCGGTGACCGCCACGGAGCGGACCTCGGCCAGGTCGTCCCAGACGATATGGAGAGCCGAGACCCCCAGGAGGGCGCCATCTTCTTCGAAAACATAGAAATCTCGGAGCGCCTCATACAGTTCCGACAGGGAACGGGAGAGCATGTCACCCTGGGAGGCGAAGTGGGTGAGGAGTTTCTGGATAGGTTTGACGTCGGCAATACGGGCCTTGCGGATCATAACTCGTTACCTCGTAGGGACTGGGGACCGGAGAAACCCAGGGACTGGGGACTGGGGGTTAGGAACCGGTACCCGCTTTTACCAGTCCCCGGTTTTACCGGTCCCCGTTTACTGATTGCAGCATCTCCCGGGCGTGCTGTCGGGTGGTCTCGGTGATGGTGATTCCCCCCAACATCCGGGCGAGTTCCTCGATCCGTGCGGCGTCATCCAGCGGGGTGACCGTGGTGGTGGTTCTCCCTGCCTGAATCAGTTTCCGGACCTGGAAGTGGTGGTCGGCATAGGCCGCCACCTGGGGGAGATGGGTGATGCAGAGGACCTGCTGGCTCTCGGCCACCCGGTGCAGTTTCTCCCCCACCAGGGCCGAAACGGCGCCGCCGATGCCGGTATCCACTTCGTCGAAGATGAGGGTGGGGACGTCGCTCTCCGGGTGGATCTGTTTCAGCGCCAGCATGAGGCGGGAGAGTTCCCCCCCTGAGGCGATGCGGGCCAGTGGGCGGGGAGGCTCTCCGGGGTTGGGGGCGAAGAGAAACTCCACCCGGTCCATCCCGCTGGGGTCCGGTTCGTCAAGGGGGGTAAACGCGGGGATAAAGAGGGCGTTTTGCATGGCCAGATCCTGGAGCTGAGCGCTCATCTCCTTGGTCAGTCTCTTCGCTGCTTCCCGGCGGCGGACCGAAAGCTCTTTACCTTGTCGCAGCAGCTCACCCATCATCTCGTCACGCCGTAGCTCCAGACCCTCCTGCACTTCTCCACGTTGGAGGAGCGCCTCCCGCTCCCGTTCCATCTCCTCCTTCATGATCAGGATCTCCCGGATGGTGGGGGCATACTTCCGTTTCAGTGCCCTCAAAAGATTGAGCCGGTCGTCCACCGCCTGGAGACGACAAGGGTCGGCTTCCACCTTGGCGGCGTAGTCACGAAGCGCCAGGGCGGCATCCTCCAGTTGCAGCGCCGCCTCTGCCAGTGAGGCATCCAGGGGAGCCAGTCGGGGGTCTATCCCGGCGCAGTCGGCCAGGTTTCTCCGGATTTCCCCCAGGCGGGAGAGGAGGGCCCCGTCATCACCGTAGAGACGAGCAAAGGCGTCGGTGGTCCCCTGGAGGAGCCGTTCGGCATGGGCCAGAAGCTCCCGCTCCTGCTCCAGTTCCTCCTCTTCGTCGGCCAGGGGGGCAACCGTGGCGATCTCCTGGCACTGAAAGGTAAGGAGGTCCAGCCGGCGGGCCGCCTCCCGGCCATCCTTCTCCCGGGTGCGGAGTTCGGAGACGAGCCTCCGGTATTCCGTATGGAGTCCGGTATAGGTCGTGGCCAGGGGGGTCAGTCGACCGAAACCGTCCAGCAGTTCCTGATGGTTGGCCAGGCGGAGCAGAGTCTGGGATTCGTGCTGACCGTAGATATTAATGAGTCGGGGAGCAATCGTGGCCAACTGGGCCGTGGTGGCCAAAGAGCCGTTGAGGTAGACCCGGTTTCTGCCGGCGCGGCTTACCGTCCGCCTGACGATCAGCTCTTCGTCCGCCTCAATCCCTGCTTCGGCCAGCTCTGCGGCGATGTGGGGGGCCCCGGCGAGGCTGAAGAGCGCCTCCACCTGGGCCTCGTCCGTACCGCTCCGGATCAGCTCCGTGGAGGCTCTCCCCCCCAGAATCAGGTTCACCGCGTCGATGATGATGGACTTCCCCGCCCCGGTCTCCCCGGTAAGGATGTTCAGCCCCGGCTGGAAAGTCACCTGAAGGGTGTCGATGATGGCGATGTTTTTGATGGCAAGATCGATGAGCATAAATTCCAGGACCGGGAACCGGGAACCGGGGAGAAGGAAAATCTGTTTTTTGATTTTACCGGTCCCCAATCCCTTGTCCCGGAATTACCGTTCTCCCCACTTCAGTTTGGTTCTCAGGACTTCGAAAAAATCGCGGTTGACCGAGGTGACCAGCCGGGTCTTGCTCACCGCCTTCATGATCCGGACCATATCCCCCATCTTCATCTCCACTCCTACCTGGCCGTCCAGGGTGAGATAAACATCTTCATGCTGGGATTTGAGGATGAGGGTGACCTCGGCGTTGCGGTCCACCACGATGGAGCGGTTGGTCAGGGTGTGGGGACAGATGGGGGTGATGACGATACAATCCAGTGAAGGGTGGACGATGGGGCCGTTGGCAGAGAGGCAGTACCCCGTGGAGCCGGTGGGGCTGGAGATGATGAGGCCGTCGGCCTTGAAGGTGGTCAGGTAGTGACCATTCACCGTGGCTTCCAGATCGATGATCCTGGCCAGAGCCCCTTTGTTGATGACCGCGTCGTTGAGCACCCGGTGTTCGGCGATGATCTCTCCTCCCCGCTCGATGGTGACGTGGAGCATCATCCTCTCGGATGTATGATATTCTCCCGCCAGGCAGGCCTCCAGGGCGGGATAGAGTTCGTCCACGGTGATCTCGGTAAGAAAGCCCAGGCTCCCCAGGTTGATCCCCAGGATGGGGACCCGGCGGTCCCCCACCAGTCGGGCCACTGAGATGAGGGTTCCGTCCCCACCCAGCACCACCACCAGGTCGGCCTCCCCGGGAATATCCTCGTCGGCCATACCGCTGGGCCACGCCAGATGCCGGGCCAGGTGCGCCTCCACCAGAGGTTCGCACCCCCGGGCCACCAGCCACGGGATCAGCTCACCTGCCACTACTTGGCAGCGGGGATCGTGAACTTTAGCGAAGAGCGCAATTTTTTTCATCGTTTATCCCCGATTTGTGCTATATAAAGTCCCCGTTTATTATCATACCCGCGCCGGCATGTCCAATGGATTTGCAGCCGGAACCGGCCTGCCGCGCCCCGAGGAGAGCATGAGTACTGAACCTGTGGACATGATTAACGAAGCCGCTGAACTTGACGATTTCATGAATATCATTAAGAAATTTCTGGAGCACCTGGAGTACTCTCTGGGTAAAGACAAGTACTCGGCCTCCAATTTTGACTTCTATAACTCCCTGGCCTATGCGGTGCGGGACCGGATGGTGGAGCGCTGGCTGGATACCCAGCAGACCTATCACAGCGAGAATCCCAAGCGGGTCTACTACCTCTCCATGGAGTTCCTCATGGGGCGGACTATGGTGAATTCACTCATCAATCTGGGGCTCTACCACCAGTTCCGTGAGGCGGTGGAGTCGTTGGGGTATGATTTTAACGCACTGGTGGAAGAAGAGCATGACGCCGGTCTGGGGAACGGGGGGCTCGGTCGGTTGGCCGCCTGCTTCCTGGATTCTCTGGCGACCCTGGCTCTTCCCGCCTATGGCTACGGCATTCGCTACGAATACGGGATCTTTGCCCAGAAGATCGTGGACGGCGCTCAGGTGGAGGTTCCGGACAACTGGCTCCGCTACCGGAATCCGTGGGAGTTCGACCGGCAGCGGCACTGCCACCCCATCCGCTTCTTCGGCCGGGTGGTGACGGCTCTGGACGCCACCGGCGTCATCCGTCACGACTGGGTGGATACGGAGGAGGTGGTGGCCCTTGCCTACGATACTCCGGTCCCCGGCTACGGCACCAGCACGGTGAATACCCTGCGCCTCTGGAGCGCCAAGGCGTCCCGTGAGTTCGACCTCCAGTTCTTCAACCGGGGGGATTACATCCGGGCAGTGGAGGAAAAGGCCGCCACGGAGAATATCTCCAAGGTTCTCTACCCGGCGGATGATGTGCGGGAAGGGAAGGAGCTCCGGCTGAAACAGGAGTATTTCCTCTCTGCCGCCACTCTGGCGGATATTTTGGACCGGTTCCGCAAGCATTGTGGCGACTGGCGTCAGCTTCCGGAACAGGCGGCCATCCAGCTGAACGATACCCACCCGGCTCTGGCCATTCCCGAGATGATGCGAGTCCTCCTGGATCTGGAACATCTTGACTGGGATACCGCCTGGGAGATTACCGTCAAGACCTTTGCCTACACCAACCACACGGTCCTCCCCGAGGCGCTGGAGCGGTGGCCGGTCTGGATGGTGGGGAATCTCCTGCCGCGGCATCTCCAGATCATCTTCGACATCAACGAGAAGTTTCTCGCCGAGGTGCGGCTCCGCTTCCCCGGCGATCTGGGGCGGCTGGCGAGGATGTCCATCATCGAGGAGCATGGGGAGAAGAAGGTCTGCATGGCCCATCTGGCCATCGTGGGGAGCCATTCGGTGAACGGGGTTTCGGCGCTCCATTCGGAGATCATCAAGAAAGATGTCTTCCGGGAGTTTTACGAGATGTTCCCGGAGCGGTTCAACAACAAGACCAACGGCATCACCCCCCGGCGCTGGCTCATGGCGTGCAACCCGACCCTGGCGGCGCTGGTCACCGAGAGTGTGGGGCCGGAGTGGGTAACCGAGCTGGACCTGCTGCGCGGGCTGGAGACGCGGCTGGACGATCCCGCCTTCACTGCCCGGTGGCGGCAGGTGAAGCGGGACAACAAACTCTGTCTGGCGGCCTACATCAAGGAGCATAACGGGATCGAGGTAGATCCCGACTCCCTCTTCGACTGTCAGGTAAAGCGGCTCCACGAATACAAGCGGCAGCTGCTCAATGTCCTGCATGTCATCACCCTCTACAACCGGATCAAGGCCGACCCCAAGGCCGTGGTGACCCCCCGTACCGTGATCTTCGGCGGCAAGGCGGCCCCGGCCTACCAGATGGCCAAGCTGATTATCCGGCTCATCAACGCGGTGGGGGAGGTGGTGAACAATGACCCCGATGTGGCGGGGCGGCTCAAGGTGGTCTTTTTGGCCAACTACAGCGTCTCCCTGGCGGAGAAGATCTTCCCTGCTTCGGACCTCTCCGAGCAGATCTCCACGGCGGGGACCGAGGCATCGGGCACCGGCAACATGAAATTCGCCCTCAACGGGGCGCTCACCATCGGGACTCTGGATGGGGCCAACGTGGAGATGCGGGAAGAGGTGGGGGAGGAGAACATCTTCATCTTCGGTCTCGTCACCGACGAGGTCAACGAGCTCAAAAAGCAGGGGTATCGCCCCCGTGAATACTACGAGCGCGATCCGGAACTGAAGCAGGTTCTCGATATGATCAGCAGCGGCGCCTTCTCCCCTCTGCAGCGGGATCTTTTCGTCCCCATCGTCAACTCGTTGTTGAATAACGACCAGTATCTCCTCTGTGCCGACTATACCTCCTACGTGACCTGTCAGGAGAAGGTGGCGGAACTCTACCGGGATCAGGATGCCTGGATCCGGATGGCGATTCTCAACACCGCCCGGATGGGGAAATTCTCCAGCGATCGGAGCATCGCCGAATATGCCGCCCATATCTGGAACGCCAAGCCGGTGCGGGTGAACGAATTCCAGGGGTATCACAAGAAGGGGCAGGAACTCCCCGACCTTACCGGTCATCTGGTGGGCGGGGAGAACTGAGAGCAGGTAAGTCATAAGTTACAGGGATGAACAGGATGGACAGGAATCGAGCTTCACGACTTTGTGGCGTCAGATTCCTGTTCGTTTTTTTACTCCGATCTCTCACAAAGACACGAAGGCACAAAGAAGGTATAAGGCTTAAACAGTTGCTTTGGTTATCCTGAAATCTTTCTGTTTTATCTGTTTGGTTTTCTTTGTGCCCTTGTGCCTTCGTGTGAGTTGATTTTGTCCAGATCCGCGTTCATCAGCGTGTATCAGCGTCCTGTCTGGTTCCGGCTTAGGATGACAAGATTTCTCCCGTTGGTAACGAAATCACCGAGGTTTGCCCATGAAAGACCTGTTCGATACCGGTGGCGCGGGGGAGCCGACCAAGGGGAAGGCTCCCCTGGCCGACCGGATGCGCCCCACCTCGCTGGAGGAGTTTGTGGGGCAGCGGCATATCCTGGGGGAGGGGAAGCTTCTGCGCCGCCTCATCGAGACCGATTCCCTGGGTTCTCTCATCCTCTGGGGCCCTCCCGGTTCCGGTAAGACGACCCTGGGAAAGGTCATCGCCGGCGCCACCCGCGCCCGCTTTGTCTTTTTCTCCGCCATCCTCTCGGGGGTGAAAGAAATCCGGGAGATCGTCCGGGAGGCGGAAGAGGAGTGGAAATACCGGAAGGCGCGGACGCTCCTTTTTGTGGACGAGATCCATCGCTTCAGCAAGTCCCAGCAGGACGCCTTTCTCCCCTATGTGGAGAGCGGCCTCCTCACCATCGTGGGGGCCACCACTGAAAATCCCTCCTTCGAAGTCATCGCGCCGCTCCTCTCCCGCTGTACGGTACTGACTCTTTTCCCCCTGGCTCGGGACGAGCTGCAGGAGATCCTCATGCGGGCGCTGACCGATCCGCACCGAGGACTGGGGAGGCGGGAGCTCTCCATTGCCCCCGAGGCCCTCTCCTACATGGCCGAACAGGCCGGTGGCGATGCCCGGGTGGCGCTGAATACCCTGGAAACTGCGGCTCACCTCTCCGGACAACAGACCATCGACCTGGTCACGGCCCGGGAGGCGCTGCAGAAAAAACCGTTGCTGTACGACAAGGGGGGGGAAGAGCACTACAATGTCGTCTCCGCCTTCATCAAATCGCTGAGGGGAAGCGACCCGGACGGGGCGCTCTACTGGCTGGCCCGGATGCTGGAGGCGGGTGAGGATCCCATCTTTATCCTCCGGCGGATGGTAATCATGGCCAGCGAAGATATCGGTAACGCCGACCCCCGGGGGCTTCAGATGGCTGTGGCGGCGCTACAGGGGTTTCAACTGGTGGGAATGCCCGAGGGACGGATCATCCTGGCCCAGGCGGTCACCTATCTGGCTACGGCCCCCAAGTCCAATGCCTCCTATGCGGGGATCGATGGGGCATTGGCGGAGGTTCGGCAGAGCGGCCAGCTCCCGGTGCCGCTGCATATCCGCAATGCCCCGACCAAGCTCATGAAGGAGCTGGGGTATGGCAAGGGGTACAAGTATGCCCATAGCTTCACCGGCGGGTATGTCCCCCAGGACTACCTCCCGGAGGCGCTGACCGGAAAACAGTTCTACAAGCCAACGAAGCATGGTTACGAAAAATTCATCAGGGAGCGGATGGAGCTGTTGAAACGCCCTCCCACGGAGGGGGAAGAGGGGTAGGGGGAGGAGCTCCGCTTCAGCTGATTTGAGAGTCCCGGCGCCAGGTGTTGCGTCCTTCTCTCTTGGCACGGTAGAGAGCGGTATCGGCGTGTTTCAGGAGGATCTTGGCGTCAGTGCCGTCCTGGGGGTAGAGACTGATCCCGATGCTCAGGTTGATGGTCAGCTCCTCCGATTCGATGGAAAATTTCTCGCTGAAGCGCCGGATGAGCCTGGCGGCCATGGAGGTGGCCTCTGACTGTTCTCGCAGCTCCGGCAGGAGGATGATGAATTCGTCGCCACCGATCCGGGCCACGGTCTCGCTTTCACGCGGGCAGCAGTCGCGCAGCCGGAGTGCGACCTTCTTGAGCAGGTCGTCACCCGCCGCATGTCCCAACCGGTCGTTGATCGGTTTGAAGTGGTCCAGGTCGATGAAGAGAATGGCAACCTGTCGATCAAAGCGGCGGGCCTGCGCCAGGGCCTGGTGGAGCCGGTCGTCGAAGAATCGTCGGTTGGGGAGGCCGGTGAGAGTATCGTAGTTGGCCAGTTCCCGGTGTCGCTCCTCGCTTTCCTGCAGGGCTAATTCGCTCTCCTTGCGTGTCGTAATCTCCTTCACCAGCTCCACTCCGGCAATTATGACCCCACGGGAGTTGGTGATGGGGGATGTGGTTATCTCCAGAAACTGCAGCAGTTCACCATTGTGGTACTCCCGTTCCGTCGTATCCACCCGTCCCGTCTCAAAGCACCGTTTCATGGGGCACTCCTCGCAGGGCTGGTCCCGGTTCCGGATGGATGCGAAGCAGTAGGTTCCCACCTTGTCACCGTTGGTTATCACTCGATGCAGCGGATTCTGGTAAAAAATGCGGAATTCGGTGTCCAGTACGCAGAGCCCCACACCGATGCCGGCGACGATAGCCTCCAGGGTGGCCCGTTTCAGTTCGGCCTGATGAAGTGCCTCGTCCAGAAGCAGGTTCATCCGGGATCGGTAGAGCGCCATCTCGATGGCGAGTTCCAGTTCCCGTGATCGGCACGGTTTCAGGACGTAGCTGCAGGGATCGCTCTCTATCCCCGTTTCTCCCGTTACCAGTTCCGCGGCAGTGGTTAAAAAGAGGACCGGAATACCATGGCGTTCCCTGATGATGGCGCCTGCCCGGGGTCCGTACATGGCTCCGGCCGGGTCGATATCCACGAGCAGCAGGTGCGGATGAAGCTTTTTCATCAGCTCTATGGCTTCTTCGCCGGTGGTGACCCAGTGGGCGTGGCAACCGAAGAGTTGCAGCTGAAGCTCAACATCCAGGGCAACCGCTTGTTCCTCTGCCACCAGCAGGATGATAGCACCGCTACTCTGTCGCATCCGTTCTCTTTCCATCACCGGCGCTCCAGGAGGTTAAGGATCTCGCCATGGTGGTCGATCCGGGCGAACCCCGGCAGATCAGCCTTATAGGCGACAAAAGGGATGCCGGCCGCGGCCGCTGCTTGGCTATCCAGGTGGGAATCACCCACGAAGAGCGCCTCATGGGGGGCGATCCGGTAATGGTGCAGAATCCGTTGGAGCGGTTCCGGGTGGGGCTTGGGGTTTTTCACCAGGGCGGCCGTCATCACGCAGCCAAAGAACCGCCCCAGGTCAAACTCCGTGAGGAGATCCTCCATGGAGGAGGCGCGGTTGGTGCAGACGGCCAGGTCAAATCTCAGGTGAAGCTCCTCCAGCGTTTCCCTGAACCCCTGTTCCATCCGCATGAGCGGGATCAGTTCCCGATAGTTAATGGCGGCCGCCTGCTCCAGCGCCCGGCTTCTTTGGGGCTCATGGGCGAAGATAAAGGAGAGGACATCCCGGTTTGCATGGGTATGCAGTACCCGCATAAGCGTCTCGTCCTGTCGGTCCAGGGTCTCTCCCAGTGGCGTCATGATTCGCTCATAGAAGGCGGTATTCGCCTCCAGAGAGTCGAACATCACGCCGTCGCAATCGTAGATGATCGTCTTGAATGCCATATGGAACTTTTCACCTTTCACCTTCAGCCTTCAGCCTTCATTTCTCAGTCTTCAGTCGCTTTCATCTTTTCCAGATACTCATCCCACTCCATGGGGAGGAGGTATTTCTTCCGGCTGTTGCAGCCGCGGCAGGCCGGGACCACATTGCCGGGGGTGCTTTTTCCCCCTCGAGCCACCGGCACGAGATGGTCCATGGTCAGCTCGTCGGGAGGAAACGTCTCGCCGCAGTAGTGACAGATTCCCCGGGCAAGACGGTTCTGCCACCATCGGGTGCGGCGCAGATCCCGCCCCTTGTCGCGTTCGCGGCGCACATCCTGCTCGGTAACATCAGTAATGAAATAGTCGGTCATTGTTGTAAACCGTGAACCGTGAATGGTGAATGGTGAATGGTGACCTAGAACCTAGATTTTTTGGTCCTGCCGCCAGGCGGTGATGGCGGCACGGGCCAGTTCGTCGCACCGTTCGTTTTCCGCGTGACCGTCATGCCCCCTGACCCAGAGCCAGGTGACCTGGTGGATTTTAGCCGATTCCCTGAGCCGCTCCCAGAGGTCGCGATTCAGGACCGGCTCTTTTTTGCTGTTGATCCACCCCCGCTTGACCCACCCGGAGAGCCACTCGGTCATCCCTTTTACCAGGTACTGGGAGTCGGTGGTGATGGTGACCGTGCAGGGGCGTTTCAGGGCTGCCAGCGCCTCGATGGCGGCGGTCATCTCCATCCGGTTGTTGGTGGTTTCCCCGTGAGCGCCGGAGAGCTCTTTTTCCAGGTTGCCGTGGCGCAGGATGGCGCCGTACCCCCCCACACCGGGGTTACCGCTGCAGGCGCCGTCGCAGAAGATCTCAACTGGGGTTGACATAGGCACCTTCTTTCTTGAGGATTCCGGCGATGGCATCCATGACCCGGTCAACGATCTTCTGGTGGGTCTCCTTGCAGTTATCCAGGACGAAGAGGTCGGAGAACTCCAGGGGAGAACCGAAGACAACCCGCGCCTCACGGCCGATGTCGGGGAATTCCCACCGATTGAGTCCGATGAGCGCGGTGGGGATGACCGTGGGGCGGGTGTCGTAGATGATCTTCCCCACCCCGCGATTCCCCTGTCCCAGCACGCCGTTTTTGTGGCGAGTCCCCTCGGGAAAGAGCATCACCTTCTGGTCGGAGAGGAGTTCGTTGATGATTTTTCCGGCCCGGACGTCGCGCCCCCGCCTCACCGGAAATGCTCCCCAGGAGCGGTAGAGCCAGCCGGGGAAACCCGAGAAGAGTTCCTCCTTGGCCGGGGCCCAGAGCATCTGGAGACGGTTGGTCCGGTTCACCGCCCAGGGGAGGAAGATGGTGTCATAGGCGGAGATATGGTTGGAGGCGATGAGCACCCCCCCTTTTCGGGGGATCTGGTCGGCTCCCAGGATCCGGAAGCGGTTGAGCAGCGAGGCGTAACAGCCGATGACATGGGATGAGAAGGTGACCCAGCAGCGGCGAAAGAATGTGACCTTCACGATAACCTCACTTTATTGATCTATGGTACTCAGGTATTAAGGCTGAAGGCTGAAGGTTAAACCCGTCTCGTATATATCACCTTTATTGATTTTGAAGAGCTTTTCCTGATTACCTTCAGCCTTCAGCCTGTCAACCTGAGAAGTTACGATCTATCGAATATTCCTTCAGTTTGTAAAGGAGTGAACGGTGGCTTATCTCCAGGATCCGGGCGGCATGGGTCCGGTTCCCGTGGGTCCGGTCCAGGGCCTTCCTGATCAGGCGCCGTTCCATCTCCTCTACCGCGACCTTAAGCGACAGGGAATCCGCAGGGAGTACGACGCTTCCGGTAGCATCATGGCGTTCCCGGACCGTGTCGGGGAGCGTCTCCAGGGTAATCCCCTCTTCAGCTAGGACCAGGCTCCGCTCGATGCAGTTCTCCAGCTCCCTGATATTCCCCGGCCAGGAGTAGGCCATGAGACACTTCATCGCCTGGGGAGTCATCCGGGGAGGAGGAATACCCAGCTTGGCGGCGTTCTTCGTCAGGAAGTGTCCGACGAGCAGCGGCAGATCCTCCATCCTCTCCCGGAGCGGGGGGAGTTGGATGGTGAAGACGTTGAGACGGTAGAAGAGGTCCCCCCGAAACCGGCCGTCTGTCACCTCCCGGGAAAGGGTCTTGGAGGTGGCGGAGATGACGCGCACATCGATCTTCTTTGGGGTCACCGCTCCCACCCGGCGGATCTCTCCTTCCTGGAGTACCCGGAGGAGTTTTACCTGCAAGGGGAACGACATCTCCCCGATCTCGTCCAGGAAGAGGGTGCCGTTATCGGCCAGTTCGAACAGTCCCGCCTTGTCCATGGTGGCGTCGGTGAAGGCTCCCCTCATGTGACCGAACAGTTCGCTCTCCAGCAGGTTTTCGGGGATGGCGCCGCAGTTGATGGGGATGAACGGCCCATGGCGCCGGGTACTGTTATAGTGAATCGCCTTGGCGACCAGCTCTTTTCCCGTACCTGATTCGCCGAGGATGAGCACCGTGGTCTTGTAGTCGCAGACTTTTCTGATCTGGTCGAAAATCTCTTTCATTCGCGGGTGACCGCTGATGATATTTCGGAAACAGTAGCTGCCGGCCAGTTCTTCCTTGAGCCGTCGGTTCTCGCTCTTGAGCCGCTCCCGCTCATCGGCCTTCTTCAGGGTCAGGAGGATCTCATCGGGGTGGAACGGTTTGGAGATGTAGTCGTAGGCACCTTCTTTCATGCAGTGGATGGCGGATTCCATGGTGCCGTAGGCGGACATCATGATGATGGGGGCGGTCACACCGGCTTCGTGGGCCTTCTTGAGGAAACCGATGCCGTCCATGACCGGCATCATGATATCACAGAGGATGTAGTCATACTCTCTTTTCTCGGCCAGGGAGAGCCCTTCTTCGCCGTTGGCCGCGCTCTCCACGAGGAGTCCTTCACGGCTGAGCAGGAGCGCCAGCATCTGCCGGAGACTCTCCTCGTCATCGATGACCAGTATGCGCTGATTTGCTCCGAGTTCCATCTGCCGGTCACTGCTCTGCGCCGGGGAGCCGGAGCGTGAAGATGCTCCCTTTTCCCACGCTGCTCTTCACGGTGATGTTGCCGTTAAAGGAATCGATGATCCGGGCGCAGATGGCCAGTCCGAGCCCGGTCCCCTTACCCGGCTCCTTGGTGGTAAAGAATGGGTCGAAGAGTTTATTCATGTTCTCCGGAGGAATCCCTTCACCGGTATCACCCACCTGAATCTCCAGGGAAGGGTGAGCCGGGTCGGTTTCGTCTTGTGCCGCGGAGAGTTGCAGCTCACCTCCGGCCGTCATGGCGTCACACGCGTTGATCATCAGGTTGATGAGCACCTGCTGGAGCTGGTGGCCGTCAAGGAAGAGCTCAGGGAGGTCGTCGGGAATCCGGACGCTGACCCGGATTTTTTTAAAGAGACCCTGGTCATCCAGGAGTTCCCGGGCGCTCCGGATGATCTCACCGGCGTTAACCCTGCCGCATGCCCCGCTGCGGGGGCGGGCGTAATCCAGCAGGTGCCGGATAATATGGTCGATGCGCCGGGCGTTCTCTTCGATCCGCTGCAGATACGCTCCTCGCTCCGGGTCGTCCCGCAGTTCCCGGCTCAGGATGCCGGCATACCCCAGGATGGCGGTGAGCGGCGTACCGACTTCATGGGCCATCCCTGCGGCCAGCAGTCCCATGGATGCCAACTTTTCGGTGCGGATGCTCTCTTCCCGAGCCTCCTGCAACTCCCGGTTGGCGGCTTCCAGCGAGACAACCTGGTTTTCAATTTCACTCCGCTGGCGGGTGAGCGATTCGGCCATGCTGTTGAACGACCGGGCCAGTTCGGCGGTTTCCACGGTGCCGGAAACCGCAACCCGATGGGAGAGGTCGCCGCTGTCTATGGAGTGAGTGGCGCTGACCAGCCTCCGGACAGGATTAACGATCAACCGGGAGAGGAGGAGCGATCCCAGTCCCAGCAGCAGGAGAAAGTCCAGGGTGAAATAGGCCAGGAATATTTTCCGGAACCGGCTGAGCAGGTCGTTCTCTTCGTCAAGGGTCAGGGTGAGCCGCACCACTCCCCGCAAGGAGCCATCCCCGGAAATAAGAGGGTCGTAACGGGTAATACTTCGAAGCTCTGTGGAAATCGTCACCTGTGGGTGCCGTTTTTTCGCGACTTCCCCTAACAGCTTGTCCGGGCCCGCAGCGGCTGGCGTTGCCAGAAGCATCCGTCCCTGGGGGTCGGTGATGACCAGTTCCCGGAATTCGTCATCCTGGCTGAGGGTTGCCAGAAAGCCGCTCACCACCGGAGAGCTCCTGACGGCGGCCATATCTTCCGGAAGGAGGTGGGTCAGGAGCGAGACCAGGCGCCGGGCCTCGTTGGTCTTCCGGTCATAGAGATTTCGTTCGGTGATCTTGAGGGCAACGACTCCCAGCAGAATCCAGGTGGCGATGAGGACCAGAGAGATGGCCGAGAGGATGGTGGCGGAGAGAGTGAGGCGCAACCGCTTCACGGCAGCGCTCCGCCGGGGGAGAAGAGCTTCAAATACCAGGAAACCAGCTGAGCTCCGTAAAAAATATGAATCAGGCTCCCCATGACCAGGAAGGGGCCGAAGGGGATGGCCAGCTTGCTGTCCTGTTTCTTGATGAACATGATGGCCACGCCGATGACCGACCCGGCCAGGGAGCTGACGAAGATGATGAACGGGATGGCCTGCCAGCCGAAAAACGCCCCCAGCATGGCCAGGAGTTTGACATCGCCTCCCCCCATCCCTTCCGTCCTTCTGAGGAGATAATAGAGGAGCGTGGATATAACGATGACGTCGGTACCCAGGAGTATCCCCAAAAGAGAATCGGCCCAACTCTGCCGGGGAAAATGGAGCAGGGAGTAGATGCAACAGGCTATCCCCGGGATTGTTGTCGCAAGGATCTTAACATATTCCCCGTATCTGAATTCGGACTCTTCACCAGGTTCGGCTGATCTATTCGTGAAGATGTTCACGACTACGGATAAGAGCTGATGCCCAAAAAGAACCAGCAGGGTGATGACCGACACTGCCAGACCGATGGTTGTGGCGGGGAAGAGATAGTTCGTGGAGAATAATGAGTAGGCGAAACCGATGAAGATTCCGGTCACTGAGATCTCGTCGGGGATGATCTGGTGTTCCAGGTCGATGAAGGTGACGACGACCAGGGCCGCGCAGAGAAACGCCAGGACGAAAAAATGAAGGGTAAGGCCGAACCGAAGGTAGAGGGCGAGGGCGAGAAGAGCGGTGAGCAGTTCCACTAGGGGGTAGATCACCGATATGGAACCTGAGCAGGAACGGCAGCGCCCCTTGAGGAGGAGGTAACTCACCACGGGGATGTTGAGCCAGGGGGGGATGGCCGCGCCGCATGCGGGGCAGTGTGATGCCGGGAATACCAGTGACTCGTTGCGGGGCATACGGCTGATGCAGACATTGAGAAATGAGCCGATGAGCAGGCCGAAGATGAAGATGATGGCGGCGATCATGTACCGGAATCCCTTCTGTTGAGAGGTAATAAACAGTGAATAATAGAGATAAACGTCGGGTCACGCAAGGGACATTTTGCTCCTCTCCGGAAAACAGGGGTGAAGGGAGCTCTACTCATCGCCGGGGAGGGAGCGATCTCTTTTTCTGGCGGAGCGGTGCTTCTTTGCCTCGATCCTCCGTTCACGCTCCCCACGGGGGATATTGGTGGCGTGGCGCTTTTTCTGAACCCGGTTGCGCCGCTCCAGAAGTTCGGCCAGACGGGTGAGCGCGGACTCCCGGTTACGGAGTTGCGATCTGCTTTCGGTGGCCTGGGCCACGAGACCGGTGGGGAGGTGGCGGACCCGCACTCCCGAATCGGTGGTGTTGCGATGCTGTCCTCCCGGTCCTGAACCGCGGAAAAATTCGAATTCAAGTTCTGACGGGTCGAAATCTGTTTTCATGGCGCCCTTTTGCAGATATATTCTCTTATACTATCGTTCTTCCTCTGCGGGGTAAACCGTTGAATCCTCTTATTCTCCTAAAAAAATATTTCGACGGCAACGAAAAAGGGTTCGACCTGGTGTATGAGCATAGTCGCCTGGTGGCCGGCAAGGCGCTTACTGTGGCCATTTCCCTGGGATTTGACGGGAACGGGTTGAAGTTTATCGAAGAGGCGGCCCTGCTTCACGATATCGGAGTCGTGGGGACCGGTACTCCCCGGCTTGGCTGCCGGGGGAGCGCCTCCTATCTCTGCCATGGGATATTGGGACGGGAGATCCTGGAGCGGGAGGGGTATCCGGAACATGGGCTGGTCTGCGAGCGGCATATCGGCGTGGGGTTGACCATTGAGGATATCATCGGCCAGGCTCTCCCCTTACCCCACCGGGAGATGACGCCGGTTACCCTTTCCGAGCGGATCATCTGTTTTGCCGATCTCTTCTATACCAAGAAGCCGGGGCGTGTGGACCGGGAGCTGACCGTGGACGAGGTGCGCCTGGGATTGTCGCGCTTCGGGGAGAAGAAAGTCCTTATTTTCGATGCCTGGCTTCGGGAGTTCCTCCCCGTGCGTGGGGTTTGAAGCGGAGTTCGCGGGTAAGGGCTTGACAAACCATGGGTAAGATCCTTATATTCAAACCAGATCACTATTGACCGGAGGTGTAGTAACCATGCCTGTGTACGAGTACCGCTGTACGAGTTGTGACGAACAATTCGAGCTTCGTCAGAAATTTTCCGATCCACCTGCAACGTCCTGTCCGGCCTGTGGTTCCGCCGTGGAAAAAATGATTTCACAGGCTGCCTTTACCCTGAAGGGGGGAGGCTGGTATAATGAAGGATACGGCGCCAAGAAACAAGCTGCGGCAACCCCCTGCGCCGGAGCCGGCGGCGGCGGATGTGCCGGATGCCCTTCGGCCACCGCGGCCTGAACCGCCGGGAGTGCCGTTTCCTGATCATTGCCATGTTTAACCTTGAATCCTCCCTCGTGGAGGATTTTTTTTGTCCGTACTACGGAAAGATTCTTTACAAGCAGGGGAGTTGTCTCTTATAGTCGACGCATATTTCCCAGGAGGTTTGACAGATGGCGACGATTATTGACGGCAAGGCCATTGCCGCGAAACTGCGTATAGAGATAGCCGCCGATGCTCTGGCGTTGACGGCGCAGGGGATACAGCCGGGACTGGCTGTGGTGCTGGTGGGAGAAGATCCTGCCAGTGCGGTCTATGTCAGCATGAAGGAGAAGGCCTGCGCCGCGGCCGGGATTTTTTCCGATGAGCACAAACTCCCGGCGGACACCGCAGAGGCGGCACTGCTGGCGCTCATCCATCGGCTCAACAACGATTCCCGCATTCACGGGATACTCGTCCAACTCCCTTTGCCGGGGCACATCGATACGGACAAGGTGCTGGAGGCGATCTCTCCGCTGAAGGATGTGGACGGGTTTCATCCCTACAACGTGGGACGGCTGGTGGTGGGAAAGCCGCTCTTCCAGCCCTGCACCCCCTATGGGGTGATGGTGATGCTGAAGGAGAGCGGGGTCAGTCTGGCCGGCAAAGAGGTGGTGGTGGTCGGGCGGTCCAACATCGTGGGGAAGCCGGTGGCTTTCATGTGTCTTCAGGAGCATGCCACCGTTACCCTCTGTCACTCCCGGACCAAGGATCTGGCGGTTCATGTGGGACGGGCCGATGTGGTCATCGCCGCGGTGGGGAAGGCTGAGATGATCAAGGGGGAATGGATCAAGCCGGGAGCGGTGGTCATCGACGTGGGGGTGAACCGGGTGGGGGAGAAGAAGCTGGTGGGGGATGTGGAGTTCGCCGCGGCGGCGGAGCGGGCCTCGGCCATCACGCCGGTCCCCGGCGGAGTCGGCCCCATGACCATCACCATGCTCCTCTACAACACCGTTGAGTCGGCGAAGAGGCAGGCGAAAAGTGAAAAGTGAAAAGTGAAAAGTGAAAAAAACTGTTTTTGTTCTTGTCGTTTCACCATTCACTATGCACTATTCACTTTTTTAAAGGAGATTTCCCATGCAGATAAAAAAAGCTATTTTTCCTGTTGCCGGTCTCGGCACCCGGTTCCTCCCGGCAACCAAGGCCTCTCCCAAGGAGATGCTTAACCTCATCGACAAACCGCTGGTCCAGTACGTGGTGGAGGAGGCGGTGAACGCCGGTATCGAACAGATCATCTTCGTGACGGGGCGGAGCAAGCGGGCCATCGAGGATCATTTCGACATCGCTTTCGAGTTGGAGGCGCTCCTTCACGAGAAGGGGAAGCATTCCGAACGGGATGCGGTCCGTTCTCTGGCGGACCTGGTGAACATCTTCTATGTCCGGCAGAAACAGGCGTTGGGGCTTGGTCACGCCATTCTCTGCGCCCGGGAATTCATCAACAACGAACCTTTTGCCGTGCTTCTGGGGGATGACATCATTGACTCCGAGAAACCCTGTCTGGCCCAGCTTCTGGATGTCTACCGCCACTGGCGGGGGCCGGTCCTGGCGCTGGAGCAGGTTCCCATGGAAGCCATCTCCTCCTATGGTTGCGTGAAGGCCCAGACCATCGCCACCCGCACCTATGAGGTGCTGGATCTGGTAGAGAAGCCGAAACAGGAGGATGCTCCCTCCGACCTGGCGATCATCGGTCGCTATATTCTGACTCCGGACATCTTCCCGATCCTGGAAAAGCAGAAACCGGGCAAGGGGGGGGAGATTCAGCTCACCGACGCCATTCTGGAACTCTCCAAGAGCCGCACCATCTACGGCTGTCATTTCGAGGGGATACGTCATGACTGCGGCGACAAGCTCGGTTTTCTCAAGGCCACAGTGGATCTGGCGTTGAAGCGGGAGGAGTTCCGGGACGATTTTACCGCCTTTCTCCAGACCAAGGTTTGCCGGCTTTAGGGGGAGCACTCACTGCGCACGAAAATAAGAAGGGGGGCCATTTGGCACCCCTTCTTGCGTTACTATCTCAGCCTGCCGGTCATCCCCCCGCGGCTGATGTTGTATTGGAAGAAGGCGATGAGATGGAACTGATCCTTGCTGTAGTTGCGGGGGAAACCGCCGATGGGACCAAGGGTGTGCAGGGTCCGGAGCACCTCGTCATCCAGGATGCGACTGTGGGATGATTCCAGCAGCTCCACATGCTCCACCTCTCCCTTCTTGTTGAAGGTGATCCGCACCGGCACCACCCCCTCCACCCCCAGTCGGGCCGCCTCGGTGGGGTAGCGCCAGACCCCGTAGATGGCGGTCTCGAACCGGCGGAGGAATGAACCGAACTGGATGTCGTCCGTGTTGAGAAAATTGGTGTCTCCCTCGGCCACGTCCGCCTCGAACCGTTTCCGGTAGCTCTCTTCCATGCGGGCCATGGAACCGGCGCTGGGAAAGAGTTTGGCCTGCTGAGATTTCTTCCGGTCCGCTTTGAAAAAGTCCTGGGCCGACGGCTGCTCGGCCCCCGGCAGATCTCCCGGTTCCTGGGGAGTTCCGGTCGGCGTCCTCTTGGCAGGGCGGTTATCCTGCCTCCCTGGTACTGCCGCCGTCTGTCGGGGAGTCGGCGCCGGCTTAGCCCTGGTTGAGGGAGGCTTGGGTCGGTCAAGCTCGCGAGTTCCCTTGGGAGCCGTTTCCTGTTTCACCCGACGCCGCTCATTGGAGAGCCGTTTGACCTCCTCCCGCGGGGTAGGGGTGGGAGGAACCTCCGGCATCTCCCGGAGATCCACCATGTACGGTTCCGTTTTTTGAGGGGGTTTTTCCTGAGGAAGATAGTAAAAGAGGGCGAAGACGGCACAATGAAGGAGAAGGGAGAGCCCGACCAGGTACAGAAAGATTTTTTCTACGGAAGAGTCGGTCATGTAAAGGAGAGTATCATCCGGAAAAAGCCTGCCAGACGTTGTGCGCGGCAAAGACGAGGAAGAGGAGACCGGCGGCCCGGTGTATCCAGAAGAGGGGGATGAAGCGGGTGAGCTGTCGCCCCAAGAAGATTCCCATGAGGGAGACCGACCAGAGCGCCAGGGTTGATGCGACGAATACCACCAAAGGAGGGTTTTGGGCTGCCAGGCTTGCCGTCACCAGTTGGGTCTTGTCACCCAGTTCCGCCAACAGGATCATGAAAAATGCGGTGAGGACGGGCCCTTTTCGGGCAAACCGTTTTTCCTCCCCTTCCTCCTCATGTTCGTCGAAACTCTTCTCCAGCAGGGAGTTGATGCCGAAAAAGAGGAACAGCCCCGCGGAGAGGAGTTGTATCCAGAAGGGGGAGAGAAACACGAACAGGATCTTTCCCACAAAGACCGCAGCCAGGTTGAGGAGGGCAAAGGCCGCGGCAATCCCCAGGAAGATTTTCTTCCACGGGAAATGGGTCGCCAGGGTCATGGCAGTGAGCTGGGTCTTGTCTCCCAGTTCCGCGAGAAAAACCATGCCGAAGATGGAGAGGAACTGGGCAGTCGTCATGAGAGAACCAGGTAATAGGTCAAGGGTGAGAGGTGAAAAGTCACCAGGTCGGCAGCGGAACTCATGGTTTCCGGCCCGGCGTCATTTGTCGACGGGCCTGGCCCGGAAGCGCCTTGACGGGGAACGGTAGATAGGGGGGATTGGCGCCGATGATTTCCACCACGGGTCCATCTTCCAGCTCTTCCTGTTCACCCACGTCGTCTTCGTACTCCTCTTCCCCCACGGCCCACTCGTAGAGTTTTTCCGAGTCCAGGAGAACCGGTTCGTCGGGAAAGCCGTAGACCCGGTTCTGCATCGTCTCGTCAAAGAGCCCCACGCAGCCATGGGAGGCTGGTCGCCCCGGGAGGTCCCGGGCGTGAATCCAGTAGGCCACCGCATTCTCGTCGATATGGAACCGGATGGCGTTATCCATGGGATACTGCTCGTCACCGGCATCGGTCTGGTAGAGGGATGAAGAGTGGTTCAGGTGCCGGGCGCTTACCCGGAAGATGCCGGTGGGGGTTTCGGTTCCTTTTTTTCCAGTGGCCGCCGGCATGGAGAATTTCAGCCTGCCGGATTCGTAGGCACCCAGCCACTGTTCGGTGATATTGATGAGGATATATTTCTCATGTCCACTTGCCGGTTCATAGAACTCCGGCATGGGGGTATACTCCCGGGCCGCAGCCATGTCCAGGGGTTCCTTGATGGTCATACCGGGATAGACGTGGCGGCGGTCGACCCGGTTGAACCGGGCCACGGTGACCCAATCGTCGCCGTAGAGTGATTCGAGGGTTTCCTGAGGGAGGATAAAGCGTGGGGTCCAGGCTCCCTGGACCAGGCTGGGATACTCCACCCTGGTCAGATCTTCCCGTGCGGGATCCCTGGGATTTGCCCCCGGTTCGGAAACCACCAGAGGGGAGTTGACGACGATGGCGCTGAAGAGCGTCAGGGCAATGAGCCTGGCCAGAATAAGGTGCATGCTAGGAGATTTTTTTCATCAGGATTTGAGTCGTTCCGCCAGGATCTGCTCCACGGCCGAATAAGGGTCCTGCCGTCGGGAGAGCATGCCATCCAGAATCTCTCCGAATCGGCCATCTTCCTCGATTCTGCCGTACACTTCGGCAAAGAGCCGTTCCTTCAGAAGGGTCTGGAAGAGGGCTGCATTTTTTTCCTTGAGAAGGAGGTTGATCTCTCCGGAGTTCACCAGCCACTGGCGATGGTTCTCCATGCTCTCCACCAGTTCGTCCACCCCCACATTGCGCTGGGCTTCGGTCTTGAGTACCGGCGGTCGCCATGCTCCCTCGGCGTATTTGTTCATCTCCAGCATCATGGAGAGTTCCCGGGCGGTCCGGTCGGCGCCGTCCCGGTCGGCCTTGTTCACCACGAAGAGGTCGCCGATCTCCAGAATTCCCGCCTTGATCGCCTGGATGTCATCCCCCATCCCCGGCACCATGACCACCAGGGTGGTGTGGGCCAGGCGGACGATATCCACCTCATCCTGCCCGACCCCCACGGTCTCGATGATCACCACATCCATCCCCATGGCGTCCATGACGTTGGCCACGTCGGCCGTGGAGCGGGAGAGTCCCCCCATGTGGCCGCGGGTGGCGAGGCTCCGGATAAAGACCCCTTCGTCGTCGGCATGACGATTCATCCTGATCCGGTCCCCCAGGATCGCCCCGCCGGTAAAGGGGCTCGTGGGGTCAATGGCCACCACCCCCACCCGTTTCCCCCGTTTCCGGTAGGCTGCGGTAATCTGGTCCACCAGGGTGGATTTACCGGCACCCGGCGGGCCGGTGACGCCGATGAGAAAGGCCCCTCCGGTATGGGGGAAGAGTTCCTGCAGGTCACTGCGGGAGCTGGGGAGATTGTCGTCGATGTTGCGCATGAGGCGCGCGGCGGCGCGAATATCGCCCGCCAGGATCCGTTCGTAAAGAGACATGTTAGAGCGGGGCTATGGTGCTTTTGACCCAGGCGACGATCTGGTCCGTGGAGGCGCCGGGGGTAAAGACCTCTCTTATGCCGGCAGCCTTCAGGCCGGGGATGTCGTCCTCCGGGATGACTCCGCCGCAAAAAACGACGATCTCCTCGGCTTTCTTCTCTTTGAGCAGGTCGCAGACCTTAGGGAGCAGGGTATTATGGGCGCCGGAAAGAATGGAGAGGCCGATGCAGTCCACATCCTCCTGGATGGCGGCGGAGACGATCTGGTCAGGGGTCTGGTGAAGGCCGGTGTAGATGACCTCGAACCCGGCATCACGAAAGGCTCGGGCGATGATTTTTGCCCCACGGTCATGGCCGTCAAGGCCTGGTTTGCCGACTAATATGCGCAGTTTTCTTTCTGACATAGGCTGCTCCCTTTAAATAAATAGGTAGACGATACCGTCACGCTGTTTGGTTACTTCTCTATCCCCTCCCGGGAAGGCACCCCAGCCCGGTAGTAATGCTTGATTTCTTGCATCTCGGTCACCAGATCGGCGGCGGAGATGACCTCTTCATGTGCATCACGACCGGTGAGCACCAGTTCCACTGTTGCCGGTTTCTGTTTCATAAGGGTGAGCAGGTCATCTAGGGGGATCAGGTTGAAGGAAATCGCGCCGTTGATCTCATCCAGGATTACCAGATCGTACTCCCCGCCGGTCACCGCCAGAGTCGCCTTGGCAAAGGCTATCCGGGCCAGTTCCACATCCTCGGGATCTGGAATCGGGCGTTTCACCCAGCCGGGTCTGCCACTGGGGATGATGGTGAGGAGTGGCGCCAGCTTTTCGGCTGCGATATGTTCGCCGTAAGGCCCACCCCCCTTCATGAACTGAATCATCAAGACCCGGAGACCCCGGCCGCAGGCGCGCAGCGCCAGTCCCAGCGCTGCCGTAGTCTTCCCTTTGCCGTTACCGGTATATACCTGAATTTGTCCCTGTTCCAGCGGCATGGTCATGATCTCCGTGCAAGGAAACTCTTTGAATTAACGGGGGGAACTATAACAAGGGGGGCTTTCCGGTGTCAAGGTGAATTGCTGAAGATGCTGAGAAAACTCTCTTCTGATCCGGTGGCTGGGATGGGGAGGGGGGTGGCCGTTTTTCCGCTTTATCCGGGAACGGAATGAAACTTTCTTGACAGCAACAGCGGCATCTGTTATTTAAAGCAACACAATTCAAGGGCGATTAGCTCAGCGGGAGAGCACTGCCTTCACACGGCAGGGGTCGCTGGTTCGAAACCAGCATCGCCCACCAATAATAATAAGGAGTTAGCTTAAATGCTGGCTCCTTTTTATTTTGACGTAAGCACCGTGTAAGCACATTACGAAATACATCACAAAACACAAGGAGACACAACCATGGAAAAAAAGACGTGTATCACCGATATTATTTTCAAGGTAGCAGTGGTTGCCATGATGATTGATTTCGCTTTTGCCCTTTGGAAGATTGCCGACAACATCGCCGCGCTTAAACACTGACCTGCTCCAGTCGTATGTAGAACAAGCCGCCCTGATATTCAGGAGCGGCTTGTTCTGTTTTTAAGGGGAAATTTCCCGTCGGTAACGTTGTGGTCGTAAGGGGGATTTCGAGGATGTTAATAAAATTAACATTTTTCAGAATCTGCAACTGGCTTAAAAGGCAGGATAATTGATTGGTTGTTAATTTTATCGCCATTTTGAGGTTGTGTGTAACTTGCTTATTTTAAACGTGAAATTTCCTGATGTTAATAAAATTAACATTTTGGCGGCTTCCGGCATCTCTCCGGACGGTGCCAATCTCGCCGGTTTTGTGTGAAGATGTCGTCAAAACAGGTAGTTAGCGGTTGTGTCCGCGGTTTGGCATGATACGTGTAATGGGTGGGGGGTATGTTCGGCAGCTTTCTTGTTTACGCCCCAAATATTTGAGCGTATGGTTTGGCGGCATCTAATTTCATTGGAATAAGTGACGTCATGAGGGGTTTTGGGGGAGTGGCTGTTTCTGGAACCGGCTTGGTTGCGGAATGACTATTTGATGGAGATCAGTATGCCGGAAGAGATTGAAAAGGGAGAATCAGATCAGCAGTCCAACCCGGGCGGAGGCGAAACGGCGATTTCCATAGTTTTGGACTATGACCGAACCGTCAACTACGCGATGCAGCAAAATTACGTGCCGGTGGTGAAAAACCTGCGGATTCTCAACCGATCAGATGCACCACTGCGTGATCTGACGGTGCGCGTAATCACTATCCCGGCTTTTGCCTTTCCGTGGGAAAGCCGGATTACTGCCATCAACGCCGGTGAGACGTTCAATTTGGGGGTCGTTGATCTCTCCCTGTCTCACGATTTTCTGGCATGCCTCACTGAACGGGTTGCGGGTTCCATCGTTGTGGAACTTTCAAAGGACGACGTTGTCCTCACTGCATCCACAAAAAGGATCGATGTCCTGGCGTACGATGAATGGAACGGCTTGCGATCAATCCCGGAAATTCTTGCTGCGTTCGTTACCCCTAACCATCCCGTAGTCGAATCACTCCTTTCCGATACGGCAGGAATTCTCGGGAGCTGGAGTGGAAACTCCGCTCTATCCGGTTACCAGTCCCGCGATCCTCAGCGCGTACTCCTTACCGCGGCCGCCATCTATAAAGCGCTTCAGCAGCGTACTATCCGTTACATCAATCCGCCCGCAAGTTTTGAAGAGAGTGGGCAGAAGATTCGACTCCCGGATAGGATACTGGAAAGTCGTCTGGCAACCTGTCTCGATCTCACCGTATTGGCGGCATCTTGCCTGGAGCAGGCTGGACTCCATCCCCTTGTGGTTCTCACCACCGGACACGCCTTTGTCGGCGTATGGCTGGAAGATGAGACCTTCTCCGACGTCGCCACCGATGACCTGCTGCGTCTCCGTAAGCGGGTAGGTTTGGACCAGATTGCACTCTTTGAAACCACGCTCCTCACGAGTGAGCCGGAGGTTTCATTCCAGCAGGCAGTGGGAGAAGCGGTGAAGCACCTGGATAATGAGGCGGCATTCCGGTGTGTCATCGATATCAAACGGGCGAGGAAGGGGTGCATTCGACCTCTGCCGCTTCGCACTGAATTGGTTTCCGCCCAGCCTACAGTGGTTTCTGAAATCGATAACGGCGCTCCTACCGGTCCGTTGTTCCATTTGCCGTTATGTGCTCCTGTCTCCGAGAAAAATTCTGACGTCGCCCTTGAAACTCCTGCTACCCGTCTGGATCGTTGGAAGAAAAAACTGCTTGACCTTACTCTCAACAATCGCCAGTTGAATTTTAAGGAGTCCAAAAAGAATATTCCTCTTCTCTGCCCTGACCTAGGGGCGATGGAAGACGCCCTGGCACAGGGAAAGTCATTCAAGATCTATCCCCGACTGGAAGCGTTGGGAGAGACCAATGCCCGCAACGCGGAAGTTCACCGTATACGGACGGGAAGAGAATCTCTGGATGAGATGCTCAAAGAGGAATTGATTGCGAAGAGGCTCCATGCCGATGCGGCCGAAGCGGATACCGATCGCCGCTTGTTGGAGATTTATCGGGAAGCAAAATTAAGTATTGAGGAGAACGGCGCCAATACCCTCTATCTTGCCCTGGGCTTTTTGGCCTGGTACGAAACAAGCAGTTCTCCCAAGCAGAGGCTGGCGCCGATCATCATGATACCTTTGGTGATCGAGAGGCGATCCGTTCAGGAAGGTTTCAGTGTCAAACAGGGTGATGATGAGCCGATGGTCAATGTCACCCTGCTGGCTCATCTTGCAGCTGATTTTGAACTGACCATTCCGGGACTGGACCCGATTCCCATGGACGAGCACGGCATCGATGTGCCGCAGATCCTGAGAAAATTTCGGGAAGCAGTCGTCGGCATTGATCGTTGGGAGGTGCGGGAATCAGCCTGCATCGGGCATTTTTCCTTTACCAAGTTTCTCATGTGGCGCGATCTGGAAGTACGGGCCGCCGATCTGCTGAAAAATTCTGTCGTGAAGCACCTCATTCAAACCCCTTCGGAACTCTATCCTGATGACGGTTCTTTCCCTGACCCTGACCGTTTGGATGAGACCCATGGCCCTGAAGAGACTTTCTGCCCTCTCAGCTCCGATTCGTCGCAGCTTGCGGCGGTGCATGCGTCGGCCGCCGGTAAAAGTTTCGTGCTCCATGGTCCGCCGGGAACCGGAAAATCTCAAACCATAACCAATATCATCGCGCATAATCTTGCCCTCGGGAAAACAGTCCTGTTCGTCTCGGAAAAAAGGGCCGCTCTTGAGGTCGTTCATCGCCGTTTGACGGAATCCGGGCTGGGGCCGTTCTGCCTGGAACTTCATTCCAACAAGAGCCATAAAAAAGGTGTCTTGAGCCAGTTGGAGCAGGCGCTCACCGTACAAACTACCCATTCCACCGAGGAGTGGCTGGAGGAGGCGCAGAAACTCGCGTCGGTTCGCAAGGAGTTGAACGACTTTGTCTCGTCCCTTCATGAGGTTCGCGAAAGCGGTGAGACGGTCTTCCATGGTATTTCACAACTCATCGGTGTTCGGGAGATATCGCTGGTGAAATTGCAGTGGCCTTCGACGGTCCGGTGTGATCGTCAGCAGTTGAATACCCTGCGGGAAACGGTCCGCCAGTTACAACTTGCCGGCGTTCAAATAGGTCATCCGACCACCAACGTTTGGGCGTCAGCCGCCTGTGAAACTTGGACTCCTGAGTTTCGCAATACCGTTGAGCGGGCAATTGAGGAACTACTGAAAGTCGCTCCGGCTCTGGCTGCCGCGGCATCGGGAATCTCGGCACTCGTAGGGATAACGTCAGCATCCTGGAGCCGTCAGAATCTGGATAACCTGTCTGTTATTGCGGCGTCACTTCTCAACTGCCCTTCCATACCGCCGGCCCTCCTGTCGTCCGCTGACTGGGAACCGCTCAAGGCGACCATTCAGGAAATTACGGCTCACGGTCGAAAGCGCGATCTGCTCCGGATAAAACTCTATCAGCGGTTTACTCCGGGAATTATTTCCCTGGACCTGGATGGTTTGATGCAGCAGTGGAGTGACACCCGGAGTAGATGGCTCTTGCCCCGCTGGGTCGGCAGTCGCAACGTTCGCCGAATACTCGCCACCGTAGCTCGTCCTGACCATACTCCCCAAAATACGGATCTTCTTTCCGATCTGCAACTGGCTCATGACTTACGTGATGAAGAGCAGTTTATCGGCAAGACGGCGGCCCGCGCCGAAGAAATCCTGGGTGTCTATTGGCACGGGGGGGAAGCCGATTGGAACGAAGTAAACGATTATATTCAGCGAACGGAGACCCTGCGCAAGGTGGCGACCCGCGTGGCGGGCGTGGAGTTCGAGCAGGCCATCCGGTTCCGGGGCAAATGGGCGGGTCTCATCGCTGAAGGTCGGGAACAACTCAGCGGCGACGGCCCCATCGGTCTGCGCCTTCAGGTATATCTTGAGACCTTTGGGCAGTTCTCGAAGGTGGAAAACGGACTGATGTCGATATTGGTGCTCAATCCGGCAGCAGGCAACGGCTCTACTACCGCCGATTATCTCACTGATCTTGAAGAACGGTGCCGCCTCTGGCAACAGAACCTGATTGGCCTCAGAGGGTGGTGTTACTGGCGGTCGGCGCGAAGGGATGCTCTTGCCCTCAATCTGCAGCCGTTGATTGAAGCCTATGAGTCGCACGGGTTGGCGACGGAGAAACTTGAAGGAGCTTTTAAACGAGCGTATTACCAGTGGTGGTGTGATGCCGTTATCGGAATGGAACCCGCACTCTGTGGTTTCTTCAGTACCGATTTTGAGGACAAAATCCGGCAATTTAAAATCATCGACGACAAATATACCCGCCTCACCATGAAGGAAATTCAGGCGCGCGTTGCCGCGAAACTTCCCAAGGGGCAGGCGAATAACCCGAATTCGGAGATGGGACTTCTGCGTAACCAGTTGTTACGGCAGCGAGCTCATCTTCCCGTGCGCGCCCTGATCCAGAAAATCCCCAATTTGCTCCCCCGGTTGAAACCCTGTTTACTCATGAGCCCGATTTCGGTGGCCCAGTATCTCGACCCGAGTCATACCTCCTTTGATCTGGTGGTTTTTGACGAGGCCTCGCAGATTCCTGTCTGGGATGCCGTGGGCGCCATTGCGCGCGGCAAGGAGGCGATCATAGTCGGCGATCCGAAACAGTTGCCCCCCAGCAATTTCTTCGCTCGCGCCGATAGCGGTGACGATGCCGATCCGGATGATACGATCATGGACGACCTGGAAAGTATCCTCGATGACTGCATCGCGGCCCAACTTCCCGAGAGACATCTCAATTGGCACTACCGGAGCCGCCATGAGAGTTTGATCGCCTTCAGTAACTATCATTATTACGGCAACCGGCTACTCACGTTTCCTTCGCCGCATCAGGAACTGGGGGTCTCTTTTCGCCGTGTCACCGGTGAATACGACAAAGGGAAGAGCCGGACCAATCGGGCCGAAGCCACTGCCATCGTCAGTGAAGTCGTACAACGACTGCTGGATCCCCAACGGGCGCAGTTCAGCATCGGTATCGTCACCTTCAGTCAGGCCCAGCAGAAGCTGATCGATGATCTCCTGGAGGAAGCCCGTCGAAAGAACCCGTCCATTGAAGAGTACTTTGCCGACGGCGCCTCCGAACCGCTCTTTATCAAAAACCTGGAAAACGTTCAGGGGGACGAACGCGACGTCATACTCTTCTCCATTTGTTACGGCCCCGATGCCACGGGGAGGGTCTCCATGAACTTCGGCCCCATGAACCGGGACGGCGGTGAACGCCGGCTCAACGTGGCCATCACCAGAGCTCGTCGGGAAGTCATCGTCTTTTCCACCCTTCGCGCCGAACATATCGACCTCTCCAAAACCCGGTCTCGGGGAGTGGCCGATCTCAAATGTTTCCTGGATTATGCCGAGCGAGGTCCGGTGGCTATTGCCGAACGTCGTGCAACTGATGGTAGCGAAGAGTGCGAATCTCCCCTTGAGGTCCAAATCTGTGACGCTCTTCGTGACAAGGGATATACCGTGCATCCCCAGGTCGGCTGTTCCGGGTATCGCATCGATCTCGGCATCGTCGATGAGGAGTGTTCCGGCCGGTACCTTCTGGGGATAGAGTGTGACGGGGCGAACTATCACCGCTCCAAGACCGCACGGGATCGGGACAAATTGCGTGAAGGCGTTCTGGTCGGCCTTGGTTGGACAATTCATCGGGTCTGGTCCACTGACTGGTGGGAACGACCGTTGGAGGAGTTGGCCCGGATCGAGGTTGCCATCGAAGCGGCTCGTCAGAAGAGGAATGTCCCAAAACCGCCTGCCGAGCCTGTGTCGCGAAATAATACTACGGCGCCTTCATTATCCGGCAATGGGTCCGGCGAGGAGGGGCAACGGGGCGATTCACCACAACGCATAGTCGCACAAGAGCCTCTGTTGTTGGTTTATAAGCCGTTTATGGTAAAGGGGATCAGGGGGACGCTGGAAGATTTTTATGATGTTAAGTCCGACCGCAGCATTAGTCTGCTCATAGAAGAGGTCGTCGGGGAGGAAGGGCCGATAAGTCTCGATCTTGCCGCGCGCCGGGTTGCCGAACATTGGGGGGCTGGACGAATTACCACCAGGACGGTAAAGCGGATCGACGTTTTGGCTGCGAAGGCGAATATCCGGGTTGTGCGTGAAAATGGAGGGACATTTCTCTGGGTATCGGGTCAAGATCCGCAGAGTTATACCTTATTCCGTATCGCCGGGGAGGATGAAAATTCCAAACGAGATCCCGAATCCCTGCCGTCCCAGGAAGTGGCCAATGCCGCTCTGCATCTGCTTGAGCAGCATGTGAGTCTGCCGGTTGCGGATTTAGTCCGCGAGATCGCACGATTATTCGGTTATCAGAGAACAGGGCCGACAGTGGACAAGGCGATCAGGAGAGGCATAGATGTCATGGTGAAAAATGAGACGGCAAGAGAGCAATCAGGAGTATTGATTTATGTCGGATAACCGATTTTTCGAGCAGCCGATCCTCTACTCCCCCTATGAATATCCTCCCCGCCACTGGGAACTCGATGCCACTGGCCAGCCGACACAGAACATTGTCGAACGGCGTCGCAGAGCCGAGTTCATTACACCGATCCCCAAACCCAGAAAACGGAGGGGAGGAGCTGCGGAGCAACAGGATCTCCTTTTCGATGACGGTAAGGGACTGTCAACACAGCAGCAGCGCTACGACCCCACTTCGATCATTAATGCGCTTCGTATTCAGGTTGACAAGTGGCGCAGTATTCAAGACCACAATAAGTGGAACGTAACTCCGGAAACAGCACGGTTATTGCAGCATTGGAGAAATTACCCGTTCAACGGCATCCGGCCGTTCTTTTGTCAGATCGAAGCTGTTGAGACAGCTATCTGGCTCACGGAGGTCGCACCCGATGAAAAAGCAGGAAAGGAATTTATCGAACATCTGGCGAACGCCAACCACGATGCCAATCCTGAGTTGATGCGTTTGGCGCTGAAGTTGGCCACCGGTGCCGGCAAGACTACAGTCATGGCTATGTTAATTGCCTGGCAGACCATCAACTCAGTGCGCCACCCCAAAAGCAAGAAGTTTACGCGAGGTTTTTTGATCGTGGCTCCGGGGTTGACTATTCGTGATCGATTACAGGTTCTTTTACCCAACGATCCATATAGTTATTATAAAAGTCGTGAGCTTGTCCCCAGTGATATGCTGGCAGACCTTGAGAAAGCAAAGATTGTTATCACCAACTACCATGCCTTCAAAATGCGTGAGAGGCTGGAACTTTCCAAGGGTGGTCGTCTGCTCCTTCAGGGACGTGGCGGTGATGAACTCAATACGTTGGAGACCGAAGGGCAGATGCTGCAAAGAGTCATGCCGGAGCTGATGGGGCTGAAGAACATCATGGTCCTCAACGACGAGGCGCACCACTGCTACCGCGAAAAGCCGAATCATGACGTGGAAGATGAGGAGCTGACCGGCGAAGACAAAAAAGAGGCGGAGAAAAATAACGAGGCGGCGCGTCTCTGGATCTCCGGCCTGGAAATCGTCAATCGAAAATTGGGAGTCCCACGGGTCATAGATCTGTCGGCCACCCCGTTTTTCCTGAGCGGGTCGGGGTATGTGGAGGGAACACTCTTCCCCTGGACCATGAACGATTTCTCGCTTATGGATGCCATTGAGTGCGGCATCGTCAAGCTACCGCGGGTCCCGGTAGCGGATAACATCCCCGGTAACGACATGCCCAAGTTCCGCAACCTCTGGGAACATATCCGCAAACGGATGCCCAAGAAGGGACGGGGGAAGGGGAATGCTCTTGATCCCTTGAGCATTCCCGTGGAACTCCAGACGGCCCTGGAAGCACTCTATGGACATTACGAAAAGACCTATCATCTCTGGGAGCAGAGCGGTATCACGGTTCCCCCCTGTTTCATCGTTGTCTGCAATAACACCTCCACCTCCAAGCTGGTCTATGACTACATCTCCGGTTTTCAACGTGTCAATGAAGACGGTTCATCCACGTTGGAAAATGGTCGACTGGCCCTGTTCCGCAACTTCGATGAACATGGCAACCCCATCTCCAGGCCGCGGACCCTCCTTATCGACAGTGAACAGCTGGAATCCGGCGATGCTCTGGATGAAAATTTCCGTAACATGGCAACCGACGAGATCGAACGTTTTCGTCGTGAGAT